>DATJAO010000060.1:0-102038 GCA_035516175.1 Nitrospirota bacterium
TGGCGATCGTTAATGACCTTGTTGTGTATCACCCTGTCTCTTGCCTCCGGGCAAGGCACTATGGCTGATATCCTTCGCTCCTTCTACAACGCCGACCAGCATGTCCTTGACCGCCTTCACTGCCGTATTGCCGATTGAACCTGCTGCATCAATAGCGCCGTTTACGGCCACCTTCGCCACTTCTTCTGCGTTCCCGCCGACTTCCTTCGTAGCCTCTATTACGCCATCTACGGCACGCCGTGCTACCATAGCCACATCTGCGCCGACCTCAGCCGCGCCCTTGACGGCACCCTTCACGGTCTGGCCCGCGACAGTAATGACATCGCCGCCCACGTCGCTCACGCCCATGACTAGCCCTTTTGCCACGCTCTTAGTGCTCAAGATGAGCCCCGTGCCGACCTCTTCTGTGGCCTGGATCGCGCCTTTGACCACGTCCTTGGTGATGCCAACAGCTTCACCAGCAACCGAGCCTGTCGCACGCAGCGTGTTGGATACCGTATTTCGGACGATGCTGACGATTTCCGCCTCGATCTCATTAATCCCCTTCAGACTGCTGATAACACCTTCTTTTACAGTAACCCCTGCTTTCCCCATCTCTTCTGATGCTGCCGGGTTGCCTATGTTCTCTGCGCTCGTCATGTCTGCCTCTCCTTTAGTACTCGTTGTAGTTATGACATCGACATCCGATTCCGATGATGTGCTGCGCGCACTGCGCTTCACGGTCTTCTTCGTCGGGGCCTTTTGTTTTTGGTCACTCATAGCGTTCCTCCTAACTAAGGTTCGCAGAACCTTAAGGTCCTCTCTTTAACCTTTTGATATTTTGACAATTTTTAGGAACGGATTTCTGTGGGAGTGAAAATAAACTATATTAATTTTAGAAGCCTTTGTAACTGATATTACGTACAAAGTCTGGAAAACCCCCGCCTACCCGTATTCGGTTAATACTATTTTTTTAGACCCTCATCTGTTTTTGAGTAGAGATGATACGCATACCAGTATGCTGCGAACCACGGTATGGCTCCTGCATTCCCGGTCAAAATCTGTGCGCTGCCCATTACTATCAGGGCTACGAGAGCGACCCCCTTCAAATCCATATCCCCGTCTGTGAGATTCTGTATCTGCCGGTCAACGCTTCTGAACGTCTCACCGAGGTTGCGGCGAAGATCTGCAGATGGCACTTTCGGACCCTTTTGTTCTTCTAAGGAAAAAAGGTTCTTGGACCGAGCATACTCCGCAATCGCACTCATCGTCGTTTGGTGAATCAAGAGTATGCTGCCCGTAGCCGGGTTCACCTCAATTGAGAGAACGCCGGGACACGCGGCCAATTGGTCACCTTGGGACTTAAGTGCTGCAAGGTTTCCTTTTTGTGAGGGGATCCTCACCCGCAATCTACCTGTTGAAGCATGGGCAATGACAGCATCAGGAATCATGGCGCAGCCGACTCCACTTTGGCCTGCGCGGTAGCCGCTGCAGCCGCCGCCGTCGACTCGGACAGCTCCGCCTTTGCCTCAGCTACAATATCCTCTGTAATTTCAGCAACCTCCGCAAAGACCTCCTTGCCGCGCTCATACATCTGCATGCCTCCTTTGATCGCGGCCTTCGCGAGCGGCTTCGCGATGTTTGCAAAAAGCGGAATTACCACGGGCGCCAATACCGCTGCGCCGATGCCGACAGCCAACCCGGTAACAAGATTCCCTTTCAATCCATCTTCCAAGAGCCCCATATCAAAACCTCCTTTCTTGATCGTAACCATATAAATTTAGCTCGGTTTTTTAGCTCTGTCCATATTGTCTTTCATTACTTACCTATAAGCTGTCTTGCGCCACTCATTTATTACAAGTTATCAGATCGCCGTCTTTAATTTCCTTGATACGGTAGGCTTAAGGAACAGCCGTCCGTACAAGAATATGATCATCCTGTTATTATTATATCGCACAATCGCAAAAATCATTGATCTGATTGTTACAGCAGGCTTCACTTTTTTAACGTATACAGTCTTGCTTTTTCGTACGAGGGCTATTATCTTTATATAAAATTCCTTTTTATTGTCCATATGGGCTGCATTGTGACAAAACGAGATGAATTTTCGTTCACTATATTGTGCATGCCCAATGTGTTGATATATGGTAAGAAAACAATGGGATGTGAACGATGAGACCGCTTGAGTGCGTTCTACTGTTTCTCAACCTGCTTTGTGTGATTTGGCTGATTTTTCCATGGAGAAACGTTCATAAGGTGACATTCAATTTTTTGGCTGTCACTTCGATGGCCGCACTAATAGCTCATTTTATGGCTGAGGGGTATCGATGGCACATGCTCCCTGCGTATTCACTCGTGATAGCTCAGGTTATTTTTACGATAAATAACAGGTTCGCGTCATCACACAGAAGTAATCCTTATGCAATGTCCAGAGGTATAACCGTCGCATTCGGCACTCTTTATTTAACCATTGCGGTGGCGTTACCCGCGTACTTATTTCCCGTGTTTAAATTTGAAAAGCCAACGGGGCCTTATGCTGTTGGAACGGCGTCACGATATTGGATCGATTTTTCCCGAAGGGAGGACCATTCAAGGGGAACCTTGAATCCTCGAGAACTTATGGTTCAAATATGGTATCCAGCCGAACATTCAAGAGGTCTGCTGACAGCTCCTTATCATCCGAATATTGACTATCTGACCGAAGAACTGGCACGCGTCTTTGGCATTCCCCGCCTGATGTTGAGCAACTTTCACTATGTTATGTCTAATTCTCTAATAGGAGCGAAGATATCCACATCCCGGCAAAAATTTCCCATACTCTTTTTTTCTCATGCTTTCAACGGTCATAGGTTCCAGAACACATTTCAAGTGGAAGAACTGGCGAGCCATGGATATGTTGTCGTTGGCATTGATCATTCCTACGTATCTGTCGGCACAGTGTTTCCTGACGGTCGGCTTGTCCCAGCGCATCGTCTCGACCATTTTACAGAGGATGGGCTGAGACCTTTCTTAAACGAATGGGTTGCAGATGCACGGTTTGTACTGGACCAGTTATCGAAGATCAATGTTGTTAATCCTAAAGATATGTTTACCAATAGGCTAGATCTAACGAAAGTCGGTTACTTTGGCCATTCATTCGGTGGGGCTGCAGCGGCGCAGACACTGTCTATCGACAGCCGTTTTAAAGCGGGTATCAGCATGGATGGATATCCCTTCGGTAATGCTCATAGCCAGGGAGTAAAGCAACCGTTCCTGCAGCTGCAAAGCGATCGTTCTTTACGTGAAGTATCAGATGAAGAACTAGCGTTCATGAATATGACGCGGCAGGAATTACAGATTTCTGTAGCGGAGTGGAATAGAAGAATACAGAGAATTTGCAGCAACGGCTATATCATGAGACTTAAAAGAACTGGACACTATGATTTTTCCGATTGTCCCTTGTGGACACCGCTCGCATCGTGGCTTGGTTTTACGGGAAAAATCTCCCCAAAACGAGTTCATAGTATCATCAATGTCTATACGCTCGCCTTCTTTGATAAATACCTTCAAGGACTGGATTCTTCATTATTGCATGGATCTTCTCCCGAATATCCAGAAGTAGAATGTCTACATACTCCCAACATGTTGCAGTAATAGATGACATCGTTTTTTATTGTACGATACTGCGTCTTGCTTGCTGTGCCCGTAGTCTACCTGTATCTTCGGATGAAAAATCCAAACGAGTCAGTAGCCGGAGTAAAGTATTTTTTCCATTTTTGTAACATTCATGTAACATTCTCTGAATATAATATTAAAAGTGAGGGAGATAATTATGCACATTTCTCGATGGGCCATCGTGAACGATTCGCATCCAAAAATGGAAAATGAATTAATATGCCCTTACCTGACACCGATAAACAATTATTGTGCAGCCTCAAATACAGTTGCAACCATTAATAGTGAAAGAAAGGAAAGTCAATGTAGCACCGAAGATTATGACCGCTGTCCGCTGTTCCTCGCAAAGGTATTGCGAGGCAGATGAGAAAGACATCGTGAGGTCATCGAACGGGTGTTTAGCAATGAGGTTTCCCTGGGAGGGAGGAGGAACATATGCCTGAACAAAGTGTAAATAATATCTACCCGCTCACCGATGAAAAAGAATACGATCAGCATGCCCGCGCCATTCAGAAACTTGCACTGGAGCTTGGGGTCCCTGTTGAGGAAGTAAACAGTCTGTACCGGGAAATCCTAGAAGTTTTCAAAAGGGAGGCGAAGGTGAGAGCCTTCCTCCCGATTCTCGTCAGCCGGAGCGTAAAAGAGAGATTGAGGCAAAGGTAATCTGAGAGAACCTCAAGAGAGAATCTGTAACTTTTTGTCGCAAAACCTTACCATGTAACATCGGGATGCAGCACCTTCCACTAGAATATTTTTTCAATCACTTCCCCATTGCAATAAAGGTAATGATGTCTAAGGACTCTATCGAAACAATAAGTTGCCCAAAGTGTGCATCGGAGGCCGTATATCGTGATGGGAAGGCCCGGACAGGCAAACAGCGCTATCTCTGCTTAATGTGTGGTACGCAATTTACCGCTTCCCATCGGACGAGAGTTCGAATAAGACCGCTCTGCAGTGCATGTGGAAGCGCCATGCATCTCTATAGGCATGAACATACAGTGGTACGTTTCAGGTGTTCGCGATATCCTCTCTGTAAGACGTACAAGAAAATTCCAAAGACCTAAGGATGCCCGAACGCCAATAGCGACAATTTCTACCATGTTGACTCGATTGCGGAATACAACAAGTTGATGCTTTCAGAGTTTCATTTCTTTTTGCGTGCCTTAGGGCGTGCTTTGGGGCGCGCTGTATTACCCTTCCCTTCGAGTATTGAGATCTGTTCCTCGAGGTCCTTGATCCGGACCATGACGTCCTTCACCCCGGTGTCGTGTGCAGGGTTTTTAACCTTCGTACTGCTCATGATAGCATAGACCTTGGCGCCCAGATCAGTGATCGCCTCGTGTATCCTGGCCTTGAGTGTTAACACTTTATACTGCCGCTTTCCTTCTTCCGTGAGTTCCTCTGCTTTCTTCTGCACGACGATGGCGCCCTGCTTCATTGCCGCCTTTCCTTTTTCTAGTCCTTCCTGCAGGTCTTTCTTGATCGTTTCCCAGTTAATAATCTCCAGATAGCCCATACGATGACCTCCACTAGATATACGATATTCCTCAGTAATTCCTAACTTTGCAGCCTCGGAGTGTTGTTACCTGTATGAGCGTACAATAATCAAGGATAAATTGCAAGAATTTTGCTAGGAACATTCGATTAGGTGCTCCTTGCTTTTCAAAATAATGTATAATATTATTTGCAGTGTAAACGACGTCAAGAACGAATCTTTTGCACCGTGAATACAGAAAATCAAACAAGGGATGACACGACTGAGTGTGTGATCCTGCTTCATGGGCTGGGCCGCTTCAGACAGTCTATGCGCAGGCTTGAGCAGTATTTAAAAGACCTCAGCTATACTACCATTAATCTCGCCTATCCCTCGACAACCAAATCGATCGAGACGATTGCCGAAACGCATCTTGCGCGCGCCGTAAAAGGATGTGAAGCAGGCGGAGCAGTAAAAGTTCATTTTGTCGGCCATTCTCTAGGCGGGATCATTGTCCGTCAGTACCTCCAGCAGCATTCGGTGCCTGCAGGCAGCAGGCTAGTCATGCTCTCTCCGCCGAATCAGGGAAGCGAGCTTGTAGATCTGCTCATGCAACTCCCTCTCTACCGATGGATTACCGGCCCGGCCGGGCAGCAGATCGGCAGGGGGCCCGAGTCCTTGGTAAATCGCTTAAAGCCCGTTGGGATTGACGTCGGCGTGATCGCGGGTAACCTGAGCATCAATCTTCTGTTCTCCGCTTTCATGGACGGGCCTGACGACGGTATGGTTTCTGTGAAAAGCACCATGCTCCCGGAGATGAGTGACTTCATCATTGTCCCCAATACCCACACGTTTATTATGAGAGATCCGCCGGTGATGCGGCAGGTCGCGCATTTCCTCAAGCACGGCAAGTTCGACCACAGAGGGACGGGTGAGCAGGACAGGGCATCGGTCTGATTGCTATAAAACATAGATTTTTTCGTCCGTCGGATGCATCATCCTCATCTCCGCGCGTGCATACCCCGCCTTCCCGACTCTCGTCGAACACATCCCCGTTTGTACCCCCATGCTTTACGCGTAGGCCTAGCATAACCTCTAGCCGAACAGCCGGAAACGGATAGAATGCACATATTTCATGAAGGATGTGCCGAAGAAGTAGTCGGACGCGTAGGCAACCGGGTAGAGCAACGCCTGCCAGACCGTGAGCTTGGTGTGCCCGGTGATGATATAGGGTGCGACTAGGAACCGGAAAAAGATGATATACGCGACGAGGGCTGTTGTCGTAGCTATAAGCCGTCCGACCACCCGGCTCCAGATGGCGGGGGTGACCTTGTGCGCCACCTCGCGCGCGATCTCTTCATTCGAGCGGAGCATGATCTGCTTGAACAGTCGCCTGAATATTGAACCCCTGGCATCTGCCTCGACAAGCCGCAGGTATACCTCCCGATGCACTCTCCTACTGATAAAAGAGCGTGGGTGGCCGTTGTGCACAAAGATGAGAGAGAAGATGTCAGGCAGTCCCTGGAGCAACCGCACAAGGCTTTCGACGACCGATGCCATGTACACGGAACAAATGACGAGGACGCTCATTCTGCGAGTGAGGATCCAACCGGTGCCATAGACGGCAATCAGCAGAAGAATTATGTTCACTATGATCTTGACGATCTGCCCGGTGCACAATGCAAGAATTCGTTGCACTGATTCATACTCTGTCTTGACCTGTATGCGGCTGGAAACATAGTTTGAGGCCAGCAGTTTGGCGATCGCAAGGCTGAATGGAAAAGCGAAGTCCATAGTCGTCCATCAGTAGGGCCGTGCATTTCTGCAGAACCCGCCTGATCACATTATCACACTAAATGATCCGCATTGTTAGAAATATCTCATATTTTTTTTCATCTCGTCGATTGCCTCTGGAATCCAAAGAATGACCCGTTGCAGCGCATTCATTTCTATGATAAAATCGCTTTATTGTTTGGATGACAAATAAAGGAGCACACTCCCGCATGCACTATAACTCTGGAAGACCGTACGGAGCCGTCCTCCTGGTATTATGTGACTATAACCTGCCCTTGCCCAAGGAGTTATACACATGAAGGTTGCCGAAATGATGAATAAATCCATTGAATCCGTGTCAGCAGAAACCAGCGTCAACGAGATCATGAAGCTGATGACGAAAAAAATGATAAGATCCGTGCTGGTCAAACCGAAAGATGATTCGGACGGCTTCGGGATCGTCGCCGTACGCGATATCTTCAACAAGGTTCTTGCAAAGAATGTCGACCCGGCGAAAGTCAGCGCGGCTGAAGTCGCCACCAAACCAGTCATATGCGTGAGAACTGATATGGATGTCACTCATCTCATGAGTATGATGCAAAGCTACAACATTGCAAGGGTATTTGTGACAGATGGAACTACAATTGTGGGAGTCGTGGCATTGATGGACTTTATGAGAGTTGCGGTCAAATAGTTGCTCGTTTCGTCTCCGATTCATCCACCGGCAGACGGCTATTCTTGTACTTTGGCATCCGGATCGTCCGTCTCTTGTTTCGAGGTCGGTACCCATTCGAATACCATGACCTGTCCCTTTGTAAAAGTTATTGGCTCTTGAGGTCCGATCTTCGTTGTATTCGGTGCAGAAGCAGCATGCCGTACCTGCTGCACTGTCGTCTTCTTGGGTTGCGATATCTCTTTAACCAGTTCCTTAACAAAAACTTCGGCAAAATTGCTCACCACGAAGCCACCAATGGTTTTCCACATGTCAGTGCACGCGCCTCACTGTACTCTATTTTTAGAAACCGCAATTACATTGTATCGTGTAAGTTAGAGGCTGTCAAGATGTTGGGGCAAGAGGGATTCATTTAAAGATGTGATGCACGGTATACTGTAATTCATTGGAACTGCTTCCGTGTATATTTCACTCCTCGAACCGCTGCCGGTCACCACACGATACTCTAGATCCCCATCATACTTCGGAAATATCAGATTGTCATGAAAATGGCGTCGGAATGCTGTTGCTGTCCCTGTTCTTCATTGAGCTCCCAGAAATGATGTCACACGGGGGTAGAGATAGCGGAAACGATGGGCCGTAAAGACCTTTCGCTCTTGGGATATCTGGTCCATGGGGTAGTGATGATCCTGTTTCTTGTGCAGAATGATTTTAATTGCCTGATGATGCACGTCCATGACTCCGGCAAGTATTAATGGCCTGTTCCGACCGGTCGCGTTGCCCTTTCTCGTAGCCATCAGCGCCCTGCGGGTTCAGATTACAAGAGATGAGAATGCATATCATAAATTCATGAAAACGTAACATTCCCTTAATCGATTCGTAACAGACGACTGATAGATTCAGCTATCAAATTTAGTCGCTATTTTCTCTAGCTTACGTGCACTGACACTTTCTGGAATAGTCAAACCAGGATTAGAACTCGTGAATTTTTCATGGGCTCCTGGTTCATAACAGCCAAAAAACATTGAATGCTATTCTTTATCTTGCATAATAAATATCCTGGACTTTACAGGTCCGGAACCACGGACGGCTATCATATCCATGATTACGGCTCATGGCTCGGTGATTCGTTTTTTTGGAAATACATCTGAGGGAGGCTCAGACATGAAAACGAGAACCAATCACTCATTAATGACGTTACTGTGCTCTTTCATGGTGTTTTTCTTTTTTGGCTGTGGCAGTAATGGAGGAGGCTCCATTACAAATACAAATTCACCTTTCCCTCTTGTTGGAGAAAGCAGCTCAAATACAAATACAGCAAATTCTCAGAATCCGCTTGCTGGCACGTGGGTCAGCAGTGGATATAGTCTTACGTTTAACTCGGACAATACCTATTTACGTGATTTCAATCATGAGGGTATTCCAGCAGTTCGAGGCAGCGTTACAGTGAGCGGGAACGTTATAATAGTCACCGACTCCGGTTCTTGCATCGGCAGTACCACCGGGAGAATAGAAAGTGGTTCTTATACCTATACCATCGTCGGCAATACACTGACATTTAATCTTTTCCATGACCCCTGCAGCGACCGAGCAGCTTTCCTGGATCAAACTTATACAAGACAATAACACTCTTTTTTTGCGAAATCGCGCGTCTGCATTTTCGTATAGGTGCCAACCTTCACTGATAATCATCAAATTTATAAATTTAATGCAATCGTTCTTTTGCAGGTTTCACATACGACCATTTGGCAATGTAAGAATTAAAGATAGGCCTGACCTACCTCCATCTTTTATCAAAGAGCACGACCTTTATTCCTCCTGCATGTTGGCGAAAATAAAAAGACTTTTGAGTGGGAGATTCTCTCTTCATGCAATTTTAACTCATTTGTAACATGCGTGTAATAAAAATCTGGCAGTATGCAGCCTTACAAAGGTTAGGGCGATGTTCGTTCCGATGTCACAACCGCAGAAGAACGCTTATGAAATACTTTACCAAGATCGTTGACAGTATGATCAAATTCATGATCCCGATGGTGATCATCGCCATGATGATGGGCATCGCGCGGGTCATTCTTGATCTGCGCGCTGTTTTCGGCAGCCAGACCATTGCGTCAGCCTTCCACATGATGGTAACCAACATCCTTTCGATGTTCATCGTCATTGAATTGCTTAGGAGCGTCATTGAATACTTCACGGTGCACCGGCTTAAAATAACCTTCATCACCGATGCCGCGCTGGTCTTTGTGCTCCGCGAGATCATGATTGGTCTCTATGAGCACAGTCTTGGATCGGAAATGATCATTGCGCTTTCGGTCTTGATACTCGTAATCGGCGGTCTCAGGACGCTGGCGGTCATTTTCTCACCGGAAAAATATCTGGAGGCGGAAGAGGCAACCCATGGATAACAGCATGAACAAAAATCACTTAGAGAAAATCGAAGAGATTGTCCTGTTCGTAGCGTTATTGGCGGGACTCCTTTTTATGGTGATATACTGGAAATAATTAAGGGAGACCGACGGACTGCATGAAAGAACAAAAAAAGAAAAAGATCTTTCCAGATGATTTTCAGTGGGGCGTGGCTACATCAGCCTTTCAACTCGAAGGCTCTCCTTACGCCGACTGGGCAACCTGGGACCCTTGCCTGAGTAAAATTCCACTGGTAACGGACCACTACAACCTTTTCCGGGAAGATCTTAAGCTCCTGAAGGAACTGGGGGTCAATGCCTACCGTTTTTCCCTCGAGTGGAGCAGGATCCAGCCGCGTGATTACACCTGGGACGAAGAGGCCATCGCGCACTATCAGGAGGTCATCGATATCCTGCGAGGCTACCACATCGAGCCGATGGTAACCCTCCACCACTTCACTCATCCCCGCTGGTTCATGGAGCGTCATCCCTGGCATCGGACGGCATCGATCGAGAAGTTTCTCCGATACACGGAAATGATGGTCTCTACCCTTAAAGGGGTCAAATACTGGATAACATTCAATGAACCCTACGTCATCCTGCTCGGCGGCTACCTTGAGGGCGTCACGCCGCCTGGCCTCCGAGACGTCCGCCGCTCGCTCGTCGCCCTAAAAAATATCTTCACCTGCCATGGGAAGGCGTATGACATCATCCACCAATACGTTCCCGAGGCCCAAGTGAGCGTAGCTCACAACATGTCCGTATTCGCTCCCTGGAAAAAATGGAACCCGTTCGATCGTGTCCTGAAAAAGACCGCTAACTACTTTTACAACCACTCTATCATTAATGCTTTCAAGACCGGCATCTTTATCGTCAAGTTCCCCTTTTCCCGGCCCGTGGAGATTGACGTGCCCATCAAGGACAAACTCGACTTTTTCGGCATAAATTATTACACTCGCATCCACCTTCGGTTCAATCCATTCAAGAAGATGGGTATCGAACTCCGGCACATGGACATTGACGGCCACGGTCTAACGAATTTAGGATGGGAAATCCACCCGCGCGGGCTCGAAAAGGTACTCCGGTACGCTTCACGGCTCAACCTGCCGCTCATTATTACCGAAAACGGAATCGCCTCGCACGACACCGAGGAAAAAGTAAAATACATGAAAAAACATGTCGATGTCGTAGAAAAATGTGTTCGGGACGGTCTCGATGTAAAAGGATATTACTACTGGACCCTCATCGACAACTATGAATGGCTGCAAGGACTCGATGCCCGGTTCGGACTTTACCGCGTAGACTTCGCAACACTTGAACGCACCCCGACCTATGCCGCGACCTACTATGCATATCTGATCCAAAGCCGTTCAAGCATGTAACAATAACTTCATAATGCCGTAACTCTGCCGTAACGAAACTACGGTACGATCTGATCACTATCATCAGAAGACATCCATGAACCGCCAAGGGGATTCTCCCTTTCGTAATACGAACCAAGAGCGAGCATACGACGAAATAGTATGGAGGGGCTAATGAAAAATACTATCATCATCAAAATAGAAAGTGGTGTTGTAGCAGATATTTACTCTACCGGTCCCGCGCGGGCGATTATCGTCGATTATGACATGATCGAAGGCGGAGAGACGTTCGCACACCGGATGAAAAAGGCTGTCCTCCCGATGACCGCTGAGCAGTGCGTCAAACCCGAGAACGTTGATGATGTGGTCAAGACGCTCGTGCTCGAATGCAGCCGCCCTGCTGACCGGCTGCTGCCGGTCCAAGTCAGTGAAAGTGTTGAGACGGAAGTGTAAGCGACACAGGAGGGAGTTCGCGCCTATAGCATGGACCAAACACATGCGTGCGGCTGTCAATATAATCGACGAAGGGACAAAGAGTTGTTGAATAAATTTAACTGCCTGAACAACGCATACTACGAAGACGATCACGAATCGGTGCAACGGAAGCTTCTTATCATACTTTTTTCAAATCCGCTTTTTTAACAAAAACTTAATATTCCCGTAATACTTCTGTAATAGAACCGCTGTATGATCATGTTCAATGATGCTGTGTGACTTCCATATTCACACTAATTTTTCGGATGGTTCGCTGAGCATGAGGGACACGGTTGATCTTTTCGGTCAGGCCGGGTTCGATGTCATTGCTGTCACCGATCATGTGGTTAGCGGTGACAATTCGATAGGCAAATTTGCCCGACAGTTCAACCTGTCGATCCGCGGAGATAATTTTGACGAGTACTTCGGTGCTATCAAAGAAGAAGCAAGGCGGGCGTGGGAAAAATACAGTATGCTCGTGATTCCGGGCGTTGAAATCAGTAAGAACTATATATCCCAGGACAAATCAGCTCACCTCCTCCTTCTCGACATCAAAGATTTCATACCTGCCTGTTTAGATTATGAAGAAATCTTCCTCGAAGCAAAGCGGCAGAATGCCCTAACCGTTGCATGTCATCCCCATTATACCCCGGATATCCTGAACAAAGACACGCTCTTTCTCTGGAACAACCGGGAAAAGTATGCAAAATACATAGATGCCTGGGAGATAGCGAACCGGGATGACGTCTTCAACGTGATCAGCCTGAAAAAGTATCCATACATCGCCAACAGCGACTTTCACAAGGCGCGTCACCTTTACTCATGGAAAACGCTCCTTAATTGCGAAAAGGATGTGGACGCGGTTAAACAGTGCATAAGACATAATAAGGGAGTAGGCATTACGCTTTTCAGGAATTGAACCATGACGATGTTGGCATATAAGGAAATATTACTGTTACTTATGGGCAGATGCGCTCAACTCAGATTGAGAAACAATTATTGCTGTCAATCCTGCGCAGTACCATAAAGGAGGAGCCACGTGACAATATTTCTCATCTGTTGTGTAGTAATCTCGATCATTGGACTCATACTCTACCTGTTGCAGATAGGAGCGACACACTCGCTCATCAAATCCGGACAGAAGCCTGGCAAAATAACCTCGGCTTGTGAGACTTATTCCCTCCCCCCAGTCTCGGTCCTCAAACCCTTGAGAGGCCTCGACGACAACCTCTTTGATAACCTGGCAAGTTTCTGTATTCAAGATTATCCGGAATACGAGATCCTGTTCTCCCTCCAGGACCACAATGACCCCGCCTACAAGGTTGCAAAGAAGATACAGGACAAATACCCAGATAAGCATATCACCATAGTCGTAGAGCGTTGCAACATTGGTCTTAATCCCAAGGTAAACAATCTCGTTCCTTCCTATCAAAAGGCCCGCCATCCCTACATCCTGATCAGTGACAGCAATGTGATGGTCGGCAAAGACTATCTCCGGGAGATCATGCGTCATACCCAGGACCCGGCCGTCGGGCTTGTGAGCAACGTGATCCGGGGAGTCGGAGGCCGCAGCATCGGTGCCATCCTCGAGAATCTTCACTTGAATTCCTTCATCCTCGGCAGTGTCAGCTTTCTCGATCAATTCTTGGGCATGCCCTGCGTCATCGGGAAGTCCATGCTCATGAAAAAGAAGGACCTGGAAACAATCGGAGGGCTAGAAGCTTTTAAGGATATCCTAGCGGAGGATTTCATCATCGGACGAGAAATGCACCTCGCCGGCAAGAAGGTCGTTTTGTCGAACTATATGATCAGCAATGTGAACGAATACTGGGGAATCAAACGCTTCCTGAACCGCCATACACGGTGGGGTAAGCTCAGATGGAGGATCGGCGGAATTAAATATTTCTTAGAACCCCTCGCCAATCCGGTTTTCGTTGCTACCCTGCCGGCTATCTTAAGCGGGCCGTCACAAATCACGCTATCGTTCGCGAGCCTCGTAGGCTTGATCAAAATTCTTGGCGATTCTATCATCGGCAGGACCATCGATTCTGGGACGAGGGGAAACGAGATGGATAGACCGTCCTCGCTTATTTACTTACTAGCTCCTGTCAAGGACATCATTATCGGTATCGTGTGGTTCGTGCCGCTTGTTAGCTCAACGGTGGTCTGGCGGGGCAACCGGTATATCATAGGCAAGGATTCTCGCTTGTCACCCTGTCCTGAAAACGGATTCTGGTCGTGGGGCTATCGAATCACAGATGTTATCCGGGCCCGTTTAGCCTAGTTCTGGACGAACTAGAAAAGCTTTAACCGAGAAGGCGCGAAGTGCCTGAAATTTGACCTTCTTGAAACAAAAGACTCCTCTTCCCTTTGCGTCCATAGCGTCCTAGCAGTAAATTCTTCTACCTTTTGGCATGAAAGGGGTAATGCCATGTTGAACCATACGGAACCGAACCGCATCTTCAGGCTGGACATCAATATTAGGGACCCATTGCAAAAAAAGCTCTTTTCAATGGTGAAAGGTCCTATTGAACATTTCCTAGCCTTTCCCCGCCTGAACCGGGCTTACGCCGACATCGCGCGGATGTCTGACAGCCGACCCTTCACGGAAAAAGTAATGGAAAAACTGAACATTACGTACGATCTTACTGAACAGGATCTTTCCCGACTCACGATCCCATCGGGACCTGTGATCGTTGTGGCAAACCATCCCTTCGGCGGCATTGAAGGAATAATCCTGGCATCGATCCTGCGTTCCCTACGCTGCGACGTAAAATTCATGGCGAATTACCTTCTCAACACCATTCCGGAAATGCGGGATATGCTGATTGCCGTAGACCCGTTCAAACGGGAGTCGTCCGTCAGGGAAAACATCAAACCGATCCGGGAGTGCATCGAGTGGGTTCGCAACGGAGGCATGCTTGTGGTCTTCCCCGCTGGCGAGGTTTCGCATTTCGATATTCAGAAAGGCACGGTCACCGATCCAGCATGGAGTCCGAGTATCGCGCGCGTCATTCTGAAAACCGGTGCGCCCGTGCTTCCCGTTTTCTTTCAGGGGACCAACAGTGCGGCCTTCCATATGGCAGGGATGGTCCATCCCATCCTGAGGACCGCCATGCTGCCGAATGAGCTGCTTAACAAGGGGCGGAAGAATATTCAGGTGCGCGTCGGGGACATCATCCCCTTCGACAAGCTGAGCAATCTTGAGCAGGATACACTCATAATTGAGTATCTCCGGTTTCGCACCTATCTCCTCGAACATCGTCAGACCATTCAGGCTAAGCGGAGCGTTACAATGTTCCCACTGAGAAAAATGCGCACCGCTGACGAATGCATCATGACTCCCCAAAATATGGACGTCCTTGCTAAAGAGATTCGAAGTCTGCCTCCCAGCCAGACGCTCGTCGAGAGCGGCGATAATATCGTTATTCAAGCCACGGGTGATCAGGTCCCGCATGTTCTGCTCGAGATCGGACGGCTCAGGGAGATCACGTTCCGTGCTGTTGGTGAAGGGACGGGGAAAGCCCTCGATCTTGACCGATTCGATCACACCTATGTCCACCTGTTCATCTGGAACAAGATGAAAAACGAGGTGGTCGGCGCCTACCGGCTCGGCAGAACGGATGAGCTGACGAAACAGCATGGGGTCCGCGGTATCTATACCAGCACGCTCTTTCGATATAAGAAGGATTTTCTGGAACACCTGGGACCTGCCCTGGAATTAGGGCGCTCGTTCATCCGTCCTGAGTATCAGAAGTCCTATGGCCCTCTCCTCCTGCTTTGGAAAGGTATCGGCAGATTTATCGTTGAAAATCCTTACTACAAAACACTGTTCGGTCCTGTGAGCATCACCAATGAATACCAAGCTATGTCCAGACAGCTGATGGTCGGCTTCCTGAAAAAGACCAGGTACCGCCCTGATATGGCCGAATTCGTGCGGGCCAGAAGGCCGCTTCGCTCAAAACCTTCCAAAATCTGGGACATCGATGCTGCCGTGCGATCCATGGGGGATGACATCGATGCTATCTCAGAGGCGGTCTCCTCCATAGAAACCGATCGCAAGGGAATCCCGATTCTCTTGAAGCAATACATCAAACTGGGCGGGCAAATTGCCGGATTTAATGTCGATCCAGCTTTCGGCAACGTGCTTGACGGCCTGATCATGGTCGATCTTACTAAGACCGAGCCGAAAATGCTGGAGCGGTACCTCGGGAAGGACGGCGCGCAAAACTTTCTTGCCTATCATCGCACAGGAACGAGCCGGTATGCAACTTGTGCGTAACGAGGCGGACATCGGCAACGATACCACGGCACCACCGTCACCAAGCATCCCCGAACGGATGCATCAACTTTTTCGGAAACTGTTCTTTCTCATACCGATCGGCATCATCGGAAATGTCCTTTTTTATCTCATGACCGCCGACCGGCAGGTGCTTGCTTCGGTGCTCAATTTTTCCCCGATTTTCTTCGCGATTGCCATGCTGCTGAGCATCGTCCCATGGTTTACCGGTTCATTACGGCTGCTCATGTGGAGCAGGTTTCTTGGAAACAGTATAGAATTCCCGGCGGTGTTCAAAGTTGTCATCGGGTCAGAACTCGGTGCGGCTGTGAGCCCACCGCTGATCGGCGGCAGTGCCGTGAAGATCGGGATGCTGATGCGCCAGGGGTTCACCGGCGGTACCGCCCTGTCCCTTTCCGTTCTGGAAAATATTGAAGATACATTTTTTTTCCTGGTCATGGTGCCGTTGGCGCTGACAATTACATCATCATGGGACCTGCCGCAGGTCGGGACTGTCCTGGCAGGGTTGAGGAACCCGGCACTGTGGACGTTGCTGGCCGGAATCTGCGTTTGCCTCGGCGCTACCTTCCTGCTGATGAAAAGAAAATCCTCTGATGCAAAACCGCAGCTGACAGGTCTTGCTGCGTTAAAGGGAAAACTTGAGGATACGTATAGCAACTTCACAGCAACCTATCACCGTATCGCCCGTGAGGGAAAATCTATTTTTGTGGTGACTATGGCTTTGACTTCGCTCCAATGGTTCTGTCGCTACTCCATTATCTCCCTTTTGCTTGCGAGCATGGGCATTCCTGTCCGCCCGATCCTGTTCATGGTACTCCAGGTATTTGTCTTCGCGCTCATGACCCTTGTTCCTACTCCGGGGGCGGCAGGCGGGGCCGAAGTAATGTTCTCTCTCGTGTACCGGTCCTTTCTCCCGGCCGGAACTATCGGACTCGTGACCGCGGGGTGGCGGTTTCTCACGTTTTACTTTCTCCTGATCCTGGCTGCCGCGCTCTCGATTCTATTCGGAATGCAGCCCCGGGCAGAGACGCATCCAGCCGATGAGCAGGGCGCCGTACCGCAACGGGGACATCGGCTATCTGAAGAAATTGTTCTGAGGGAGGACTGACCCATGAGAAAGGATCGCAGGCATGATTTTACCGCAGTAAAGAGCCAGCCCATTTTGACGACAGAGATAGGAACGGCAGAGGTTATTTTGTTTTTGATTGGCGCAGTTCTTTTTTTAACGATCGGCAGCCTCCCATAGGTTCATGAGGACTGCCTCCAGGGATACTTTTTGTTCATGATATTGATATAGTCGCAGCTAGCATAGAACGATATGCCTTGCCAAAGGAGATGACCATGAATACTGCACAGGATAAGTCGCCGCCCTTCAGGAATAAGAGGAGCCTCTCCCCCGTGTGTTCGCCCTCGCATGCAAAAGGTGCGGCACTTGATACGATGAGACAGGGGCCTGCGAAACCGGACTGGCTGAAATCTCCGGTCATCATCAAGGCGACCCGTGAAGCAGGATTAACTCTGTACGAGATCCTCGGCATGGCAGAACTTATGCGCGTGGCATATGAAAAGGGAGAGATTGAAATCCTGCACAGCCGTCTTGCACTCCTTCTGTCCCAAGCCGGGGACCTGTCATCTGCCCTTACCAATATTCTCGAACTCTCAAAGCTCGAGACAGAACAGGCGACAATAACCTGCCAATACTTTGATATTGTGGCACTGCTCCAAGACGTTTCTCATGCAGCACGGCTGAGCATCGGGCAAAAACCGGTAAAAGTGATGGACGTCGACGCCCGAGGCCCCGTCACAATCCTTTCAGATCCGGGGAACGTCCGTAAGATCATGATGGGGCTCATCAGCAATGCAGCAAAATTCACCGATAGAGGGCGGATCGCATTGATTCTGAATAAAGACGAGTACAATATAAGGCTTATCATCACGGACACGGGCAGAGGAATGACTGCGGAGCAGATGAACGCCGCTTTTGCTCCTTCCGATATACGCGTGCATGCTGAAAAGAATGATCATGCCGTATCGTGGCTCGGACTCAGAACGATCAGGAATCTTGTAAAACTGCTGGAAGGCAGCATTACCGTTTCGAGCAAGGTCGGCGAGGGAACTATCGTTGAGGTTTCCCTCCCGATCGAGCCGTCGGAGAGCATAACGGAATCATGCCGGCGGATGGGCAACGAACTGCCGTGTGCTTGCGATGGGCTGCACTGAGATTGCCCAATGTTCCGATCAAGATTCGATGCGAAAAACCATTCGTGATGCTGTTTGCAGATAAGGAGAATAACATTACAGCCGTTGTAAAATCTTTTGCGTACAACACCAGTCAAACAGAAGTTGCTATCGCATTCTACTGCAATCTGTTCAGCGATATAGTTACTGAGAATCTCTGTTTGCTGCGGAAAAGAGAACTGAGCAGTGCAGGCGTTTTTTTCTGTGAAGAGTGCGACCGCAGAGACGGCAGAACGCTCCCTCAAGATTGCCAGAAAGATGTCATGATGTGGGAACCAGGGCATGACAGGCCCTGATCACCCTCTTGGAGCGGCCTGGACACACAACGCTAGAGAATGGCCCCCCTCCATTATCCCCAGTGTGTCTCGGCCGCTCCGGGCTTTTTCGTAATCTATATTTAATACTTCCGTAATAATCCTGTAACAAAAAAACGCTATTCTGCAAGCTGTGTATGCCAATTTACCTCCTCCATGAAACAGGTCACCCATGCATGAACAGGTTCTCATTGTTGAGGACGAACAAGATGTAGTTGAGCTCCTTCGCTATAATCTAGAGAAAGAAAACTATCGGGTGCTCGTAGCGCACAGCGGCGAAGAAGCTATAGCGATCGTCCCGTGCCAGATGCCGGATGTCGTTTTGTTGGACATCATGCTCCCGGAGCTGAATGGTTGGGAAGTATGCCGGATACTCAGGGAGGGCGCCAACGGGAAATCCGTGCCGATCATCATGCTTACGGCCCTCTCATCTGAAGAGGCCCGCATACAAGGTCTTACCCTTGGTGCTGATGATTATGTGTCAAAACCCTTCTCCATCAGGGAACTCATGCTCAAAATACGGAAGTTGATCAATCGGCAACGGACGCTCAAAATGATCCAAGCGAAGACGCAGGAACAGGATACGTCCTTAAGATACTTGGTCCACGAGCTGAAGAACTCCATAAATGTGATCGGCGGTTTCTCCGCCCTTGGGCTCCGGAAGGAAGGAGCCCAAGATTATCTTAGAACGATCAATGTCGCTGCCGCACACGCTGAGAGCCTTCTTAACGATGCATCACTTCTCTCCCGGCTCGAGAACAAGCAAGGTTCATTGCCTATGGAGTCTCTTGATATCGGCTCCATAGTCGATGAAGTGGTCGATGTCTTCCGCGATACGGCAAAGAACAGGCAGATCGAGATAGTTTTGGAGAATAAAACATCCTCCCTCATTACAGGGAACAGCACTGCTGTCAGACAGGTTTTGATGAACCTGCTTTCCAATGCAGTGAAGTATAATCGTCACGGCGGCAGGGTCTGGATGACCGTGGAAAGAATACATGATGGGATAGACATCTCGATAACGGACGAGGGATGCGGGATACTATGCGACGAGATCCCCAAGATCTTCAATAAATTCTATCGAGCCGACGGGAGCGAACAGATCAAAGGAGCGGGACTTGGGCTCTATATCGTCAAGCTCCTAATCGAAGCCATGGGCGGAAACATCAGTGCTGTGAGCAGACCTGGAGTCGGAAGCACGTTCACGGTATCCTTTCAAAAACCGAACGCGATTAACGAGGATCCGGATAAAAGCAAAGAACAAGTCGCCCCTGCTTCATAAAATCATGGAGAAGAATATTCGTCAGGAGTGAATTGCGACCCGTGGAGATGCGTAATTATTCTGACACTAAGCGTTCCTTTTACCATGATCATCAGGCAGGTCTTAGACATCTTCTTCAACGCCGTCAACCTTGATGTTCCTGCTGTGGCGGATGGGAAAGAACTGTGACGCTCGTCATAAGACCGAAAATCGTGCTCAAGCTGTTTCATCGGTTCGGATTCGCACTCTACAGAAAGAATCCCCTTATCACAAAGCCGATACTAACCAGCTGGTCATCAACCAGCATGAGCGGCTTGATCTCGCCACCGATAAAAATTCGACAGCAAATCTTTCGTGGTCTATGATGACATTATCGTGGTCGACCGAGCTGGCTATTTTAAAGGGCTTCTGTCGGTGAAACACATCGTGACCCAGCACAGCTCGGCATATGAAATACAAAGGGGGATATTGCTGGGCATCGGCAGAAGGTCTTGCATTATCTCGGTATAGCGACGGCCAATCACGCTACAAGGAACACACGGCATGAGGCGGTCATGAACAGCTGGTAAGCATTGTAGCAACCAATGGCACATCACAACAGGTCCCCGCACCAGCATCCCAACGGGTTTTGAACTCAGGTCGGATCTGTTTGCGAGCACCGTAATGATTCCTTGGGGAGATAGAGAAGAAAACGACAAAAGTGCAACTTCCTGAACAATGTTTTGCAGTACGGGAAAGTATTGAAACATGGTATGCTACCTCGCGTAATTGTAACATAATTGTAATATTACTGTAACAATTCCTTGGTATATAGTGTGTATTCAAAATCTTATAGGAGGAGATTCAAAATGAAAAAAATTGCAGCACTTGTATTAACCGTAGTATTGGCAGTAGCAACCGGAGCGTTCGCCGATGAGATGCTGAACGGCGCAGGGGCTACCTTCCCCTACCCCGTATATTCAGCGTGGGCAAATGAGTACAACAGGGTTACCGGCGTGAAACTGAACTATCAGTCCATCGGCTCCGGTGGCGGAATCAAGCAGATCACCGAGCGAACCGTGGATTTCGGTGCGTCTGACAAGCCGCTCACGCCGGAAGAGCTCGCCAAGGACAATCTGCTCCAGTTCCCCGCCGTGATCGGTGGCGTCGTGCCAGTGGTCAATATCCCCGGTATAAAGGCGGGACATTTAAGGCTCGATTCAGAAGCCATGTGCAAAATCTACCTGGGTGAAATCAAAAACTGGAGCGATCCCAAGATCAAGGAACTGAATCCGAAGGTCAATCTCCCGAACAGCGAGATCACTGTTGTCCATCGCTCCGACGGCTCCGGGACGACCGCCATCTTTACGGATTATTTGAACGATGTGTGCCCGGCCTGGAAGGAAAAAGTCGGCTCCGGCACCTCAGTGAGCTGGCCAGTGGGCATCGGCGGAAAAGGGAACGAAGGCGTAGCCAACTACGTTCAACAGACCGCGAACTCCATCGGCTATGTGGAATTCGCCTATGCGAAGCAGAACAACCTTGCCCATGCATCCCTCAAGAACCATGCCGGCACCTTCGTAGAACCGAGCTTCGCGAGTTTTGAAGACGCCGCCGCTTCAGCAAACTTCGACCCGAAACAGCATTTCTACCTTTGGCTCAATGATTCACCGGGGAAAGATTCTTGGCCCATCGCGGGTGCCACGTTCATCCTCCTGGCGAAGGAGAAAAAAGAGTCAAACATGAAGGTAGTCAAATTCTACGGCTGGGCGTTCAAGAACGGGGATGGCAAGGCAAAAGAACTCATTTATGTCCCCCTCCCGAAATCGCTAAAAGACAAAATAGAAGGCTACTGGAAATCGAACGAAATCCAGTAGAACAGCATAATAAGAGATATAAAAAAGAAGTTGAAATGTTCGGGTCGGGTATATATACTATCTATATCCGACCCGTTTAATTTTTTCATCATCTACAGCAGTGCAGAAAGGGCCGTTCATTGGTCATTTCCTCTAAGAAAAATATATATGATCTGTTTTTCTCCTTTCTCACCGCCATTGCGGCCCTTACCGTCATCATTTTCATCATCGGAATTTTGGTGGTCCTTGTCAAGGAGTCTTCACTCGCGCTAAGGAAGTTCGGCCTCGTAAATTTTTTAACCTCAACGACCTGGAACCCCGTGACAGGCATCTTTGGCGCGGCAACCACGATTTACGGCACCTTCGTTACGACTGGCCTCGCCCTGCTCTTCGCCATACCCACTGCCATCGGCATTGCTGTCTTCGTGACCGAAATCGCGCCAAATTTTCTCAAAAGTCCTATTGGGATCGCGATAGAACTGCTGGCCGCGATACCTAGCATCATTTACGGCATGTGGGGGCTCTTCACCCTGGCGCCCATCATGTCGAAGTATGTCGAGCCGGCACTCCAAAATACTGTCGGAAAACTGCCTCTCGTCGGCATCCTGTTTCAGGGCACTCCGCTGGGCATTGATATCCTGACCGCGAGCGTCATCCTCGGCATCATGATAATTCCGTTTACTGCAAGCATCGCACGCGATTCTTTCAATCTAACCCCCGCCGTGGTCAAGGAATCAGCCTATGCCATCGGAGCAACACAGTGGGAAGTTGTGAAAAACGTGGTCCTCCCCTACTCCAAACTGGGCGTATTCGGAGGGGTCGCGCTGTCCCTGGGACGGGCATTGGGCGAGACCATGGCTGTGGCCTTTGTCCTTGGCAACAACCACAAGATTGCCACATCGCTCCTTGATGCCGCCTCTACCATCACCGTAAGCCTTGCGAATGAATTTACAGAGGCGGACAGTGACATATATCTTTCCTCTCTCTATTATCTGGCGCTCGTACTGTTCGTGATGAGCTTTATTATCCTGGCCATATCAAAGTTCTTTCTTCTGAAGGCCGAGAGGAAATACTCGCGATGAACCTCGAGAAGAAAAGAAAGCTTGAGAGTTTCGCCGCGCTCGCACTGAGCGGCCTTGCCGCCGCGGTGGGCCTGTTTTGGCTCATTTACATCCTGTTCGATGTCCTCGTCAACGGAATAGGCGCGTTGAAGTTGAGCCTTTTCTTCAATGACCCAGCCCCCGCCGGTGTCGAGGGCGGTGGGCTCAGAAATGCCTTTGTCGGACAGTTGATGATAACCTCTGCCGCTACGCTGATCGGCGTGCCCGTGGGCATCCTGGGCGGGACTTTTCTCGCGGAGTACGCGCGAGGTAGAAAAATCTCCAGGGTCATCAGCATTCTTTCTGACATCATGGTCAGTGTGCCCTCCATTGTGGTCGGGGCTTTTGTCTACGCGATCCTTATTCGTCCGCTTCACCATTTCAGCGGCTGGTCAGGGGCGTTTGCGCTTTCGATCATCATGATCCCTGTGGTTCTCCGGACCACGGAAGACATGCTGTCGCTGGTGCCATGGACATTGCGGGAAGCGGCTTTTGCACTGGGAGCACCCTATTACAAAGTAATCATCCAGGTCGTATACCGCGGTGCCGCTACGGGCATCCTGACAGGCATCCTCTTATCGATCGCCCGCGTTGCTGGCGAGACGGCGCCTCTGCTCTTTACTTCGTTCAACAACAACTTTTATTCCACGAACATGAACGGCCCCATGGCGTCGCTCACTGTAACTATTTTCCAGTACGCCATGGGGCCCTATAAAAGCTGGCATACTCAGGCATGGGGCGCCTCATTCGTGATTACGCTATTCATCTTAGCGCTCACCATCATGGGCAGAATGATCATCAAGTGGAGGTACAAGCGTTGATCGGCACTATTGATATCCAAGTCAGAAATCTGGATTTTTATTACAACGGAGACATCCATGCACTCCGTGCCATATCGCTTCCCATTTTCCGCAACAAGGTCACTGCCCTGATCGGTCCCTCCGGATGCGGAAAGACGACGCTGCTCCGCTGCTTCAACCGCATGCACGACCTTTACCCCCGGCACCGATACGCCGGAGAAATCGTATTCCAGGGAAACAACATTCTCATAGAAGGATTCGACCTCATCAACCTCAGAAGCCGCATCGGCATGGTGTTTCAGAAGCCCACGCCCTTCCCCATGTCTATCGCGGAAAACATCTCCTATGGCCTTCGGCTAAAAGGGATTACCAAAAAAAGTGAACTTGTTGAACGAGTAGAGCGGGCGCTCAAGCACTCGGTGCTTTGGGAGGAAGTGAAGGACAAGCTTGACTCAGGCGCCTACGAACTATCCGGCGGCCAGCAGCAGCGCCTCTGCATCGCACGGGCGCTTGCTGTGGAACCCGAGGTCCTGCTCTTCGACGAGCCCACTTCGGCCTTAGACCCTATATCGACGGCAAAGATCGAGGAACTGGTAGTCAACTTGAAGAAGGACGTCACCATCATCATCGTCACGCACAACATGCAGCAAGCCGCCCGCGTCTCGGACATGACCGGGTTCATGTACCTGGGCGAGCTCATCGAGTTCGGCACCACCGAAAAGATATTCACAAATCCGGATAAAAAGCAGACAGATGACTACATTACGGGAAGGTTCGGTTAACATCTTGCCGGCTCATAACTGAAAGCTCTTTGTTTATATTTTCGGAGTGATGAGTTATATTATATAATATGAGCCTTGAACGCTCGGCTTCATTAGGAAGGAGAACATCATGGCAACCCAGAAAGAAATAGACCTCGAAAAACTCAAAGAGCTGATACTCAAGATGGGAGGGTTTGTCGAGGATGCCATCAAGAAATCCGTCAAGGCCTTGGTGGAGCGCGATCGGACCCTCGCAGTCGAGGTCATCGACGGCGATGCCATCATAAACAACTTCGATGTTGATATCGAGGAGGAGTGCATCCGTTTCCTCGCCATCTGGCAGCCCACGGGCAGCAATCTCCGCTTCATCACGACCGCCATCAAGATAATCACCGACCTCGAGCGCATGGGCGACCTCGCTGTAGACATATGCGAACGCGGGATCGAACTGCTTGATGAACCGCCGCTCAAACCTTACATCGACATCCCGCGCATGGCCGATGCAGCCCAAAAAATGCTTAAGGACAGCCTCGATGCCTTCGTGGCAAAGGACGCTGACCTCGCCCTGAGCGTATGCGAGGCCGACGACTTCGTGGATAACCTGAACCAGCAGATATTCAACGAGCTTCTCCTCTATATGCTAAAGGATCCCAAGAACATCACCCGGGCTGTCCGCCTCTCGTATATAATCAAATATCTCGAGCGCGTCGGTGACCACGCCACCAACATAGCAGAGATGGTCGTGTTTATGGTAAAGGGGAAGGTCATCCGCCACATGGCATGCGAGGCCATGCGCCAGAAAACCGAAAGCTGATAAGGCATGCCCTTGCTCCATTACGAGACCCTCTCTCCCTTATCACAAACCATCCGGACGACTCAAGAGACGCAGGCATTTCCACCGGGAACCCCTTGAGAGCATAGATAAAATATTGACAAACCGCAGTGAGCAATGTAAAATCACTTTTTTGATTGCCGTCACCACAGTCTTGGTGCCTATTTTCGAACACTGCCATGAACAAAGCGAGAAACTTGATACTTTGTTCCCTGGGCGCATTCAGCGACAACAGCTCAATACGAAAATTCATGACTCAGGACAGCACACAAACCGCAACTCATGGGATGCGCGATCTCTTTCTTTTGACCGTGCTGATCTCTCTCTTTTTTGGTTTCATGCTCGGAAACCGTCCCCTGTCGGTGCCCGATGAAGGACGGTATGTCGAGATCCCCCGCGAAATGGTGGTCACGGGCGACTATCTCACCCCCCGGCTGAACGGTGTCAAATACTTCGAAAAACCGGTGCTGTTCTACTGGCTCGAAGGCTTTTCCATCAAGCACTTCGGCCTGAAAGGATTCGCGCTCCGCCTGTGGCCAGCCCTCTTTGCTTTGATGGGGTGTCTTGTCGTATACGGATCCGGCGTGCGGTTGTTCGGGCGACGGTCCGGGTTGATCTCGGCGATGGTGCTCGCCACCAGCCTCTTGTACTATGCCCTGAGCCGTGCCATCATCCTTGACATGCCCGTGTCGGCCCTGTTGAGTGTTGCGCTTCTCTGCTTCCTGCTCGGCACGCATGAACCGCATGGGCTGCGGCGACGGCTTCTCATGTGGGGTTTTTATTTGTTTGCTGCTCTGGCAGTCATGACCAAAGGATTGATCGGCATCCTGATCCCCGGGATGGTGATTGGCATCTGGATCGTACTGCTGGGTGAATGGCGCGTTCTTAAAACCATGTATCTCCCGAGCGGCCTCCTGCTGTTTCTGCTTATCGCCGCGCCCTGGCATATTCTGGTCAACCGTGCCAATCCCGAGTTTTTTAACTTCTATTTCATCCACGAACATTTTCTGCGTTACCTTACGAAGATCCACAGCCGGTATAAACCCGCGTGGTTCTTTATACCCGTGGTGCTTCTTGGACTCTTTCCCTGGAGCGCTTTTCTCATACAGGCTGTAAAGCACAATCTTCCTCCGTCATGGCGCGAGCGTCATGAGCACCGGGACACGCTCTTTCTCTTGCTCTGGGCCGGCTTTGTATTTCTCTTCTTTTCCGCTTCAAGCTCGAAACTGATACCCTACATCCTGCCCGTCTTTCCACCGCTCTCCTTATTGATCGGACGGTATCTTGCTGAGGCATGGGACTGCCGTGATTTTCCCGGCATCCGGACTGGTTACGCCGTACTGCTGATCGTAACTCTGGGGCTGACCATCGCACTGATCGTTCTCCCGCACTATCGGATATCGCCTGATGTTCAGAGACTCGGGAAGTACCCCTATGTGTTCGCGGCCATTCTGATCATAGGAACTGCGGTGACATGGTTCATGAGTAAGCGCAAAAACTTCCGCTGGGCATTTTTGTCGCTAACCGCCACAACGATGCTTTTTTTTATTGTGGTGAATGCAGCCGCTTCCGTCGCGGATGAGCGCTCGTCCATAAACCTGGCCTCGGTGCTCAAGCAGCGTCTCAAGCCGGGCGATGAGGTCGCCAGCTATGATACCTATTACCAGGACTTACCCGTATACCTGGAACGGCGTATCACCGTGGTGAACTGGAAAGGGGAACTCGAGTTCGGGACCACCGTTGAGGACACCAGCCAATGGATGGTCGATGATGCGACCTTTTGGAAGCGCTGGGACGGTCCGTCGACGGTATATATGCTTACGAAACGCGGAACCTATGATGCGCTGCAGGCCACGGGGCACAAGAATGTATACCTGATTGCCAGCACTGACGACAATATCCTCGCCGTAAACAAGGAGATGACGCCGTGAAATACCTGCCGATCATTCTGCTAGGGGTACTGCTTAACGCCGCTGCCCAGCTCTGCTTAAAAGAAGGGATGCGGCGCATCGGTTATTTTGAGTTCGCCTGGAGCAATGTCATTCCCATCGCATTACAGGTGGCAGTAAATTTCTTCGTTCTATTGGGACTCTTCCTCTACATCGTGAGCGTCGCCGTGTGGCTTCTTGTCCTCTCGCGCGTGGAGGTGAGCTTTGCCTATCCCCTGCTCAGTGTGGGATACATCGTCAACGCCGTGGCCGGGTATTACCTGTTCCAGGAGAATCTCTCGATGACCCGCGTCACCGGCATCTTGATTATTATCGTTGGAGTCTATTTTGTTACGAGGAGCTAGAGGAAAAGCATTTGTAACCGACAGACGCGAAGAACACCGGTAAGAATTAAAACTTTGAACCCTAAGCGCCTTCGCGGTTTCGTATTCTTTGATTCATGTCACCTGATGTTGAGGAGAGCCATGTCTACCAATAAAGAAGAACAATTTCTCCCTTTCTCACGACCATCCATCAGCCGCGAGGCGATCGATGAGGTAGTCGCCTGCCTCGAGTCCGGTTGGATCACCACCGGGCCGCGGGTCAAGAAGTTCGAGGACGACCTCAAGTCCTACGTCTCGGCGCCGCACGCACTGGTGCTCTCTTCAGCAACGGCCGGACTGCACCTGGTACTGGCCGCAATGCAATTGAAACCCGGCGATGAAGTGATCACCACGCCCATGACCTTCGCCGCGACGCTCAACACTATCGTACTCGCCGGCGGAAAGCCCGTGCTCGTGGATGTCGAACCGGGGACGTATAACATTGATGTGACGAAGATCGAGAAGGCGGTCACCAAGCACACCCGCGCCATCATGCCGGTGCATTTTGCTGGCCTGCCGGTAGACCTTGATCCGGTCTACGACGTCGCGAAAAAGTATAACCTCCGCGTGGTCGAGGACGCAGCTCACGCTATCGGCACGGAGTATAAAGGCAAACGCATTGGCAGTTTCGGCGATATCCAGGTCTTCAGCTTTCATCCCAACAAGAACATGACCACCGGAGAAGGCGGGTGCGTAATCACCCGTGATGACAAAATGGCCGAGGCCGTGGCGCTCTTGCGCTTCCACGGCATGGACCGCGAGGCGTGGAACCGCTTCGGAAGGAAAGGCAGCCAGCACTATGAGATCATAGCTCCTGGATACAAGTACAACATGATGGATATCCAGGCCGCTCTCGGCCTGCACCAGCTCAAGCAGCTCGACGGATTCATCAGTCGCCGCACAGAGCTTGCGTTGCGTTACCGGGCATTACTGAGCGGCTGGCCGCAGTGGTCACTGCCCAGGTCGCCGTTATATTCTCACCTCCATGCATGGCACCTCTATACGCCGCTCATCAATCCTGATGCGGCAGGCATGGACCGTGACGCGTTCATGCAGGGAATGAAAGACCGGAACATCGGCACGGGCCTGCACTACCGTGCCGTGCACCTCTACCCCTATTATCGTGAACAGTTCGGTTTCAAGCGCGGTGATTTTCCGAACGCCGAGACCATCTCCGACCGCATCGTGAGCTTGCCGCTTTTCCCGGCAATGACCGATTCGGACCAGGACCGTGTGATCGCGGCCATGGATGATCTGTTCAGGAGGAAATGACCATGGCAAAGCCCTATGTCAGCGTGGTTATTCCTGTTTATAATGAGCAGGAGAACCTCGATGCCCTGTTCACCCGCCTCACAGCGGTGCTGGATGGACTGGGCAAGCCGTTTGAGATCCTGTTCACGAACGACGGCAGCCGCGACCGGTCAGGAGCGATGCTGAAGGAATATCACGAGCGCCGCCCCAATCAGGTGCGCGTTATCGATTTCAACGGCAATTTCGGCCAGCACATGGCCATCATGGCAGCCTTCGAGCGTGTGCGCGGAGACGTGATCGTAACGCTCGACGCAGACCTCCAGAACCCTCCGGAAGAAATCCCGAAGCTCCTCGCTGCTATCGAGGCCGGGCATGACGTGGTCGGCGGCTACCGCAAAAACCGTCAGGACACCTTTTTCCGGAGGTACGCATCAAAGGTCATTAACGGTATGCGGGCCAAGATCACGAATATCCGCATGCGCGACCAGGGGTGCATGCTCCGGGCGTACCGGAAAAACATCATCGAAAGCATCGTCGCGAGCGAAGAGACCTCGACCTTTATCCCGGCGCTCGCGTACAGCTTTGCCGCCAACGCCACGGAAGTGGAGGTCGAGCATGCGGCCCGCGCCGCCGGTGAATCCAAGTACCGGCTCTACGACCTTATCCGCCTGAACTTCGACCTCATGACGGGTTTTTCCGTGGTCCCTCTCCAGGTCTTCACCCTCTTCGGCATGGTCGTATCGGTGCTAAGCACCTTGTTCGTGATTTACCTGTTCATCCGGCGGCTGATTGTCGGACCCGAGGCCGAGGGTTTGTTTACCCTCTTCGCTATCCTTTACTTCCTCGTCGGCATCGGCATTATGGGGCTCGGCATCATCGGCGAGTACATCGGCCGCATCTACAAGGAAGTAAGGAGAAGGCCCCGCTTCGTCATCCGCAGGGTCTATGAGAGGGTCGAGACACAAAAGGCGGGCACCGGTGAGTAAGCCGCGCATTCTGGTTTTCGCCTATCACGATATGGGCTACGAATGTCTTGATCTCTTGATCAGCAGAGGTGAGAACATTATTGCTGTCATCACCCATGAGGACAATCCAAGCGAGCAGATATGGTTCAGGTCCGTGTCGGATATTGCAAAAAGTAACAGCATTCCGGTCTATACGCCGGAGTCCGTAAATACGCCAGAGTGGGTCAACCGCATCCGTGCTTGGAACCCGGAGCTGATATTCTCCTTCTACTACCGCAACATGATCAAGGAGGAGATCCTTAACGTTCCGCGCCTCGGCGCGTTCAACATGCACGGCTCACTCCTGCCCAAATACCGGGGCCGGGTACCGATCAACTGGGCCGTGCTGCACGGAGAAAAAGAATCCGGCGTGACGCTCCATTATATGGTAAAACGGGCCGATGCCGGCGATATCGTTGACCAGGAAGCAGTCCCCATCGGTCCGGAGGACACGGCGCAGGACGTTTTCAGGAAGGCTGTCAAAGCCGCGCGTCTCGTTCTCGAGCGCCGGATTGATGATCTCGCCAACGGCACGGCCCCGCGGCGCCGGCAGGATGAATCCCAAGCAACCTATTTCGGCGGACGCAAACCCGAAAATGGACGAATCGACTGGACACATAGCGCCGACAGGATTTATAATCTCATACGGGCTGTTACCCATCCTTATCCAGGCGCATTCACTCTGGCCAGCGGGAATAAACTGTTCATCTGGCAGGCACGACCGGTCAAGGACATCAAAGGAAGACCGGGACAGGTCGTATCAGTGAACCCGCTCAGAGTGGCCACTGGAAATGGCAGTCTTGAGATAGTTAGCCTGCAGTGGGAAGGGAAAAGAGAAGAACCCTCTACGGGAGTCCATGGGTTGGAAGTCGGCAAAATCCTAGGAAACTAAGTCAGGAATCATCAGCTCTTAAAGAGTATAACAGACAGAATGGAGTGACCATGAGCCTTAGAATCTTGATCCTCGGAGTGAATGGATTTATCGGAAACAGCCTGACCGAGCATATATTAAAGCAGAAGGACTGGGAAGTCTATGGTATGGACATGGCCTGCGACAAGCTCGACCAGTGCCTCGGACATGATCGCTTCCACTTCGTGGAAGGCGACATCACCATCAACCGGGAATGGATCGAGTATCATGTCAGAAAATGCGATGTGGTCATCCCTCTCGTGGCCATCGCCACGCCCGCCACGTACGTGCAGGACCCTCTGCGTGTGTTTGAATTGGACTTCGAGGCCAATCTCAATATCGTGCGAAAATGCGTGCGATACAAAAAACGCGTGCTCTTCCCTTCCACCTCCGAAGTGTACGGCATGTGCCCTGACCAGGAGTTCGATGAAGAATCGTCGAATCTCGTTCTCGGTCCCATTAACAAGCCACGCTGGATCTACTCCTGCTCCAAGCAGCTCATAGACCGCGTGATCCACGCCTACGGCATGAAGGAAGGGCTCAAGTACACGCTCTTCCGGCCGTTCAACTGGGTCGGTCCGAAACTCGATAATATCCTGGAACCCAAGGAAGGCAGCTCGCGCGTGCTCACCCAGTTCATCGGCAACATCCTGCGCGGAAAAGACATCCTGCTGGTCGATGGTGGCGCACAGCGGCGAAGCTTCACCTATATTGACGACGGCATTGACGCGTTGACACGCATCATTGAAAATAAAGACGACGCAGCTGACGGCCGCATATTTAATATCGGCAACCCTAGGAATGACGTGTCGATCCGCGAGCTGGCCGAGATGCTCATCGCGCTCATCAAGACGTATCCTAAATACACGAAGCTCACCGACAGCGTCAAGATAGTGACCGTAAAATCCAAGGAGTACTACGGCGAAGGCTATCAGGACATCCTGACCCGCGTGCCGTCGATCAAGAACGCGGAGAAGTACCTTGGCTGGAGGCCGGTTACGGACCTAAAGACCGCCCTTCGCAAAACGCTCGATTATCACCTCGGACGGCCATCGCAAGAGCTGGATATATAGTCAACATGCCGGGAACAGGAATGGACGAATCTCTCCTTGCCATTAAAGTGGATGTCGATACCGATCGCGGCACGCGCATCGGCGTCCCCAATCTCCTTGCTCTGTTCGACGGGTTCGGCCTCAAGGCCACATTCCTCTTCTCCCTCGGCCCGGACAACACCGGCCGCGCGATCAAACGCATCTTCAGGCCTGGATTTTTGAGCAAGGTGAGTCGTACGAGCGTCGTCTCGACTTACGGCATCCGCACGCTCCTGAACGGCATTCTGTTCCCTGGTCCGCATGTCGGACGCCGCAACGAAAGCGTGATGCGCGCGACGCGAGACAGGGGGCATGAGGTCGGGATCCACTGCTACGACCATATCCGCTGGCAGGACGGACTCGCGAGAATGTCGCGCATTGAAGTATTCGAGGAATTCGGAAAGGCGCGGAAAGAGTTTGAGCGGATTTTTCGTGAACCTGCAAAAACCGCAGGCGCTGCAGGCTGGCAGGCAAACGGCTTCAGCCTTGCGGCCTACGACGATGCCGGCCTTCTCTCCGCGAGTGATAGCCGCGGTACGCATCCCTTTTTCCCGCGCGTGGACAACACGGTGTACAAAACATTGCAGATACCGACCACGCTCCCGACACTCGATGAACTCCTCGGCCTACCGGAGTACCCTGAAGACCGCATCGTTGACCATTATTTATCGCTCCTTCGCTCCGGCGTACCGAACATACTCACGATCCACGCTGAGCTCGAGGGAATGAAAAAACTTGATCTCTTCCGGATGTTCCTGGTTAAACTGCAGGCCCGTTCGGTCAAGATCGTAACATTGCATGACCTCGCCCGAGACCTATTAAAGAACCCATCGTCAATTCCGATATGCGACCTCATCGCCGGTACGATCGAGGGCCGGAGCGGAACACTCGCATCCCAATCGTGCGGAAACGCGTAATTGCCTTCATCATCGCCCCTTTTGCGGGACCCGTCATAATGCTCTAGAAACCGGTAATCCTTCAGATTTTTTTTGACAATCCGGCCATATTCCTTTATATTTAAACCAGTACAAAAACTCGTCTGACTTAAATACATCTAAAGGAGTTTCATCAATGATCCCGACCGTAGAATGGAAAAACGGCATCGTACGGATGCTGGACCAGACGAAACTGCCTCTCGAGACCGTATACAACGAATGTAAGGATTATCAGACCGTCGCACGTGGGATCAAAGAGTTGTGGGTACGCGGTGCGCCGGCGATCGGAGTTGCCGCGGCCATGGGACTGGCGCTCGGCGCCCGGCAGATATCTGCTTCTGCCTTTGAGGAATTCTGGCCAAAGTTCGAAGAGATCTGTAGCCACATGGCGGCCACACGGCCCACGGCGGTGAACCTCTTCTGGGCCATCGAGCGGATTAAGAAGTTAGTACAGGAGAACAGGGACAAGGGCGTTGAGGCCATCCAAGATCTGCTCGTACAAGAATCGCAGCGCATGCTGGACGAGGACGTCGAAACGAACAAGAAGATCGGCAGCTACGGGTCGGTATTCGTGGCCGATGATGACAATCTCATTACGCACTGCAATGCAGGTTCGATCGCTACGGCAGGCTATGGGACCGCCGAAGGCGTGATGCGTGCCGCAGTGGAAGAAGGGAAAAAGATCCACGTATACGTCGACGAGACCCGTCCCGTACTCCAGGGTGCGCGTTTGACGGCATGGGAGCTCATGCAGGAAAGAATCCCCTGCACCCTGATCACGGACAACATGGCCGGTTATTTCATGTATCACGACATGATCGATCTCGCCATTGTCGGCGCGGACCGTATTGCCCGGAACGGCGACGTGGCGAACAAGATCGGCACCTACAGCCTTGCGGTGCTCTGCAAAGAACATGGCATTCCTTTCTACGTGGCGGCTCCGCTCTCCACCGTCGATTTCACCATGGAATCAGGATATCAGATCCCCATAGAAGAGCGCGACCGACGTGAGGTGACCCATATATTCGGCAAGGTCCAGATAGCCCCTGATGGCGTGAATGTGGCGAACCCGGCCTTCGATGTGACCCCGGCTCGTTACATCACGGCCATCATCACCGAAAAGGGGGCGTTCCATCCGAAGGACATCCACAAACTTGCTGACGGTAATACCGATCCGGAGACATTCAGGATTCGTTAGAACAGCTCTTGTCATGTTGCTATAGCCTGCAGCTGCGCGGCGCGATATTTCCGTTCACCAGGAGCGAGGAGGGCCGTATGAAACAGACTGTTCTCCATCAGAAACATCTCCAGTTAAAAGCGAAAATAACGGAATTCCAGGGCTGGCAGGTCCCCTTCCAGTATACTGATGTGCAGGAAGAATACCAGGCGGTGCGGACCGCTGCCGGGCTGTTCGATGTGAGTTTTCTGGGCAGGCTTGAGATCAGCGGTCCCGGTGCATCCGCCCTCCTCCAGAAGGTTTTCACCAGAAATACAGCAAAGATCGCCGAAGGCACTGCCCACTACGGGTTCCTGTGTAATGAATCCGGTTTTACTCTCGATGACGCTGTACTCTTCCGCCTTCCCGATTCATCGTCAGGTATCAGATACCTGCTCTCCACGAGTGCCGGTAATACCGACAAAGTTCTCCGATGGCTTCAACATCATGCAACCGGCGACGTCCAGATAGCCGATAATACCTTGGTCTTATCCCAGCTCGCCCTCCAAGGACCGCACTCGTTCCACATCCTGGAAAGACTTGCCGGATCCCATCAGAAAAAATTCAAACCAAGGAGTGTCCGAGAGCTAACCATAGCCGAGAAGCCGGTCATAGTATCACGGAGCGGCTATACCGGCGAGCACGGCTACGAATTCTTCGTGCCCGCGAACCACGCCGAGAGTTTCTGGGACGCGGTCCTGGAAGCCGGTCAGGAAGAAGGACTCAAACCTTGCGGCTTCGGCAGCCGGGATCTCCTTCGCCTTGAAATGGGATATCTCCTGTACGGGTACGACATCGATGAAACCAGGACACCTCTCGAGACCGGCCTCCTGTCCCTCATCGACTTCAAAAAGGACTTCATCGGCAAAGACGCACTGCTCAAGCTTAAAACCGAAGGCGTCAAGCAAACCCTGGCGGGGTTCTTGCTCCTTGAAAAGGGAATACCGCGGAGCGGTGGGAGCATTTTTTCCGAAAACCGCGAGATCGGGGTCGTGACGAGCGGGAACCAGTCGCCCCGATACCGGAACGGCTTCGGGCTTGGCTATGTCGTAAGCCGGTACGCGCAGCCCGGGCAGGAAATCGAGATAGAGGTCCGCGACCGGGAGATTGCCGCCAAGATCGTGGAAATTCCGTTCTATAAAAAGAAATAAAACACTGTTCATCTCGAGTGCTTCTGCCTGAATACGTCTTGTCTTCTCTCCTATCAGGTAGTATATTATCACTTATGGAAACCAAGAAAGCCGTCATCCCGGTCAAGGGCATGACCTGCGTGAACTGTGCTGCGGCCATCCAGAAAGATATTTCAAAACTTGCTGGCGTCAGGAACGCGAACGTCAATTTCGCGAACGAGAAGGCCGTTGTCGAGTTCGATCCCCTTACCGTCGGTCTGGACCGGTTCATAGAGACCATCCAGGAACTGGGATATACTCCCGTGACCGAAAGGACGATGATCCCGATCATTGACCTTGATGCATCGCGGGTACAGGAACTGGAACGCATTATATCCTCAATAGACGGTGTGCTGAAGGCCGTGGTGAACGTGGGGGCCGAAACCGTAGAAGTGGAATATGTGCCCGGACAGATCGGGCTCCGCGATATCAGGAGGTCTATGGAGAAGTCGGGCTTCCGCCTTCCGCAGCAGGCAGAAGGCCGATCGGCGCTCGACATCGAAAAGGAGGCCCGTGAGAAGGAGCTCACGGAACTTCGTACCAAGCTTACCGTCAGTGCAGTACTCTCCGCGTTGGTGCTCATCGGAAGCTTTCAGGACATGCTCCCCTTCATCACGATCATTCCCCGGCGGACCATGTGGTTCATCCTGTTCCTGCTTACCACGCCGGTCCAGTTCTGGGCAGGACGTCATTTCTATCAAAACGCCTGGGCGTCGATCAAGCACGGCAGCACGAACATGAATACGCTCGTCGTGGTGGGAACAAGCTCTGCCTATGCCTACAGCACGGTGCTCACGTTCTTTCCCGAGGCGCTGGGCCACTATGGCAGCCACGGCGGCGCATACTACGATACTGCAGCAATCATCATTACCCTGATCCTGTTCGGCAAGTATCTAGAGGCCCGTGCGAAATCACGCGCCGGAGAGGCCATTAAAAAGCTTATGGGCCTCCAGCCCCGGACCGCCCGCGTGGTGCGAGAAGGAATAGAACTGGATATCCCGATCGAGGAAGTGGATGCGGGGGATCTGATCGTTGTCAGGCCTGGGGAAAAGATCCCTGTCGACGGCGTCATCCGGAGCGGGTATTCATCAGTCGATGAGTCCATGCTCACGGGCGAGAGCCTCCCCGTTGAGAAAAAAATGAGTGATGTGGTGATCGGCGCGACCATCAACAAGACAGGAACATTTACCTTTGAAGCGACCAAGGTTGGCAGAGACACCATGCTATCCCAGATCATCCGCATGGTGCAGGAAGCGCAGGGCTCCAAAGCGCCGATCCAGCGGCTTGCCGATTACATTTCCAGCATCTTCGTGCCGGCGGTCATCTCCATCGGCCTGCTCACCTTCGTCCTCTGGTATATCTTTGGATCAGCGGAAACCCGGTTTACCTTCGCACTCCTGAATTTCATCGCCGTGCTCATCATTGCCTGCCCATGCGCGATGGGACTTGCAACGCCTACAGCCATTATGGTCGGCACGGGTAAAGGCGCGGAACAGGGCATTCTCTTTAAAAACGCCGAAAGCCTCGAGCGAGCCCAGAAGATCGATACCATCGTTCTCGATAAAACCGGCACGCTCACGCGCGGCGAGCCAAAGGTCACGGAAGTGATCCGGGATGGAATGAGCGAGCAGGAGATCCTGTTTTTCGCCGGCTCAGCGGAAAAAAACTCCGAACATCCGCTCGGTGAAGCCATCGTACAGGCTGCGCTTGAAAAGGGTGTCCAGATCGAACGGGCGGATGAGTTCGAGGCGCTCCCGGGTCACGGAATCAGGGCAAGGCTGAACGGCAAAGAGATCGTTTTGGGGAATGACCGGCTGATGACCGAGAGAAAAATCGACTTCACGCCATTCAGGCTTGCTGCTGAGAACATTTCATCCCACGGCAAGACCCCCATGTTCGTGGCCATTGACAAGAAGGCTGCCGGTATCATTGCTGTCGCGGACACACTCAAGGAGCATTCGAAGGAAGCCGTATCCGGGCTCAAGGCCCTCGGCCTCGAGGTCGTGATGCTGACGGGGGACAACCGCCGCACGGCGAAGGCCATTGCCGATGAGCTCGGGATCAGCCATGTGCTGCCGGAAGTCCTCCCTCAGGATAAGATGGATATGGTAAAAAAACTCCAGGCCGATGGTCGCGTCGTCGCCATGGTCGGCGACGGGATCAATGATGCACCTGCTCTCACACAAGCGGACGTGGGAATCGCCATCGGCACGGGCACAGACGTGGCCATCGAGGCATCGGACGTTACCTTGATCAAAGACGACCTCCGCGTGGTTGCGACGGCAATGCGGCTCTCGCGCCGGACCATGAACACCATCAAGATGAACCTGTTTTGGGCGTTCTTCTACAACGTCATCGGCATCCCTGTTGCAGCCGGCGTCCTCTATCCGTTCTTTGGAATACTGCTGAATCCTATGTTCGCTTCAGCGGCTATGGCATTCAGTTCGGTGAGCGTGGTGTCGAACTCGCTCCGGCTGAGAAAATTCTCTTAGACGATAAGCGTGTCAACACTCTCTTGAACGGTCCGGAAAAGGCTTGAAAGGCCATGCAATGCAGTTTTTTTCTTTGCGTTCTTTGCGTATTCCACGGGAAACCGTTTCTTTTGTTTCTCTTAATCCCTTCACGGTGAAACAATGAAGTTCATAGCCGACGTCATGCTGGGAAAGCTCGCAAAGCGGATGAGGCTGCTGGGATTCGACGTTCTCTATGACCGGACGCTCGATGACAACGAGATCATCCGACTGTCTCTGGAACAGAAACGTATTATCCTGACTCGAGATACGGAACTTGCCGGACGTCCCTTGGCGGCAAACCGCGTGTTCATCAGGCATGATGCCGTAAAGGATCAACTCCGCCAGGTCATCGATGCACTCATGATCGAATCAGCCCCAGGCCCCCTCACCCGCTGTTCCCTGTGCAATGACACACTCCTCCCGATCACAAAGCAGGACATAAAGGACCTCATTCCCAATTATGTGTATGTCAACTATGATGGTTTCTTACGGTGTATCAGCTGCGGAAGGATCTACTGGGAAGGAACGCACGTGAGAAATATGAGATTGTCGGGCTGATTGTAGAATTAGGAAATCCGGCCCACCAGGGGCGAGGACGGGCTTTCAGTGCATCCGGAAAATACCACAATCTTAAAAATGAAAATTAAGCGCAAGGCCGAGAGTAAACGTATCTCCATTAACGTTTGTGGCAACATTAAAGCCATTGATGTCCAGATTGTAATTAATGAACCGGTACACCCCTCTCACATCGATTGCGACCTGCTCATTGAGGAAATACTCAAAGCCCATGCCGAAATTAAAACCAGGGCCTGAAAATCTATATTGATCGCCGGTGACGTTGTAGGTCTCTTTGAACGTATAACCTCCCACCCCCATTAGCAGATATAGCTGATTCGGTTGGGGCCTTGGAAACAAAAAAAGCCGTAAATCTATACTCCAACCGGTCAAATCGCCGCTACTGAATCCCGGATAATGATCTTCATGGTTCGATCCTATAAAATTACCTTCAAGTGCCATCGGACCAAAATTATAACCAAACCTTAGTTCCAGTCCAAGGGCCGGATCGACGGTGTCGAAGTAAGAATCCGCAGCGCTGGTAATGTTAACATACGTAAGTCCAACGCCCACATACGGGCCCTCTTTAGCCATCGCAGGCGTGAAACAGAGGAGGATCGCCAATGCTGAAAACAATAATACCTTTTTCATCGCTAACCCTCCAGATAATCTGGATTTGCTGTCGTCTTAAAATATAGCACACATCCAATGAGAGTCAAGGCAAGTGTACCCGAGTGGGATACTGCCGTCTCATGAGCGCCTCGTTATGACATAGGATGAAAGCATATCGGAATAAGGAAAGGTCGCGACGGTAATCGAACACAAAAAGCCGACCGAATCCGGGCCGGCTATATCGGATAGGTATGTTGCTATAGAAAGTGGTAGGTCACGCCAACATCAATTGTCCTCACCGTAGCATCTAAATTAACCGGTGTCCCCTCATCAAAGGTGATCGAAGTACTCGTAAATCCAGCACTGAAGGACAACTCGGGGAACACATACATGTCGACGCCGAATCCCAATTGACCACCGATGCCTTTTATAGCATTGCTGTTTTCAATTTTATAGCTCCCGACGCCGATCATGATATAGGGCTCAATGTGGCTGCCGCTGAGCGGGAAATGGAGTTTCGCGTCTATTGTTCCACCTTTGAAGTCCGTTGTTTCGTTCGTTCCTTTCAGGTCGATGCTAGATTTGAAAAGAGTCCCTTCTACCGAAAAATACCTCCCAAAGCCATAACCGCCGCGCAGACCCAGGCCATTACCTGAATCTAGATTAGTGTCGCCTGAAAAATAATCGAAGGGAATATATAAACCCAGATACAATCCTTCTTTTGCCATCGCTGGCGTGGCTATGAGTATTAATGACGACAGTACAAATAAAATAAACCTCTTCATGAAAACATCTCCTTTCAATCTTACGTTCGTCTGCGCGTCAAATAATGACAAAGCACGGGTTACCGCCAGGATGCAGCGGCAATTCCCCTGTAAAAACGAAGACGGCAGCAGAATGACGCCGGTGCTTCTTGACGGAGCAACCAGGTCATTGCGGAGGAGCAAATGGTGATATCACAGGCGGAGTATGTACCGGCGGAGGAAGCGGTTTCACTAATGGCTCGGGCTGCGGCTCTGGTTGAGGCTCGGGTTCTGCCTGCTGAGGAGATACCTCATGCTGCGGTTCTGGCTTCGGTTTCGGCTTCGTCGGCCGAGGCTGTTTAACTTGGAGCGGCTGGTTCGTGATGCCAGCACGGGTAATGGCAAGGTCCCTGATCACGGTTCCTCTCGTCCCCTTTACGGCCAGTTCCTCGCCGTTCAGCAACAGCCTGACCGCACTCACATCGCTATAACTGAGAAGGAACATATCATCGGCGCTCCAGATAAGGCTCTCTCCTTTTTTGAGAACTGCCTTCTTCTGGGGGCTGGAATCGGTCCGGACCAGGAGCCAGGTATCTTCAAGAGCTACGACCTCAAGATACAGTTTATCCGGTCTTCTTGCTTGAAATTGTTCAACGCCCTGCAGTGTGCCGGTCGGGGCCGAAACCGTGACATTCGAGCTTCCCGTATGCTTGTTGGTAGGCATGGACGTAAGCAGGAAGACAATGAGCAATATGAATATTGCCGCACCCCAGACGAATGGCTCAATAGGGGCCTCCCTAGCCTTCTTCACTTTCCCTTGTTCAGAAATGACAGTCGTTTTTTCCCCATCGGCTGGCGGAGCCGGAGGAGTCACTGTTTGAGGTTTAAGCGCCGCATACCGTTTTAGGACCTCGGCTTCCTCAAGGTGTAAAAACCGTCCGTAGTTCTTGAGAAAACCTTTTACGAAGACCTCGCCGGGAAGTTTGGAGAAATCTTCCTCCTCGAGGGCATGAAGATAATTGACACTAATCCTGGTCTGCATGGCCGCGTCCCGTATATCAATGCCCATCGCCTCACGCGCGTCGCGCAGATATTTACCTAATGTACCCATCCACGTCACCTCAGGGTCCTGATATAGTCATTCGCCTTCTGGGCGACTTCACTTCCGGGAGCAAGTTCTGCCACTTTTTTGAATTCTACAAGCGCCGACTTCTTGTTGCCGTCCTTCAAGAGCGCAACGGCCAGGCTGTACCGCATATATGCATTCTGGGGCGCGGTCCCGACTCCTTCCTGGAATTCCTTGATAGCGTCTTTGACCTGTCCTGCCTCAAACAATGCAGTGCCAAGCTTGTAATTGGTCAATTCAAGGTTTGCGTACCGCTTAGCCTCACGGTATGCCTCCACGGCTTTCCCATAATTTTTTTGCGTCATGTACATATCACCCATGTTGAGATAGGGTATATGTGGAGTGGTATAAAGCTTGTTTTCAAGAGCTTTATTAAAACATTTAAGTGCTTCTTGCCATTTTTCCTGTTTTACGTAAACGACCCCGAGCCCGTTGTATGCCTCGGAAAACTTGGAATCCAGACTGATCGCTTCTTTATAGTATTTTATCGCCTCTTCCGGCTTCCCCTGGATATCATTCAGGACTCCAAGGTAATAATAAGACATTTTGTAGGAACTGTCGGTCTGCAGGGAGCGATTGAATTCGACCGAAGCAAGCTCGTAATTTTTTTCCTGAAAATGAGCGACCCCCTTCTCAAAATACCCTTCGGCCATCTTTGTTTTGTCAACCGGTTTACCAGTTGTGACGCAGCCTGCGAGCGCCAGAAGTAACACAATTACCAACGTTTTCATATGGAAGACACCCCTTTCAAAATGATGACAAAAGACGTGCGAGCGCTTCCTTATCTCTGCTCACAATGCCATTGGTGCTGCGGCTCTCTTTACTCAGCTGCGGTTTTGGCGCTCTTACCACGCCAGCCCTGATGGCCCGTTGAATGACGTCTTCCGGCTGCTTCGCTGAAACTTGCTGGGCCGTTTTCATCGGTGCACTAGCCGGTCTTTCAGGTTGTCTTGGCTTCACCGGCGGCGGCTGAGGAGGTTCCGGTGCAGGAGGCGCAGGGATTGTATGCGCGGGGGCAGCCGGAACAGCGACCTCCTGGGGCTGGTCAACCGGCGCAGGTTGTGCAACAGAAGCCGTGGATACAGGAACAGCCGGGGCAGCAGCCTCCTGAGGCTTGGCAGCAGGTTCCGGTTTTGCATCAGAAGCCGTGGATACAGGAACAGCCAGGGCGACAGAATCGTGGGGCTGGACAGCAGGTGCTGCAGGCTGCTCCAATGACCCTGTGGCCGGCACCGCGCTTTGTTCCACCGGTTTACCCTCAATCTGCTTGTTGAGATTGAAGATAGCCTGGTCGTCTATCCAATGGTTCCTCTCGTCCGAGGACATTTTCGTGAGATCGATTTCATCGAGCATAGCCCCCATTCCCTCGGCAAAACCACGCGCTTCTTCATCAACGGTATTCATATCTTCTTCAGGAAAGGGATTGGATGAATGCGGATAGAAAAGCCTTCGGTTCGTACCAAGGAGGTGAAGACCGATGTATGCTGAGATCCTCCCGCCGCCCTCGCGGCAGAAAATGACGTAGCTTCGGGCCTCCTCAAGGTTCATTTCCGGGGTTGCCACTTGGTGTGTGTTCATGGAAAAGAGCACCTTCAGCATGCTTCTTTCCTTGACCTTGAGATCGGTTATGGTAGTATCGACGGTAAACATATTACTTACATAAATTTAAATTGCAAAATCCTCGGCATAAAGGACCGTGGAGGATTTCAAATATCCTCAAAATGCGTGAGGCTCTTGAACTCCCGGTACCTGCTCACAATCTCTTGATAATCCAGGCTGCGGAGCCGATCGAGGCTGAATGCCTCGACGTTGAGGGACGCCATGACGCTGCCGAAGATAACGGCCTTCCTCATGCTACCCTCGGTAAAGTTCATGGTGCTGGCCAGATATCCTATGAAACCGCCTGCGAACGTATCGCCAGCACCTGTGGGATCGAACACCGATTCGAGCGGGTAGGCCGGTGCGTTGAACACGCTGTGGCCATTGAACATAAGCGCGCCGTAGCTTCCCTGTTTGACCACGACCGTCTTCGGTCCCATGGCCTGTACGCTCTTCGCTGCTTTAACCAGACTCGCCTCTCCGGCAAGCTGCCTGATTTCTGCTTCGTTAATTGTGAGCAGGTCCACTTCTTTGAGCAAGCGCTTGAGCGCTTCGGGCTTGCTCGAAATCCAGTAATTCATCGTATCGCAAGCAACGAGTTTCGGCCTCTCGACCTGCCTTAACACTTCGAGCTGGATCTCAGGGTCCACATTCGCGAGGAACACGACATCGGAGTTTTTATAATCGCCGACGATGTTCGGCTTGAAGGTCGCAAGGACGTTCAGATGAGTGGCCAGCGTGTGTGCCTCATTCAGGTCATACCCGTACTCGCCTTTCCATCGGAAGGTTTCTCCCTTCTGAACCTCTATGCCTCGAGTGTCGATGTTTTTGCTCTTGAGAAATTGTATGTGCTCCTTAGGGAAGTCCTCGCCTATAACGGCTACGAGCCGGACATCGGCAAAATAACTGGCAGAGGTGGAAAAATAGGTTGCTGAACCGCCGAGGGCATTCTCAACATTTCCGAAGGGGGTCTTGACCGAATCAAGCGCGACCGTACCTACAACGAGCAAACTCACTAAATAAAACCTCCCTGAAATTTAAAATCCAAAAAGCAGAATGAAAAATGGATGAACGCGTAATTTTGATTTTTTATTGATCTTACTATCGTTTTTTTACTCACGCAGCTGCCTCATGCCTTTAGGCCCTTCATGTACTTCCCGATAATGGGAGTCAGATCCTTTTTCGTCTTGAACGGGATCAGGTTCTCGGGTGTCATGATCGTGCTCCTGAGCGACTCACTGCATCCGCACGCTCTCGTCTCCGGCAGGATCCGGACAGCTTCACGGATCATATCTTTCGATGTTTCGATGTTCTTCTTCATGACCGCCAGCACTGCCTCGACGGACACGGCCTCTTCGCTGTGGTGCCAGCAGTCATAGTCCGTTGCCAGAGAAATGGTACTGTAGCATATCTCGGCCTCGCGAGCGAGTTTGGCCTCCGTGGCATTCGTCATGCCGATGACGTCGACGTCCCACTTCCGGTAGGTTAGCGACTCGGCGCGGGTCGAAAACTGTGGCCCCTCCATGCACAGGTACGTACCGCCCCGGTGCACCGTGGCCCCTACGGCAATTCCTGACTTCACAAGAATCTCGAAGAGATAGGTACACACCGGATCGGCCATGCCCACGTGCGCTACGATACCATTACCGAAGAAGGTGCTCCGCCTTTGCCTGGTGTGATCATAAAACTGGTCAGGAATCACGATATCACCGGGCTTGATCTCTTCCTTCATGCTGCCGACTGCGCTCACCGAGATGATCCGCTCCACGCCCAGCTTCTTCATGCCGTAGATGTTCGCCTGGTAGTTGATGTCCGTTGGTATAATGCGATGGCCGCGGCCGTGCCGGGGCAGGAACGCCACGCGCTTGCCGTGCAGCGTGCCGATGATGTAGTCGTCCGAGGGTTTGCCGAAGGGCGTCGTGACCTTCATGCTCATCACCTGGGTCAGCCCTTCCATTTCGTATAAGCCGCTGCCGCCGATAACACCGATGTTTATTTTTTCCGCTTTTGTACTCCGCTTTGCCATTCTTGATAATTCCTTGAAACCACAGGGGACGCAGTTTTCGCAGACCAACGGAGATTACAAGGTGCTGAAACTGATGGTTCCTCGCCCTTTTCTTGTCGTTTCTTGGACCTCTGGATGCCGCGCTCCGAAATCCGTAATCGCCTCACCCTTGCGCCGCCTGCTCCTGTTCTGTTTTCTTGATTTCCACGGTCTCCAGGAGATCCACGGGTTTTTCGGGGATGATGGTCGAGATGGCGTGCTTATAAACGAGTTGCTGATTCTCCTGCTTCATAAGAATAACGAAGTTGTCGAAGCCCTTGATTATTCCTGTAAGCCGTGCTCCGTTCACGAGGTACATCGTCACCGGGATCTTTTCCTTGCGCATCTGGTTCAAAAAAACGTCCTGAAGATTAACCTGCGACTTACCCATCCACCCCTCCATGAAGCATGAAGCGAGATACGCTCTTCACGGCTGCTTCAACCTGAATATTTTTTTATCTTATACCAACTTGTTTGAAATTTCAATGTTTTTCTTTATCCGCGCTACGATCTCTCCCGTATTGACAAGCCCACTAATGTCAATCCACTGAGCCTCTGGCTCCCTTCTGAACCAGGTGAACTGACGTTTGGCAAACCGTTTTGTGTCACGCTTGAGAAGGGTAACGGCCTCATCCTGCGAAGTCTTGCCGAGAAGATAGTCCATAAACTGCTTGTAACCCAGCCCCTGCATCGAGGGAAGCTCTGGCCTGCATCCCCGCTCCAACAGGGTTTTCACCTCGGCCTCAAGCCCGTCGATGACCATCTGGTCTACTCGTTTCTCTATCCGGGGATAGAGTTCCGTTCGCGACCTGACAAGAAAGAGCAGTCGGAAGCGGTATGGCCTGTCCCGGAACGAATGTTCCCGCTGGAATTCCGAAAGTTTCCTATCCTTGAGGTGATAGACCTCAAGTGCCCTAACCGTACGCCGGAGATCGTTCGGATGGATTTTAATCGCTGCCTCGGGATCGACTTTCACCAGGTCGGAATAGAGCATCCCCGGTTCACTTTCGGCCTCTCGCTGAAGCAGGCGTTCGCGCAAGTCGAGGTCTGCAGGAGGACCATGGAACAGCCCGCGCGTGAGCGCGCGGATATAAAGCCCCGTCCCGCCGACAACGATGGGAGTCCCGCCGGAGGAGATGATGCCATCGATCGCCGCCCGCGCATCTCTAAGATAGTCGCCCACACTGTACGGTTGGTGAGGCTCCACAATGTCGATCATATGATGGTACACGATTCTGCGCTGCTCCCTAGAGGGCTTGGCCGTGCCGATGTCCATACCGCGGTAGATCTGCATGGAGTCGGCGCTTACGATCTCTGCACAGAGTTCCTGCGCCAGAAGGATGGACGTATCGGTTTTGCCCACGGCAGTGGGCCCGGCGATGATAAGTATGGGTTTGTCTTTAGACATAGTCTAGCAGATCATTCTCTCGACCGAAAGTTCGTTTTTCCCCCAACTTTTTATTATTGCATCAAGCTGATATGCCGTATCGTGTCCGACAGAAAGGCATGAATCCGGCAAGCCCCGACCAGGCCTTGCCCGCAGGAAAGAATAACCGGATCTAGTTACAAAAATCGTTCTCCATGGGGCTGGTACCGATGGGATGAATCGGGATAGTTATTGCTCATGGGACTTCGTCTTTGACATATTCTCCCTGAGGTCGGCATCACCGACCAACGGAGCCGCTCCCTTCAACAGTTGCCAGAAAAGGTCTTCTCAGATGATACGCATGGCACAACCGGAGTCGCCGACACCTATAACTGCGGTTTTGACATTCTCCCCGGCCGAAAGAGAGGGGATTTTACGGCACAAATTAATAAATATAGTGGGAACGGTTCATAGCAGATGTCATTCACTCGCTTCTTTAGCTTTTCTCGATGCCCACTTAATGAAGCTTTACCGGGTGCGCCGCCCTTTTCCGAACTCTCATGTTGAGCATCTCTACCGTAACCGAAAAAGCCATGGCAAAATAGATATACCCCCTCGGAATGTGGAAATCGAATCCTTCCGCGATCATAGTTACGCCGTGAGAACATCAAACGACAACGGCGATGACGATCTACCGTGACCCCTATACCCTCTTAAACATTTTCCTGATATCGTTCAGGGGAAGACGTATGATCGTTGGCCTTCCGTGCGGGCAGGTATGCGGCATACGACACCGGAAAAGATCGCTGATCAGCTTCTCCATCTCCTTCTGGTCAAGGTGCCGATGGACTTTGATGGCAGGATGACAAGCCATCACGCTCAGGATCTTGTCTCGAAACTCGTCCATCTTCCTGCTCTCCCCAAAGACATTCACTTCATCGAGAACATCGAGCACCAGCTTCCGGTAATCCGCACCAACGAGAAGTGACGGCACGGCTTTGATCATGAACGTCCCGCCGCCGAATTCTTCGACTGTGAACCCGAGCCGGTTGAACTCGGGTAAATACTCCGAAAGCAGGCTGCTCTGGGCCGGTCCGAGCTCAACCTGATCCGGCATGAGCAGGGACTGGACGGGAATATTTCTGTTGTCGAACTGGTCCTGGAGCTTCTCGAACAACACACGCTCATGCGCAGCATGCTGGTCGATGATCGCCATTCCTTCCTCTGATTGGGCAATGATGAAGGAATCGTGGACTTGGGCGAGTGGATACAAGTTTTGTTCAGGGCTTCCGGATGGCCGGGCTTGGGGATCCGCATAGCTCTCTCGCTGCACAGAAGAGTCATGGTCATACGAAAGAGGTGCGGTTCCGACATCGTTCTTTCTGCGTCCGAAAAAGGGAGATGGTTTTGTCGTATTTGATCCGTCTTCTTGCATGGTCTGATTCCTGAGATAATCCGCAAGGGCTTCGCTCACCCCCTCAGCATGAGACCGGTATGTCGTTACCGCCGCGTCAGCCACACGTATTCCTTGAGTCCGCAGTCCTTCCCTGATCACATCCCGGACAAGATCATGTATCTGTGATTGATTGCGGAACCGCACTTCGGCCTTGGCTGGATGAACATTCACATCCACTAGTGCCGGATCGATCTCGATAAAGATAAAGCCCACGGGATGCCGGTCTCGCATAAGCATGTCATGGCAAGCGCTATAAAGGGCGTGTGTAAGTGACGGGTTCTTCACTGCGCGGCGGTTCACATAGAAGTCCTGATATGTCCGATCTGCCCTTGTGTACGGAGGGCGGCCGATAAGGCCGTAGATTCTTATCCCGTCCCGATTCCCCTCGAAATCCATCAGGTTTTCAGCAATTTCATTGCCATAAAGCTGGAATGTCCGCTCCTTCAGACTCATGGATGTTGGGAGGTCGAGTACCGTTTTTTTGTTATGGGTGAGCCGGAACCGGATGTCGGGATGGGCCATGGCCTGACGGGACACGGCAGAAACAATATGCGAGAATTCGGTTGCTGCGCTTTTCAGGAATTTAAGCCGTGCTGGTGTGTTATAGAACAGGTGGTTTATTTCAATGGAGGTGCCTTGTGGCGCTGCGGCATCAGTAATGACCTTTATAGCATCACCCTTGATCTCGATAAGCACACCTGCTGCCGTGCCCTTTACTGCGGTGACCATTCTTACCTGTGACACGGCGGCAATGCTCGAAAGTGCCTCGCCTCGAAAACCCATGGTGCGTATGGCCTCCAGGTCTGCATCCGAAGTTATCTTGCTCGTGGCATGGCGCTGGAAGGCGGTCTGCGCGTCCTGCTTCGACATTCCGCTCCCGTTGTCGGTAATCCGGATCAGACGCCTGCCTGCCTGTTCGATGTCGATGAATATTTCAGACGCACCTGCATCGATCGAGTTTTCAATCAGTTCTTTGACCGCCGATGCCGGTCTTTCGACCACTTCACCTGCGGCGATCTTGTTCACAACGTGGTCTGGGAGTATATTTATTTTATCAGGCATACGAGCACAATTTCAACGGGGATCGCGCCTCACGAAAAGGTATCGATCCAGTACAGAATGGCGTGAATACTGCCTGCCCGGGATTTTCAGCGTTCGATTGCTTTGAACGATCAAACGCGCTCGTTTGCTTCTCGCGGGCGCTAAGGCCGAGAAGCCTTTCCTTCATACCGAACTCGCTTTTCATCTCACGGATATGCATATCGTTCATGTAATAGCAGAGCATATCGCCGCGCACATCGATTTTCTGCCAAGTAGTCAGCGCTCGATCCGTTTTTCCTGAATTACAGTATTTCTAGGGGATCAGCTCTGGTTGCTATGTGCCGTATCGATAGAGCTCAATTTTGCCTGTCCGCGAACGGAAACAATGAACTGATGGGAATTTTCACGGTCATTCCCGGCCCAAGCCTTATGCCTCCGTCCGCCTTGGCTGTAGTATACTCGGCAACACGTCAATTGCTCAATAACTCAACTTTGCCTTTCCCAGGTTTGCAACCACCACGATCACCAAGCTGTCGGGATGAAGATACTTCTGCGCTACCCGTTTGATATCTTCGCTGGTCACAGCGTTTATCATCGCAGAGTACTTCTGAGGATAATCGAGACCGAGGTTATAGATCTCGATAGACGTCAGCATCCCGGCAATCTTCGCGTATGTGTCCACCTTCAATGGGAAACTTCCCGTTAGGTATGCCTTGGCATCGGCAAGTTCCTTGTCGGATACAGGCTCAGCCTGTATCCTCCGGATTTCCTTCAGCGTCTCGGCAATCACTTCGTTCGCTGACTCATTCTTCGTCTTGATGCTGACCGAGAATGCTCCCGGTTCCTTCTGCGCGGAAAATACGCTGTGCACGTCATATGCCAGCCCTTTGTTATCGCGAATATTATCCATAAGCCGGGAAGAAAATCCACCCCCGCCGAGTATGTAGTTCATGATCATCACGGCGTAGTAGTCGGGGTTTTCCCTGCTGATGCCGATATTGCCCATCTCGATATTCGCCTGGGTAATGTTCTTGTCGATCTTTTGTACTACGGTTTTCTCGATTGCCGTCGGCGGAATGGAGGCAGGAAGGGGCTGATCGCTCCGCTTCCATCCCTTGAAGTATTCCTGGAGAAGAGCAATTATCTCTTTTTCGTTCACGTCCCCTACCACGGCAACGATAGTGCTTTTTGGACTGTAGCGTACTGAATAGAAATTTAAGATGTCCTGCCGCGTGAGTTTTGGCAAATAGGCTGCCACATCGTCGCTCGTCCTCCCATACGCATGTCTGCCGTATACCGCTTTCTTGAATGCCTCACCGGCAACGATGCCTGGTTCTTCTTTCTGCCGCTGGATCTGGGCAAGAATTTCCTTGACCTTGCGGTCGATCTCTTTCTGGTCGAAAACGGGATTCATGAGGACATCGGAGAGCAGGTCAAGGCCCGTCCGTATGTCCTTCCTGAGAACCCGCAGGCTTGCCGAGGCGAAGTCGTTTCCCCCGGATACGGAGAGCGACCCGCCGATGAAGTCGATCTCGCTGTTGATCCTGCCGGCCGGCCTTTTTGACGTCCCCTGCATGAGCAGCGACGCAGTGATCGATGCAAGGCCGGGCTTGTCCTCGGGTTCCGCTGTGCTCCCTGCCTTGATCGCCATGTTCACCGTGACCATAGGAATGTCATGCTTTTCTGAGAGTAACAGGACCATGCCGTTGTCGAGAGGGATGCGCTTGCCGATCAGCTCGGCGGCGGATGTTTTTTGGGAGAATTGACAAACCACCGTTAATATAACAAGAAGTATGAACCTTTTAAGCCTCATTTTGTCGCCTCGCGTTTTCATTGTAAAATTTGCAATGCTCAATTCTTTGTTGGCACCAGTATCCCTACCGTCCTATTGTCCTCTGAGAAATAATCTTTTGCCACACGCTGAATGTCTTCCTTAGTGACCGCATGGATGTTCTCCAGGTATTTCTCAAGCAGTTTCCTGTTCGCGACGCTCTCATACTCACCGAGAAGCATGGCCTGGTAGAATACGGAATCCTGCCCCATGATGAATCCCGCTTCAATCTGGTTCTTTGCCTTCTGGAGCTCTTCGTCGGCAACCGGCGTTGTCTTAAGCTTTTCGATCTCGGTATAGAGCGCCTTCTCCACCTCCTCTGTAGTCTTACCGGGCATCACACCGGCATAGACGTAGAACAGATTCGGATCGTTTGAGATATTATCGTAATCGCCTCCGGCGTAGATAGCGAGCTGTTTTTCGTATACCAGCGACTTGTACAGGCGGGAACTCTTGCCCGAGGAGAGAATGCCTTGCAGGACCTCGAGGGCATAAGAGTCCTTGTCCTTGAGATCAGGCGTATGGTATCCGGCAAAAACAGCCGGAAGCTCTGCCTGTTTCTTAACGATGATCCTGCGTTCACCCAGCTGTTTGGGCTCGACAGCAGCGACCCTTGGTACATCTGGTCCGCGCGGAATGGGGCCGAAATACTTTTCTATTTGCGGAAGGAGCGTCTTCGTATCGAAATCACCAGCCACAACGATGGTGGCATTGTTTGGTGCGTAGTAGGTGTGATAGTGATTATAGAGATCGTCGCGGGTAATGTTATTGATGTCCGCCATCCAGCCGATCACCGGCCATTCATAGGGATGGGCAATGAAAGCCGCTGCCGTCATCTCTTCCACCATAGTCGATGTCGGGTCATCATCCGTTCTCATGCGGCGCTCTTCCTTAACCACCTCCCGTTCGGAGATGAACTCCTTCGGATCAATGAGCAAGTTCTGCATGCGGTCGGACTCGAGATCGAGCGCGATGCCGATACGGTCTGCGGCAAAGTTCTCGAAGTAGGCGGTATAGTCCTTGCCGGTGAATGCGTTGTCATCTCCTCCGTTCCGCATCACAGTCTGGGAAAAGGTCTTGGGCCCATACTTTTTCGTTCCCTTGAACATCATGTGTTCAAGCATGTGCGAGATGCCGGTCGTCCCGAGCTTTTCGTTCCGTGATCCGACCTTGTACCAGATCTGAAACGTTATCACCGGCGCCTTATGCTCTTCTTTGAGCAACACCTTGAGCCCGTTGGGCAGAACTTTTTCGGTAACGTTCATGTCCTGCCCCAAGGCAGACGTTACAACGAATACAGCATACAGGAACAGCAGTATTACTGATTTTACATATTTCATTATCGATTCACCAACCTTCATTTTGGACTTTGAATTTGCCTTATCTCGCTCCTGTGTGTCCGAACCCTCCCTCCCCCCTCGCGGTCTCGGACAGCACATCCACCCTCATGAGCTTAGCCTTCTCAATCTTTGCGAAAATAATCTGGGCAATGCGGTCGCCACGGTGAATGATGAACGGCTTAGCACTGAAATTGAAAAGGATGACACCGATCTCGCCGCGGTAATCGGCGTCGATGGTGCCAGGCGCGTTCAGCATACCAATGCCGTGCTTGAGCGCGAGACCGCTCCGGGGCCGCACCTGACCTTCATATCCTTCGGGAATAGCAATCGCAATACCTGTCGGGACGAGTTTCCACATTCCCGCCTCGATGACCGTCTCTCCAGCGACAGCTGCGTACAGGTCAACGCCGGCAGAGTGTTCTGTCTGGTAGTGCGGGATGGGGAGTCCTTCGGAATTTTTAAGCTGTGTTATGTGAACAACGAGATGGCTGGGCATATTTTTTTGACGACAGCATTAGCATAGAGCATTGTGTTGTCATCCCATTCGCTCCATAAATCTACGAGCGCTGCACTTTGACGATTATATTTCCAAAACCGAATCCGGCACATCAGCCCTGCTCAGCGGGCCGAGGATCGCGAGCGACAGATTGTCCCGTGTAAATAGTTGCTGGGCGAGCCGCTGCACCTGCTCTGCGGTCACTTTTTCGACGCCCCTAATGATATCATCGATCGAGATATATTTGCCAAAATAGATCTCCTGTCTCGCCAGCCTGCTCATGTGGCTGTTGCTGCTCTCGAGGGAAAGGACAAGGTTCCCTTTGATCTGGTTCTTTACCCGCATCTCTTCCGCCGGCGTTATGCCCTCGTCCTTGATCTTCTTGAGCTCCCTGGTCACGAGCCGCAGCACCTCAAGCGTGTTCGTCGGATCGGTTCCGGCATACACCGTCAGCAGCCCCGTATCGCGGTACGAGGTCACATAAGAATAGATGGAATAAGCGAGTGCGTTCTGTTCGCGCACCTCCTGAAACAGTCGAGAGCTCATGCTGTTTCCAAGCACGGTGTTGAGCGCGGAGATCACATAGCGGTCATCGTGCATATAATTCATTCCCCGGCACCCGATACAGACCTGCACCTGCTCAAGCTGTTTCTTCCTCACCGCCACGGCATGGCTGAAAGCAGGAGTCGCCTCTTTCTTGGGAATGCCTGCCCGCGATAGCCTTCCGAAGCTCTTATCCAGAAGCTCGATCAGTCGGGCGTGTTCGAAATTGCCGGCAACGGATATCACGATCTCCTTAGGGCTGTAATAATGCTCGATATAGGAGATGATATCCTGGTGCTTGAGCGCTTTGATGGTCTCTTTTGTACCGAGGATGGGGCGGCCTAACGGATTGTCGGGCCAGACCGTGCTCGTGAAAAACTCGTGGATATAGTCATCGGGCGTGTCTTCCACTCCCTTAATCTCCTCAAGGATTACCTTGCGTTCCTTTTCCATTTCAATGGGGTCGAACTTGGAGCCAAGGAGAATGTCCGACAGGATATCGACGGCCACCGGAAGGTGCTCGTCCACGACCTTGGCATAATAGGTGGTCGTTTCCTGCGAGGTGAAGGCATTCATCTCACCGCCAAGAGAGTCCATTTCGATCGCAATATCCTTGGCGGTCCTCTTCTCCGTTCCCTTGAAGAACAGATGCTCGATGAAGTGTGATATCCCGCCTATCTCCTCCGGTTCATGGCGAGATCCCACCTTTACCCACACGCCTATGGAGACGGACCGCGATTTCGGCAGGGTTTCGGACACGACCCGTATCCCGTTGGAAAGGGTGTCTTTTCTGTACATTTATTTTTCTTTCTGGATCTGGTTGCCTTGTCCGTGCTGCGCAGCGCGCTCCTGGACGATCTTCTGCGCCAGGTGGCTCGGAACGTCTTCATAGCCGTAGAACTCCATGGTATACATGCCCCTTCCGCTCGTGAGCGAATTGAGCGTCGGTGCGTAGGAGAGCATTTCGGACATGGGCACAAGGGCCTTGATCGTCTGGCCATTCGCCTGGGGAACCACGCCCTGCACCTTGCCGCGGCGCGAGTTCAGGTCGCCGATCACGGCCCCGAGCGTATCATCCGGCGAAACCACTTCCACGCTCATGATCGGTTCGAGCAGTACCGGCCTCGCAGCTTCAACGGCCTTTTTGAATCCCATGGACGCAGCAACCTTGAATGCCATTTCCGATGAGTCTACGGTGTGATAGGACCCGTCATAGAGTGTGACACGGAGATCCACCATGGGATACCCGGCAAGAGAACCTTCATGCATGGCCTCAACTACCCCTTTTTCAACGGCGGGAATGTATTGACGCGGGATCACGCCGCCAACGATCTTGTCTACGAACTCGAACCCGCTGCCGCGCGGTAGGGGCTCGAGCTCGATCCATGCATCCCCGTATTGGCCATGGCCTCCGCTCTGCTTCTTATACTTGCCCTGGGCATTCGCCTTGGCCCTGATCGTTTCTTTGTACGGGACCTTCGGCGTCTTCATCTTTACGTCGACGCCGAACTTCCGCTTGAGCTTCTCGAGCGTTACCTCGATATGCACCTGTCCCATGCCCGACAAGATCATTTCCTTGGTCTGATCATCAAAGGCGAAGCGGAGCGTCGGGTCTTCGTCGAGCAGTTTGTGAATACCGATGCTCACCTTGTCCTCGTCACCCCGTGATTTCGGTTCTATGGCAAAGGAGAGCACCGGGTCAATGAACTTTGCAAAATCAAGCACAATCGCCTGCGTCTCTGGGCACAGCGTATCACCGGTGAGGGTCTCCTTGAGTTTGGCCACAGCGCCGATCTGGCCCGCTGAAAGTGCCTGCGCGGTGACTTGTTTCTTGCCTTCGATGTAGAACAATGAGCCGATTTTTTCTTTTGTCTGCTTATTCGAGTTATAGACGGCAGAATCTGCCTTCAGCGTTCCAGAGAAAACCCGCACCAAGGAAAGTTTACCGGCAAAAGGGTCGATGACGGTCTTGAATACGAGTGCGGCAAGCGGTTCCTCGGGGGTTGGCTTTCGCACAATCTCTTTTCCGGCCTTCGGATCTTTCCCCTTGATCGCCACGATACCGGCCCGTTCGACCGGGGAAGGGAGGCACATGATCACGGCATCCATGAGTTGTTGAATCCCCATATTTTTGACCGGTGAGCCGCACAGAACAGGCAAGAGTCCGCCGCCGAGCGTTCCATGCTTGAGCCCGGCTATGAGATCTTCCTGCGAGAGGTCTCCTTTGTCCAGATACTTTTCGAGCAGGCTGTCTTCGGTCTCCGCAATCTGCTCCACAAGCTTCTTGCGGTAATTAGCTGCATCCTGCTTCATGTTGTCGGGGATCTCTTTTTCCTCAACCTTGCCGCTATTGTCCTTCGCAAAATAGAGGGCTTTCATCTTGACGAGATCGATGACGCCCGCAAAGTTTTCTTCGAGGCCGATAGGAAGCTGGAGTATGAGGGCGCCTTTGCAGAAGTACTTCTCCATATCGCCTACGGCACGAAAAAAGTCGGCACGCTCCTTGTCAAGCTTGCTCACGAAGGCGATACGTGGTATCTCGTAGTCGCAGGCGAACTTGTAAATCTTTTCGGTCTCGGCCTTGACACCGGACAGGGCGGATACGATGACTATAGCACCGTCAACAGCTCGGAGGGTCCCCTTCGTTTCTTCGAGGAAGTTGATATAACCAGGGGTGTCGATTATATTGATCCGGACTCCCTTCCAGTCCACGAATCCGAGCGCTGCGGTGATCGTGATCTTTCGAGTGATCTCCTCGGCCTCGTGCATGAAGACCGATGTGTTGTCGTCCACGCTTCCCGGGACGTCTACTGCACCTCCGACGAAGAGCATGGCGTCGGCGAGCGATGTCTTGCCCGCGGCGCCGTGTGACAGGATGGCAATGTTGCGGATTTCCCTGACATCAGCATTTTTCATAAGACACTCCTTTTGGGGATAAATTTGTTTATCTTATGAACTACCAGATCTCGGACTTTATTTTTCCAGCCTGCTTGAGCAACACGTCGACCACGGCTTCACTAAAGAAGTTGGACGACTGGCGGACGTCCGCATCCACCATGCTCTCGTAGTACTTCTTCCCTTCCGCGAGTTCTTCTGTCAAAATATCGAAGAGGCTGTCCTGTTCGATTCCCTCCTTTACCTTCGCCTGGTTGTACAGGAGAATGTCCGAGAGGATGGTACGCGCGAGCCTTTTTGCTTCATCAGGATTTTTAATCAATCTCATAGCGAGGGCCCCATTACAGGAAATTCCGTCATTCATCAGGAAAGAATCTCGACGATGACGGGCTTGTATTTCTGAGTTTTTTCCACTTTTTTATTGTACATACGGATGAAGAAAAAAGAGATCAGGAGGCACCCGGCTCCTGCGATAAATGCCCAGAGGTCGGAGTTCGCTTCTGCTCCATAAAGCACCGCCACGTTCTTGGCAAGAATGGCCCCGCCGATGAACGCCGCCATAGGAATGCCGTATAGAATGATCGATGCTTTCAGATAGAGCTGGGGAGCGACAACCACTTTCACCTTCTGCCCTTTGACCGCACCAAGAGGGTTGGCTGCCTCCATGAATGACTGATCACCGGGATGACATACCCCTGCAGCTACACACTGCTCACAGGCGCTCTTTTTCAAGAGCGCTACCCTGGCGACACTCCCCTCGACCTCTGCTACAATTCCTTCTTCTTCGATCATAATCATCCCTCGATCTCACCACCATGACACACAAGCTCAAGTTTTTTCTCAGTATTCACGGTGCCATAGTGACCGGGTGGTTCGATCTCTCTTCTAATTCTTCTTCGCCGTCCGCAGAAGCTTGTATTCGATGCTGTCCACCAGCGCCTGCCAGCTCGCTTCGATCACGTTTTCGGACACACCGACCGTGCCCCATTTATTCGTGCCGTCTCCTGACTCGATCAGCACCCGCACCCGCGCAGCTGTGCCCTCGGCTGCGGTCAGTACCCGCACCTTGTAGTCGATCAACCTCACGTTCTCCAGCCCCCTGCCAGGGAAATATTTCGGAAGTACCTTGCGGAGCGCCTTGTCCAAAGCATTGATGGGACCATTTCCCCAAGCCGCAGTGTGCTCGATGTTCCCTCCGACCTCTACCGTAACCGTAGCCTCGCTCACCGGATGAGGGTCAACCTTCCGCCTTTCGGTCAAGATACGATAATCAATGCGATCGAACATATTGAAGACCGATTCATAATTGTGCCCAGCGCGCAGCATGAGCAGTTCAAGCGATCCTTCGGCACCCTCGAACTCATATCCTTCGCTTTCCAGCTGTTTGACTTTCTTGAGGATCGTGATAAGTTCTGGGCTATTCGTGGAGAGCGGGATATTAAGTTCGGCCGCCTTCTGAAGAATATTACTTTTTCCCGCAAGATCCGAGACGAGGATACGCCGTTTGTTGCCGACCCGTTCTGGGATAATATGCTCGTATGTGAGGGGGTTCTTCACCACCGCATCGACGTGAACACCGGCTTTGTGCGCGAATGCACTATCTCCGATATAGGGCTGTCGCTTGCGGTGCGGGAGATTCGCGAGTTCATCCACATACCGAGATACTTCTCTAAGTTTCGAGAGGTTCGCGTCGGAGATACAGTCTATTCCCAACTTTAATTTGAGCGCTGGGATGATGGAGCAGAGATTCGCGTTTCCGCACCGTTCGCCGTATCCGTTGATGGTCCCATGTACCTGCACCGCTCCCAGCCTGATCGCAGCTAGAGAATTTGCAACGGCGAGCTCGGAGTCATTATGTGCGTGAATCCCGAAGGGAACCTTTATCCGCCGCTTGATGTTTGTGACGATTCGTTCCAAGTCGTTCGGCAGGGTACCGCCGTTCGTATCGCACAGTACCAGGCAGTCCGCCCCCGCTGCCTCGGCAGCGAGCAACGTCTGAATGGCATATTCGGCATTTGCCTTGTACCCGTCGAAGAAGTGCTCTGCATCATAGAAAACTTCGTCCATGTGCTTTTTGAGGAACGCCACGGAATCGCTGATAATCCGAAGATTTTCGTCAAGGGTGGTTTTGAGAGCCTTCAGGACATGGAGGTCCCAGCTTTTTCCATAAATGGTCGCTGTAAGCACTCCCGATGCAACAAGTGCCTTGAGACTCGGGTCTTCCGAAGCCTTAAGCTTTGTCCGCCGCGTGGCGCCGAAGGCAACAAGCTTGGCTTTTCTCAGCTTGACGCGACGCATCTCTTTGAAGAACTCGACGTCACGAGGGTTGGAGCCAGGCCAGCCGCCTTCGATGTAGCGCACCCCGAACTGATCAAGCTTTTTGGCCACGCGCACCATATCCTCGACCGAGAAGTTCACGTCCTCAGCCTGTGCGCCGTCGCGGAGCGTGGTGTCGTATAATTGAACAGTGGTCTTCATGTTTGTTTCGCATGGTGCAGAGTACGCAGAGCACGGGGCTCTGCCCTTTGCTCTCTCTGCCCTTCCTACGCCGCCTTGTCCATCTCAAAGGTCTCGTGGAGCACTCTGACAGCGAGCTCCGTGTACTTGGCATCAATCACGCAGGAGATCTTGATCTCTGACGTGCTGATCATCATGATATTGATCCCTTCCTTGGCCAGAGAAGAGAACATCTTAGCAGCAACGCCAGAATGCGAGCGCATACCCACCCCGATGATCGATACTTTGGCGATATCTTCCTTGAGGTTTACGCCCTGGGCGTCGATCTCGGCCACGACCTTCTTCATGACCTCCATGATCTTCTTTGAGTCGGTCTTGGGCACGGTAAAGGACATATCCGTAAGTCCGCCTTCGCCGATGTTCTGGATGATCATGTCAACGATAATATTGTTGTCGGCGATCTCATTGAATATCCTTCCCGCCACACCCGGTTTGTCCGGCACGCCCGTAACCGTCACCTTTACCTGGTTCTTATCGTATGCCACGCCGGACACTACCACTTTCTCCATGTCAGAATCCTCCTTGGTCACGAGGGTCCCGGGGTTATCATTGAAACTCGAGAGCACTCTCACCGGAACATTGTATTTTTTAGCGAACTCGACGGAGCGGGTCTGAAGCACCTTGGCACCAAGGCTCGCCATCTCGAGCATTTCCTCGTAGGATATCTTGTCAAGTTTTCTAGCCTGCGGCACCATGTTCGGGTCCGTGGTATACACACCGTCCACATCTGTATAGATATCGCAAAAATCAGCCTTAAGCGCCGCCGCGACCGCCACGGCCGTGAGGTCAGAACCGCCGCGGCCGAGCGTCGTCACATCGGACTGCTCGTTGATGCCCTGAAAGCCCGCAACCACTGCGATCTTACCCTCCTTGATCGCCTGCTTGAGCCGTTCGCCCGTGATCTTCTCTATCCGCGCCTTCGTGTGGACGCTGTCCGAAATGATCCCCGCCTGCCGTCCGGTGAACGACTGCGCCTTGTGCCCGAGCGAATGGATCGCCATGGCCAGGAGCGCAATGGTCACTCGTTCTCCTGTTGACACGAGCATGTCCATCTCTCGAGGATCCGGGTTCTCGGTCACCTGCGAAGCAAGGTTGATGAGTTTGTCCGTCTCGCCGCTCATGGCCGAGACAACCACTACCACATCGTTGCCTTCCTCTTTCGTGCGGCAGACGCGCCGTGCCACATGCTTGATACGTTCAGGGTTCCCGACGGAGGTCCCGCCGTATTTCTGTACTATGAGCACCCTCTTCCCTCCATGACATTTACTCTAAATAGAAGAGCTGATTCAGACGAGCTACACAACTATTCCGAATGACATGAATGAGCCTTGCTTTCCTTCTTATTCGTGTCATTCGTCCCTTCATGTCATTGGTGTTCATGCATTTCACGCTACTTCTTCAAGAAATAATCCATCAGCGTATGCCCATCCTCGAACATCAAGGCACCTTCCCGCTCCGCGATGCGCTCGTCGTAGGGCACAGGACCGCCTTTGCGCTCCGACCTGTTGTCGTAAATGACGAAGGGTACGGGCTCGTTCGTGTGCGTCCTGATCTCAAGCGGCGTCGGATGGTCCGGGAGCGCCAGGATACGATACTCATCGAACTGCTTCATCCCGTGAATGATGTTGCCTACGATATACTCATCAAAGTCTTCGATGGCCCTGAGCTTGTTTTTAAGATCGCCGGTGTGGCCCGCTTCATCCGGCGCCTCCACATGAACATAAACAATGTCCTTTGTCTTGAGCGCCCAGAGCGCATGCTCGGCCTTGCCAACGTAGTTCGTATCGATCCAGCCGGTCGCGCCCGGTACGTTGATCACCTCGAACCCAGCATATATGCCGATGCCTTTGGTAAGGTCCACGGCAGAGATCATGGCCCCTTCGAGGCCGTATTTTTCTTTGAAGGTAGGCATGCTCGGCCTCTTGCCCTGTCCCCAGAGCCAGATGCTGTTCGCCGGACGCTTGCCGTTTTCGACCCTGGCGTTATTGGCTGGATGGTGCAGGAGCAGGTCCGTTGACGCTTCCATCAGGGCATTAAGGACTTCGTCTCCTTCTCCTCGCGGAAGGTAGTCCTGAATATCCTTGTCCTGGATATCGTGTGGCGGCGTGCAATCGACCTTGTCCTTGCCCCCTTTCCAGACCATGAGGTGGCGGTAGCTCACGCCGGTATAGAAACGGATACGGTCGCTACCAAGCTTACTATCAATCTCTTCGATGAGCAGGCGGGCATCCTGAGTGGGGATATGGCCTGCGCTGAAATCTTCCATGATCGCACGCCGCGCCGTGCCCGAGGCTGAGGATTTTCCACCGACGATGCGAAGCGTCACCAGATTACAGCGAAAGGCAACGTCATCAGGCCCCAGGTTGACGCCGATGCTCGCGGCTTCGAGGGGTGAGCGACCAGTATAGTATTTCCTCGGGTCATACCCCATGACCGTAAGGTTGGCAACGTCACTGCCCGGTGGAAACCCTTCCGGAATTGTGTGCACCATCCCTACCTTCCCGAGGGTCGCGAGCCGGTCGAGGTTCGGCGTTTTCGCCGCCTGCAGGCAGGTCTTGCCCCCGAGCTCTGCATGCGGCCTGTCAGCCATTCCATCACCGAGTAATATTATATATTTCATAATATAAATAAAGAGTCAGAGGATATGACGTTTGGTTACATCGACTCATAACCATTACCCCTGAACCCTATCAGGATCTGAACACTTTTACGACCGCATCCATCATGGTCGTTATAATCTTGACAATCCCAGTCTTTGCATTTATGAACTGACAACATCACCTTCAACGGCTTCTACCTTTACGCCGCGCTCTTTGAGATACTTGATGCCTTCCTCGAGTTTTTTTTCCGCGCCTTCAAGTTCAAGAACTACCTCACCCACGCTTTCAGTAACTTTGGCGCGGCGGATATTCGGCATTACATCGAACTTCCTCGCCATGGTGAAGATCACCGGTTCCTTGATCAGTTCCTGCGGGAAAGTAAGCTTAACCCTCTTCGTTGCCATGTTGCCTCCTTCTATTATTACTGCAGAGGTTGCAGGTGGCACAGTAATCATAACCTTGAATTTTGAAAGATCCGCACTGCATTATCAACTTTCTCTCTGGTAAAAGTCTTTACTGTGTCCCACCAGCAATTGCAGGTACGATCGAGACATTATCGCCATCCTTCAGAGTGGTCTCTTCCTTGTTCACAAAGCGGATGTCCTCTTCGTTCACATAAATATTGATGAACCGTCGGATCTTACCGCCATCCGATAGCCGCTCCTTCATGCCCGGATAGTCCTTCTCCAGGGCGTCGACAAGCTCCACGATGTTCCTCGCGCTGCACTCCACATCTGCTCTGCCGTTCGTGAGCTTCTGCAAGGGAGTTGGTATTCTCACTTTAATCGCCATGTCTTTCCTCCTGAAAATGCGATTCACCTGAAATTGCTCCGATAGACACCCTAAGACAAAGAAGAACAGATTTTGCATTTCTTCGTGTCCGCTGTGGCTCTGTATCTAAATCAACTGATTTGCTTCAGCAGTTTCTCGAAAGAGTCGATGTTCGGCTTGATCGGAGTCGGTCGTTTGAGATGGTCAGTGACTGCCTCGGTAGTCTTAAGTCCGTTGCCGGTGATGCAGATCACAAGTGTCTCGTCCTTCGGTATCCTGCCTGCATCGATGAGTTTTTTGGCCGCCGATACGGTCACACCGCCTGCCGTCTCGGCAAACACGCCTTCTGTTTCGGCAAGAAGCTTGATCGCATCCACGATCTCCTGGTCCGACGAATCCGCGCCGAACCCGCCCGTATCCCTCGTGACCTTCACCGCATAGTAGCCGTCAGCGGGGTTCCCGATTGCAAGGGACTTGGCTATAGTCTTGGGTTTTACCGGCTTAACGATGTCACTCCCCTCCTTGATCGTCGCAGCGATCGGATTGCAGCCTGCGGCCTGCGCCGCGAACATCCTGGTTTTCACCGGCGGAACAAGGCCGATCTGCTCAAGCTCCTTAAAAGCCTTCCAAATCTTTGTCATGAGCGAGCCGCTGGCGTTGGGCACCACAATGTTGCGCGGTGTATTCCACCCAAGCTGCTCGACGATCTCGAAGCCCATAGACTTCGAGCCCTCACCATAGAACGGCCGGATATTGATGTTCACAAAGGCCCATGGATACTTGTTCGCGACCTCGGAGCAAAGGCGGTTCACCTCGTCGTAGTTGCCGTCAACCATCACCAGGTTGGGTTGGTAAATGAGCGAATTAATGGTCTTAGAAAGCTCAAGGTCGGACGGAGTAAATATAAATCGCCTCATGCCCGCCCGCGCGGCCTGCGCAGCCACGGAGTTGGCAAGGTTGCCTGTCGATGCGCATGCCACAGTATCGAATCCGAACTCCTTTGCCTTCGTGATAGCCACGGCCACCACCCGGTCTTTGAACGAAAGGGTCGGATGGTTCACGGAGTCATCCTTGAGGTATATCTCCTTCACACCCCATGCCTTGGCCAGGTTCTGGGCTTTCATGAGCGGAGTAAAACCGGTGTCGAAGCCCGTGGCCGGGTCGCCTTCGATCGGCAGGAGCTCGCGGTAACGCCACATATGGTGCGGCCTGGACTCGATCTTCTGCTTCGTCATGTCCTTCTTGATCCTCTCGTAATCGTACGTGACTTCGAGCGGCCCGAAACAGAACTCGCATACATAAACGGGGTCAACCTTGTACTCCCTACCGCACTCTACGCACCGTAACCCCTTTACATACGTCATCAGCTATTATTCCTCCGGAATAATGTTCAAGGGGACTTCCGTAATTTCCCCTTTAATGATGTTATACCCTTTTGCGACCGGGTTCTGTCTATCCATGAGCGAAACAATCACATATACTGCTTCCGGGTAGTACGCCAAATCTACATCGGTTGAGGACGGGAATGCCGGGCCGCCGGGATGCGAATGATAAATGCTAACCAAATCTAATCCAGCTTCCCGCATCTCTCGAATTACCCGGAAGTGCTCTTTCGAGTCAATTTGATAAAATGTAGGACTCGGCATCTCACTGACGAGCGTATAAACTTTTTGGACCCTGTTATCCCTGCCGACAAGGATCCCGCATGCTTCATTGGGATACACGCGATCGCAATGCTCGTAGATACTCTGGAGATCGGTCTTTTTGATCGTCAGCAACTGGAAAGATGCCCTCGTCTCTTATCCCTCAACAGTGCCTTTAATGGCTCATGGAACAGAACTGCTCGTAATCGATCAGCTCTTTTATCGTGGGATGATCACCGCAGACTGGACACTCACGGTTCCGGGGTACCTTCACCGTTCGGAAGTTCATGTCGAGCGCATTCCATAAGAGAAGCCTCCCTTTAAGTGGATGCCCGATGCCCAGAATCGCCTTGATCACCTCGGTAGCCTGGATGGTACCGATCACGCCGGTTACCACCCCCAGGATGCCAGCTTCCTGGCATGACGGCACCATGCCCGGCGGCGGCGGAACCTCGAAGAGGCAGCGATAGCACGGCCCTTCACCCGGGAAAATGGTCATTACCTGGCCTTCGAACCGGAACACCGCCGCGCTCACAAGCGTTTTCTTGAGCATGACGCAAGCATCATTCACAAGATATCGTGTGGGAAAGTTGTCGCTCCCGTCCACAACAATATCATAATCGCGAATGATCTGCATGATGTTCTTGGAGGTGAGCCGTTCCTTGTGCGGGACCACCTTAACATCATGGTTCAAGGTCTCGTACGTCTGCTTTGCCGAATCAGCCTTGTCCACCCCGATGCGGCTGGTGTTGTGCGCGATCTGGCGCTGGAGATTGGACAGCTCAACGCGGTCATTATCGATCACGCCGATCGTGCCCACGCCTGCTGCAGCAAGATAGTATCCCACCGGCGAACCGAGACCGCCCGCACCAACGAGCACAACCTTGGCGTTCAGTATCTTTTCCTGACCGTCTCCCCCGACCTCGGGGAGCAGGATGTGCCTGCTGTAACGGAGTATCTGGTCTTCTGTAAATTCCATTGTTAAACCGCCATACGTTGATCGACGTTAATCGTGAGAAAAAAATCTTTTTGATCAGATTCCCACGTCTTACGTTTCACGTTTTTTCTTTTCCCTGTCTTTCCTGACAAAGATATGCCACTCTTTTTCGGTCGTTTGCTCAATCTTCAAAACCCTCTGTCCCTCGTTCTCCATGCTCTTCGGAACATTTTCCGACGCAGGTCTGTGATCTGTGATGATCTCAAGCACCTCGCCGAGGTTCATTTTCTCAATTGCCAGCTTCGAGCGGACGAAGGTATAGGGGCAGACTTGACCTTTTATATCCAGTGTCTTATCAACCTTGAATTCGTCGGCCATCATTACCTCCATTGCGTATTTCGGATTGCTGATTTTCGTTTGCCATTCCGCATCCCGTAATCGACAAACCGGGATTCTTACCCCTGTCTCCCCTCCTCCACTCTGATCACCATCGTCGGTCCGGCAACGCAATCCATCTTATTTATTTCGTCGAGGGCACTGCGAACGTCCCGCTCAACCGCTTCGTGCGTCATCATCACGACCGGCACGGCCTCGGCAGCCTTCCGCCCCTTTTGAATCACGGAAGAGATACTGATATTATTCTTGCCGAGAACCCCTGAGATGCGAGACATCACGCCCGGTCTGTCGATCGCCGAGAACCGGAGATAATAGCATGACGTGATATCATCCATCTTCCTGATCTTGAGCGTTGAACGCTCCCGGAATGCCGCCACCGGTGACCGGTTGGCGCAGCCGGACAGGATGTCCCTCCCGATGTCCATGATATCGCTCACCACGGCGCTTCCGGTCGGCATATCTCCCGCTCCCCTCCCGTAAAACATCGTCGATCCGACGGCGTCACCGACAACCGAGAGGGCATTGTAAACACCATCCACTGTAGCGATGGGGTACTCCTCAGGAAGCATCGTCGGGTGCACCCGCGCCTCGATCTCGCCGTCCACCATCTTGGTAATTGCCAGGAGCTTAATTTTATACCCGAGATCCTTGGCGAAATCGATGTCCAGCGGCAAGATCTTGGAGATGCCTTCTGTGTAGATATCCTCGAACTTCACCGGTGTTCCGTATGTGAGCATCGTAAGGATCGCGAGCTTATGTGCGGAGTCGATCCCCTCGATATCGAACGTAGGGTCCGCTTCGGCGTAGCCCATTGCCTGCGCCTCTTTCAGAACTTCCTCAAACTTTCTTCCAGCGTTCGTCATGAGCGTCAGGATATAGTTGCAGGTGCCATTCACGATCCCGTTGATTGACTTGATATTGTTAGCGGCCAAGCCGTTCCTGATAGCCGCAAGGATAGGAATGCCTCCTGCCACCGACGCCTCGAATCGGAGCGACTTCCCTGATTTTTCCGCGGCGGCATAGATCTCCTCACCGTGCACTGCCAGGAGAGCCTTGTTTGCGGTCACTACGTGTTTCTTGTTCCTGATCGCCTCCAGGATGAATTCTTTTGCAGGTTTGTACCCGCCTATGAGTTCAACCACGATGTCGATCTCCGGATCGGCCAGGACTTCCTGTGCCTTGGTCGTAAGCTGGACACCTTTGAGCGAAATGCCTCTATCACGTTTGATATCCAGATCGGATATCTTCTTGAGCATTACCTCCGAGCCAAGCCTTCTCCGAATGATTTCAGCATTCTCTATGAGAATACGGGCAGTGCCGGCTCCTACTGTGCCGAAGCCGATGATACCTACAGTGATCGGTTTTCTTGATGTCATATCTCTCTGCCCTCTTAACGGTCATGGGGCAACGTGCCGGGTCCAAAGGTGGATTCTATCGCATTCCCTGGCCCCCCTGCTACTCGACCCTTGGCCCTATTTCTGGATCGTTTGTTTGATGCCCTTTACGGCCTGGCGGATACGATGCTCGTTCTCCACCAGAGCGAAGCGTACATATCCGTCTCCGTATTCACCGAAGCCGATGCCCGGTGAGACCGCCACCTTGGCCTCTTTGATGAGCTGCTTCGCAAACTCGAGCGATCCGATCCTCCTGAAGGGCTCAGGAATCTCAGCCCAGACGAACATCGTGGCCTTAGGTCTCTCAATGCTCCAACCCGCCTTATTCAGTCCATCTACGAGCGCGTCCCGCCGTGACTGATATGTATCGGTGATTTCTTTTACGCACTCCTGCGGCCCGTTCAGTGCGATGATGGACGCGATCTGGATCGGCTGGAACATGCCGTAGTCGAGGTAGCTCTTGATCTTAATGAGGGCGCCCACCGCGTCTCTGTTCCCCGCACAGAAACCCACGCGCCAGCCGGCCATGTTGTAGCTCTTGGTCAGGCTGTAAAATTCGACACCCACTTCTTTCGCGCCTTTGGCCTGCAGGAAACTCGGTGCACGGTAGCCGTCGAAGTTCAGGTCCGCATAGGCCAGATCATGAACTACCATGACATCATTCTCACGGGCAAAGTCAGCTATCTTCTGAAAGAACGCGACATCCACGACTGCTGTGGTCGGGTTGTTCGGGAAATTGATGATCAGCATCTTGGGTCTGGGCCAGGTGTTCTTGAAAGCCTCCTGCATGTCGGCGAAGAAGTCGCTGTCTTTCTTGAGGGGTATTGACCGCACTTCGCCGCCCGCGATGATCACACTGTATGGGTGGATGGGATAGGCCGGTGTAGTGGTCAGTACCACGTCACCGGGTTCAACCGTGGCCAGGGCGAGATGGGACAGCCCTTCCTTTGAACCGATGGTCACCACTGCCTCGGTCTCAGGGTCGAGGTCAACATCATAGCGCCGTTTGTACCAATCACAGAGAGCGGTGCGAAGCTTTGTGATTCCCTTGGACGCGGAATATCGGTGGTTCTTCGGGTTCTTGGCTGCCTCGATCAGCTTGTCAACGATATGCTGCGGCGTACCTTGATCAGGATTGCCCATGCCGAGATCGATAATGTCCTCTCCTCGCCTGCGCGCCTCGATTTTCATGGCGTTGACGATTGCAAAAACATAGGGCGGTAACCTCTTGATCCTGGCAAAGCGCTCAGGCATTGCTATCTCTTTCTTTTTTCAAAGTTTTCAGCATCTAACCGCTTAAATTTAAAGAATAAAATTGATAATAAAACAGTATCTAAATTTTGTCAATAAAAAACACTCTCCGAACAATAAAGTTATGATTTCCCGTTCATCAGACACAGAATTTCCATGCGATAACCACCCTTTTAGCTTACGGGGAACCATTTTAAGTTTGATTTTTCAATCTGTTTGTGTTACGTTTTACGGCATGATTACGAGCGACATCATAACGGATTCGCACAAATATATCATGAACACCTATAGTCGGCAGCCGATCGTGCTCGTAAAGGGCCGGGGTATGAAGGTTTACGACTCCGACGGCAGAGAGTATCTCGACTTCGTCGCGGGCGTGGCCACAACTAACCTGGGGCACTGCCATCCCCGTGTTGTCGTTGCGCTCCAGAAGCAGGCGCAGCGCCTCATGCATGTGTCGAACCACTACCACAACGAACCACAGATCAATCTCGCGAAGATGCTCGCAAAGCACTCGTTCGCCGACAAATCTTTCTTTTGCAACTCAGGCACCGAAGCAATTGAGGCGGCCATCAAGCTGGCACGGAGATACAGCCGTGAGGTCCTGCGCCAAGACCGGTACGAGATCATAACCATGCGCGGTTCGTTCCACGGCCGTACGATGGGGGCTTTGGCTGCCACGGCCCAGGAGAAATTTCACACATCGTTCGAGCCACTGGTCCCTGGGTTCACGTATGTGCCCTTCAATGATAGCACCGCCGTTGAGCGGGCGATCACCGACCGGACCTGCGCCGTGCTCGTTGAGCCCGTACAGGGCGAGGGCGGGGTAAACGTCCCGTCCGACGGATATCTAAAAGCACTCCGGGAAATCTGTGACCGGAGTAACATACTCCTTATGCTCGACGAGATACAGACCGGCATGGGCCGCACCGGAAAGCTTTTCGCCTATGAGCACACCGGCATAACGCCGGATGTGGCGGCACTCGCCAAGGGCCTCGGCGCGGGCATGACTATCGGCGCTCTCCTCGCCACGGACAAGGCTGCCCAGGCATTCACACCGGGATCGCACGGATCTACCTTCGGCGGCAACCCGTTAACCTGTGCAGCGGCCATTGCGTCCCTTGAAGCATTGCTTGAAGACAATATCATCATCCAGGCCGTGGAGGAGCTCAGCAGGCATTTCCTGGAGGGTCTTGATGATCTCAAGAAAAAATATGGTTTCGTAAAGGATGTACGTGGCAAAGGCCTCCTCATCGGCATGGAACTCGATTTCGAGGGCAAGGACATCGTCACCGCCTGTCTCAGGGAAGGGTACCTGATCAACTGCACTGTAGGAAACGTGCTGCGTTTCATGCCGCCGCTCGTCGTCACCACGGAAGAGATCGACCGTCTCATCAGCGTTCTCGACGGGATATTCGCAAAACATTGAGATTCATTACAGGGGGTCATTTTTTAAAGGCGGCTTGCACAAGCCGCCTCTTACTTTTAGAGGATTCATACAACGAGTGACCCTGCGACCACAGATAAACACCGCTGATATCTCGGTTTCCTGTGTTCTTTTTTCCCCGTTTATCTGTCGTTTCATCGTAAGGCATTCTTTCTGACAGGAGAAGCAATGAAAAAAGATCTACTTACGATTTTCGACCTTACCTCAGGGGATATTAAAGCCATCCTCAAACGTGCTGCAGCCTTAAAAAAGAAGCAGACGCAGGGCAAAGTCCACCAGTCCCTGAAGGGTAAATCCCTCGGCATGATCTTTGAGAAATCATCCACGCGGACACGGGTGTCATTCGAGGTCGGCATGTACCAGCTCGGCGGCCAAGCGCTGTTCCTGTCCTCAAATGACCTCCAGATCGGACGCGGAGAGACCGTCACGGACACAGCGCGCACCCTGTCCCGTTTCCTAGACGCGATTATGATCCGCACCTTCGCCCAAGCCACAGTAGAAGAGCTGGCGAACCACGCATCGATACCCGTGATCAACGGTCTTACCGACCTTCACCACCCCTGCCAGGCCCTCGCCGATCTCTTCACCATACAGGAAAAAAAACGCACCTTGAAAGGGCTCAAGCTCGCGTACGTGGGGGATGGGAACAATGTCGCAAATTCGCTTATCCAGGCTTGCGTAAAGACCGGGATCCATTTCTCGATTGCAACCCCCCGGGGATATGAACTAGATATCGCCTTCGTGAACGAAGCCAGAACCGAAGCCGTCAAGACAGGCACGGTTGTCGAGATTACGGATGACCCCTATCGTGCTGTCAAGAGCGCTGACATCGTATACACCGATGTCTGGGCGAGCATGGGTCAGGAAGCGGAACATGCCAAGCGACTCAAGGCGTTCCAGGGGTATCAAATCGATGCGAAACTCATTGGGGCCGCTGCCAAAGGAGCGCTCGTAATGCACTGCCTGCCAGCGCACCGCGGCGAAGAGATCTCCGCCGAGGTACTCGACGGGCCACAGTCCGTGGTCTTCGACCAGGCAGAGAACCGTCTCCATACGCAGAAGGCTGTCCTGGAGATGCTCATGCGTTAGTCACCAATACTTTGCCGACAGCAGTCATTGTTTGCAGATCGGGCTCTTTAGCGTGTTCGGTCATTATTTTAATTATAGCAGAAAGATGAACGATTGTATACTTTTTTAGTTAGGGCGGCAATATTCAGTTTGTTTTGGAACCAGCGCCTTATATCCCCTCCTGAAGGAGGGGATGTTACAGCGCAGATGATAAAACTGTAATAGCAGCTAATAAACATTTATAATTTGATGATAATAAATCTAAAATTAGAATCTCACGCTGACTTTCCTCCCAAAAAGTGCTATAAGATATTCACGGGAACATACTATAATCACGCAGGGAGGTGGGCAGATGAAACCGTTAATCGGCGTTACCATGAACCTGGAGGTACAACCCGCTAGAAGCTTGAACATCATCGACCAGGACTACGGGAAGGCCGTGCTACAAGCGGGCGGGATCCCGTTACCAATTCTCGGGATGGAGACATCCATTCCCGATCTCGTTAAGCGCTTGGATGGTTTCCTTTTCACCGGCGGTGACGACATTCATCCGCGTTTTTATAAAGAGAAGCCGTTACCCGATGCGCGCATGTTGATCTCTCCCCATGGGCGCACCACATTCGAAATTGCGCTCTTTAAAGCCGCGGCCAGAGCAGGGAAACCGGTTCTCGCCATCTGTTACGGCACTCAGCTCGTTAACATCGCCCTGGGCGGGAAGCTCTACCAGGACATAACCCTCCAGGTATCTGACCCCGTCAAACACAGAGCATCGCGCGCGGGAGAAAAGGTTTTCCATTTCATCGACATCTTCGAGGGCACCCTGCTCTCGCGCATCATGGGTGCCTCGCGGATCCGCGTGCGGAGCGCTCACCACCAGAGCGTGAAGAATCCAGGCAGAGGTCTCCACCTCTCCGCGGTTGCCCACGACGGCGTCATTGAAGCGCTTGAGCCGAGGACAAAAAACTTTCTCATAGCAGTACAGTGGCACCCGGAAAAAACGCCCAATGACCAATACTCAAAGAAACTCTTCAAGGCGCTCGTCAGCGCATCAAAGAAATAATCCTTTCCCCACGGCCAGGGCATACGCTTCTCTTCCTGGCCTCATACTTATTGCTCTGCTTATCTTACCCGTGGGTGGCTGCCACTGGACGGATGAAGGGCGACTGCCCGGCTATCTCTATCTGCGGCTCAACAATAATCCCACAACACTCGACCCCGCGCTCATAACCGATGTCCAGGGCGGCGGCATAGCCGCAAAATTGTTCAATGGCCTTGTTCGCTTCAATGAAAATCTTGACATCATCGCGGACATTGCTCGCTCATGGAGGCTTTCCGAAGACCAGCTCACGTATACGTTTCGCCTCCGGCATGACGCTAGGTTCAGCAACGGAAGAAAGGTTACGGCCCGTGATTTCCAATTTTCTTTCGAGCGCGTGCTTACGCCGAAGACAAAGGCCCCCCTCACCTGGGTGCTCGATAAGATCGAGGGAGCGAACGATTTCATGGCGGGCAGGGCCGCAGCCATATCAGGCATTCATGTGGTGGATGACCATACGCTCGTGCTCAAGCTCGAAAAACCTTTCGGACCGTTCCTGTCACTCCTTGCGATGACCACTGCGTACGTGGTCCCCCGCGAGGAGGTGGAGCGCCTGGGCCAGGACTTCGGTACGCACCCCATCGGGAGCGGCCCCTATGTCCTTGCGGAGTGGAAGCACGGGCAGTATCTCAGTCTCGCGGCAAGAGAAGATTACTTCGAAGGTAAACCGAAGCTCAACGGGATTTACTACCGCGTCATCCCGGAAGACCTCACGGCGGTCGTGGAATTCGAGACCGGACACCTCGATGTGCTCCTGATACCTTCCTCGGAGTACCGGCGTTATACGAACGATCCCGCATGGCGTGATCTGGTGTTCGGCAGGCCGGGTCTGAACACTTATTATCTTGGTTTGAATTGCACCCGACCGCCTTTCAACGATGTGCGTGTGCGGCGCGCCGTGAACATGGCAATCGATCGGCAGCACATCCTGAACACGGTCTTCGAAAAAAGGGGCGCACTGGCGACGGGACCGATACCGCCGGAACTGTGGAAGGGCAGGACGTTGACCCGTACTGTGACAGGATACAGCTACGACCCTGAGAAGGCAAAAGCATTAATACGGGAGGCTGGTGCTGAGGGGGCCACGGTCAAAATCTATATCACCCTGGATGCGGAAGTCCTCGATATCGTCGAGGTTATTCAAAACTATCTGACTAAAGTTGGTCTCAAGGTCGAAATAATCCAGCTTGACTGGAGCGCCTTAAAACACGCGGTGAATGAGGGAGAGCCCGATGCGTTCTGGCTGTCATGGTGGGCTGACTATCCTGACCCGGAGAACTTCCTTTTTCCGCTCTTTCACTCAGCAAGCGTGGGTTCCGGAGGGAACCGCACGCGATGCATGGACCCTGAACTCGACCGACTCATCGAGACCGCCCAGCGTACCATGAACGAAAAACAGCGATATCAACTTTACCGGCAGGCCGAGGATCGCATCATAAAAAATGCCCCGTGGGTATTCATGTGGCATAGGGCAGATTATTTCGTCATCCAGCCGTGGGTTAAAAATTTCAAGATCTATCCTCTCTACTCCATCGACAAGCGCGTGGACATAACCATAAGTCGCTAAGGCTTATTAAAGTCAGGCAAAGGATTGACCGACAGCAGATCGACTAAACTTCAAGTTTATATTGTCGCCTCTATGCTGTGCTCTGCTGTCTGCATTCTGTCTTCTTACACTGCCGGCAATCTGCGCTTACGCTACACTCGTTCGTTTCTCTTTCCCCCCTTTCCATTCATGTGCCGATTTTTTGACCCTTGCTATCATCTCGGGCGTAAACTCCTTGATCCCATGGGCTTCCCTGGCATGGACCGCCGCTCCGTCTGCGAGCAGGTCTTCGGTCATAGCGATGTACCGCCACGTGCATTTCGGGCCCATATCGCAGTTATATTCCTTCAATACGAGATCGGCAGCACCCGCAGCATCGGCTGCAGTAGGGAACTTGAAAAGGTTTTTTATCTTTCCCACCATATCGGGACTAACCTCCCGCACTCCATGAACATCTCTCAAATGAACGGCCACGACATCGGCGAGCAGTTCTTCCGTTTTAGCTATATGTTTCCAGTTACATTTGTTTCCCAGGCTTTTGCAGGCAAACTCTCTCATAATCCGCCTCCTTTGATATTTCTCTCCCATGATAATGAGATACCATCTATCTTAATTAGAGTATAGCACAGGCCAGGAGGCAGTCGCAGGAGGCAGCGCTTGCCGAACAAGGATGTCGCTATGATGAGAATTTCCGGAACTCTTCGGGAAAAACAGTTTGAAATTCCGGCGGGAATAGAAACGCCGGTTAAAATGATTTTTTAACCGGCAATTGAAATTACAACTAAAGTTGAAGTTCCGCAGTGCGATGATGCAAACCGGCTGAGGCGAGCCCGGGTAATTTTTCTAATTCATCCCTCCGTATGAATGGAGGCCGGAAAGCACCAGATTCACCCCCAGATACGTGAATATGACCGCCAGGAAACCGACCGCCGAAATCACAGCCATCTGAGTGCCCTTCCATCCGCGAACATACCGGGCATGAAGATAGATGGCATAGATGAACCAGGTGATGAGCGACCATGTCTCTTTGGGGTCCCAGCCCCAATAGGTGCCCCATGCGCTGTTCGCCCAGACCGCTCCAGTGATGATACCGCCGGTAAGGAGGGGCCATCCAATGGCGATCATGCGGTAGGTCACATCATCGAGCTGGTCTTGGGCTGGCATATACTGCTTCAGCAGGTTTTTGAGCCTCATTCCCTGCGACCATACGAGGCCGAACAGCCCCATAACGGCCGCCCAACTGACGAGAACGATGCTTATCGAGGAATTGAGAAAAGTCGATTCGAACATGTGTTTTTTGAACGACTCCCCTGCGGCAAGGTGCTTCAAGGTAATCAAATAGAAAAAATCGATAGCCATTGCCGCAAGCAGCCCAATTGCCAGGGTCACGCAGAGCGACCAGAACAGAAAGACCTGAGGTCTGTTCTTCGCCCCTGCCACGATCAAGTAGATGAACCATATAAGTATGAGCACGCCAATCCCCATCCAGAACGCTGTCTTCATCCTCTCGCCAAGACCTGCCATGTAATATCCGAGGAGAGCCAGGACCACGATCGCCCCTAAGGCATACAAGAGATTTACGGCGGGCCCTCTTTCCTCGGTATCCATAAGGAGATAGATCATGCTGATGGCAAATGCCACGCCGAATGCGGCGTAGCCCAGGAAGCTTATCATGACGTGGTAAAACAGCCAGTTGCTTTTTAGCGCCGGCACCAGAGGGGTGATCTCGGAACTGACGCCGGAGACATTGATGAATGCAAGAGCAAGAAAGGCCACGGGCATCACGAATGCGCCGAATGCCCGCGTCTTGTACTTGAACTCAACGATGACGTAGATGAGCACCATACTCCAGGTGAAGAACACCAGTGATTCATAGAGATTGGACAGCGGCACCCTTCCGATATCCATCTGGTATGACTCGCGCCACCGCAGAAGCAGGGCTATGGTCTGGATGACAAGACCCAAATACGTGACGCCCGAGGCGGCCTTACCAATAACGTTCTTCTTGAACGCAAGGTAACTTATATAGAGCACCATGGCCACGAGATATGATAATGTCGCAATGTTAAAGAGTAAGGAGCTTTCCATCTATCCCTCCGAAAAAATTATGCAGAAATATCTTCCACTATCTTATTGAATTCACGCTCAAATCCCAAGCGGTTTTTGCTGGCCGAACCGGCAACAGTGACCACGGTCTGGCCCTTCCGGTCCTGTATCCGTACCCAAAGCTTTTTATGAGAACCGAAGAACGCCACGAGCGGTCCTAAGCAGAGCATGATGAAGCCGGCATATACTATCCAGACGCCGGGGTCCTTGGTAACCTGGAGGCCCGTGTACCTTGTCCCCCAATAGCCCCGGTAGCTGATTATGTAATTCTCCGGCATGTCGGGCTGGCCGGGGTCGGTTTTCAACACGATGGTCTTATAAATCGGCGACTTGCCTTTGTATACTTCTATTTGAACTGCTGGATTAATGTACTCGTCGCGCTCACTTTGGTATAGCATCACTTCTCCCGTTGCGGGATTTCGGAGCGCGTAGGGTTCGAAATTGAGCACCTTGATTGTGCGGTCTATAGAAGGCACATAAATAGCCTGCCCTAGATCAAATGTGATTGTTTCACCACGAGCCTGGGGATCGTTTTTAGGACGGATGTTCAAAATGACCTTTCCATGCGCGTTCGGTAAGGTTCCGTAGCTCGACTGATAGAAGGTAATGCCTTGGTAGGTCAGCGGGTCGTTCACCCGAATGCGTTTATCGAAGATCTTCCGGCCATTCAGATCGAAAACGCTCAGGGTACTGTGATATTCCGAGGGCATGCCCGTCGGCATCCCCGAAGGGCTCACATAGTAGTCGACATCAAAACTATCACACCGCACAAAATAGCCGAGCGGCATGGCTGGTACGCCGGCCTCTGGGCTGAGAATCACCGGGCTCTCGGCGATGCCGAACGCGGCCATAAGCTTGTCCCACATGGGCTCGTTCCTGAGATAGACGACTTTCGTAGCCTCGCCCTCGGGCAGGTTCAGGAACGCTTTGAAACCGAAAAAGGCGCCAATCAAAGCACCTATGAAGATAAGCAGGATGCTGACATGGGTGATATACACGCCGAAACGGCTGAAGAGGCCTTTCTGCGTCATGAGGTGAAGTACGTCGGCCCCCCGGGATTCGACAATACGGTAACCCCGCGCCCGGATCACCTTCATTGCGTGTTCCCGGGCATTGTCCATGCCGCCTTTGAAGGATATCTCTTTTTTAAACGGCACAGCCTTCAACCCATCGTCCTCAATCGGTTTGAGCGGTGCCGTGACGATTTTCCAGGTGTGGGGAAACCGGTCGAGCGTGCAGATCGTGAGGTTTGCCGTCAACAGAAAAAGGAGGAGCACGAACCACCATGTGTGGTACATGTCGAAGAACCCGAGCATCTCGAATATATCCACCGTGGTCCTACTGTATTCCTGCAGATACGTCTCCGGTGCCTCATTTTGCTGGATCACCGTACCGATGACCGAAACGATCGCAAGAATGATGAGCAGCACAACGGCAAGCTTCACAGATGAAAAGAACTTCCAGACCTTCTCCGCAATGATATCTATGAACCCCTTTTTCTTTTCCAACGATCAACCTCCCGAAAGCAAGCACAGTTCGATTAAATTAGCACATTGGTATGAGTGCTGTCAAGGTGTTTTACATTTGCTGCTCCCGCTCTCGGCACCTTTGGCAGGGCATTTTTCTGAAGGATCACCAGGACGGAATGCGTACAGAGAACTATGCGGGGCCCTTCTGGACGTTATTCATCGAGCAGCTTATATCCAAGCTTCTCGATACTGTCCTTTGAAAGCTTCCTCAGAAAATCTTCTGCGATCTTTGAAGAATCATAGCCGATCTCTATCTTCCCATTTTGGACCTCTATCGATTCCACGCCCTCCATCCCTCCGATGAATCTGCGGAGCGCGAGAGAGCATTCCTCGCAGAACTGCTTCTGAACATTCAGGGACACTTTGCTCATGATTGCCCCCCTTTTCATTATAATATATTATACTGCAGAATCTGCTCTTAGAAAACAGAACATTGCAGAGCGAAGAGATTTGTTCATTTTATTCTTTTGATATCCTTTACTAAGATGTGCGCCAGATCGCCGTCATGATGCAATATTTCTAATGCTGACGAACTCCTTACCATATTCAGCATGCACAAGCAGATTATGCTGGCACGCATCGATGTCGAAAGCAGTGTGCAAGAAGTCCTGACCAAGGAACGACTCGATGAGCTCAAGCGGATGGTACCACAGCCAGCGGGAAGGGCGCCTGTGGTGCGGGGCAAAGGTACGTTATATCTTTTCACAACAAAGTTGCTGCAAGTTCCGCAAGATCAGAGCGTTCGCCCTTTACGAGCGTGATGTGGCCGGCGATGGACTCTTCCTTGAAACGGTCCACGACGAAAGAAAGACCATTGCTACTGGAATCGATGTATGGGTTATCTATTTGCCCTGGATCACCAGTGAGTATCACTTTAGTTCCCTCGCCCGCACGAGTGATGATCGTTTTAATCTCGTGAGGCGTAAGGTTCTGGGCCTCGTCCACAATAAGATACTGGTTCGGCATGCTCCGTCCACGAATATAGGTAAGCGGTTCCACCTCGATCATACCGAGGTCGAAGAGGCTCTGAAGGTCTTTCTTGCCTTTGACCCGCCCAGGTCCAGCCGAAGAGCCCACGAGGAAGTCGAGGTTATCGCGGATGGGTTGCATCCAAGGCCGGAGCTTCTCCTCGATGTCGCCGGGCAAATACCCGATGTCCTTGCCAAGCGGGAACACAGGGCGCGAAACCACAAGCCGCTGGTACGCCCGGCTCTCAATTGTCCTTTCAAGGCCTGCGGCTAACGCTAGGAGCGTCTTGCCAGTACCGGCCCTACCCACGAGCGTCACTAGATTGATTTCGTCGTTCAGGAGCAGATCGAGGGCAAACTGCTGCTGTTTGTTCCGAGCATTAATTCCCCACACACCGTGTTTGACGTTCACGATGGGAACGAGGACGTTCTTTTGCTGTTGATACCTCGCTAATGCCGTTTGTGATGCATTGGCTTTGTTCTTGAGCAATACAAACTCATTCGGAAAAAGCTTCTGACCAGGAGGAGGTGCAAATTCTCCCCTTGCGTAAAATTCATCGATTGTCCCGGGCTCTAACTCTAATTCCGTCTCTCCTGAATAAAGCTCGTCAAGTACAATATTGTCTGACTCATAATCTTCCGCTTTCAGACCGAGAGCGTCGGCCTTGATACGGAGGTTCGTGTCCTTGGTCACGAGCACCACTGGCTTCTTGTCGTGCAGCAGATTGAGCGCGATAGAGAGAATGCGATTGTCCGCCTTCGTCGCAATTAGCTCATTCGGCAGGCGTTCAGACGATTGGTGGTTGAGTTCGACGCATAAGCTCCCCCCACCTTTGAGTTCGACTCCCTGAGAAAGCTTTCCTTTATGCCGCAGTTCATCGAGGATTCTCGAGACTTGACGCGCGTTTCTCCCAATTTCGTCTATCCCCTTTTTAAACTTGTCCAGTTCCTCGATCACGACAATTGGAACGATCACATCATTTTCCTCAAAGGAAAAAATCGCATTAGGGTCATGTAGCAGGACATTGGTATCAATTACGAATGTTTTTTTCATAATTTCACCGCTTTCTTAATTCCGTAATAGTGCACTTCTTTTGCATCATTCTCGTACCGCAATGCTGTTGAAAGTGACGAAATCCATTTAGTCTTTTTAGAGCCAGATATACTGTTGTGGTTAAATAAAGCGACCACATGGATTGAGATAGGAAAATATTACAATAATAGCAGATAGTTTTGAGCAATCTCTTATTTTCCCCCAGGATTGCAACAGGCCGATCCCGTCCATCTTTTTGAGAAGGATATCCGAGACGATCAGATTGTAATGACCGGGCAACTTGAACAGTGCATCTTCTGCGCTCCTGACCTCATCGACTGTATGCTCGTCATCCATAGCACTTCACGAAGTGTATTCCTGACCGCGTCGTCATCCTCCGCAAGGAGTATTTTCACTCATCCTCCTAAGAGGAGGTCTTTAAGCGGGAGTGCTCCCTCACGTAGCACAATCGGTTGACCGGTACTTACATCCACCACGGTCGAAGGCCAGCCGCCGGCGGTCCTGCCTCCGTCGAGGATGAGGTCGACCGTATCCCCAAGCGAAGCCGCTGCCCCTTCTGCCGTCTGCGGACTCGATTCTCCCGCGACATTTGCGCTCGTGCCCGTCAGCGCGATTCCCAGAAAATCGAGCAGGCCACGGGTAAGCTCGTTCCCAGGGACTCTGAGCCCGATTGTGCCCGTTCCCGCGGTAAGCTCGCTGAGCACGTCCGCCCCGGCCTTAAATACGAGCGTGAGCGGCCCCGGCCAGAACGTCTTCATGAGATTCTCGGATGCAGGGTTGATCTCTGCCGTCCACATTTTGACATCGTCTGCTTTTGCTATCAGAAGCAATATGGGCTGATCAACCTTCCTGCCTTTGATCTCAAAGAGCCTCTTCACCGCAACAGGATTTTTCGGATCAGCGCCGAGCCCATAAAACGTATCTGTCGGATACGCGATCACCCCGCCACGGGATATCACGTTCCTGCAGCGAGAGAACGCAGACTGAGGATGTGCAGGGTCAATCTTGATTATCTCCGCGGTCATTTCTCACCCAAGCGGGGTTCGCATGCGGAATTGCCATAATCTCAATTAATTCTTCTTACTCCACACCCCGCACTTTTACTTGTTCCCTATCAGCACGATATCCCCATTTTCTCTGTTGAGGACCCTGGCCACGACCGGGCATTTGACCTTAAAAAGGAAGAATGTCCGGGCATCTTTCTCTTGCACAAGCGTTTCGAAATTGGCTTGTCCCTTGCTTATGATCAGATCAGCCGACCGGTATGCGTCTATGAACTGCTGAGAGCATGCCTCAAGCAGCGTACCGATGCCATCATTGCCATTATCGATGACCACCGCACACTCCGCGAGCCCTGCGGCAGTGGCATCGTCACGCGTGGCATCGTTGATCACCGGAGAACCCTTGACCACAGCGGTCACGTCCTTTCCCCTGTCGCGCAGCGTCTCGATCAGGACACGGTCGAACACGATCTCTCCCGCGTTATCGCAAAGAAAGAGGATTCGCCGAGCGCCGGCTGCGGCCTGTGCAAAATTATGGTAGTCGCTTGAGGACAAGGGCAGGAGAAACGATTCTGACAGGGAGCGGTCCAAATCAAAGGTCTCGTAAATTCCGAAGTCGATCACATTCCCGGCTATAGCGATGCGCACGCCGCCTTCGAGACGGTCGGGAGTTTCAGCAGCCATCCTCCTGAGTCGCGTCAGCCGTTCGAGGGCAATGCGATTATAGGAGTCCTTCACCTGTTTATACGGATCTACACCGGTCTCCTCGCGCAGGATCCGATGGATAAGCGTGGTGGTCCGCGCAGGAACCTCATCTAAAGAAGCGCGCTCGATGATCTCCTCGGCCTTGCGGAGAATGCTGCGTCCGCGGTCGCCGTTCACTCCTGCGTAATTCAACGTACGCGTTATCTGCCCAAAAAAGCATGGCAGGCACTCAAGCTCGGTCTTCACAATGCCGGACCCTGTGCCGGGGTGGAGCCGCCTGGTTTCTTCTTCCACCGCCTCCGTCTGGATTTCTTCTTTGCCGAGGGGACCTCGGTAGCAACCATCTCCCGGGGAGGAGCCACTGCCGCAGAAATCGCAACAAGCCGCTTGGCCTTTTCCTCCACGTCACGCTCCATCTCTACCTTGAAGACCTTAAGGCGATTGGCTACCTTTACGTCTCCTACGGCGATGATCTGCGCCGCAAAAACTCCGGCGTTCTTTGCACCGGCCTTGCCGAGCGACATAGTTGCAACGGGCACACCGCCGGGCATCTGCGCCACGGACAGCAGCGCATCAATCCCCTTGAGCGGCGAAGAATCGATCGGCACGCCGATCACCGGCAGCGTTGTCTGTGATGCGACCACACCGGCTAGGTGCGCGGCCCATCCCGCGCCGGCGATGATCACCTTGAGGCCGCGCCGCTCTGCACTCTGGCTATATTCGTGCACCTTTTTCGGCGTACGGTGCGCCGATGCGATCGTCATCTCGTATTCAACGCCGAACTCCTGGAGCATCGCAGCTGCTTCCTGCATTACCGGCAGGTCAGAATCGCTTCCCATCAATATTCCTACGGCTGGTTTCCCCATGATGAACTCCCTTCATCAAAAAACAATGTTGAAAATTGAAGATTGAAAATTTGAATCTGCAAATGCCGATACATTTGCACGTTACATTTTCCAATTTACGATTTTTAATGCTCTTAGGAACTTCAGCTCCCTGTCTCGAGCGCCCGCGCGCCGATATCCCGGCGGTAGTGAGCACCATCAAAAGATATCTCCCGCACCCCAGCATAGGCATTGTCGATGGCCGCGGCAACCACGGCCCCCAGACCAGTGACCCCGAGCACCCTGCCGCCGTCGGTCACGATTGTGCTGTCCTTCATCGACGTCCCCGAATGAAAGACCATGACATTCTTGTGTCCTGCGGCCTTCTCGAGTCCCTTGATTTCCTTACCCTTCTCGTATTTACCTGGATACCCGCCCGATGCCATGATAACGCACACCGCGGATTCCGGTTTCCACTTAATGTCTATCTTCGTGAGCTTCCCGGCGAGGATGGCCTCTATGATCTCGATGAGATCGGTGTCAAGCCGCGCCATGACCGGCTGCGTCTCCGGGTCTCCGAACCTCGCATTGAACTCGAGCACTTTTACTTCACTGTCATGGATCATGAGGCCAGCATACAGAACGCCTTTGAACGGCCTTCCTTCCTTCTCCATTGCCCGCACCGTCGGGACCATGATCGTCTCCATGATCTTCCGCTCGAGCTTTTTGGTCACGATCGGTGCCGGCGAATAGGCGCCCATGCCGCCGGTGTTCGGGCCCTTATCAGCGTCGAACACGCGCTTGTGGTCCTGCGAAGACGCCATGGGGGCCACGCCCTTGCCGTCGGTGAAGGCCATGAACGATGCCTCTTCTCCCTTCAAGCATTCCTCGACCACCACGCGGTCTCCCGCTGCGCCGAAAGCCTTCTGGGACATGATCAAGTCCAGCGCCTTGAGCGCCTCGGCCACGGTCTCGGCAACCACGACGCCCTTTCCCGCAGCCAACCCGTCGGCCTTCACCACGATTGGAGCGCCCTTTTCTAAGATGTATGCCTCGGCCGTAGCCTTATCGGTAAAGACTCCATACTCCGCAGTCGGTATATGGTACTTCCTCATGAGGTCTTTGGAAAACTGTTTGCTCGCCTCTATCTCCGCGGCATCCCGGCTCGGACCGAAGATACGGAGGCCCGCATTCGTAAACTCATTCACGATGCCCATGGAAAGCGGTCCCTCAGGGCCCACAATGGTAAGGTCGACAGCCGTTGCCCGGGCAAACGACAGCAGGGCCGGAATATCCTCGGCCTTGATTGGAGCACATTCCGCTATCTGCGCAATGCCCGCATTGCCCGGCGCTGCGTAGATCTTTGTGACCTTCGGACTCTGCGCAACCTTCCAGACGAGCGCGTGCTCCCTGCCGCCACCGCCTACGACGAGTACCTTCATGCCTTACTCCTTTTGACCAAGGCAACCATGTTGCCGTTATCGCGTTACGTATCATGAATGAATCGGTTCGGTCACAACGAGCATAGGTAAGAAGCGCACGGCACGCATCGTAATCTTCTACCCCTACTCTCTGCCCCGTGCTCTCTGCTGTCTGTCCAATTCTGCATTCATGCTTCCCGTCCGGTATCCCTCGAGGTCCAGGCAGACATAGGTATATCCGAGTCCCTTCAGTGCCGACGTGACCTTCTCAGCCGTTTCATTTGAAAAGAGCTGCCCAAAAGCCTCACGGTCAATCTCTATTCTCGCTATATTGCCGTGATGACGCACACGCACCTGCCGTAACCCGAGAACGTGCAGATGATCCTCGGCGTTCTTTACGGTCTCAATAATGTCTGGGGTGATCCTCGTGCCGTACGGAATACGAGAGGAAAAACAGGCAAGCGACGGTTTGTCCCACACGGGGAGGTTTAAAAATCGCGCGAGTTCGCGGACATCGGATTTGGACAGTCCTGTTTCCACAAGCGGGCTCCTGACAGAAAACTCCTCAGCGGCCTTTCTGCCAGGGCGGTAGTCATCAAGATCGTCCGTGTTCGAACCGTCGAGTATGCAGGAAATACCTTCGGTCTCGGCAATCTTCTTCAGTTTTCCGTAAAGCTCTTTTTTGCAGAAATAGCAACGTTCCGGGGAATTCCGCACAAACTCTTCTGACGCAAGTTCCTGTGTACGGAGTATCCGGTGCGTCACACCCAGTGTGCGGGCAAACTCCTTCGCTGCTTCGAGTTCGCCGGGCGGATAGGTCTCGGAAACTGCAGTAATAGCTATCAAGCGAGGGCCCATGACCTCAGCCGTGGCCCTGAGCAAAAGAGAACTGTCCACGCCTCCGGAATAGGCGAGCACGGCACATTTCATACCCCGGAGCAGCGTTCTGAGACGGTCCCATTTTTGTTCTATCACCATCTAAGCGATAATAACACAGCACGAACGGGAGTGTCAATAAAGTACTTCTCAACCGCCTTTTTTCCACGTGTTCGAAACCCGGATAGTTGCTATTTCCGCCCCTCCGGGACATTGAAGCCCAGTTTAGCGGACAGCGCGTTGCCGGACTCGAGAAGCAGGGAGATGATCCCGCCTTTTTCAAGCCGTTCATCAGTGAGCCGGCTTGCGGGAGCCACGATCCCTACAGCGGCGATCACGCTTTTCGAGAAGTCTTTTGCCGGCACGGCAATGCTGCGCACCTCCGGGTCGCATTCCTCGTTCTCAAGTGCATATCCCCTCTCTGCGGTTTTCTTCAACTCCGCTGTCAGGGCATCACGCGTCTTTATGCTCTTGTCAGTAAGCCCCGGCAGGCTGATTTCAGGATATAGTCGTTCAATCTCGACAGGTAATAACGTGGCTAGCTGTGCCTTACCCACGGCGGTGCAGTGGGCAGGAAGCATGGCGCCGATGCGCGAGACGGCTCGCACGGTCCTGTTCGTCTCCACGCTGTCCATGTAGATCACTTTGTTTCCCCGCAGGACCGCCACCACCGCAGTCTCTCCCGATGAAGCCATAAGGCTTTCAAGGATCGGGCGCGCCTGCCGACGGCACTCGCGCTGCTCGATGAAGATCGATCCGATCTGGAGCGTCTTGGGGCCAAGCCGGTAGTTCTCCGTCGCCTTGTTCTGCTCGATATAACCGCGATGTTCAAGCGTGGCGAGCAGCCTGAACACGTTGTTTTTGTGCAGCCCCAGCCTCTTCGAAAGCTCGGTCACGCCGAGTTCGTCTTCGGTCTTGGTGAACGATTCCAGGATGTCGAGCGCGTGGGAAACCGATTGGATCGTGTAGTTGACTTTTTCCCTCTTCATACAATGACTCTCCTACCTGCAGCATTTCTTTGCTCCGTTAGGAAACGCTGTGGACTCTTGAGAGAGCTTTCATCTCTAGTGGAGTTTACTTGAACGCGCCGGGTTGATCACCTTTTTTCACCGGGTAACCCTTCATTAACCAGTCAGGGATGCCTGCCTGATAAATCATGAGGTGGGTATACCCCATATCATGGGCCGCACCTGCGGCCATGCGACTCAGGCCTCAGCCGGTTCCTCTGCAATAAAAGATTATCGGTGTCGTCTTATTCTTGGGGAGGCGCGCTGCCTCAAAATTCATCCGCTCCGCCGGAATATTAATCGCACCTGAAATGTGACCTGCCTGATACTCATCGGGCAGTCTTGTATCAATGAGCACGAAAGAGCGCTTCCCCGCCATCCACGCTTTCACGTCTTCAGCATTTATGATCGGAAACTGCGCTATGGCAGGCGAGGAGGAAAGGAGGATGAATCCGAATAAAAACCATAAGAATACCCTTTTTCTGAGCATAATAAAGTCCTTCCCTCACTTTAAAACAGTTGTTTAATATTATGTCTCTGGGAGATTTTTGTCAAGAAAAAACAAGCTTCCAACATCATGACGAGAAAGCCTCCTTAGATACCTGCATTCACTAACGGCTACAGATGATAACTTACATCATCGTATGATCAATAAGATACACCGTCAGCAGAAGGCGGCAACTTTCTTCTCATGGGAACGAATTGAGGAAACAAAAAAAGATGAGGAGATGAAAGAATGAATGATGCCGCTGCGGCAATCTTGATGTACACAAGGGGAACAATGTTTGTGAGATAATTACCAACTCCGACGGCAAAAAGATGATTCGTCGCGCTCGCTGTACACACGCCCCGCCATTACTGTCTGCCAGCGAAACCTCGTGGCAAAAGCCACCGCGAGAAGCTAGGTTTTCTCTACCATCTCGGCCGGAACAATAAATGTCAACGACGTCAGAAACGCCGTCACTTAAGCAATTCTTTCTGTCTCTTGATGAGCGCCTTGATCCCTTTCTCTCCCAGAGCAAGAAGTCTGTTCAGTTCCTGTTTCGAGAACGGTTCGCCTTCGGCCGTACCCTGCACCTCCACGATCTTGCCCTTACCGGTCATCACCAGATTCATGTCCACTTCGGCGGCTGAATCTTCAACATAACTAAGATCGAGCATCGGCTTGCCGCCAACGATCCCGACGCTCACCGCAGCGAGGTAGTCCGTGACCGGGACAGTATCGAGAAGCGCCTGCTTATAAATAAACCGCAGCGCATCAATGAGGGCGATGTACGCACCGGTGATCGAGGCCGTACGGGTGCCGCCGTCGGCCTGGACCACATCGCAGTCGACGAGCACCGTGCGCTCGCCCAGGGCGTCCATATCTACGACGGAACGAAGCGACCGGCCGATGAGCCGCTGGATTTCGTGCGTGCGTCCGCCCACCTTATTTCGCTCCCGCGTGATGCGCTGAGACGAGGAACGGGGAAGCATGGCATACTCTGCGGTCACCCAGCCGATGCCTTTCCCCCTGAGGAAAGGAGGCACGGAGTCTTCGATCGTTGCCGTACAGATGACCTTCGTATCGCCCATCTCGATGAGCACCGAGCCCTCTGCTGCTTTGATGTAGTTTCTCGTGATTTTCAGTTTGCGGAGTTCGTCCACCTTCCTGCCGTCAACGCGCATCAAAACCTCCCCAAAATATTGATAACCAAAGCGACGCTGATACACGGAGAAAGCCCGAAGAGAAAAAATCAAGTGTTACCCCGTGACTCGGTGCTTTGTGGTGAAGCATTAATATTGGAAATATTTCGTCTTTCCTTTTCCCACGGGTCTCGCGGTTTTCAACATGTTGTCAACAAACTGTTTGGCTTTTTCCACAGCCTTTTCCACAGGATATCCCTGAGCTATGAACACTGTGACGGCCGAGGAGAGCACGCACCCGGTGCCGTGAAATTCGCCCTTCCGCCGAACTGTGGAAAAGCTGAGCACCGTTCTACCTCCATACAGTGTATCCGTTGCGGGACCACTCCTATGTCCACCCTTTATGAGAACGTACGCCGGACCCAGGTCAAGGAGGGTACCGGCGGCGAAATCCATATCCCCTTCGTTTCTGATGGGCAGACCAGTAATAAATTCTGCCTCGGGGACATTGGGAGTAACGATGAGTGCAAGCGGGAAAAGATTCTTTTTTAGCGATGGTACGGCTTTAGGCTGGAGCAGCATCATTCCTGAACTCGACCGGAGCACGGGATCGATCACAAGATTTTTGAGACTGAATTTGTTTACGGCATCGGCAACGGCATCAACATTCTGCCTCGTGAGAAGCATTCCTGTCTTGATGGCGTCAGGTTTGATATCCGAGAGCAGCGCATCAAGCTGATTGGAAAGTATTCGAGATGTTACCGGTTCAACTACGGATACACCCCGGCTATTCTGCACCGTGAGCGCTGCGGGCACCGCCATCCCGAAAGCCCCGAGTGTCTGGAAGGTCTTGAGGTCTGCCTGGATCCCGGCGCCGGATGAAGGGTCAGAGCCGGCTATGGAGAGAACTTTGATCATTGGATGCAAATCGACATGTATGTTCACAAATTGTTATGACATTGGAACGCCGGGTCCTGTTTACTCAGTGCTGGGACATGATTCGCGTGCATGACGGTTTCTTATTTCTTGCCCTGCCCCGTGTCCCTTGTTATTCTAGCTTCAAATGAATTAACTCCAGCGGATTAACGCGCGCGCCTTGCATCCGTACGCCCCAGTGCAGGTGCGGTCCGGTAGCACGGCCTGTGGCACCAACGAGGGCGATCACATCGCCCTTTTTCACCTGTTGGCCTGATGTGACGAGAATTTTGGAGAGGTGAAAAAACATTGTATAAATGCCCTGCCCATGGTCAAGGATCAAGGATTTGCCCGAAAAAAACTGCTCGTCAATCAGGACGACGACGCCGTTATTCGGTGCATGCACTGCATCACCTTCTTTAGCCTCCACATCCACACCGCTGTGCGGGCTTTTGGGGATCTTATTAATGACCCTGCGTACTCCAAACTTAGTCACGATTTCACCTTCCCGGGGATTGATAAAATCGCCGTCCCACACGCGTTCTGTCTCGTTCGGCCAGATCGCTGCCATTTTGAGCTGCTCGCGTTCCGCCCGCGCCTCATTCTCCGGAGAGAGCTCGACCATGTCTTTCGGGAGCGTGAGCCTCTGCACGGGATACGCTTTTTTGATCACCGTCACAGATCGGGAGAGAATGGTTCCATTCACAGAGACGTCAAGATCGTACTTTCCCGGTTCGGTAAAGAGATCGATGCCAATCACTGCTTTGAAAGAATCTTTGGACACATTGAAATAAATTTTCTTATCCCCGAATTTTCCTTCCACGGGGGCGACAGCGCCCTTCACGGTCACGATCATGATATCTCCCGGGCCAGGTGTATTCGGCTCAAGCTTGATCTCGGGCTGCCGGGCCGTCACTGCAAAAACGTTAAAAGGCAGACAGAGCATCATGAAAAATAAAATCGCCTTAACAGGACTCATCGATTTGCGTTCAGTTCCGCACTCCGCACTCCGCATTCCTCACTTCCCTCCTTATGTTTTTCGCTTTACGTCGGTTTTGAGATACGCGCTCACGCCTTTCATGGAACAGAACTCTCCGCACATGGTACAGACATCGGACTCCTTTGGCAGGCTTGATTCGCGTAGCTTACGCGCCCTGTCTGGATCGATCGAGAGCTCAATCTGGCCCTTCCAATCGAGCGCTTTCCGCCGCCGCGACATCTCCCTATCCCATTCGATCGCGCCTTTCACACCCTTGGCGATGTCCGCCGCATGCGCCGCAATCCGAGAGGCGATCACGCCTTCACGAACGTCTTCGAGATCTGGCAGGCGCAGATGCTCGGATGGCGTTACATAGCAGAGGAAGTCAGCTCCCGCCGCCCCGGCGATGGCACCGCCGATGGCGGAGGTGATATGATCGTATCCTGGCGCCACGTCCGTTACGAGCGGTCCAAGCACGTAAAATGGCGCCCCCTTGCAGAGTTCCTTCTGAATCTTGATGTTTGTCTCAACCTGGTTGATCGGAACATGCCCTGGCCCTTCGATCATTACCTGCACGCCCGCGTCGACCGCAATGTCCCTCAGTTCGCCGAGCGTGATGAGTTCTTCGATCTGCGCCCGGTCCGTGGCATCAGCAAGGCTTCCCGGCCGCATGCCGTCTCCGAGTGAAAGCGTCATATCGTATTTTTTCGCGATCTCAATGAGGCGGTCGTACTGTTTGTAGAGCGGGTTCTCTTCTTCATTATGGATGATCCATTCGAGATGGAATGCGCCGCCGCGACTGACCACGTCCATGATCCTGCCCTGGAGCTTGAGCCGATCCACACTCGACGTAGTCACCCCGCAGTGCACGGTCACGAAGTCTACCCCCTCCTCGGCTTGCTCCTCGATAACGCGGAAAAGCATCTCCGGATCCATCTGGACAATGGAGGAGCCTTGCTCCACGGTCGCAACCGCAGCCTGATATATGGGGACCGTGCCGATAGCGACTGTCGAGTGCTTGATTATCTCTTTGCGGATCTCGACAATCGGACCGCCGGTGGAGAGGTCCATGACCGCATCAGCACCGGAAGCGACTGCCGCTTTAAGCTTCTCGATCTCATCCTCGATGGACATCCGGTCCCTGGATGTGCCGATGTTCGCATTGATCTTGGTCCGCAGTCCCCTGCCGATGCCGAGAGGTACGATCGACGTATGCAGCGCATTTCTCGTGATGACGATGGTGCCCTTGGCTACCCCTTCGATGATATGGTCAAGACTAACACCCTCGGCCCGGGCCACAGCCTCCATCTCGGGAGTGATATTTCCTTTGCGTGCTTCAAGAATCTGAGTCATTATGCACCTCGTGATAGTGACAAGAGACGTGAGGTTTTTCTCTCGTCTCTTATTTCACTGCTTCACTAATTCGCCCATTCATAAGCTCTGCAGCCCTCTGGACATCAGCGGCAGCCAAGATCGCCGAAATCATCGCAACACCGTCTGCCTCTGCCTGCATGACTTGAGCTATATTAGGTTCTCTTATGCCACCAATGCCAAAAACTGGTATCCGAATATTTTTCTTCACGATCCCGATTGCCTCAACTCCTAGCGGCTCGCCATATTGCATCTTGGATGGTGTCACGAAGATCGGACCAAGGGTGATGAAATCGGCACCGGCCTCCTCAGCGTTCACCGCTTCTGCAAGAGAATGGGTAGATACCCCAATGAGCATCTTCTTGCCGACGATCTTTCTCACAGCCTCCGAAGGCATGCTCTGATGGCCGAGATGTACGCCATCCGCTTCTACGGCGACTGCCACGTCAACACGATCGTTAATGAATAGCTTCGCGCTGGACTCCCGTGTCATCCTTCTGAGTTCCTGGGCGATAGCAATTAGCTCCCGCACCGGCAAGTCCTTTTCTCGAACCTGGATTGCCCGCACACCGCCTTTAAGAGCGAGCCGAACGGCGGCAGGAAGCGACATCTTCGTAATCTTGCGGTCGGTGATCAGGTAGAGCCTGAAGTCAACTGCCAATGAAACCCTCCACGGAAGCTTCGGGCATGGAGCAGAGACCGTGCACTCTCCTCTTAGTTCCCGATCATACCCTCCAGCGGGCTACTAGCCGTGGCGTAAAGTTTCTTCGGGATTCTGCCAGCCCTGTAGGCAAGCCTTCCGGCGAGCACGCCGTACCTCATGGCCTCGGCCATGGCAATCGGGTCCCTGGCCCCGGCGATCGCTGTGTTCAGGAGCACCGCATCGCAGCCGAGTTCCATCGCAAGCGCCACGTCCGATGCCGTACCCACACCGGCGTCAACCACGACAGGGACCTTCACTGTTTCCATGATAATTCTGATATTGTACGGGTTCCTGATGCCGAGGCCGGATCCGATGGGCGCTGCGAGCGGCATAACCGCTGGACAACCTAGGTCAACGAGCTTCTTGGCCATGATCGGGTCGTCGCTCACGTAGGGAAGCACGATCAATCCTTCTTTCACAAGCACCTTCGTGGCTTCGAGCAGCGCCTCGTTGTCCGGAAACAGGGTCTTGTCGTCGCCGATCACTTCGAGCTTCACAAGTTTCGTGATTCCCGCCTCTGCCGCCAGCATGGCCGTGCGGATCGCATCCTTGGCCGTGTAACAGCCTGCTGTGTTCGGGAGGATCTTGTACTTCCTCGGATCGATATAATCGAGGAGGTTCTCCTTGCTGCGGTCGATGATATTGACGCGCCGCACCGAGACCGTTACCACGTCCGTACCTGAAGCCTCGATAGCCTTCTTCGTTTCCGCAAAGTCCTTGTACTTCCCGGTCCCGACCCAGAGCCTTGACCTGAACTCAATACCAGCAATGACCAGTTTATCGTCAGTCATATTCAATATCACTCCTCAACTTTTCATATTGGACCCTGAATGTGTGTCAGGATCCTCCCTGCATGAAGCTCACTACTTCGAGGTTGTCGTCCTCTTTTATTGCGGTCGTGCCGAATTTGTCCTTTTTTACGATTTCAAGGTTCAACTCAACAGCCACGCGTTCCTGCTGAACCTTTAAAAACTCGAGCAAACCTTGGACTGTTATGCCGTCGGGTACTGTTTTTTTCTCTCCGTTGCATGTGATCATCATACGCCATGCTCCCAATGTCCTAGCGAGCAAAGCGATCTCTTTTTCATGAAATCATAGACCTGGGATTGCTTCGTCGCTAGCAGGCATCTCGCAATGACAGCGAAATAAATTAATTCTCTAAAGAAAAAGCCGTATCCGGGAGGATACGGCTTGAGAAGGGTTATATGAAGCTGTGAATGTTCGCCTTCCCTACGCCGGCACTACCCGGATCAGGTTCTAAGGGTCGCCCTCGAAAAAAGAGGACTCTCAGCCGATCGGCTCCCCCAGCTCTCTATGATCTCCACAATACAGCACAGGCAGGTCAAAGTCAATGGTTTTCTGGTCGTGCTCACCCGTTCAGAAGCTTAATCACGGCCATGCCGTCGTCGTAGTAATCGATTATATTGAGCGCGCCGAAGGACTGGTCGATCCTGAACAGGTTCATGAGATCGAGGCCAAGTGCATCGGCGATGATGACCCTGTTGACCCCTCCATGCAGCAGCATCGCGATCTCCTGGCCGGGATGCGAGCCGACCAACTTTTTGTGCACCGGCAGGATCCGTTCCCGGACATCCAGCAGGCATTCGCCGTCAGGAGGCCGGTAATTGATGAGGTCAGCCCTCCAGGCAGTATACTCCCCGGGAAAGCGATCCTTAATCTCCTCGGCCGTAAGCCCCTCCCATTTACCGACGCTTCGTTCCCGGAGATCACGCAGGGGGGTGTAAGTGAGGTTGAGGCTCCGAGAAATGATCTCCGCCCCCTTGGCTGAGCGAATAAGGTCGCTGGAATACACTGCCGCAATGTTTTTCCCAGCGAGCATCCCGGCAAGCCGCCGCATCTGTTCTCTGCCATCCTCGGTGATATCGATATCGATATGGCCGTTGTACCGTTTCTCTCCGCCGTTCTGCACTTCGCCATGGCGCATGAGATACACTCTCGTGAACATACTTCAACTCCGGTTTGACAGAATGACGAAAAGCAAAAGTGTCAGCGCCTCGTTTAACTCACTCACGGCTCCAATCGCATCGCCGGTCACGCCTCCGAGCTTTCGCACCAGATACCATCGGCAGACAATGGTGAAGAGCGCGACGCTGGATATGAGAATTGCCGCCCAGATGCCGCTCACGAATACCGCCAGTCCCAGCGCCACGGCCGACGCCGAAATCATTCCGCTAACCCGCAGATGTCCGACGAAAGCGCTGCCCATTCCCTGTTCACGGCCATAGTTCGCCCGAAAAACCATGAGAATTTGGGACCACCGGCCCAGCATCGGCGCAGTAAGCAGTGCTGATGCTTTGTCGTTGTCGAACAGATTATTGAAACAGAGATATTTTACGAGCAGGAGTAGCACGATGCCGAGCGCACCGGCAGTGCCGAGCCGACTGTCCTTCATGATCTCGAGCCTGGACGTTCTGTCATGCCCGCCCATGATACCGTCGAGCGTATCGGCCAAGCCGTCGATATGGATGGCTCGCGTGATAAGCACAAGCATGATGAGCAGAAGGGCATTTGCTATAGTAGGGGGCACGGTCCATGCAAGGGCCTTGTCCGAATAGTTCAGTATCACGCCGATCAGGAAGCCGACAAAGGGGAAGTAAACCACGGATTTCGCCAGGTCACCCTCGGTCACGTCATGCTTCCTGCTTATGGTAAAGATCGTAAGAAACTCCACAGCATTGATGAAGTTTTTGATCATCGCTTGACTCTCATCTTTTTTTATCGCTCCACGTTCCTACCTTTTTATTTTCACACCTTCACTTCTTCATCCCTCTTCCCGGCAACGCCGGCATCGGCGAATGTCGCCATTTCCGTAAGGATTCTCACGCCGGCCTCAACAAGCGACATGCCAAGTGCCGCACCTGTGCCTTCACCTAGCCTGAGGTTCAGGTCAAGCAGCGGAATCTGCTCCAAATGTTCGAGCATCTTCCGGTGTCCGATTTCTACCGACTGGTGCGCCGCGATGATGTACCCTTTGACCAAGGGGTTCATTTCTGCGGCGATTAGCGCACCGGCAGTTGAAATGAAACCGTCCACGACTACAGGGATCCTGAACAATGCCGCACCGATCACGAGACCGGCGATGCCCGCGATCTCGAACCCACCGACTTTCGCAAGTACGTCGAGGGCATCCTTGGGATCGGGGCTGTTCACCGCAATCGCCTTTTTAATGACCGCCACCTTGTTCCGAAGCGAGCTGTCGTCAATGCCGGTGCCGCGGCCCGTTACTTTTTCCGGATCCGTGCCGGTGATGACGGATACGATGGCAGAGGACGGCGTTGTGTTCCCGATACCCATGTCTCCTGTACCGAGGATATCGACGCGGTCACGGTATTTTTCGACCAATTCAATACCGGCGAGCACTCCCCGCTCCGCCTCGTCGCGCGTCATGGCCGGGCCCTTGGTCATGTTCCGCGTGCCGTGGCCGATTTTTCTTATCTCCAGCCCCTCAGTAGGCTCAAACTCATGGTCGACGCCCATATCCACCACGATCACCCGTGCGCCGACATGTTTGGCAAGCACGTTCACCCCTGCCCCACCGCCAAGGAAGTTATAGACCATTTGCGGTGTAACGTCTTTGGGGAACGCGCTCACGCCCTCTTCGGTCACCCCGTGGTCTCCGGCAAAGGTGAATATTATCTTATTCTTGATGCTGGGCTTGTTCTTGCCCGTGATGAGACAATACTTCTTCGCCAGCTCTTCGAGCCGGCCGAGGCTGCCTTGCGGTTTCGTCAGGTTATCAAGCTGTGCCTGGATGTCATTCGTACGTGATGTGTCAACGGGCTGGATCCTTTTCAATACTTCCTGCAGTCGTCCCACTTTCTTTACCCCCTGTTATAATTTCATTTCAAGTTTGGCCCACTCTTCCCGAGGAAATCTGCGTTCGACAGTATTTTCTCGCTATTAACAGAAATGCCTTTTGTCCTGCATCCTCACCATAACGCGATAGAACTACTTGATCTTCATCGGTATCCCCGCCGCAGTAAAATAAACTTCGTCCGCAGCCTGCGCTACTTTCTGGTTCAACATGCCGGCGAAATCCCGAAACCGCCGTGCAAGCGGATTATCCGGTACGATTCCGAGCCCGACCTCGTTCGACACGATGATAGATGAGCCATCGAAGCTTTTGATCGCTTCAACTAGCACATCGGAGCGGGAATTGACCGCATCGTCCCCATTGGTATGGGCCATGACGTTGCTCAACCAGAGCGTAAGACAGTCAAGCAGGACTATCTGGTAACGTTTGTTCAGCTTTTCGAGCAGGTTCGCGATGGCAAGCGGCTCTTCATAGGTGTCCCATGCGGCTGCGCGGCGCTCCCGGTGATGTTGTATTCGCGACGCCATTTCCGTATCAAGCGCCTGTGCCGTGGCGATATATGCTCGCTTGCCCGTCATGCCGTTCGCCAGCCTTTCAGCAAAAGCGGATTTTCCTGATCGGGCCCCGCCGGTGATGAAGTATATTTTTTTTATCATTATCCTTATATCTTCCCTGCCTCTTTCACCCTGACCCCTGCCACTACTGTTTCATGAACACAACGTCCGCAAAGTAGCTCTCGGCCGAGGTCTCGGTATGCTGTGAGTTAATCTGGAGCCTCACACCTTCTACTTCCGTGGGTTCATCTCCGAACAGTTTCTTATAATCGTCGTACACGTTCCGAACCTCGGTGAGCCATTTTCCCGTATCCGCAGCACCCGAACGAACGACTATTGCCTTGATGGACATAAAGAACGGCGCTGAGGCGTTTCCCATGGTCCCCTGCGGCACGGTCGTGTCCCAGATATAGACCATCGCCCTGGTCTTTGAGAATGCAAGGAAAAGTTGGGCTGCCTGGTCATCGGTCTTCGATCTTCTGAAATCGCCTCCCACGGGAAGCTTCGTCACCTTCCATTTCCAGGTGAGAATTGGGAACTGCTTGAGGTCCACAAGCACCTCTTTCTGAAGGGAGAAGGACGTATTAGCGCTCCTGAAGCGGACTGCATTCAAATCTCCGTCCTTGACCACGGCATAATCCGCCTTGCCGGATTTTTCCTTAAGCTGCCATCCCTGTGGAACGCCCTTTTCGTTTACGCCGGTGGAAAAATCCGCAATTACAAGACGGCCTTCCGCCGCTCCTGCCGCGGAATAAAGGAACAGGAAGGATGCCACCAAGGCATTCAAAACAATCATCGTTTTCATTATGTCCCTATCAGAAAAAAACCCCACCTGGGTTCATCAGGCAGGGGCTGGTTTTCATCGTATCTTATAAAGAATTGAGCGGGCAACGGGTCTCAAACCCCGTAAACCCGCAGCCGAGAATGATAATAATCAAAGTGATAACACTTGTCAAGGCGTTAATTCTTGATGCACAAAGAGGTTCTTGTTGAAACCTCTCCAGAGAGCCGATCCGGTTAATGGCAAGATGACCGAGTATTGCCGGAGGCCATTAAGTCAATTGCCGAGAGTTTTTCTTTCTGCATACACGTCTGTGAAATGGTGGACGCATTACGAATTGCGCAGGTCTTGCGACATTTAGATTTTGTATGAAAATAATAAGTCGAAAAAGATATTGACAGTGCAGTAAGGTGTGGTACTATCTGCAATAGTATTTTATGATTTAAAAACATAAAGAGTTCTCTCGGCAGGTAACCCAGTTTTTTGATTGAAATTGGGTACGTTTTTATTCCACGATAAATAAATTCTTGAAGTCTTCAGCCGATAACTGTTACGGGGAATTGCGGATTACAAACCCATAGTTTGCTTAAATTACTAAAAGCATATGATGGTCCGGCCTTATTGAGGAAGAAGGTCATACGAGGAGGAACTAAAACGAATCACAGCGTGTGCTGGGGAGGATATATTTAGTCTGGCTATGAAGCTTTCTGTGATCATACCGTGTTTTAATGAACTGAAGACCATAGACGCCGTTGTTTATGCAGTCAGAAATTCTCCGTATGACAACAAAGAGATCATCGTCGTTGATGATTTTTCGACTGATGGAACAAGAGAAAAAATAAGGAATGAATTAGAGAGAAAGGTCGATAAAGTAATTTACCATGAGAGTAACAGGGGCAAAGGAGCTGCAATAAGGCATGGCATCAAAGAGGCAACGGGAGATATTGTCATCATACAAGATGCCGACCTTGAGTATGACCCCAATGAGTATCCGATAGTGATCGGTCCGATTCTGGATAATAAAGCAGATGTAGTATTCGGTTCTCGATTTATCAGCAATAGACCACATAGAGTGTTGTATTTCTGGCACAGCGTGGGGAATGGCATTTTAACATTCTTCTCAAATATATTCACCAATCTGAACCTATCCGACATGGAAACCTGTTATAAGGCATTTAAGAGAGAAATTATACAGTCCATTAATATCGAAGAGGACAGGTTTGGGTTTGAGCCCGAGATAACCGCGAAAATTGCCAAACTGAGATGCAGGATCTACGAGGTGGGAATTTCTTATTACGGAAGGACTTATGAAGAGGGCAAAAAAATCGGATGGAAAGATGGTTTCCGGGCTTTTTATTGCATTATCAAATATAACCTGTTTCGTTGAAGGGCTTTAGGTCATTTTAGATTTATTTTGCTATTTTGATCTTCTATTTTTTTCACACCGTAAACTTTTCAAGAGGCGCATTCATACAATGCGGCATGCCCGCAGGGTTTATGAATGATAAAGCGCTTCATGTCATATTGAAAGGATTTATGGAGTTCGTCGAAAACGACTTTAGGAAATAACCGTACGAATAAAGACGCTGCATGAACACGAACCTGTTACGCAATAAATTTTTCGTCTTTACGCTTATCTGTGTGGCTGGCCTGCTGGCCTACTCTAATACGTTTACTGTGCCATTCCAATTTGATGATGACGGTTATATTGTCAACAACCCGATAATCAGAAGCTTTCGTTATTTTCTTCATCCATCAGAAGCCGTTACGCTTAATCAGCAATCTCCCACCGCCTTCCCCATCGGTTTACGCTATGCATTCATGACCCGCTTCCTGGGCTATCTCTCTCTTGCTATGAATTACCATCTGCACGGGCTTGACGTCGCGGGTTATCATATCGTCAACCTGCTGCTTCATATCATCAACAGCTTTCTGGTATATTTGATACTCAGAAATACCTTCAAAACAGCTTTATTTTCAAATCGAGAAGCTGAAATCGGTTCAAACTCCCACGACGCGATTGCGTTGCTCTCGTCGTTGCTTTTTGTCTGTCATCCGATTCAGACTCATGCAGTTACCTATATCACATCACGGTTTGTTTTGCTTGCCACCTTCTTCTTTCTGCTTTCCCTTTTCCTATACATATCGTCCACGATGTCAACCACCGATGGCAAACGCCATGTTCTCCATGCGGCCGCCCTCGTTTCAGCGGCTGCAGCGATGGTAACGAAAGAGTTCACTTTCACTCTGCCGCTAATCATAATGCTGTATGATCTGGTCTTTTTGTCACGTAGCACTCCTGATCGGATCAAAACACTCGCCCCTTTTTCCCTGACCCTGTTCATCATCCCGACGCTCGTTTTTATACAGCAGGGCAAACTTCAATCCCTCGACAGCACCATGCGGGTCATCACTGCCGCTGATGTATCGCAGATATCCCGAAGCGATTACCTTCTTACCCAATTCAGGGTCATCATAACCTATATACGGCTTTTGTTTTTCCCCATTAACCAGAGCATTGATCATGACGTTCCCGTATATCATTCCCTGTTTCAACTGCCGGTTTTTGCATCATTCACTGTGCTGCTGACATTGATTTCAATGGCTGTGTATCTCTGTTTTGTTTCTAATAAAGCCAGTAAATATCCTGTGCTCAAGGTGCTGTCCTTCGGGATTCTTTGGTTCTTTATCACCCTTTCAGTCGAGTCGAGCATTATTCCACTCGGGGAACTCATTGCCGAATACAGGGTATATCTCCCGTCAATTGGCATGATCGTGGCGTTCGTCTCCCTGGGCGTCTTTTTCGCCAATCAATTTCCTGAACTCAAGAATCCAAACAAGGTGGTTATTGCTACTTTCTGTACGTTGGCTATAATCATCCTTGTCACGACCTATGTGCGGAATACAGTCTGGAAAGACGAGATCACGCTGTGGGAGAATGCGGTCAAGACCAGCCCCGCGTTGGTGCGACCCCACCAGAACCTGGGGATGTATTACAGCATGAGGGGGCGCTTGGAGGATGCGCGGAATGAATTGGTAACGGCGTTGAAATTGGATCCCAATAATTACAAACTCCACAACAACCTTGGCATTGTGTTTAAAAAGCTGGGAGATTATGACCGCGCAATTCGAGAATTTCAAACCGTAATGGCGATCATGCCATCTGATGCGATGGTACACTATAACCTCGGGAATGTATATCTTGAGCAGGGCCATTTACAGGAGGCAATACAAGAATATAAGACTAATCTAAAGGTCGTTCCCGATTATGATGATGCTCACCTTAACCTGGGAATCGCATATAAAAGAAGCGGGCAACTCAGAGAGGCCGTAAGGGAGTTCACGGCAGCGATAGCCCTCAATCCCCAGAATGAAAGTGCCAAAAGCAATTTAGCAAGTTGCACAACGGAAATAGGAACTGCCAGAAACAAATGATGATCTGGCGCTGTGGTTTTCCCCTCCTCGCCTATGGGTAGAAATACTCAAAAACCTTTTCATAAAATTAACTCTTTGAATGTCGGTAAAAATGAATTGAGCGGGCAATGGGTCTCGAACCCCGTAAACCCGCACCCGAGAATGATAATACTCAACATGATAGCACTTGCCAAGGCGTTAATTTTCAGGTCCTTCCGCAAAATTTCCTTATTCCGGCAGGACAAATTAAAGCAGAATATGATCGGTTAATTTCAGTGGCTCTGGCTGAAGGCCGATCTTCTGCCCGAAGAGCAGCCGGTAGATCCCGCTGACGATGGCGCACTCTCTAAAGTCCGGGATCTCAAAGAACCGCTTGCATTCTCGCACACCTGAAGTAAAAATGCTTCCCGCTCAATGGCATCACCATGGAGGAGATGTAACGGATAATATTCCAGCGCCGTCTATTGACATATAACAAATCTTTGATAACATTATGTTAAGAATAATTAGCAGACGAACGCTGCAATCCGGTCACACTATGGCCAAAGAAGCATGAATTAGAATTATGATCAGGTGTATATCACGGTTTCTAGTGGTAAATGCAATTTTTTTTAGGAAGCGCCGAAATGAGCCGGGCAGCCTGAAGAAAAGAATTCGTGTTTATATCAAAGGCCGGCATAGAATATCGGCAGTTGCGCGCTTGCCCAAATACCTGTAGAAGCAGAGGCACTCCTCTTCCAGAGGTGCAGCATGAGTTTTACCAAGCACGCCATCTTTCATAAGTTACCTGCTTTTTTCATCAGTTTCTTCAACTTCACTAAAACCCGCAGGGCCAAGACTATAGGCATCGCCGCTCTCGTTTTTTTCGCTCTTTTTTCTGTCACTGGATTTTTCATACTGCCTCCTTATATAAAGCACCTTGCGATGGATAAGCTAAGCGAGCAACTCGGTCGTCGGGTAAGCATCGACTCAGTCAGTCTCAACCCTTACGCCCTTTCTGCCACCATCAGGGGGTTCGAGATCAAGGAGATTGATGGCAGCACCACTTTTGTTTCCTTCCGGAGCCTGTACATTAACCTACAGTTGAAAACGATCTTCAGGGGCGGACCCGTGATGAGAGAGATCAAACTGGAAAAGCCCTACGTCCATCTCGTCCGAACTGACGCCAATGCCTATAACTTTTCGGATATCGCCAGTAAATTTGAAGCCGAGCGAGAGGCTGCAGTTCCGGAGAAACCTGGCAAACCTCTTTTCTTTTCATTAAGCAATATCCAGCTGGTAGATGGTCATATAGAGTTCGATGACAGGCCAGCTGCAACAAAACACGAGATCACGCAGATCAATCTATCTATCCCCTTCATCTCCAACCTTCCTTCCTATGTTGAATCATTCGTGCAACCCTCGCTCGGCGCCACAGTAAACGGTACGCCCATCAACATCAGGGGCTCAACCAAGGTATTTTCTGGCTCGCACGAGACTTCGTTCGATATCTCGCTCAAGGACATCGATATCCCCTACTATTTGGCCTACGCGCCCACGCAACTCAATGTAAAAGTACCGTCAGGCCGTCTCGACGTGGAGATGAAGTTTGCATACCGCCAATATACAGACCGTGCTCCATTACTTACCCTGACGGGTGAATCAAGGGTGAGGGACCTGAGTGTAGCCATAAAAAAAGTTCGGGGCGAATTCCTTAAAATCCCGCTTTTAAGCATAAAAGATATCTCGCTCGACCTCGAGACTGATAAAGTTGAAATCGGCTCTATCACCACTGAGAAGGGATCGTTGGCAGTCTCGCGGTCTGCAGATGGACGGATGAATTTTGCAACACTCATGACCGCCTCGACTACGGTATCACACCCGGCAACCAAGAAATCCAAGCCTCCATCCGCTCCATCTGCACCCTGGATCGTGTCGCTCAAATCTCTTATCGTTGATGGGTATAAGGTGATGATAACGGATCAGAGCCTTGTCGAGCCCTTTGCGTTAACCGTCGACGGCATCAATTGCAAAGCTCACAATATTTCCACGGAAAAGGACGCTAAGGGAACTTTCGCGCTGTCGATGCATGTTGGCCAGGAGGGGACCGCCTCGGTCGAAGGTGATTTCGCCTTGAGTCCTCTGTCAGCAGACCTCACGGTGAATCTCAAGAAGCTCCCCATCAAGCCGCTACAGCCGTACCTTGCGGAGCGGGTACAGGTGATCGTTGCAGGCGGGGCGCTCAGCATGAATGGCAAACTGAAAGCATTCCAGGCCAGTAATGAGGAGCTTCAGGGGGCATTCAAGGGGAAACTATGGGTCAACAGATTTTCGCTCCTCGACAAGGCGAATGCAGAGGACCTGCTCAAGTGGGACTCGCTCTATCTGGGCGAGATGGATATCAGATATGCACCGCTGTTCCTGCATATCCGAGAAATCTCTCTTTCCAATTTCTACTCACGTATTATCATTAACGCAGACAGGACGATAAATCTTCAGGAGGTGTTCAGCAACCCGACCCTGACAGCGCAACCAGCTGCTCCCTCCGTACAGGCCCCGCAAACAACAGAAGCAGCGGAGGAAAATCGCCAGGAACCACCTCGGCAGCGAAAATTAGCGATCGATAAAATCACCCTCCAAGGCGGCACAGTCAACTTTACTGACGACAGCATCAAGCCTCGATTTAGCGCTAGCCTGCTGGAGATTGGCGGACGCATTTCCGGTCTCTCATCTGAAGAAAACAAGTTCGGCGAGGTAGAGCTCAGGGGGATGTATGATCGCTATGCTCCCCTCGAAATCACCGGCAAAATCAACCCGCTTAGGGATGATCTTTATGTGGAGCTGAAGGCAGCCTTCAAGGACATGGACCTAACCGCGGTGAGCCCCTATTCGGGCCGCTACGCAGGCTATACGATCGAGAAGGGAAAGCTTTCCTTTCAGCTAGAATACCTGATCGTAAAGAACAAGCTTGACGCCAAAAACAACATCTTCCTTGACCAATTCAACTTCGGAGATCCCATCGATAGCCCCGATGCGACAAAACTTCCGGTGAGACTTGCGGTAGCGCTCCTGAAGGACCAAAACGGTGAGATCAAACTCGATATCCCGGTCTCCGGCGAATTGAACGATCCTAAGTTTAGCGTGGGCAAAGTGGTGCTGAAGATCATAGTGAACCTTCTTGTGAAGGTAGCCACATCACCATTTGCTCTATTGGGGTCCATCTTCGGCGGCGGGGAGCAGCTGGGGTATGCCGAATTCGATTATGGCTCCGTTGCTCTGACGGCCGAGACGCAAAAGAAGCTTGACACCCTCACGAAAGCCCTTCATGAACGACCAGCACTCAAGATGGACATTGTTGGCCATGCAGACCCGGAAAAAGACCGTGAGGGGCTCAAACAAAACCTCCTGCTTCGAAAAGTAAAGGCTCAGAAAATTAAAGACATGGCTCGAAAAGGCGGCGAGACGCCCTCGCTGGATGATGTAATCGTGACACCTCAGGAATACCCCGTTTACCTCAAACAGGCGTATAAAGCGGAAAAGTTTCCTAAGCCCCGAAACATCGTGGGGATGGCCAAAGACTTACCCGTACCCGAGATGGAGAAGCTAATGCTTACTAACCTGACGGTGACCGATGATGACCTGAAGGCACTATCCGAAGAGCGGGCGCGGGCGGTTAGAAACTATCTGCTGCAGTCACAGCAGGTCGAGGAGACGCGCATCTTCATTGTTGAGAGCATGACCCTTGATGTCAAAAACAAAGAAGGGGTCAAAAACAGCCGCACCGACTTTATACTCAAATGATTATTGCTACCGGATGCTATTCAAGTTCACTGGCAGGACCAACAAGCTGATGGTAATGCTGGAGACGACAAGAAGAGGAGTAATCATGTTGCTAGAATACAATGGTTACTTCACTGTCTCAAGTCCTTCACTAATTTATGTCACGTCAAAATGAAAATGTTCTCTCGTTACGAGAATAGAGATATCCCCTCAGGGTGCTGGTGTAAGACGTTTGTTTCCCCATTGGTTTGTAGAGTTTTTCCCGAGCATCGTCAGCTGTCAGCGTATGATAGGTTGATGGTGAACCAGTGATGTACAGGATTGGTGCATAAAGAAAAAATCCGTGGATTTGTCTCACGGATTTTAAAATGGAAAATGGAGCGGGCGACGGGTCTCGAACCCGCGACCCCAAGCTTGGGAAGCTTGTACTCTACCAGCTGAGCTACGCCCGCTTTTCGGTAAGCATTATAGCTGCAGGCTTCTTTGTTGTCAAGTGACATCCTCCCCCGAATGAATTTCGGTGGCATCCTCTGGTGTATCGTAACAGCCCAGATTCTGCGTTATACGCTGTTTAGCGCGTGCATGCTATCAGAAGGAACCGTGTTTCTCCTGGTGATAGCGGCCGTTTTCGGCTCATCAACGCAACGGTAAGCGGTATGGGAA
>DATJAO010000061.1:0-42060 GCA_035516175.1 Nitrospirota bacterium
CAGCGAACGTTCACCATGGGGGGCAAGCTGAAAGAGAACACGAAGGCAAACAAAAAGAAGCTCATCCCGCTTTCAGAGCGTGCACTGGAAATCGTTAAGAAACATGTTGATGGAAAACTCGAGGGAGATTTTATCTTTATAAATCCGGATACGGGTAGGCATTATACAGTCAAGGCTCTGAATCAAATATGGCGGCGATTCTCCGGTATTGATTGCACCCATTACGAAGCTTCAAGGCACTCGTTCGCAACCCAACTGGTCGAGGCCTGTGAGGACGTTTCCGCAGCGCAGGCCTTGTTACGGCATGCTGATTTGAGGAGCACCATGCAGTATGTGCACCAGCGGTTGGAAAGATTACGGCGTATCAGCAATAACAGGACGAACGTGATAGAAATGGGCACAAAAAGAAAGCGGGAGGCATCCTAAATGATAGGACATCAACCTCCGCGCCTTTTTTTAAAAAACCGGCACGAAATCGGCACGACTATAAATTTAATAAAATCAGATACTTATTGGTGGAGGCGGTGGGATTCGAACCCACGTCCGAAAACCTTCAGACAGAAGCTCATACATGCTTATCCCCTCATTTGGATCTCGCCTCATCCGGCGCCTTGGGGAGAGCTCCAGAATCGGCCAGCCCGGTTTTTCTCGTCTCCCCGCCCCGGACGAAGTCGGGAAGACCAGCCTGATGTGTGACGTCCCTTCGGCCGCTCAGGCGCCGGCCGGGAGACGCGCTAGCCTAAATTAGGCAGCGAGTGCCAGTTCTTGTGTATTGGCAGTTGTTGTTTGCCATGTGTTTTACGAGCCCCATGGCACCTCGGCATGCAACTCCTGACCTCTCGGTCCCCGTCGAAGCCTGTCGCCCCCTTTTTGATGAAATTGAATCTGCTTTCGCAGTAAGTCGAGAAAGTTTGGACACAAATCAACGTTAACAAGCGCAAGAAAGGATAGAGTAGGAGGGAATTTATCCCTGCGCTCATCCGCGTCAATCTGCGTCCAAAGCTCAATTCTTTGTATGATTTATATTACTCCATTTCTCTTTGAGATTCAACAGCTTTTCGGCGTCGGCCTTACACACGCCGCTGATCCTGACAATCTTGTCCCGCGACGTACGGCCGCTTACGATCTCGACCTGTGACATGGTAACAGAGAGCGTATCAGCGAGAAACCGGATGAGTGCCTCGTTCGCCGCGCCGTCCACGGGTGGTGCGGTGAGCCTGATCTTGAGTTCGCCATTCTCCATCCAGGTGATCTCATTCTTTGAAGCGCGGGGCTGGATCCTGATTGAAAGGGTAATAGATTCCGCAGCCCCTTTATCCCTGGGTAGGCTCTTCCTTGACTTCATCACCGGATTCCTCGAAGCTGACCATTTCCAGGTGCATCTGGATAACCTTCTTAAGGTCCTGCAAAAAATGGTGCTTGTGCCGCTTCAGGTTCAGGATGTCTGCTTCAAGAGTGACCTTCTGCTGCTGAGAATCACTGACGATCTGCTGGCTACGGACCTCCGCATCTTTGATGATCAATGATGCTTCCTTTCTTGCGTTCTCCTTAAGGTCTTCCACGAGCTTCTGGGTCATGAGCAGCGTGTTCTTGACCGTCTCCTCTTTCGCGACAAGTTCCCGCACCCGCTCGTCATAGGTCTGGCGGAAGTCCCGCAGTTCCATGACTTCTCGCACCAATGTTTCCATTTCGTCCCGCACGAGATCGAGAAACATCTCGACCTCGGTCTGATCGTAGCCGCGGAAACCGACGTGGAAGCGTTTCTGTTGTATGTCTAGCGGCGTCACCTTTATGCCATTACTCATGTAATTGCCCTCCTTCAGCCGAATCGCTCTTCCCCGTCTATCCCAAGTATCGCGCAAAGCGATAGAGGTTCTTGATCAATGCATACTGTAAAAAGATGATAATAAGAATCGCTATGAAAGGTGAGAAGTCAATCCCGATGCGGTATGACGGCACCAGCTTTCTAATCGGTCGCAGGACCGGCTCTGTCATCCTCGTCAAAATCTGCACGATTGGATTATACGGGTCCGGATTCACCCAGGAGATAAGAGCCCGGATAATGATGACCCACATATAGAGGTTCAGCACTATTTCCAAAATCCTGGTAATACCCATGACGATGTTGTCCATACTTCCTCCCAAAATTCATTGCGAAACTGATTTCCTGTGCTACAATTCTTTTATATCGAATTTGTCACACTCAATCCGTGTCCGCATCAAAAGTAAGCCTAATCTACTTCCCCAGCTCTTTGCTCCTTGCAGTCGCGGCTTCCACCGCGTTCATGAGCGTGGCTCGAAGCTTCCCCTTTTCGAGAGCATGGAGTCCCTCAATCGTGGTTCCACCGGGAGACGTGACCATGTCCCTGAGCTTCCCGGGATGCTCTTTTGTCTCAAGCACCATTTTGGCCGCGCCGTACACGGTCTGGGCAGCAAGCTCGAGCGCGAGCTGTCTTGGCAGACCGGCCTTTACCCCTGCATCGGATAACGCATCAATGATCATGAATACGTAGGCGGGCCCACTGCCGGAAAGTCCGGTTACGGCATCCATAAGTTTCTCGTCAACGACGACGGACCTGCCCACGGAGTTGAATATATTCTGCGCCATGGCAAGGTCATCGACCGTCGCGTTCTTCCCGCCTGCGAGCGCGGCCGCACCTGCAAGAACGAGGGCTGGGGTGTTCGGCATCACACGCACCACGCGGGAGCCATCCTTGAGCGCTTTTTCAATTTTCATGATCGCTATGCCTGCAGCAATGGAAATTACGAGCTTCTTATCATCAACCGCGGTGGCTATCTCTCCAAGAACCTTCTCGATCACGGGGGGCTTCACGCTCAAGACTATGACTTCTGCCTCGAGCGCCGCGTCCACGTTGCTCTTATGCATAAGAATACCATAGGTCTTCCTAAGATGCTCCAGCCGGTCCGACGAAAGGTCGGTGACCAGGATCTGGCCCGGCGTCACCGTGCTTGCTGCAATTAATCCTTTCACGAGCGCCTCGGCCATGTTCCCGCCACCGAGAAATGCGATCTTTTTATCTATCACCATATAACCTCCGACACATAAGCAAGTGAAAAATGAAAATTAAAAATTTTCAATCTTCAACCTCCAAATTCCAATTCATCATCCTCTCTCTCCGAAAATCGCCGTGCCAACGCGTACCATGGTCGCGCCTTCTTCGATGGCAACCTCGAAGTCCCCGGTCATACCCATCGAAAGCTCTTTCATGGATACACCGGGAATATTCTCTCTTGCGACGCTCTCCGACAGTTCACGCAGTTTTTTAAAATAGGGCCGCGAGTTCTCGGGACTGTCAGAATAGGGCGGCATGGTCATCAGTCCCTTGATCGAAATATTCTTGAGCTTTGCCGCTCCTTTGATGAGGGCAGCAGCATTCTCTGACGCCACGCCGGCCTTGCTCGCTTCACCGGAGATACTCACCTCGATCAGCACGTCCTGCACCTTGCCGATCTTCGCCGCCTGCTTGTCGATCTCCTTCGCAAGATCAAGGCTATCGACTGAATGAATCAAATAAAAGAGCTTGACAGCATACTTTGCCTTATTCGTCTGCAGGTGGCCGATGAGATGCCAGCTCGCAATCGGGCCTAGCTTCTCTATCTTTTCTTTCGCCTCCTGCACGCGGTTCTCGCCGAGGATCAACGCTCCGGCATCCACAGCCTCGAGGATACTGTCGACATCGACAGTCTTGGTCACCACCACGAGTTTAACGGATGGGAGGTCGCGCCCTGAGCGTTTTGCGGCAGATGCAATCCTGTTTGTGACCGTTTTGAGGTTGTCTGCTATCGACATAGAAAAAAGCTTCTCTCACAAGAGACTGCTAAAAAATATTTAGGATCTAAGAAAGCCTTTCCCAAATTCAATGCAAGGACTTCCTCGCAACCTTTGCGCCCTTGATATAACTTTGCTTCACTTTTTTATCATGATCACCGACAGCATCCTGCCGGTCCTGCCCTCGGCACGAAAAGAGTAGAACAAATCGCTCCTGCATGAGGTACAGAGTCCAAGGGAATGAACATTTTTCGCTGATAGGCCGATTTGCGCGAGCTCAAACCTGTTCAGTTTGACCAGGTCCAGGCTCCACTTGTCACCGCCTCGGGCGGATGCCGCTTCCTTCCATAGCGAAAAAGTTTCCCGAACGGGCCCCATCACCGGCTCATCGACCTCGTAGCACTCGGGCCCAATCGTCGGCCCGATCGCCGCTATCATTCGAGACGGGTCGGAGCCGAACTCATTCTGCATTTTCGTCACGGCCTTCTGGACTATCCTCTTTACGGTGCTCCGCCAACCCGCATGAACTGCTCCAACAGCAGGAGTTAAGGGATCAACGAGCAGCACCGGTACGCAGTCAGCTGTTTCGACGCCGATTGCCATCTCGAGCGTGTTTGTGATCATGGCGTCGGCCTGAACAGTCTTCGTCTTATTAAAGTTCTGATCGTCCACTTTCACGATATGATCACCATGTACTTGGTTCACGGTGACGAGCCGCTCCGGATTGATACCAAATGCTTCTGCTAATGCCTCCCAGTCATCTGTCAGCTTGATACCGTTGTTCCTGGCCCCGAGCCCCCCTTGCCTTGTAGTGAAGGCATGCTTTATCCGGCCGACCTTTTCCAGAGCAGGGATAGTTATATAATGAATATCTTTCTTCGTACCGGTACCCATATTTACCGAAACCCTGCATAATTCTGAAGCTCAAGGATTTAAATCCATTTCAAGTTTGACTATTCGATATTATTTAGAGATTATGAATTCGAGTTTGATTCTTGTTCTTTACATACTCCACACGTCCTGCACGAGCCAACCATGCACGCCGGCGTGAACTTGCCTTCAACCGCTCGCTCGTATTCATTCCTAAGATAATCTTTCCGCACACCGATGTCAATAAAATCCCATGGCAGGAGCTCGTTAAACGCTCTCCGCCGTGTGACGTAAAAGTCTGTATTAGTTTTGAGCTCCCTGACTGCACTTTTCCAGTCACCGTTTTTCTCATGCGCAGTTTTGATGAGACTTCCAATCCTTCGATCGCCGCGCGCGAGGAGGGCCTGGATGTACTCCCATTTCGGAAGGTCATGGATGATGTTCATGTTCCCTATGGTCCGCACGGCCTTTTCAAGATACTGCTGCTTTTTGTTCAAGCTATCAACGCGCTCCATCGGCTCCCACTGAAAGGGGGTAAAGGGCTTCGGTACGAAGGAGTTTACCGAGAGCGTGATCCTACCTATCCTGCCCGCTGGCCGTGCATGTGTGAGCTGCACTTCGCGTACCTTTTTGGCGAGCGTAATGATGGCGTCTACATCCTCCTGTGTTTCCGTCGGTAAGCCCAGAATGAAATAAAGCTTGAGGTTCGGAATGCCGCGGCCAAATATCATGTTAGCAGCGTGAATGATATCAACCTCTGTAACGCCTTTGTTGATCACATTCCTTAGCCGCTCAGAGCCGGCTTCAGGTGCGATCGAGATGGTCTTATGTCCGCTCTTTGCCAGACGATCGATGAGCGCCTCACCTACCGAGTCTGCGCGAAGAGATGAGACGGATATTCCGCCTTCGATTGCGGAACAGATATCATTGATATTCGGGTAGTCAGACAGCGCCGCACCAACCAGGCCGATCTTTCCGCAAAGCTCATCCGCCTTTCCCGCCTTTTCCATTGCCCTCTCGATACTGAGATTCCGCGGCGGGAGGTAGATGTAGCCGGCCATGCAGAAGCGGCAGTGCCTACCGCAGCCGCGTGTTATTTCCGAGAGGAACATGTCGCTAAACTCCGTGTTCGGCGTCAGGATCACCGTCGTTGCTGGCGTTCTGTTAATGTCCTCAGCAGTTCGTTTGACGATGCGGTCCGGAGCAGAAGGATCAATTATCTTTCGCTCCTTGATCGTGCCGTCTTCATGATATTCAACATCGTAGAATTCCGGCACGTATACCCCGGGTGTCCGGTTCACTGCTCTGAGCATTTCAAGGCGGCCTTTTCCTTTGTTCTCTCGATAGGCATCAATAAACTCGTTCACGACCTCTTCACCCTCACCCGCGATTACGACATCGATGAAATCCGTGAGCGGCTCGGGATTAAAGAATGAGCAAATGCCGCCGAGAATGACGAGAGGATCATCATCGCTCCTGTCGCGCTTGAGAGCAGGGATACCGGAGAGACGCAACATTTCCAGGATATTCAGATAGTCGTTCTCGAAGGAAACCGAGAAAGCAAGGATGTCGAACTCGTCCATCGGCCGCTGGCTCTCGAGGCTGAACAGCTTCGTGCTGGTCTTGATATACTCATCTATGTCTTTTTTGTCGGGCAGGAACACCCGCTCGCACGCCGTGTCTGCGCGGCTGTTCAGGATGGCGTAGATCTGATGCACGCCAAGGTTCGACATGCCCACGTGGTAGGTATTTGGGTACGCGAGCGCAATCTCTACATCAGTGCCCTGTGCCTTATAGACGGTCCCGCGTTCAGCGGCAAGAAGGGCATCAACTTTTTCCTTGAGTTTCCGAGACATGAGGAAATTATACTATTGTTGGCTGCTTTGCGCAAAGTAATTTAGGTCCTCTGCTGCGACAGACCACTTCACGCGCCACTCCGTCACATATGATATAAATCATCCCATTGTGCTATCGTGAGCAGTATAATTAAAACAGCATAGGGAGCTCGTCAGCTATGGACAAAAGACAGACGCTCAGAATGAGCAGGGAATATGAAACCATGGAAGCCATGATTAGCATCTACTGCCGCGGGCATCATGGCAAAGCAGAAAAGAGATTGTGCTCCGAGTGTAATGCTCTTGTAGCATATGCGCGCCAACGCCTCGATCGATGTCCGTTCCAGGAGAACAAGACGACCTGTTCCAACTGCCCTGTGCATTGTTACAATCCTTATATGCGAGAGAGGGTCAGAGGAGTTATGAGGTATGCCGGCCCCCGCATGGTCTACCAGCACCCTTTCCTCGCCCTGTTCCATTTTGTCGACGGGTTTCGGAAAAATCTGCAATACACTGGTCTGCCCTGAGACTCTCTATCATCCGCATTTATGCTCTTATCCTGTCAAATTAACCTGTCGCATCACGGCGGACACTTTGCGCAGACGGATGTAAACAGAGACGTGCTGAGGTAGCGGTCGCCCCGATCGGGCAGGATCACCACGATCGTACCTCGCTCGATGCGTTTGGCCATCGTGAGCGCGCCGAACACGGCCGCCCCACTGCTCATACCAGCGAAGATGCCCTCCTGCAAAGCAAGACGCCGAGTTGTCGTGAACGCTTCGTCATCGTTCACATGGATAATCTCATCGGGAAAGGCCGGATCGTATATCTTGGGGACGATGGACTCCTGCATGTTCTTGAGTCCCTGGATCTTATGACCAAGAAAAGGCTCTACTCCCACAACCGCGATAGTGCGATTAAACTCCTTAAGCCTCTTGCCTGCTCCCATAAGTGTGCCCGTAGTCCCCATACCGGCGACGAAAACGTCGATCTCTCCGCTAGTCTGTTCGATGATCTCCCTCCCCGTTGTCTCGTAATGGGCTCGGATGTTGGCTGGATTGTCGAATTGGTTTGGCATGAAATATTTTCCTGGCGAATTTTCCCTCAGCCTCCCGGCAAGCTTAATTGCGCCGTCCGTTCCTTCGTTGCCTGGGCTTAGGACAATCTCCGCTCCAAAGGCCTCGAGGATCTTTCTGCGCTCGAGGCTCACGCACTCAGGCATGACGAGAACCACTCTGTACCCAAGGGCAGCGCTCACCATGGCGAGGCCGATACCCGTGTTCCCTGATGTGGCCTCGAGGATCGTATCCCCTTTTTTGATTCGGTCCGCTTCCTCGGCGCCCTTGATCATATAATACGCGATCCGGTCCTTGACCGAGCCGCCGGGGTTATTGCCTTCGAGCTTCGCGAGGATCTTCACATGTGGATTGCTATTAAGCGACTCCAGTTTTACGATAGGCGTGTTGCCGATGCTGTCAAGAACTCCCATGTCCGTCCCTTGAGAAATGATATTATGATTATTGGACTATACCAAAATGGTCAGCAAAATGTAAAGTATGTGTCAACAGAAGCAAAAGGAAAGAAATTATTGATCGGAAGACAGGACGTAGGTATCTCTTACAACTCATACTGTAAAAACGTCTGAAACGGTGTAACGATCAGCAGTATAGAGGATGATATCATCTGCGCCAAACCTGCCGTGTGTCTTGAGCGCAACATCGGGATGGTTGTTCTGTTCCGACAGGTGGGAGAGACAAGCCCACTTGAGCCGCTTTGCCTGGGACGCACGGCGCAAAATGTCGGCGGCCTCGATGTTCGAGAGATGGCCCCGAGGCCCTTTGATGCGCTGCTTGAGATAGGCGGGATAGGGTCCCGCGGCGAGCATGTCCGGGTCGTAATTGCTCTCAAGGAAAACCGCATCAAGAGATGAGACGAGATGAATAAGGTCCTTGAACACATGGCCGAGGTCGGTCATGATCCCGAGCCGCTTCGAACCAGAACTCACGATAAAAGCCGCTCCATCCGCGCCGTCATGCGGCGTGGGGATCGCTTGAACGAGCACGTCGCCGAACCGGAGGTTGTCGCTCGACCGGAAATGGCGCACGTCCTTCAGCTTACCGAGCGTGCAACGCGATGAGGCCGCAGCGAGCGTGGCTGGCGTGACATAGATTGGGAGGCCATACTTTCTCTGAAAGACGCCGGCGTGCCGGATGTGGTCGCCGTGGTCGTGGGAGATGATTACGGCGTCTACCTTCCTGATGTCCCGCCCGTGGACAACGAGCCGCTCAGCAGCCTGCACGCCGGTGATGCCGGCGTCGAACAGGAGCTTCACACCACCTGTCTCCACGTAAATGCAGTTACCGTTGCTGCCTGACTGAAGCGAAATCGCGATCATGCCCATGGTCATCCGTACTGTATCAGTCCTTCAGAAGATTGTCAACCGGAATGAAAAGAATGCATGATCGCAAATGATCAATGCATATTCGTCATATCGCCTTTCTTTTCACCTCATCTTTTCCCCGTGCGGGGAAGGGTGATAAGAACGGAGGCTTTTTACATTCCGCTTCATCGCAATTTACAATTAGAGAGTATCTAAATTTCGGATAATTATTGTCCACGATACGACCGGCCTGTCTAAATTCTGTAAAAAAACGTCAAATGATTCCTATCTAACGCCTTGAAATGTGCTTTTACCGATTGGCAATAAATTTGCTTGATATTTATGTAAGGCTCTCGGCAAGAAGTACGTTCCATTTGGGAACGGAGTTCTCTAAAGAATATCGATAGCGGCTTTATGCCAGAGATCCAAGGCGCAATGTAAATCTCAGACATGAGTGGGCAACTTGCTCGAACAGGTCAAAAAACTGCCACATTGATAGCTGAGTTTTGACTTATAAACAAGTGTCAAACGACGGAAACCTGGCGGGAGGGAAAGAACGAATGATAGAGGTCAAAGTGAAGTTGAACTGTTGGGAGCACAAAAAATGAGGACGGCAGCCCGGAGGAGACAAGGTGCAGGGACTGGGCATATTCCCTGCGGCCACAAATTCAGAGCTGAACGGCGCTCACGGCGGCACGACCGCGTGCAGGGCATGCTGGGTCGTGGCGGGGTCTCTCTGCGGTGGTAAGATCCAGGGAACGTATGCGAAGAAGCTGTTGAACTGCTTGTGGTGCGATTTCATGAATGCCGTAAAGCGGTAGGAAGACCCTGGCCCTCTCGGCTTCTTACACATACGGCTCGGAATGGAACGGGCCCTTGAAAAACAGAATGGAACATGGACTTCAGCCCGCAATACCGTTCAAGATGCGCAGAAAGAAAAACATTAGAAACGAGACCTGCCCTTTATGAGTCGTTTACTGAGGCGGTCCTTAGGATGCGCTGCGCCTTATGATCACAGATTATTCTTGAGGGCTGTGCTGACCTGTACTATAATACCTGCCATGCTATAGCCGTTTGGACACGATCGTTTGGCCTCGTGCTCTTGTCACGGGACCCCATATCTTTATGCGCTCACATTCACCCCTTGATAGTATCAGTCTCGTCCTCGTGGACACCAAGACGCCTGGCAATATGGGCGCTGTGGCCCGGTGCATGATGAACATGGGTCTTTCGAGTCTCATTCTCGTGAGACCCCCTGCTGACCAAAACGGTGAGGCGCGGAAGCTTGCCGCTGGAGCGCACCTTGTTCTTGAGAATGCTCAAACGTTTTCCACGCTCAGGGAAGCCGTATCACACTTCGGGCTTGTGATCGGAGTGTCGCGTCACCAGAGCCGCTGGAGAAAGAACTTCCATATGCCAAGAATCCTGGCGGAAAAGTTGATGCCGTATCTATCCGAGAACAGGATTGCCATCGTATTCGGAAACGAGGTTAACGGTCTGGAGAACGACGACATCGCATTGTGCCATGAACTCATATCCATACCGTCTTCAAGTGCCTTCCCCTCGCTGAACCTTTCCCACGCCGTCATGGTCGTCGCATATGAACTTTACGTCGCCGCGCAGGCAAAGCTCCCGGCTTCGGACCGCACCCTCGCCCCTTCCGGGGAACTCGAAAAATTCTATGAACAATTGCAAAAATCGTTGCAGGACATAGGATTTATCGATAAGGCACATCCAGAGCATATGATGTTTTCTTTGCGGCAACTGTTCGGAAGAGCAAGATTGGACAGCAGGGATGTCAGAATCCTGAGGGGACTCTTGAGCCAGATAGAAAGGTCATCAAAGATCCAGAAAAAATGACTAAATCTGTTGCCGGTTTTATTGTCCGTCAAGGCTTTGCAAAGCACTCGTCGTCACTCTCCGACGATCTTCACTAAGACCCGTTTTCTCCGCCTACCGTCGAACTCGCCGTAAAAAATCTGCTCCCAGGGACCGAAATCCAGCTTCCCATCCGTAATGGCGACCACGACTTCCCGGCCCATGACCTGCCTTTTGAGATGCGCATCGGCATTGTCCTCGCCGTTATTGTGGTGATAGTGAGAAACCGGCTCATGGGGAGCGAGCTTTTCGAGCCAGACGTCAAAATCGTGATGAAGTCCGGATTCATCATCATTGATAAAAACAGAGGCTGTTATGTGCATGGCATTGATAAGAGCGAGGCCCTCATTGATGGCGCTTTCTCTGAGGCACTTCTCCACGTTCGGAGTGATGTTAATAAAAGCCTTTCGAGTCGGCACTTCAAGCCATAGTTCTTTACGATAGCTCTTCATCTGTGTAACTTTCTTACCTCAATCGGCCTGCCGTCTGAGGAACGTGGGCTTGTCCAGGTCCTCATTGTCAATGCCCAAGGCCTCGTTCTTGAAATCAAATGACTCCTGCTTGCGTTTCGGTTTTTCCAGAACGGCCCGGTACTCCTTGAGGCTTACAGGTCGCTTTACGCGCTCACGGATGCCTTCTTCATCGAATCCCGTGGCGATCACCGTGACCGTGACCTCTTCACTCATCACCGGATTGATCACCGCCCCAAAAATGATGTTTGCGCCCGGGTCCACCTCTTCCTTAATGATGGCGGAAGCCTCATTCAGCTCGTAAATCCCCATGTCATTCCCGCCGGTAATATTGATGAGCACCGCGCGTGCACCTTTGATGGAACCGTCTTCAAGAAGCGGGCTCGCAATCGCCTTCTGCGCCGCCTCTGTGGCCCTATTCTCGCCCTTACCGATGCCGGTGCCCATAACCGCCCTGCCCCGGCTCGACATGACGGTCTTGACGTCTGCAAAGTCCACGTTCACGTACCCTGGAACCATCACGACATCCGATATCCCCTTCACTGCCTGGCCGAGCACATCGTCAGCGAGCTTGAAAGAATCGAGGAGAGGGGTCTTCTTCTCTGCCAAGTTCAAAAGACGCTCGTTCGGGATAACTATGAGCGCGTCAACATTTTTCTTCAGCTCGGCAATACCTTCTTCCGCTTTGTGCATCCGGGTCATGCCCTCGAAGGAGAACGGTTTGGTGACCACGCCGACCGCTACGGCGCCGACCTCACGGGCAAGGTTGGCTATAACAGGCGCAGCACCGGTGCCTGTTCCGCCACCCATGCCAGCGGTGATGAAGACCATGTCGGCGCCGGCCATCGCAGCTTTGAGCTTATCCGCATCCTCGAGCGCCGCTGATCTGCCTATCTCTGGGTTCGCCCCCGCCCCTCGTCCGTTTGTGATCTTTGACCCGATCTGGATCTTGATTGGCGCCCGAGTCAGTTCAAGTGCCTGCATATCGGTATTCGCCACAATAAATTGTACGCCTCTGAAGTCGGACTGCACCATGGTGCTTACGGCGTTACTCCCGCCACCACCTACGCCAACCACCTTTATAACGGCGGGCAGCCTCTCTTCTTCAAACTGGAACATCCCGTTCGCCCTCCTCTCTTCATGTTCTCCGATTGTACCGGGATCTTTTTCTGAACGTTTTTCGGAGCTTGCATCAAATTCCATGATGTCCTGAAATCCAAAATTGAGATTGTCGTTCATCGAATTCTCCTCAGCTCACGTTATCGTGAGCAATTGTAAAATACAAAATTAGTTTTAAGTTTGCTTTTTGCAATTAAACCTTTACAATTTCCAATATTCAACGTTTCACTCCTCCTAGACGTATTCCCCCAGCCACTTCCAGAACCGGTTGAACATACCGCTGCCCTTGAACTTCCTCGGCGATTCCTGCTGGTTTTCAGCACCGAAGAGGACGAGCCCCACGCCCGTTGCGTAGATAGGACTATTCACCACGTCCATGAGTCCCCCGATGTTCTGCGGCGTGCCACGACGAATTGGCAGACCAAGGAACCGCTCAGCCGCCTCCTGCACACCTTCCATGAGCGCCACGCCGCCCGTGAGCACGATGCCAGAAGCGAACATGTCCTCGAAACCCGTCTTCTTGAGTCGCTGTTGCACCATGCTGAAGAGTTCCTCTATACGGGGCTCGATGATCTCAGATAGGATCTGGCGCGATAGGAGGCGCGGCGGTCTGCCGCCTACGCTCGGCACATCGAGGGTCTCTTCATGCTTAACGAGCGATGAGAGAGCGCATCCGTATTTGATCTTGATCTTTTCTGCCTCCGAGGCCGGTGTGCGGAGGCCGATCGCGATATCGTTCGTAAGGTGGTTCCCACCGATCGGTAGCACCTCAGTGTGCCACAGGCTGCCTTCAAGGAACAACGCCACGTCCGTAGTGCCGCCGCCGATGTCCACGACCACCACCCCGAGGTTCTGCTCCTCGGCCGTGAGCACAGCTCGGCTTGATGCGAGCGGCTGGAGCACAAGATCGTTCACGTGGAGCCCGGCTCGTGAGCAGCTCTTCACGATGTTCTGGATTGAGGTAAGCGCGCCGCTAATGATATGCACCTTCGCTTCGAGCCGCACGCCGAACATACCGAGGGGGTCCTTTATCCCGTCCTGGTCGTCGATGATGAACTCCTGGGGAAGCACGTGAAGAACCTGCTGGTCCATGGGGATATTGACGGCGCGGGCTGCGTCGATCACGCGCGCCATATCGGAAGGCCCCACTTCCTTGTTCTTAATAGCCACGACGCCGCGTGAATTAATGCCCTTGATATGACTGCCGGAGATGCCGACATACACGGAGTTGATCTCCACACCGGCCATGAGTTCGGCCTCCTGGACCGCCTTCTTGATGGACTCCACCGTGCTGTCGATATTCACGACCACGCCTTTCTTCAGGCCATGCGAGGGGCTGATGCCGATCCCGATGATATCGACCTGTCCCCCGTCCTTGACCTCGCCCACAATGGCACAGACTTTGGTCGTACCCAGGTCCAGTCCTACGAGCACATTATCCGGTTTTTTTACCACAGCACACCCCCGTTTGAAACAATTTCAAAACTCAAGGTTTAAAGTTACAATAAATGAGAATAAACAATGATAAAATAAGCAATCGCGTGTAACATAGTGTTCGACAATTGGCACTTATTTGTAATTTGGTGCTCGTTAATTGGCATACTCTCCTCACGTCCGACCTATCATCGCCTTCCCTTGTTCTTTATCCCCGGACCCTGTACTACGTTTTTCACCACCATTACCGCGGCCTGACGCTCAGGACGGAGATCGACATAGGCGATGTTTAGGTTGCGCTGTTTCACGTCTGCCATTACCTCAGCAAGCCTGCGGAGCTTCTCGGAGTAGTTCCCGCTGCCTATCTTGAACTCACACTCCGCGTACACCACACTCAGAGTCTCCGGCGAGTTCGCCTTGATAGTGATCTCGGCTAGCTTCCACCCGCCTCTGGCCGCGAGCTCCGCGAGGAGCGTCAATGCCTCCGCCATGCCCTCGGTACCCACCTGATCCCCAATTCGGGCCTTAAGGTCTTTTATCGCCACCGTGGGAAGCGGCTGTGCAGATGCGCTTTCCTTTGACAGCCTGTCAATGATCACGCCCTCGCCATCGACCAGATACTGTCCTGAACCCGTATCCAAGACAGCTACAGGCAGCCGTTCGCTCACGACCATGCTTACCCTGTTCGGCAACCGTCGGTATATCCGTACCTCTTTTACCCATGGGTTCGCGCGCGCGCGCCGGACGGCCTCCTCAAGGTTCACACGAAATATGTTCTGTCCGGTAAAAACTCCTGCAATGTTTTTCAGCTCGTTCTCGCTCAGGTGCCTCACGCCAGCGACGTCCACACCGGCGATTTGAAAGGCCTCGGAGCGGATGACCCATAGGTAGGCCAGCCAACCCATGTAGCAACCGGAAACAATAACGGCCATGATCAGTGCCTTCGCCAGGACATGATTGATTTTTAAAGTCGCCTTTTTGGGACCGCGTCTCACCGTAATCCGTTTTGCCACGGCCCGGTTTTTTGCGGTGCGATAGTTTCTCGGTACTCTTACATTCTTATAATCTCTCACGCGTCACCCGTTGGAGGGTCTTATCTCACTTGTTCATGGTCCCTTGTCAGATCTCCACGACCGCCAGTCTCAGGATCTCCTCGACCAGATCCGGGAACGGTATCCCCACGCCGTTCGCGATTTCCGGCAGCAGACTCGTGGCGGTCATCCCCGGCAGGGTGTTCACTTCGAGGATGTAGGGCGCGCCATTTTCATCAATGATGAAGTCGACCCGGCTGTAACCCCGGCCGCCGATCGCCCGGTGCGCTGCCAATCCTGCTTCGAGTGTCCGTTTATATGACACATCAGGAATCCGGGCCGGGAAAAAATGGTCGGACATCCCTTTTTCATATTTTGCCGCATAATCATAAAATGCCCGTTTCGGAACAATCTCGATGGCGCCGAGCGCCCGATTACCGAGAATGCCGACTTGGACTTCCTTGCCTCTGATGAACTTTTCAATTAAGAACTCGTTTCCATATTTTAATGCAAGTGCCACTGCTGCTGCCACATCCTCTCTTTTAAAGACGAGGCTGACGCCGACACTCGAGCCCTCGGCATGCGGTTTGATAACAGCAGGGAACCTGATCTCCTCGAGCGCGTCGTTCACCTTTGCCGCGTTACCGGCATAGACGACCTCATAGGGGCCGACGAGTAGTCCCCGTGACCTGAACACCTGCTTAGAAACGGTCTTGTTCATGCCGAGAGCACTCGCGAGAATGCCAGAGCCCGTGTAAGGGATGCCCATGACCTCAAGCAGGCCTTGAATGGCACCGTCTTCACCGAACCTGCCGTGAAGTGCGATAAAGGCAACTTCGATACCATTGTCCTTGATTTTCTCGGTCACGTCCCGGCCGACGTCGATGGCAACGGCGTAATAGCCTTTGTCCTTCAGTGCATTTAAGATGGCATTTCCGCTCGCAAGAGATACCTCACGCTCGGACGACAGTCCTCCCAAGAGAACGCCGATCTTCTTATTTGTTACGAGTGCCATGATTTTAAATTGCAAATCCCAAATGCCAAGCCTCAAATAATACTCAAAATTTCATTGGCCAATGCGCCTGGAATATGCTCCTCTAATCTTCTCCTATTATCTTAATCTCCGGTTCGAGCCGCACGCCGTGCACGTCAAGCACCGCCTGCTTCACAATCTCCATGAGGGCGACGACGTCCTTTGCCCTAGCTTTGCCCAGGTTGACAATGAAGTTGGCATGCTGGTCCGAGACCTGCGCGTCGCCGACTTTCCTCCCTTTGAGCTTTGCCGTTTCGATCAGTTTTCCTGCAGACTCCTCCTGCGGGTTTTTGAACACAGACCCCGCACTCTTAAATCCCCACGGCTGGCGCTGCTTCCTATTGTCCTGGAGATCCTTCACCCGTGCTTTTATCCGCACCTCGTCGTCGTGGCGCAGGATAATTTTTGCATCGAGAATAAGATGCCCGGCCGGAATATTGGAAGTACGATAGCCGAAGCTCATATCCTCCCTGCCTCTGGTAACAAGGACGCCATCAGGAGAAAGCAAAGTAGCGGAATCTACGACGTCACCTATCTCTCCTGCAGCTGTTCCGGCGTTCATGCAGATTGCGCCGCCTACCGTCCCCGGAATACCCGTTGCGAATTCAAGCCCTGTCAGTCCTTGCTCTATCGCGAAGCTCAGCAGTTTGGGAAGAGGCGCGCCCGCTTCGACATAGACCACGGAAAATGTCCCCCCCACGGAGCGGTACACTCGCTCGATCCTGATCGTGCTTAATCGCTGCAGACAGATGACCACGCCGCGAAAACCACCGTCACGGACGAGAAGGTTTGTACCGCTACCGATGACGACATAGCTTGCTCCCTGCTTTTTGATCCCAGATAAGAGGACAATGAGATCATGCCGATCCGATGGATACGCCAGGATATCGGCAGGCCCCCCGATGCCGAACGAGGTGTGCCGGCTCAGCGGTTCGTGCCGCTTGATCTCACCTTTAAAGTTTGCAATCTCCATTTTTCCCCAGAGGAAAATATTTTATACCGCGGCGTGCGCAGCGGCAGAGAAACCATTTACCCAAAAGTCTTTAGCGCTTTGTTCTCTGCTTTATATGCAGCTGCTCGAGGACCTGTTCACCAATCTTCCACACGTCGCCGGCACCGAGCGTAATCATGAGATCTCCCTTGCGGAGCATTGCAAGCATGTGGCTCGCGACCTTTTCCTTGTCGGGGATATAGGTGATATCTTTGTGGCCGTATTTTTTGATCCCCTCGTAGAGTGCCTGACCCGAAATACCAGGGATCGGTTTTTCTCCCGCGGCATAGATATCCATGACCACAAGCTTGTCCGCCTGGTTAAAGGCGGTAAAAAATTCCTCCAGCAGGTGCTGCGTCCTTGTGTACCGGTGCGGCTGGAATACGACCACCACCCTTCGCTCGAGACCGGATGCAGCCGCGGCGAGCGTAGCCTTGACCTCGGTGGGATGATGGCCGTAGTCGTCTACCACGATGATCCCGTTGATCTCGCCTTTTATCTGGAACCTTCGCTGTACACCGCTGAAGTCCTTGAGTGCTTTTCTGATAATTTCGAGATCGACATCCAGCTCCCGTGCAACGGCAATTGCCGCGAGGCCGTTATTGATGTTATGCACGCCCGGCACCGACAGTTCGAACCATCCGAGGTCCTGATTGTGATGCAGCACCTTGAACCGAGAACCGAGGGGCTTGAGCGAGACCTCTTTTGCCTGGTAATCAGCCTGCGAACTCATACCGTAGGTCTGGTATCGTTTCTGCACGGACGGGATAAGTGCTTGGATGTGAGGCTGGTCCAGGCACAAGACCGAGACACCGTAGAAGGGGACCTTGTTGATGAAAGCGAGGAAGGCATCTTTGATCTCGTCGATGTCCTTGTAGTAATCGAGGTGCTCGGCGTCGATGGTCGTGACCACGGCGATGGTCGGCGAAAGCTTGAGGAAGCTTCCGTCGCTCTCGTCCGCCTCGGCCACAAGGAATTCACCTTGACCAAGTTTGGCGTTCGTCCCGAGGCTGTTGAGCTTGCCGCCGATCACGACCGTAGGATCGATCCCGCCTGCGGCGAGGACCGTTGCGACCATGGATGTCGTCGTCGTCTTACCGTGAGCGCCGGCAATGGCTATGCCGTACTTGAGCCGCATGAGCTCGGCAAGCATCTCTGCGCGCGGGATCACTGGGATCTGTTTCTCCCGCGCCGCTACCACTTCGACATTGTCCTTCGTGACGGCCGATGAAATCACCACCACGTGCGGGGTGGTGATATTTTCGGACCGGTGGCCGATGCATATCACCCCGCCCAGTTTTCTAAGCCGTTCGGTGATGTCTGACTCTTTTATATCCGAGCCTGAGACGCGGTAGCCAAGGTTCAGAAGCACTTCGGCAATGCCGCTCATACCGATACCGCCGATGCCCACGAAATGGATGTGTTTAATTTTTTTGAACATAGTCTTTACAGATCCTTACAATTTCCTCGGCCGCCTTGTTCTCCATGCGGGCAGCGGCCGAGGCACTGCGCCCCTGTGCGGCATATTTTTTTATCAGCCGTGATAGTAACTCAGGATGCAAATCTTTCTGAACGAGCACCTCGGCTGTGCCAAGGGCCGCCAGCGCCCGCGCATTATACTCCTGGTGATTGTCCGCTGCAAAGGGAAAAGGGATAAGCACTGCGCGCTTGCCGCAGACCGCGAGCTCCGCCACCGTGGTAGCTCCGGAACGCGAGACAACGAGATCCGCCGCAGCATACGCCGCGGCCATATCGTGGATATAAGGAACGACTGTGGCCGGTATCCCAGCATCATGGTATCCGGCCCCGACCTCGGCCGCGTCTTTTTCACCGGTCTGATGAAGGATCTGGATGCCTGGGATATCCTGCAGATACCGGGCTGCTTCCTTCATAGCCACGTTGATGGCATGCGCGCCGCCGCTCCCTCCCATCACGAATACGAGATATCCTTCCGGACGAAGCCCGAGGTCCCGGAGCGCTGTGTTCCGGTCCCCCCGCTCGATCTCTTTTCTGACGAGCGGTCCCATACTCACGGTCTTGTGAAGAGGGAAAAAACCCATCCTGTTCGCGCCCGGAAAGCAAAGGACGACTTTATCCGCGAGCTTGCCCAACTTCCTGTTGGCAAGACCTGCATAAGAGTTCGGCTCGACGATGATCAAAGGCACCCCGAGGCTCAGCGCAGCCAACCCCATCGGCCCCGAGGCATAACCGCCTACGCCAATCACCACGTCGGGCCGGTTATCCTTTAGCAAGCGAAAGGACTGATACATGCTCCATGGCAGAGTTAACACCGTTTTTATTACCGACATGAGCTTCATCCCTTTCAACTTCCCTACGGTTATGAAGCGCAGCGGCAGTCCTTCTTTCGGCAGCACCCTGGCTTCAATCCCCTGCTCCGTACCCACAAAGAGAACCTCGTTACCGGCCTCGCGAAGGACCTCACGGGCTATGGCGACTCCCGGATAAAGATGACCGCCCGTGCCTCCGCCTGCGATGACTACCTTCATTCTCTTACCTCTTACGCATCATGAATCTAAGCTACTTCCTTCGAAATATTCAACAACACGCCGAGCGCCGCCATGGTGATCACAAGCGATGACCCGCCGTAGCTCACCAGAGGGAGGGCAATGCCCTTCGTCGGCAACAGGCCGGTCACTACCGCCATGTTGATCAGCCCCTGAAAACAGACGAGCAGCGTGATGCCGAGCGCGAGAAGCCGGCTGAATGCGTCTCCCGACACAAGAGCAATCCGCACCCCGCGCCACAAGATAATGAGAAAGAGGACAAGCACGACGAGCGCCCCGATCAGGCCGAGTTCTTCGCCAATCACCGCGTAAATGAAATCCGAATGTCGTTCTGGCAGGAACAAGAGCTTTTGCCTGCCCTCCCCGAGTCCCCGACCGAATATACCGCCGCTCCCGAACGCAAGGAACGACTGGATGATCTGGTGCCCGGCGCCCTGCGGGTCTGCCCAGGGGTTGAGGAACGCAAAGATCCTCCGCTCACGGTACGCACTGTGCGCGACGGCGAAATAAACAAGGGGAAGCGCTGCAGCCGCCGTCCCGCCCAGATGCAGGACGTTCCCCCCTCCGGCGAACAGCATAACAAGTGCCACACCGGCGAGCGTCATGGCCGCTCCGAAATCCGGTTGGCGGATGGCCACAATCAGGAATAATCCGGTAACGATATACGCCGGAACAAGTCCGTTCACGAAATCACGGATTCGTTCTCCCTTTTTTGATATGAAGTAGCTCAAGTAGACGACGAGGGCAAGCTTGGCAAGCTCCGACGGTTGAAAGGAGAGCACACCGAACCTTAACCATCGTCGGGATCCGTTGATTATTTTCCCGATTCCCGGAACGAGAGTTGCCGAAAGCATGATCAGGGCAACCACCACGAGGCCGACGGCGATACGCTGGTCATAAAATATCCGATGGTCCATACGCATGGTGATTGCCATAAACGCAAGCCCGATGATTGCCCACAAAATCTGGCGCTTCATGAAGAACGCAGGGTCATCATAAGTCGTGAGCGCAACAACGCTGCTCGAACTGTAGACCATGACGACGCTCACGACGATGAGCGACAGGATGGAAACGAAAAGTGTTCTGTCATAGCGACCTTTATGATCCATCACATTCCGCAAATTGCACTCCCTGTTTAGTGATAGCCATTGAGCATGTGCGCATGGAGCTGGGAGCAGAGGGCTATTATCTCCGCCCAGCGTTTTGCACCATGCCTATAGGCTCTTCACCGCTTCCTTGAACTGCCTCCCCCGGTCCTCGAAATCCCTGAACATGTCGAAGCTCGCGCAGGCCGGTGACAGGAGCACCACATCTCCCGAGCGGGCTCGTTGAGAAGCAAGCATTACTGCCTCCTGGAGGGTCTTCGCAAACACAGTCTCTGTTGCCGAACCAAGGGCCTGAGCCATTTTGCCAGCTGCCTTACCGATCAGGATCAATAACTTCACCTTCTTTTTAAACAGATCATGGAGCGGACCGAAATCGCTCCCTTTGTCCAGCCCGCCGGCGATCAGGACCACGGGCTGCGTAAATCCTTCAACGGATTTCACCACAGCACCCACGTTGGTGCCTTTAGAGTCGTTGATGTATGTAATACCATCCTTCTCGCGTACGAACTCGAGCCGGTGCTCCAGTCCCGGGAACTCTCTGAGCACAGCGGCCACTCCTTCGCTGTCCGCTCCTATGCAGAGGGACACGGCGACGGCGGCAAGAGCATTTTCCAAGTTGTGGACTCCCTTAATCCTTATTTCATCTATCGGGATGATTCGCCGCCCATTAAACACAAGATAGCCGTCGAACACACAGGCGCCGGGGTTGAATCTTTGGAGACGCGAGAACGGAACCACCGTAGCCGAGGTACGGCTGGTGAAAGCCTTCACGAGGGGGTCATCGAAATTCAACACGAGAAAATCTCCCTGCCGCTGGTTCATGAAGATCCTCGCCTTGGCCTCTCCGTATTCTGCGATGTCACGGTAACGGTCTAGATGGTCCTGAGTAATATTCAGGACTGTCGCAACACGCGGTCTAAAGGTCTCGATATCTTCGAGCTGGAAACTCGAGAGCTCGGCTACGATCCAGTCCTGTCCCCTGAGAAGCCTTAGGTCTTCGGTGAGCGCATTCCCGATGTTCCCCGCCACGAGCACCTTCTTCTTCGCCCGCTCGAGCATGAGCCCCACCAAGGTCGTGACCGTAGACTTGCCGTTCGTACCAGTAATGCCTACGTAGGGTGAATCAGACAGCAGCCACGCCAATTCAAGCTCGCTGATTACCTTCGCCCCGTGTCGCCTAGCCAGCGATATCTGCGGGATCTTCGGCACGCCAGGGGAAAGCACCACAAAGTCCGTTTCAATGAAGATACGGTCCGGATGGCCGCCCGCCGTAACCGCGATCCGGCTGCTGCCAAGTGCCTTTACCTGTGCAGAAAGCTGGTCCAGCGGTTTTTTATCGGTCACCGTCACAATAGCGCCAAGCCCGTGGAGAGCGCGCGCCGCGGCGATCCCGCTCCTTGCCAAACCAACCACCGTCACCCTCTTGCCCTTAAAATCCGCTATCACGTTGTCTTTCTGTGACTACTTTGAACTGTTTATTTTTCTTGTTCCTTTGTTATCGCAATTTCAGCGAACTGATCGACACCAACGCCAGAATAATCCCGGCTATCCAAAAACGCACGATGACCTTGGACTCGGGCCATCCGATCTGCTCGAAGTGGTGGTGGATCGGCGCCATTTTGAATATTCGCTTGCCCGTCAGCTTGTACGATGCCACCTGGAGCACCACCGAGACAGTTTCCATAACGAATATCCCGCCTACGATGATGAGGATCAATTCGTGCTTGGTCACCACAGCCAGAGTGCCAAGCGCACCGCCGAGCGAGAGCGAGCCTACGTCGCCCATAAAGACCTCCGCCGGATGGGCATTATACCAGAGGAACCCGAGGCTCGCGCCGAGCAGGGCTCCGCAGAATATCGCGAGTTCGCCGCTGCCGGGAATGTAGAGGATCTTCAGATAGTCAGAGATGATCTTATTCCCGCCCAGGTAAACAAGCACGGCGTTGGCAGTAGACGCGATGCCGACAAGGCCTATCGCCAGTCCGTCGAGACCGTCCGTAAGGTTCACCGCATTGGAAGATCCGACAATCACGATTACAACGAAGGGGATATAGAACCACCCTAGGTCGAGTAGCAGACGTTTCATGAACGGCACCGAAAGATGCGTGATGTTCGGATCGGCCGGATTATAGTAGAGGAAGAATCCGATCACAAGGGATGCCGCGATCTGGAGCGCAAACTTGTGTTTTGCACGGAGGCCGGTGGATCGTTTCTTCACTACTTTCAAATAGTCGTCCCAGAACCCAATGCCGCCGAAGGAGAGCGTTGCAAAGAGCACCACCCACACGTACTTGTTCGTGAGGTCTGACCAGAGCACAGCAGAACTGACAAGCGCAACGATGATCAGAAGCCCTCCCATAGTAGGCGTGCCCTGCTTGTTCAGATGGGTCTGGGGCCCATCATCACGCACGTGCTGCCCCACCTTCAGCCTGCGGAGCCAGGTGATCATCCGCGGCCCGAGGGCAAAGCTGACGATGAGCGCTGTGATCACGGCGCCGGCGCTCCGGAACGTTATGTACTTAAACACGTTGAAACCGCTGAATACGCTGTGAAGCGGATACAGAAGATGGTAGAGCATCAGAACTCCTCCAGGATCTTTTCCATTTTCATGCCGCGCGACCCCTTGATAAGTACTGCGTCGCCGTTCTTGGACAGCTCCCCGAGCAGGGCAGCGGCCTCTGCGTATGAACCCGCCGAGATGACCCGGTCCTTCGGCATACCCGCCTCGAGCGCACCTTCGCTGATGTAAATCGCGAGCGATCCCATGGTGATCAATACATCCACCCCGAGGTGGGCTACGGTACGGCCGACCTCCCGGTGCGCATCGGCAGCGATGTCGCCTAGCTCCAGCATGTCCCCCAGCACGGCCACGGACTTCCGCCCCCCTGTGAGGGAGATCAGGGTCTCGAGCGCCGCCTTTACCGAACCGGGGTTCGCATTGTAATAATCGGCAAGCACCGTCCTTCCCTTTATCTGTTTGAGTTCAGAGCGCATGGCAACAGGAGAGAAGTCTTCCAGTCCGTATTTCACGGCGTCCAAAGGCATGCCCACAGCAGTCGCCGCTGCAGCGGCCGCGAGGGCGTTGTAGATATTGTGTTTCCCCACCGCAGGGAGCCGCACATTCACCCTGGAGTCGTCTGCTTCGATGGTCATATCCGTGAAGTTCTTGCCCTGCCGGATACCGAAGGCACTCACGTCCGCCTTGTTCTCGATCCCGAAGGACAAGACGCGCCCTCCGTATTTTTTCTTTAGGATAGTGAAATACTGGTCATCAGCGTTCAACACGGCGGTACCGTCCGTTTTCAGATTACCGAGGAGTTCGGCCTTGGCCTGCGCCACGATATCCATGGTCCCTAGGAACTCCAGATGCGCCGGACCGATATTCGTGATCACGCCCACATCGGGATTGACAAGCCTGGCAAGAGTCTCTATCTCTCCCAAGGCGCTCATGCCCATCTCAACGACCGCGGACTTATGGCGCGCATCAAGCTTGAGAAGCGTGAGCGGCACCCCGATGTGATTATTCAAGTTCCCCTCGTTTTTGAGAACCGACCCTCTCTGTTTCAGGATGCTAGCGAGCATTTCCTTGGTCGTGGTCTTCCCGTTGCTGCCGGTAATGCCGATCACGGGGATAGCAAATTTTTTTCTGTGCATCTGCGACATCTCCTGGAGTGCGAAGATCGTGTCTTCCACCGGAAAGATGTTCCTCAGGCCGCCGAAAGCCGCGTATTTTGTATCGAGCTCTGAACGCTCGACAAGGGCTCCCCAAGCGCCGTTTTTGATTACCGCGGGAACGAAGTCGCGCCCGTCAAACCGCGATCCCTTGATCGCCACAAAAAGTTCACCCTTGCTGATCGTCCTGGAGTCTATGGAAATTCCCTTTATCTCCATGCGTTCAAACCTTCCCACAATATCCTTCAGCATTTTTTTTTCAGAATCATTCATTGCGCATCAAGAACACCGCGCGATACATGACCCATGATGGATGATAAAATAATTTTTCATCCTGTATCGCGCATTGTATATCACGTTCTTAGCCTCTTCCGAATCTCTGCCCTCGCAATCTCGCGGTCGTCGAAATGTATCTTCCGGTCGCCGATGATCTGGTAGTCTTCGTGTCCCTTGCCAGCGAGCACCACCACGTCCCCCTTTCCGGCCATGTTGATGGCCGCGGCTACGGCCGCGTGCCGATCAGGGATGACGCAATATGGCGTCTTGCCCGGGGCGGTAGCGGACACGAGATCGCATACCGGCACTCGTACGCCGGTCGCTTCCATGCCTTTTTCGATCTCGTCGATTATGCTCAAGGGGTCTTCGGTCCGCGGATTGTCGGAGGTAACAATTACGATGTCACTTCCGTTCACGGCTGCAGCACCCATCTTCGGCCGTTTGTTCCGGTCGCGGTCACCACCGCAGCCAAAAACCGTAATGACTTTCCCCGCCGTTATCTCCCGGACTGCTTCGAGGAGACGGACTAGCGCATCCTCGGTATGGGCGTAGTCTGCAACCACGCTGAACGGCTGGCCCTCGTCCACCTTTTCCATGCGCCCGGGAACGGCCCTCATGGCGCTAATGCCCCGGGCGATGTCGTCGCATGCGAATCCCAATGCCGTTCCGATCCCGATCGCGCTTAGGATATTGTAGATATTATGCCTTCCGACGAGCGAAGATTCCACGGAAATCGTCCCTGACGGCGTAGCCACGGAAAACGAAAGGCCACGGATCCCGTGGCCGATGCTCCCGGAAGGATGGATGTCCGCCCGCTCCGACAACCCCGTCGTCAGTACCTTTGCCCGTGTCGCACCGATGATCTCCGTAGCGCGCACATCATCGCTATTGATCACCGCGGAAGCGTTCGGCGAAAGCCCGGCGAAAAGAAGCAGTTTCACCCGGAAATATGATTCCATGCTTTCATGAAAATCAAGATGGTCCTGCGTCAGATTCGTGAAGCCGGCAACGGCGAATTCGCACCCGACGGTCCTGCCGAGGGCGAGTGCGTGCGATGATACCTCCATCACGCAGTACTCCGCGCCGAGACCGACCATCTCCACCAGCAGCCGCTGGAGGTCGAGCGATTCCGGTGTGGTGTTGGGTGCGGGGTATACCTTGTCGCCCACGCGGTAATCAATCGTGCCGATGAGCCCCGCCTTTCTTCCCGCAGCCTCGATGATGGATTTTATCAAATAGGTGGTCGTGGTCTTGCCGTTCGTGCCCGTGATGCCGACGAGCGAGAGCTTCTTCGACGGATGGCCGTAGAACGCAGCCGCAAGGAGCGCGAGCGCCCAGCGCGAGTCATCGACCACAATCATTGGCGTCTCCCGAAAGGCCGCTTCGATGTGACCTTTCTCGGCAACGATCGCTGCCGCACCCTGCTGCACGGCCTGCGGAATAAATTGATGGCCGTCCGAGTGGAATCCTCGCACGGCCACGAAGAGGGAGCCCGGCCTTACCTTCCGGGAATCATGGGCAATGTCAAACACCTCTCTGTCCAGCCCTTCCTGCGGCAGAGCGGCCTTGTTATTCAACGCGGTCAGCAGCTCACCGAGTTTCATCTCGTCACCAGGAGCATCCTGCCTCCCTCATTGTCCGGCGCCACCTGCAGATAGGCAAGGCTTTGCTCCGCTATCGCTTTGAACACTGGCGCGGCCACACTACCTCCCCATATCACCCCCTCGGGTGTATCAATCATCACGAGGATCACGAGTTTCGGGGAAACGGCCGGCACGAATCCTACGAATGAGCTTACATAATCTTTTTTTGAATACACGCCGGTTTTCTGGTCTATCTTCTGCGCCGTGCCGGTCTTGCCCGCAGCAGTGTACCCCGCAGGCCGCGCCTTCTGGCCCGTGCCGCTTTCGACTACCCGTTGCAGGATCCTGTTTACCTTTGTGCAGGTCTCTTCGCTTATGACACGGCGCACCGGCTGGGGACCGAACTTTTTCCCCTCGCCTCCGTCACGGTCAACAATCTCGGACACGATATATGGTTTCATGAGCATGCCGCCGTTTGCGATGGTGCAGTATGCCGCAGCCATCTGCATGGGGGTCACCCCGATTTCCTGCCCGATGGCGATGGAACCGATCGACACGCCGGACCAAATTCGGTAGTCCTTGAGCAGGCCGGGGATCTCGCCAGGAATGTCCACGCCGGTCTTTTGCCCAAATCCAAAGGCAGATATATACCTGGATAACCGCTCCTTCCCCAGCCGCAGAGCTACTTTGATCGTTCCAACATTGCTCGAATCGGCAATCACGTCCGTGAACGTAAGCACACCGTTTTCATGCGCGTCCTTGATCACCCGATCGGCGAGCTGTATTTTTCCGGCTGAGCAGTCAATCCGTTCAAGAGGGTGCACAACCCGTTCCTCAAGAGCGGCGGAAGCAAGGACCACTTTGAAGATGGAGCCGGGTTCGAATGCGTCCGTAACGGTGCGGTTCCGCCAATCCGCCGGTCTGTAGCGCTGCGGCTCATTCGGGTTGAACGCCTGCCTCCCGTTTGCCGCCGTACGTACCGAGAGCGCCAGTACTTCACCGCTATCTGGATTCATGACGATGCAGACACCGCCCTTTGCGCGCGAGCTCACAAGCACCGCGTCGAGCTCCTTCTCGGTAATGTGTTGTATCACCTCGTCGATGGTGAGGACAATATCATTCCCCGGTTTTGTCTGTTGTTGAAACCGGAAGCCGGAGCCGCCGGGGAACACGGTCCGCCCCACGGCGTCCTTTTCAGCGATCATCCACCCGCTTACCCCGTGGAGAACCTTGTCATAGGCACGCTCCAAGCCTTCGAGACCCTCATTATCCATGCCCGTAAAGCCGAGCAGGGGGCCGGCAAGCGTCTTATTGGGATAGAATCTTTTCGATTCGAGGAGGGACCCGATTTCCCGATTGCCGAGCGCCTTCACCTTTTCCGCCTTTACAGGCTCCACCTTGCGGCTAAGCCAGACAAAGTGTTTATCGCCTGCAAGCCTCCGCTCGAGCACACGCGGATTCTCATGCAGGATAGCAGACAGCCGCTGGGCAACAGCCCGTGGGTTTTCGATCTCCGCCGGCACACCATAAATCGAATCAACATCCAGGCTTACAGCGAGTTCGCGTTGCATGCGGTCGTAGATGGTCCCGCGCTTCGGCTCCAGCTTGACAAGGCGTTCTTGCTGCCGTTCAGCCCGAGCAGTGAGCTCAGCCCGCTGGAAAACCTGAAGATAGACGAGTCGCAGGGCAACAAGTGCAAAGCCGAGCCCCATCAGGAGCAGTATTGCGATTATCCTCCCTCGTCGTTCCATAATCATTATTGTGTGGGCGACGGCTTTCTTCTGACCACCACCAGGTTTTCCTTCGGAGGATGGATCATGCCCAGACGATTGATCGCGATCTCCTCGATACGAGCCGGCGATGAGAGGCTCGACACCTCGATTCTAAGCGACCGGTTCTCACGTTCGAGTTCCCGTCTTTCACGCTCCAACGCCTCAAGCTGATAGCCGAGCCGCACTATTTTCACTTTACCGCCGACGTACAGGATTAAGCCACTGACGATCAGCAACATAATGAGGACCCTGCGAAGGCTGCCGCGTTTGCTCCGCTCGAATATTAACGACCCAATGTCGCCGGCCCTGGATGTCATATCGGAACTCCATCACCGTTGAAAATTGAAAATTTAAGATTTACTAAAAAACATTCTTTTATTTTTCATTTCGAAGCTTCTCGGCCACCCTTAGTTTTGCGCTCCTTGCAGCGGGGTTTTTCTCCACTTCCTCGGGCCCCGGGGTTACGGGCCGCTGCGTGAGAACCTTGAGAATCGGCTTCCTGCCGCAGGAGCAAACCGGCAGCCGTGGTGGACAGATACATCCTTTTGCGGCTCGTGCAAACGTCTGCTTTACAATCCTGTCCTCGAGCGAGTGGAACGTTATGACCGCCAGCCTCCCTCCCGGCTTCAGGCAGGGCGCGATATGGTCCAGTCCTTCGCGGAGGGAGCCTATCTCGTCATTCACGGCAATCCGCAGGGCCTGAAATGTTAGCGTGGCCGGATGGCTACGCCGGGGAGGATAAGGAGGATACACGCTCGAAACAATCTTTGCAAGCTGGACCGTGCTCGTGATGGGCCCCCGGGCCCTCGCCTTTTCTATGGCTCTCGCGATAGCGCTAGCCCTTCTTTCTTCTCCGTACCCCCGGAGGATCCGGACGAGATCTTCTCGAGAGAGGGTATTTACCAGGTCTGCGGCCGTCTGCGAGCTTCTTGCATCCATACGCATATCAAGCGGGCCGTCCAGCATGAAACTGAAGCCCCGCTCCGGCGTCTTAAGATGAAACCACGAAACGCCGAGGTCCAGCAACACTCCATCCACTGCCTCATATCCAAGCTCCGACAGTACTGCAGGCAGGTCCCGGTAATTCATCTGCCGAAGAAAAACACGTACCTCCCCATACGCTGCGAGGCTCATTCGGCAACGCTCTACGGCCTCGGCATCTCGGTCCATGCCGATCAGGATCCCATTGGGTGACGAACGCTTCAGAATCTCCGCTGCGTGTCCGCCGGCGCCGAGCGTCCCGTCCACATACACCCCTCCAGCCTTCGGCGCTAGCAGGTCAACAGCCTCACGGAGGAGAACGGGAATATGTTCTAATTTTGGATTTGCGATTTCGGATTTTGAACCATCTATCATGCCAGCAACCTCAAAGAATCCGCAATCTGCAATCCACATTTCAGAGTCCCAGAGGCAAATTCATCGCGGGCTTGGCCACGCCGAAGCTCTTCGCCGCCTGCTGTGCTGTTTCGAATACCTGGAACTCCTCAAGCACGCCGGTAGTGCGGAATATGTTCTTAATGTATTCGGACATGCCTGCGAGCCGGATATCGCCCCCGAACGACTGAAGCCGCTTCTTCTCCTCAACGAAAGTTGGAAGGATCGTAAAATGGATATGCTCAACGGACGCAAAGTTCAAGATCAGCCCGAACATCTCTCCCTTGATCAGCTGGCCGATCACGCGGTCGATCTCCGCCATCTTCGCGGCGTCGATCTCGCCCTCAAGGTTCATCTGATATACTTTGAGTTTCGTCTCCATGCTATAAGCCCAGTGCTGCGAGCGCCTCGCTGATCTTGTCGCCATTCTGAGAATTCCTCGCCTCCCACGCCTCGACATCCCATATCTCGATCTTGTTGATGATGCCGACCAGCATCACGTTCTTGGTGATGCCGGCGCGATCGCGGTGGGTCGGCGGGATCAGGATACGGCCCTGCTTGTCGAGCTCACACTCGGTGGCCGAGGAGAAGAAGAACCGCATGAAGTCCTTGACCTCTTTTTGCATCATCGGAAGGGTCTTGATCTTTTCCTCGAGCTTCTCCCACTCCTCAAGCGGGTATACCGTCAGACATCGGTCAAAGTCCATGGCCATCACAAGCCTGCCGTCGTAACGGTCAGCAATGATATCGCGGAACTTGGATGGCACGCTTACCCGGCCTTTTGAGTCGACGCTGTGTTCAAAACTTCCGCGAAACATTAGCCTCCCCAACATTACCCACGGCTTCCCACTTTATACCACCTATTTTGCAAAGTATATCGTTCATGAAATTCAATGTCAAGAAAAATATTAATTTTTTGAGATGTTAGACAGTGGGTGAGAGCGTGGACGGAAGTTCAATTTTGTCGTGACAAGCAAACATAAAAACAGTATTATTAATGACTACTATGACCGATTTTTTTATTTCCATTGACAACGAACACATAAAAAGAGAGAAAGGTAAAGCGAGGGAACTGAGGAATTCCCCGTGGTGGAAAAGAAAACGATCTACCGGTTTCTGTTATTATTGTGGTAGGAAGTTCAATCCTGTCGAACTCACCATGGACCATTTGATTCCTATTGCCCGCGGAGGAAAATCAGTGCATGGAAATATCGTCCCCGCCTGCAAGGAGTGCAATAATAAAAAAAAATATCTCCTCCCGTTCGAGTGGGAGGAGTATCTGGAATCGTTGAAAAAAGAAAAACTATAGAACGATAAGTAACAAAGGTGAGAAACAGACAAAATACAGGAACCATCGTGCTTTCTCATTCTCTCACCGTCTCTCATTCGCGCTGTGATTTTATCCCGCCTCTCTCACCCAGTCCACGCGAGCGAGCTTGTTGTCATGGGACCACCTGTACGTCACTTCTCCATGGAAGGCCTTCTTGATCGCCCTGCCAAGCCGCTGCGCCAGCTTTTCATTGGTTGTGGAAATAACGATACTGCCTTTGCCATTCTCTTTTACCGATATCAGCCGCTCAAGGGGGTTAAACCCGTGCGCCCGCGCTTCCTCGTTCTTGATAAGGTTCAGCAGGTCCTGCTTGTGTGAGAGCGCATAGTCTCCCTTGAGTGTAACAATGCCGCCAGGAAAATCATCACGTATCTTCATGCAGGCCGGGCAGACCATGGTAGCGGTATCGGGAATCTTTAGCGCCGCGTCGTAGATATCAGGGTCAGCATACCACCGCTTGCTCTTGTAAACGGAATGACACCCTTCACAAACCGATATCTTCTGGCTTGCACCTCTCGGGAGATATGGATCTAAGGTAGATGTTTTCTTTTTATATGTCTGCTTGTATGATCTCTCTACTTTGCCAACCATCTTCATAACGCCCGCCTCCTTTTTTAAACAGGACCTTCTCCGAGGCCTTCATTTCAGCTTCCGCTGGATCTCCGGGAACTGCTTCTTGAAATCGGGCATACTCCTCGTAAGGAACATCTTCAACGCCTTGAGTTCCGCCTGGATGTCCTTAATCTCCTCCTCGACCACGACCTCATGCTTCTTCAGCGTATCAGCAAGGTTAGACAGAGCCTTCTCTTGGATTTTGAGCCGTTCCGCGGTACCGTTTCCATTCTTCCGGTTATTCATAGCCCACCTCTCGCGTTCTTATTTTTTCAGTTTCATCCCGAGCTTCTGCTCCACGGATTCAAGCTTCTTTTCGATCCGCTGTTCCCTGCCCTTGCGGTCATCGATCGTAATCGACATCAGAACGCGTTCCGCGTCCTTCATGACCTCGTCGTGGCACTTTTTGACCACGGCCATCACTTTGTCCCACTCCCCTTCAAGCACGGTGCCCATGGGGTTCGCCTTATAGCTCACTCCGCTTTCCGAAACGATCTTAAGAACCCGTGCGATCTGCGGGCTGACGCTCACTCCCGTTCCCAGCGGCACTACACTGAACTCGACGAGCATGCTCATGACGTACCCCCTGATGTGCTGAAAATTCGTTTCCTTTTCTATTTAGAGTATAGCGCGGGATGCTGTGGCTGTAAAGGCTGGGAAAAATGAGTTTTTCTATTGAAAAGAGGCAAGGCTTATGCAATAATCATCTTCAGACTGGTGTCTGTCGCTACAATCGGTTGACAGTGCTATCAGCGATCTGGCCTCATTGGACATGACAAACACACTTAGAGCGACACTCAAACTGCTGGGGGCCTTGCCCTTGCTGCTATCCTACATTATCCTATCGTCCGCCATAACCATATTCGTCCGCTCCGGACAAAGGAAACGTCGTTATCTGCTACGGAACACGTCTTTTTTTCCCCGGTCGGCACTAAAGCTTTTCGGAGTACGCATTCACTCGAAACACCTTGAGCGTCTTCACAGAGACATGAACGCCCTGCTTGTGGTTTCAAACCATCTCTCCTATGTCGATATACTGGCGATATCATCACTGATGCCGGTAGTCTTTATTACGTCTGTAGATTTGAAAAACACATTCCTTCTCGGGACACTCTCGAAATTCGGCGGGAGCGTATTCATAGAGCGGCGGAACGCGGCGGGACTCAAGAAAGAGATTGAGTCGATCACGCGTGTGCTCGGACATGGTTTCACCGTAGCCCTTTTCCCGGAGGGAACTACATCGAACGGTGAATATGTACAGCCATTTAAGAATGCTCTTTTCGAGTCAGCCATCAAGGCAAAGTGTGACATCCTTCCGATCTGTCTGCGCTACACGAAGGTGAATAACTGTCATATAACAACCGACAGCCGTGATTCGATTTTCTATTACGGGGGCCTAACCCTCTTCAGTCATTTCCCTCGACTCCTGGCCCTGCAGTCCGTTGACCTTGAAGTACACCCTCTTGAGACACTCAGGGTACATGCACATGACTCGCGGAAAGAACTGGCTGCACGGGCGCACAGCGCCATCAACGTAGCATACCATGAACAGACAATGATTGAGCAGATGATGAACAGAACTTTCGACACAGGCAGTTGAATGATGGCCCCCATGAAAAGAATTAAACTTTTTGTCGCTTTGATGATTCTTCCTGCTGCCGTTCCCTAGTCAGCAGTCGCAGATGAGCAAACGCCCGGTACGAAATCGCCGAAGCCAGTGCAGCAGAAAGAACGGTACGAGAGAGCATGGGAGAGCACCTCAGTCAAATCGGGAAAGAACTGGATGAATTGAAAACCATTGCCGCGGGATGCCGTAGAAGCGGGGAACGAGATAAATCAGCACCTCGAAGAGGCAAAGATGAAAAATAAGCTCTCTCATCTCGCAAGCTCGAGGAAATGTGGAAGGAATAGCAAAAGTAATGGAAGAATGTTGCCGACAAGATGAACACCGCAATGCATAAACTTGAGGTGGCCCATGAAAAGACAGAAGCACGCCTGGGCAAATAGGATGAATATCAGGACGTCGGCGATGCAGGTGAACGTGTTTCTATGATGATTCATAATCTGTTCACGCATATCATGCAAGCCTCAGACAGTGAAGTATTCGAAACTCTGCTGCAGACGGACGCTGTAAAGCTGGAACGTGTCGTGTCAAAAGGACAGGCAACGCCGCCAGGTCAATGGTATGACCAGGACAGGGACGAGTGGGTCGTACTTCTTTCCGGAAGCGCCGGTCTGCTCTTTGACGGCGAGCGGGACATTCGAGTTCTGCAGCCCGGCGATTATTTCCTTGTCCCTGCCCATACACGACACCGGGTTGAATGGACAGAGGCAGGGACTGAAACCGTCTGGCTTGCCCTTTATTACACGACGCGCCCCCCCTATCCTGATTCAGACAAGCTGTAAAAAATGCTTGTGCCGAAGAACCAAGTCATCTTTCTTGCTGTAAAACCCTTGACTTTTTCGCTCTCAGTTGTTATGTTACCAAGCTCGCTCATAAACGTGCATATCATAAATATGGATTACACAGACGAAATAAATAAACGGCGGACCTTTGCCATTATCAGCCATCCCGACGCTGGCAAGACGACCCTCACCGAGAAGTTTTTGCTTTTCGGAGGGGCGATCCAAGTGGCAGGAGCGGTGAAGTCGAACAAGATCAGGAAAAGCACGGCCTCGGACTTCATGGATATTGAGCGTCAGCGTGGGATATCCGTGGCCACGTCGGTCATGGGTTTCGACTACAACGGCCTCAAGATCAATCTCCTTGATACGCCGGGCCATAAGGATTTCGCCGAAGACACTTACCGCACGCTCACGGCCGTGGACAGCGTCATCCTCGTTGTTGACTGCGTAAAAGGCGTTGAAGAACAGACCGAGAAGCTTATGCATGTCTGCCGCATGCGAAATGCGCCGGTCATCATCTTCGTGAATAAGCTCGACCGTGAGGGAAAGAATCCCTTCGAGCTTCTTGACGAACTTGAAACAAAACTTTCCATCAGGGTGCAGCCGCTTTCATGGCCTATCAGTATGGGTACCTCCTTCAAGGGAGTGTACAATCTTTACCATAATAGTCTCTACCTCTTCCGTCCCGGCGGTATTACCGTAGCAGACAGCGTCCTTGCGATCAATGGCCTCGATGATCCGGTCCTTTCCCAGCATCTCGGTGACTATGCTGTCCAGCTCAGGGAAGATGTCGCTTTGATCGCAGGCACTCACGAACCTTTTGATGTCAATGCCTATCTGCGCGGCGAACTCGCGCCGGTTTTCTTCGGTAGTGCCATCAACAACTTCGGCGTCAAAGAGCTTCTCGACACATTTACCGAGATCGCACCCACACCCAGAAGCCGTCCCACGGACCAGCGCATGGTCAACTCAGACGAGAAAAACTTCACCGGCTTTGTGTTCAAGATTCACGCCAACCTCGACCCGCGTCACCGCGACCGCATCGCCTTTATACGCATCTGCTCGGGAAAATTCGAGAGGAACAAGATGTTCCACCACGTACGCATAGGGAAAAATCTGCGTTTCACGAGCCCGGCGAGCTTCTTAGGCGCACGAAAGAGTATTATTGATGAAGCATTTCCCGGAGATGTGATCGGCCTCTATGATACGGGAAACTTCAAGATCGGCGATACGCTTACAGAAGGCGAAAAGATCATGTTCCAGGGCATCCCGACCTTTTCGCCCGAGGTGTTCAAGGAGCTTGTAAACCTCGATCCATCGAAATCGAAACAGCTAGCCAAAGGCATCGAGCAGCTCACTGACGAGGGCGTGGCACAGCTGTTCACCCAGCAACAGGGGAACCGAAGGATCGTCGGTACCGTCGGTGTGCTGCAGTTCGACGTACTACAGTACCGGCTGGAGCATGAATACGGCGCAAAATGCCGCTTCGAACCGATGGCTATTTATAAAGCCTGCTGGATCACTGCGGCAGATGAGAAGGAAATGGACAAGTTCAGCAGGTTCAAGTCGGACCGCATTGCCACGGACAAAGACGGCAGCCTCGTGTTTCTTGCGGAGTCGGAATGGGTCCTGAAGAACATGATCGAGGCCTACCCCGAGGTCAAATTCCACTTTACTTCGGAGTTCAAGCGGGAAATGCAGGAGGTGAAATAGTTACTATTTTATTTCCCGTGTTAACTCCCCAGAAAACCCGTTGCTTTACATCCTTTCTTATATACAAACCGTCCTCCCGGTTGAAACGTGCAAGCCGCCTTACGCATCAACAAGCTCAAATTCAACGGCACCTTGATGCGTTTCTCGCGCCAGTCACTCGCGATATCATGATACACCCACTGGTCCCGAGATAGGCGGGGATGAAGTTAAACCTCCGGCATTTGTCTTTGTTTTGAGTGATTCGGGCTTGTGTAACCTTTACTTGGCGGCTGTGGAAAAAGATAGGAATGCGATCACTGTCACACTGAACGGAGCAAAGAATCTTATTCAATTGATTAAGAACCTTTACAGCGATCAGGGTAACGAATGAAGCAGTTATCACATTTATCCCGCATTTGTATCGATAAACTCGCTCCCCTTAATGACATCTTGACACGTCTTCCCGATAATGATACTTTCTTCCATGCTTGTTTACTTAAATGGCCATTTTGTCCCAAAAGAGAAAGCCACCGTATCTGTTTTCGACCACGGTTTTCTTTACGGTGACGGCATCTACGAAACCATACGAGCCTATAACGGCGAGCCGTTTCTGCTCGTCCGTCATTTGGAGCGGCTCACTCACTCGGCAAAAGCCATTTCCCTCGCGCTGCCAATGCCGCTTGAAGGGATTGAAAAGGCGCTCCGGGAAACCCTGAGGATCAACAATCTTACCGAAGCATATGTGCGTCTCCATATATCCCGGGGACCGGGCGAGATCGGGCTCGACCCGGCTCTCTGCCCCGAACCGACAATGGTAATCATGGCCAATCAGTTCAAGGACTATCCCGTAGAGAACTACAACCGCGGCGTGTCCGTGTCCATCGTAAAAACGAGGCGTAATCACCCGCTTGCACTTGACCCTTCCATCAAGGGCACAAATTTTTTGAATAATATCCTTGCGAAGATCGAAGCGATCCGAGCCGGCACCTATGAAGGCATCATGCTGAATTGGGAGGGATTTGTTGCCGAAGGCACCATATGCAATATCTTTATGGTCAAATCAGGAATCCTTGTGACGCCTGCGCTGGGCATCGGTATCCTTGAAGGCGTGACACGGAGGCTAGTGCTCGACCTTGCGCAACAAATCGGCACTCCTGCGCAGGAAGGGGCCATCCGTCCTCAAGAACTGATGGACGCGGACGAGTGTTTCATCACGAATTCAACGATTGAAGTCATGCCGGTCACAATTATAAACGGCAAGCCGGTCGGCAGCGGCACTCCCGGTCCCGTTACCGCCGCTCTCGCGCGGGCGTACAGGGATGAGGTGCGAAAATGTTCGAAAACGCCGCCCAATTAGCGCAGTTGATCGACCATACTCTGGTCCGCCCAGACGCAACCATTACAGACCTTACGAGGGTCTGCGATGAAGCAAAACAATATGGCTTTTCTACGGTCGTGGTGAATGGCGGCTACGTGGCCAGGGCGAGGGAAATGCTCTCCGGCACGCTTCTGAAAGTTTGCGCCGTGGTGGGGTTTCCGCATGGGGCGAACACCACTACTGTCAAGATCGTTGAAGCCATGGAGGCAATGAAGAACGGCGCCAACGAGCTGGACATCGTCATCAACCTCGGCATGCTGAAGTCCGGTCGTCTCGATATTGTAGAAATCGACATTAAGAACATCATCGCCATGACGCCGAAACTCGTCCACAAAGTCATCCTCGAGACGGGCTACTTGACACAGGAAGAGATTACGACCGTCTGCTCCATTGCAGCGCGTATCGGCTCGGAGTTCGTCAAGACCTCGACCGGCTACGGCCCACGTGGTGCGACAGTGGAGGACATCCGGCTCATGTGCAGCGCCGTAGGATCTGCCTGCCGCGTCAAGGCATCGGGTGGGATACGCGACCTCGATTCGGTCACCACGCTCGTTGAGGCTGGCGCCGAACGCATCGGGACCAGCTCAAGCGTGACGATCATGGAAGAGTATTTGAGTAGGAAAAGATAGAAAAATGCTGAACGGTTTTATCGGGGGAGGAAATTCGAATAGGCAGTTTTGATAACATATAGTGGGTTGATATTCCAGACATGTTGAGTGCGGCAGAGATTGATTACCAAAAGGAAAGTCATCGGTTAAACTTTATACAACCGTATGTTATTAACGGTAAGCTCGAAACTTATTAGATTGCGTCTGCAAGGCGTGTTGGATACCCAGATCCAAATTTGGGACGTTGGAAAATTACACCCGTTAAAGGGCCCTTGAATCTAGATCTGTTCTATTTGCTTTAATTGCTTCTGCTAAATAGGATGGACTTGCATTTATTACTTTCTGTCTAAACAGTTGTGTACTGCTTCTATGGCATGGTTATTCGCACGCAAGAAAAGCAGACACTTTTAATCAATGTCTGCTTTTTTTCAGTGGAAGAGAAATATTACAACGCTGCATGCTGATACTGCATCTCCAGATGCTTGACTGGGACTTCTTTATGAGGTCCGACCATGACCCAATGCTGCGGGCTGTTCATGAGCTTGCTGACCATCTGCGCGTTCAAGGCATGTCCGGATTTATGCGCTACGATATGCCCGATGATCGGCATGCCTATGAGCTTGAAGTCGCCGATGAGGTCGAGGATCTTATGCCGTACGAATTCGTCCTTGTACCGCAGACCTTCCTCGTTTAACACTGTGTCCTCACTGAGGACCACGGCGTTGCTCATGGAACCGCCTTTCGCCAGACCGTTGGCCTGAAGGGTTTGCACATCGCTCAGGAACCCGAAGGTACGGGCGTCGACTACTTCGCTCAAGAACGACTCTTCCGAAGGCAGGTACTGGAGGCTCTGCTCCTTCAGCATGGGGTGGTTGAAATCTATGAAATAAGAAATACCTGGTGAGTTTGCGGGCCAGATGGCTATCTGCTTACTGCCTTCGTGCACAAAGATTGGCTTTATGACCTTAAGCACGGGCTGAAACTTTCTCTGGCTCTGGATGCAGGCATCTGTGATGAGACGGATGAAGGGCCTGGCACTACCGTCCATGATCGGGACTTCTTCTGAATCTATTTCTATAATAACATTATCAATATTCAGTCCGGAGAAAGCAGCAAGCAGGTGTTCCACGGTCTTCACGAATGCTCCGTTTTGGCTGAGCGTAGTTGCGTAGCTCGTCGCTGCTGTGTTGGCAGTTGATGCTGCGATTTCTGCTCTGTCGAGGTCCGTGCGGACAAACACGACGCCAGTGTCTACTGGTGCGGGCTTAAGCACTATTTGCACCGGCTTGCCCGTATGGAGGCCAATGCCTTCGCATGAAACAATGTTTTTTATAGTACGCTGCAATCTGATCATGATCGTAATTTCTTTCTCAATCCATTCTAAAGCAATACACATGCCATAGGTACGCAAACTAATAATATTCAATAAACAATTAGTTAACCGTATAATCAGTATTGCCATTGTGGTAAAAAAGACTACTTTCACTATGCCATTGTTGCTGCTATACCACATTCCTGGAGTGATATCGAATTCCACTACACAGCAAGGATGCTAAGGCGAAACAAGCTGCGTAATATTGCGGCCACAAACGTATTTTATCCCTGGCAAGTGGCCGACACGGGATGGTATCGAGCTAGTCGGAAGTAATGCGCAAACTCATCCTTTCCGTAAATTGATTCTCTTCAGGAGGGGGAGTCTTGCGTGTTGCCTCGCAAGCAAGTCGATCGAGGAGGAGGCATCAATAATCACAGGAATATTGATGGATTCGTCCCGCGCTTGCTCGGACCTGTTTTTCATTGACAGGGTGTGCTGCGGTATGCTAAGTTTTTTATAATACCTGTGGCTATTGCATAGCCGCCCTTAGAATGGAGAAAAAATGCAGCAAAAACTCGAAGACCTGTACAAGCAGGGTACCGAGGCGTTCGAGAAGAAAGACTATGAAAACGCCGAACGCTTCCTCCAACTGATCCTGGACAGGAACCCGTCGTTTGCGGATATCCAGAACAAAATAGGAATCATCTACAATCAGACTAACAGGCTCGATCTGGCGGCAAAAGCCTTTGAAAAGGCGCTGAAGTTGAACCCGGGATACACCGAGGCGTCGCTCAACCTTGCTATTACCTACAGCGATCTCGGCATGTATGAGAAAGCCCGCGAAGTCTTTGAAAGAGCGTCCCACTTTACCGAGCAGACAAACAAGGCCTCGGAATCCTCCATCGATCCCTTCGTCAAGGGCAAGCTTGCCGACGAGCATCTGAGAATCGGAAACATCTATTATGAGTTGAGGTTGCTGGATGATGCTATCGACGAGTATCAGAAAGCGCTTCGCCTTTCACCGAACTTCGCCGACATCATAACGCACCTCGGCATCGCTCTAAGGGACAAGGGCCGGTACGATGAAGCTATTGAGCAGTTCAATCGGGCCAAACAGAGCAATCCCCGCTACATTCCTGCGCGGCTCCATCTTGGCATCACCTATTATTCGCAGGGCTTCTACGGCTTGGCCGAAGAAGAATGGAGAGAGGCACTCGTGTTCGACCCGAACAACTCCGCGGTGAGGACGTACCTCAATTTCGTAAAACCCCAGAGTTCCTAACGGAGCCCCGCATTTGGATCTTCTTGAAATAAAGGACCTCACTACACATTTTTTCACCAGAACGGGAGTTATCAAGGCCGTTGATAATCTCAGTCTCAATCTGCAAAAAGACCGCGTTCTCGGACTCGTCGGCGAATCCGGCTGCGGCAAGACCGTAACCGCCCTTTCAGTACTCAATATCGTTCCCTATCCAGGCAAGATCGTGTCAGGGAGCATCTTCTTCGAGGGGCGTGACCTGCTCACGTTGGAGTCGAAGGAGATGAGAAATATCCGTGGCGCGAAAATATCCATGATCTTTCAGGAACCTATGACCGCGCTTAACCCTGTCTTCACTGTTGGGAACCAGATCGCCGAAGTTCTGATTACTCATCTTAACGTTACGAAAAAGCAGGCCATGGATTCTGCCATTGAACTTCTGCATTCAGTAGGCATTCCTTCGCCGGAAAAGCGGGTGCACGAATATCCCCACCAGATGTCGGGTGGCATGCGCCAGCGTGTCGTGATCGCCATGGCCATTGCATGCAAGCCCTCCCTTATCCTTGCCGATGAACCGACGACCGCGCTCGATGTCACGATCCAGGCGCACATCTTGGAACTCCTCGGCCAGATCCAGCAGGAGATGGGCATGGCTATGATCCTGGTAACGCATGACTTGGGTTTGATCGCTGAACGGGCTCATGACGTGGCTGTGATGTATGCCGGACGCATCGTGGAGCAGGCGGAGACCGCAGAGCTTTTCGCTAATCCACTGCATCCCTATACGAGAGGTCTCATGGACTCGATACCTAAACCCGGTGAGGCAAGAAAGACCCGATTGCGGACAATCGCCGGGACTGTGCCGAGGCTGCATGATCTCCCCGCGGGATGCAAGTTTATTCAGCGCTGCGAGGCCAAGTCCAAACGGTGCGAGGCGGAGCCGGCACTGGTGGAGGTGAAAGCGGGACATCTGCTGAGATGTTGGGAAGCAGAGTAGGATTAAACGCCAAATCTTAAAATCAGATGACAAACAATGCCCAGCAGTTATTTTCAATCTTGTTGAATAAGAATCATAATTTGTATATTATTTGAGATTCCTCATTCCGTTATTGGAAGTATTTAAAACCTGTGAGCCACGTACTCCTTGAAATAAGAGACCTCTACAAAGCCTTCTCACTAAAAGCAGGCCTGGGAAAAACTGTTGAAGCGAAAGCCGTCGACGGTGTGAGCCTCTCTGTTGCTCGAGGGGAGGCGGTAGGACTCGTGGGCGAGAGCGGTTGCGGTAAGTCCACGCTCGGAAGACTTGCGCTGAGACTGCTCGAGCCGACGGCGGGAAGTGTTTTTTTTGACGGCCGCAATCTGAGCACCCTTGCAAGAGAGGATATCAGAGCCCTCCGGAAAAACCTGCAGATTATCTTTCAAGACCCCTTCGCCTCGCTCAATCCCCGCATGCGTATCGAGGAGATCATTTCCGAACCTCTCGTGATCCACGCTCTTGCCAAGGGGAAGGAACTGGAGGAGCGTACCGCTGTCCTGCTGGGCAAAGTCGGGCTTCCTGCCGATGCACTGCGCCGCTATCCGCATGAGTTTTCAGGTGGTCAGCGTCAGCGGGTCGGCATTGCTCGCGCCCTTGCGAGCACGCCGTCGTTCATCGTGGCTGACGAACCAGTCTCAGCGCTCGACGTTTCTGTTCAGGCTCAGATCATCAACCTTCTCGAAGATCTGCGCGAGGAGATGAAGCTGTCGTTCCTGTTCATCGCCCACGACCTTAACCTCGTCCGCCACTTCTCCGATCGCGTGGCTGTGATGTACCTCGGGAAAATCGTCGAGATCGCTCCCGCCGAAGAGATCTATAGAAATCCCTCGCACCCATATACCGAAGCGCTCCTGGCCGATATCCCCGTCGCGGACCCGACGGTAAAGAAAAAACATATCCTGCTCAAGGGAGACATCCCGAGCCCTACCCAGATACCGTCCGGCTGCCGGTTCCATACCCGCTGCATTTACCGCTTCGACCCCTGCGACAAGATCGTTCCGCGTATAACCAACCTCGGGAATGGCCACTTCGTTGATTGCCACCTGAGGGGTTGACATCCTCCCCCGCCTGACGGCCGGGGATTCCCGAATCAGGCCCTTAATGCGCTAAGGGCAACTGCTGATCCTGTTCGCGGATGCGGCAGAGATGTTTGCCACGTCCCCGGTTTATGGGCTGATACTGACGGCCTGGTCTTTCTCCAGGCAAACCGGTTGACCGCAGGCTGTGCCAAGCAGCCACTACTCCAGGAGACACTCATTTGCTCCGGGAGATACCTTTTTAAGATG
>DATJAO010000062.1:0-99205 GCA_035516175.1 Nitrospirota bacterium
GGTGGAGTTCAAGGATTTGACGGATACGGATAGGACATCGATTAAGACCTTCATAGACTACCTGGCAGAGACAGAAGTTTAATGCGAAAGGAGAGCAAGCGGACAGACAGGCTGTCGGCAAGAAGGCCCGCACAGGGCAGCTATTCCACTTCGCTTTCTTCGAGATTCGCGGGGGTCTTAAATTATTTTTCCAGTCATTTGATTGTTACCGCAATAATATACCTTGATTATATTCTTTATCTCGTTTTTATATATATTTTCACTACTGTCCGGTAAAACTTTGAGCTACTCAATCATAGGGCTGATATTGCTATGGCAAAATCAGCTATTTCAAGAGGTTATCTTTTCAGTAAACATGCTGTCCGGGAAATCATGAATTTCATATCCCAGGGGCATGTCTTCAGCTTAGGGGAAAATGTTATATATGCTGTGCAGAGGCTTCTAAAACGATATTTCAGGCACAAAAGTTATGCCGTCCGGGATGGGAAAGGTCAAAATTAATGATCCGGCATCGTTTCTTTTAAATATTTCCCCGGACACTAATGATATATTTTATAGAAGCTTTCTGAACTCTTTTGCTTTTAACACTGTGAGTCGCTTACGATAACCATCAAAAGTTGACATTACGCATACTCCATGTATGCAGATAATACATCATGCTCTTGCCGTCCGGAGGAAAACTCCCAAAATGATCCAAAAATTTCTTTCTAAGTATGGATTAATTAATCCCTGGCACTTTCTCTGGCTCTCCATAGTTTTCTCTGAACTGTTTACAGCATCCTTGAGTGCCGTCCAGAGCTTCATCTGGTACGGAAAATTTTCACCGAAGCTACTTATTATAGGTGCGATTGATGCAATGTTTGTTCCCTTGATCGTAGCACCCATTGTTATATATTTTATGAAATATACCTCCGAGCTGAGGAAGTTCAACGAGCAGCTTCAGCAGGAAATTACTCAGCGCAAGCGCGCAGAGGCATCTCGCCAAGAGAGCGAGGCGCAGTATCGGGCCCTTTTCGAAGGCTCGCCGGATGCAATCCTTCTTGCCGATCCAGAAACAGGGATCATCCTTGACGCAAATCCAGCAGTGAGCAGGCTCCTTGCGCGTCCCTCGGCAGAGATCATCGGCCTCCACCAGTCCGAAATTCATCCACCGAGGAAGGAAAAATACTCCCGGGAGACTTTTGCCAAGCATGTCGAAGACACTAGAGAAGAGAAGGGACTGCATCCCAGCGAAATAACGGTTCTCCGTCCCGACGGCACTGAAGTTCCCGTGGAGGTCCTGGCGCAGATGGTTACCATCAAAGGGAAAAGGGTCCTTCAAGGGGTCTTCCGGGACATCACCGGACGGAAGAAGGTTGAGCAAAAGCTCGATGAAAGTATTGATCGGTTCCGTCGTTTGTCTGAAGCGGGCTTTGAAGGTATTATAATCAGTGAACAGGGCGTCATAGTTGACGCAAATACAAGAATGGCCGAGATGTTAGCATGCAATTTCACGGATCTTATCGGCAGGAATGTCTCTGATTTTGTAACGCAGGAGTCCCTGGCGTCTTTTGAGGGCCACAATCGGTCAGAATCTGACGAGCGTTATGAGCTCTTTGCCAGGAAAATGGAAGGATCTACTTTCCCGGCCGAGATTCAGGGCAAGTCTATGCCGTATGAAGGAAGAATGCTGCGGATCACTGCTATACGTGATATCACCGAACGCAAGGAAGCAGAGGAACAGATCCGTTACCTGGCCTATTATGACAGCCTGACGGGTCTTCCGAACCGCACTTTTTATAAGGAACTCGTCAGCCGTTCCCTCCTCCTGGCAAGGCGCCACCACTGGACCATCGCCATCCTCTTCATCGACCTCGATTATTTTAAGCGCATCAATGATACTCTTGGTCACGATATCGGAGACCAGTTGCTGCGTACTGTTGGAGACCTCGTTAAGACGTGCATTCGCAAAAGCGACTTCATCGCCCGTTCGGAACAGGACGAACTGGAAAATGTTGTGGCGCGCCTGGGCGGGGATGAGTTCATCGTGCTCCTGAATGAGATTGTCCATAGTCAGGATGCTTCTAGGGTCGCTAGGCGCATCCTCAAGGAGCTTGCGCGGCCGTTTAATCTGGCCGGCCATGAGGTGTTCGTCACTGCCAGCATCGGCATCGCCCTCTACCCCCTGGATGGTAACGATGCAGAGAGCCTGCTCAAGAATGCGGACGTCGCCATGTACCATGCAAAGAATCAGGGGAGAAACCATTACCAGTTTTACACGCAATCCATGAATGCCACATCCCTTCAACGCCTAGATCTCGAAAACGACCTCCGGAAGGCGTTGGACCGTGACGAGTTTCTGCTCTACTATCAACCGACCGTGAATGTCCAGACCGGCGCAATCATCGGAGCAGAAGCGCTCGTCCGCTGGAAGCATCCGGAGAAGGGGATGATCTCGCCCGTGGAGTTCATTTCTCTGGCCGAAGAGACCGGCCTTATCGTACCGATCGGGGAGTGGGTGCTGCGCGCCGCCTGTATTCAGAACAAAGCGTGGCAGGATGCCGACAACAAACTCATGCGCATGTCAGTGAACCTGTCGAGCCGCCAGTTCGACCAGGACGGCCTAATAGAAATTGTATCCAAGGCACTTCACGACTCCGTATTAGATCCACGGTATTTGGAACTGGAAATCACTGAAAGTACCATTATGAAAAACCCTGAAAAGGCCGCCACAACACTACAGAAATTGAAGGATATGGGGATATGCCTATCGATCGACGATTTCGGGACCGGATACTCTTCCCTGGGGAACTTGAGAAGATTCCCCCTCGACACCCTGAAGATCGATCGCTCCTTCATCATGAACATCACCACCGGCAGCGACGATGCGGCGATCACCACAGCAATTATTGCCATGGCGCATAGCTTGAAGCTGCGAGTTATAGCCGAAGGAGTCGAGACGAAGGAACAGCAAACCTTTCTGCGGGACCTAGGGTGTCATGAGATGCAAGGGTTCCTGTTCAGTCAGCCGCTTGAAGCGAATGATTTTTTTGAGCTGTTGCAAAAGTGAAAGATGCTGGAACGGCTCCTCATCCCGCAACCAATCGTCGAGCTTCCCGAAAGGGCAATCTTAGGCAAGGGGTAGCGATCTTACCTCGTCAATGTATGAGCCGCTGAATTGTGACGATTCAGCGGCTTTTTTTAAATTACCAAATTATGGTGTTTTCACATTAATTATTGGTGAAAATCCCGAGTTGTTAGCTTAACCTGACCATAATAAAAGGCTGGCTAAAGACTTAAATATGTAACTTACTGAAAATAAACTTAATTTTTTACTACTTTATTGATAAATAAATAATAATAAAAAGGTATCAAATATGCTTTAAGTTAGGTTAGAGCAATTAATGAGGGAAAATATGAAGACAATCTTGCTAGTCGATGATGAGCCTGAAGTCTTAGCGCTTCATGAGTTTATGTTGAATGATTTTGGACACAAAGTTATCCCAAAACCCACTGCCGAATCTGCTCTTTTCTTAGTTAAGGAAGGAGTAAATGTTGATCTTGTAATTACGGATTATCGCATGCCAGGAATGAATGGTGTTGAATTTGTCAGGGAACTCAGGCGAATCTTGCCATCAGTGCCGGTACTCATACTTACGGGGGATCTCACTTTGGAAATAGAGCCTGGCTTGGGCGTGTTTGCACTTATCAATAAGCCAATCGCGCGAATAGAATTGGACCGTATCGTGAAGGCAGCACTTGATCGAAAAGCTGCTAATAGTTTTATTATGGCATGAGTAGGTAAACATAAAGGTATATTTCAACTGGTTATAATCACTTCCCCAAAATTGCAACTGCTGTGAAGTATAGGGAGTACTTCGAGTCCTTAGAAAAATAAAAATTTGTATGAAAGCGGAAATTTATTAAAAAATATAAACTCGGAATTGTTTCTTATCAGAGAGTAAGCCAGCTCATTTGTTTAACTCAACCTTACTCAGTACTGTATTGAATCCAGCTTATTCATCCGTCTCTTCTTTGTCAATTTGCTCCGCCTTCATATCCCATAACGGCTTCCATAGGTCATATTTTATCCTGCTTACTACGAGATCGCAAAACCTCTCACAGCCATTTTGTTTAAAAAGATTTTGAAGAGATTTATGCCGAGATTTCCACTCGGAATACTTCTCAACTTGATCTTGAGGAGGCTCTACATCTCCTCCGTATACTCCGTCCTGTACCATCCAGAATTTATATTCCTTAATAATCTCTCCTGTTAGATCGGATATAGCATCTTTGGGTGCATCTTTATAAAGCTGATTGAACTCTCGAAGCGCGTCTTCTTCTTTTTTCTCCAAAAGAACTGAAATCAGTTTCACAACTTGATCCTTGGCTTGGATCAATTCCATGCCCGTCTGAATAAAATGATTTTCGATAATTAACGCCGCAACCCATGCCCCTCGAAATTGCGGCACTCTGCCTTTTTTACTGAAATGCTCTCCATCGGGCAACCCGCGATGATGGCCCCTCACATTAATTTCTCTCCTTATCCCTGGGCTCACGGCGGCAACTACCAACTCAGCGACATCAGGACGCATACGATGCATATCATCTCCCCAAGCCAGCCACCGGTACAGATATTCCTGAACATCCTTTAACTGCAAATCAGGGGATATGATCCGGAAATGCGTCCCGCAAATCGATGCTATAAAAAGAAGAAGCTCCGGCTCGACAGATTTTTTCTGCATCATTTCTCGCCATTCTCGAAGCCTCTTCGGCCTCGTATCGGGGAATATTTCTTTTGCGCAGTCATAAAGGTTCTCGCTGCCTAATTGGGAACTTGCAGACTTTTTCTTATCATGGTCAGATATGTTACGATTTTTCATAAAGCATGACCCCTTGGACAAAATACCTTCTATATTTAAGCATACGTTCTTGATATATGAATATATCTATGGTACATGATAAAGGATACGAAGGCAACATCGTATTTAAAGGGGAAGAACGATCAGGAGATAAAAAAAGGGGAAAGATTCACCACTCTATAATGGACAGCTCTTGGAAATATTAATGACATGGTACAAGATGGGGTCGATTAAATCAAATCTTGTTACGATTTATCAAATATCTGTGGTGACATAATTAGCGCCTATGTATAAAAGTATCTCCCTAAACCAGCAGGTGGTTTTTGGAGTAGTGGCTGCTTGGCACAGTATGCGGTCAACCGGTTTGCCTGGAGAAATACCAGACCATCTGCATCAGCCCATGAACCGGGGACGCGGCAAACATCTATGCCGCATCTGCAAACAGAATCAGTTTTGGCTCCCAGTAACTGCTGAGCCTGATTCGGGAATCCCCGGCTTCAGGCCTGGGAGGATGTCAATTGCCCTGGCCTATGAGCCGTATCTCACGCTGTGGGAAGGGGATGCTGATCTTTTGTTGCGCGAACTGTTCAATGATCGCCTGATTGATCTCTGTCTGCGCCACAAAATAATCAGGGACTGCCACCCAGGGCATGACCGAAATAACGACCGAAGAATCGGCAAGATCGGACACGCCGACGACCGGCGCGGGATCTTTAAGCACTCTCGGGTTCTGGTCGAGGATCGTTTTGATCGTCGCTATGGCAAGTTTGATATCGGCATCGTAGGCAACGCCTACCGTCGAGTTCATTTGGCGGATCTTTCCGTAGTTATGCAGGATCTCTCCCACTATTTTGCGGTTCGGCACTACCACGCGGGAATTATCTGCATGCAGCAGGGTCGTGGAAAACAAGGATATATCCTGGACCTGCCCGTAGACGCCAAGCAACTCAATGTATTCTCCAACGGTAAAAGGCTTAGTGAATATGATGTTTAGGCCGGCGACGAGATTACCAAGGACACTCTGCGTGGCAAGACTGAGCCCGACGCCCGCAACGCCTATACCAGCGAGCAAGGGGGTGATCTGAATGCCCATCTGGCCCAGCGCCACAATGGCAAACATGGCAAATACGATGAGCCACACCAGCTTGGTTAGCAACTTACGGATCTGTGGTTCGAGCTTGTGTTTCTCAAGCCAGCGCTGAACAACATTTCCCACCCATCGAGAGCAGAACAGACCGACGACGAGGATGCCGATCCCCGTTACTATCTGCATGCCGTGTTCAATGAAATACATAATAAGCTTGTCAGTTATATCCGCCGATTTTATCAAGACGACCACCTCCATTTCTGAATCACCACAAAACTATCATATCATAGTTTCATCAGTAGGCCTTCGAAAATAACTTCAGCGTGAAGAAGAAAGCCGCGCCACCACGAACAGAGAGATCTTCACGACATTAATTGCAGTAGAAGTCTTGATTGAAACGTGGAAGCAGGAGTATAATCACGTCCGTCCTCACAGCGCTCTGAGTTAGCGGCTCTCGACCCAAAGGCAAACCTACCAATAAATCCTACTCTCCACCTGGTACAATAACTGAGGGGGAGGTCATACCACCGCTTGATCATATAATCGGGCCACTAGCAGTGAAAGATGACTTCCGAGCAGTTTATTGTATCCGCCCAGCGTTCAGCTTCTCCATGGGCCATTGGCATCGGAACACCCGGCATTAAAGGGTAGCCTGATTGTTGGAATCAAGCTGCCATTGGCTTGCCTCGATTGGCAGTCGTCTCATGGAATCGGCCATCTCTCGGAGCTCCGGCAGATACCGGAGTATTTTGCATAATGCTGCATATTTTTCTACCGCTCGTTATTTGTTGCATATCTTCATACTCAAGCTCTAATTTGACTTGGCATGCAATCATGCTATACTTTGGCCATACGTTTCCCATTTATCATATCTTAATGGAAATCATCAAATACTTAGTGAAGATTTGAAGGCGATTTTTTACCGAACCGTTTACTTCATTCAAGGTTAGGCTTTCTCAATTTATTTTTATTCGGAGCACTTGAACGGCCTATGCACCTTGCAAACGGAAATGTGCCGAATTAAAAGAAAAATGTGGAAATCCATTTTAATATCATTCCTCGTCTTAATGCTTTCTGGATGTGTTTATTCGACAATGAGCGCAACAGTTAGCTCTGCAAAATACAGTGATCCGCCCCGTCCGACATTCTTTGTAGTCGTCCCTTCTGATTTCTTCGACTTCACTGATAAACACAATGAAATGCGCATAGTCGACTTAATCGAAAAAAAAATGATTGAACACGGTTATGGAAAAGCTTATTTACCTGAAGCAGCTACTGTAAAGATCTATTACAAATTTTCTATCGGGCTTGGACAAGTGTATGGCAGCAATTCCCAGGATTTTGTTGATAGTAAAAAACAAATGGAATCTTTAAGTGAATATCCAAATTATTTCCAAATTTATATCATGGGCATTGACCATTCAGAAAATGAAAAGAAAATCAAAATGATTTGGCAAGGTGAAGTATATGGCTGCGGAGAAAATATAGATATTTTGGAACTCGCACATTATTTTGTTGATGTTTTATTCGATAATTTTGATGTCACTGTGGCGAACAAGAAATATTTGAAGAGAGTGTCGTGGTAAATCATAATAGATATTCCCTTATAAAAAGAGCATATGAGTAGAAGAATGAAGGATAGATAGTCCAACCGACGGATCCACGTGGGCCGTTGAGCAACGTATCCTCACCCGCATGTTTTCTCGGTAGAGAAACGTTCCAGAGATGTTCAATACTAAACTCCTCATTTGGCATTCGCGTTTCGTCTTCAGACCAATTACCTGTTACTTTTTTCACTTCCACGATCTTCGGCACACCTTCGCGTTTCATTTGGTGATGACATGCGTAGACCTTACGACGGTCAAGGAGCTTTTAGGTCACAAGGATATCAAGATGATGTTCCGCTATGCTCACCTTGCCCCTGCACACAAGTGGAAAGCCGTGAACGTACTCGACATCCTCATGAACCCGTACCCTAACTGCACACCAACTATGAACTGCACAATTACTGCGCAAAAAACAGAAAAAGAGCTAGCAGATCCTGCTAACTCCTTGAAATTCATGGTGGGCGATGCTGGGTTTGAACCAGCGACCCCTGCCGTGTGAAGGCAGTGCTCTCCCGCTGAGCTAATCGCCCGGCAACAAATGATTTTTTAACATAGCCCTTTAGTCAAGTCAAGATAAATATTGACCCCGGCCTAATTGAACACTCAATCAATAAGCAGCACCGCGCACTTTAAGTACTGCGTCTCACGCGCTGCGAGCAGCATGGGATGGTCACGGGCCTGGGAACGCATCTCGAGCAGCCTCGCGTGCCGTCCTGCTGAATATGCTGCGTCGATCAACATCTCGGTAAATAAATCCTGGTCTATGTGATGCGAGCACGAGCAAGTCACCAGCGCGCCGCCTGGCTCAAGCAGCCTCATCGCCCGGAGGTTGATATCCTTGTATCCCTTAAGCGCCTCACGCACCTTGGCCCTGCTCTTCACGAAGGCCGGTGGATCTAGTATGATGCACCCGAAGCGCTCGCGGTCTTTTTCCAGCCTGCGAAGCTCATCGAAAACATCGGCAATCTTGAACTGTGCAGATAATCCATTCAGCACTGCGTTTTCGGATGCCAGCCTGATCGCTTTCTCCGATACGTCAAGACCAATGACATCTGATGCGCCGAAATACGCGGCGGTAAGCGACCATGCGCCGACATAGCAGAAACAGTCCAGTGTGCGCATTCCCTTCACATAATCTTTAAGCACTTTACGATTCTCGCGTTGGTCAAAGAAAAAGCCTGTCTTCTGTCCTTCGAGAATGTCTACGTGATATCTGATGCCCGACTCTTCGATCGTGACCGGGCCCGGCACCTTTCCGTGCACAATTCGCTTTTCCTGGGTCAGCCCCTCGATCTCGCGCGAGGCCGTGTCGTTCCGGAGCAAGATCGTTTGTGGGGAATATTCGTCCCTCAGCGCGGAGATAATATTTTCGATCATCCGATCGATGCCAGCGGTCAATGACTGGACAACGAGCGTATCGGCGTATTTGTCCACGATCAACCCGGGAATACCGTCGCCTTCACTGAAGATTGCGCGGAAGGAATCGCCGAATCCGAGCATCGTCCGAAGGGTACGCGCGGCCGAAATTTTACTCCGGAAGAACCCGCTGTCAATCTCCTCTCGTTTTCGCGTAAGAATGCGCACGGCGATCAGCGTGTGGGGGTTGATATAGCCGCGACCGAGGAATCTGCCTGAAAAGTCCAGCACATCCACGACCTCTCCGGGCGAGCATTCTCCAACCGGCTGCAGGAGTTCGTTGCTGAACACCCAAGGGTGTCCGCGCAGGATGCGCCTTTCTTCTTTCTGCCTCAGTTTTACGGTTTTCATGAGCGGGGGAGGAAAAGAGTGAGTTCAGAATCAGAGTATGGCTAATTGCTTTCTTGTCAAAATGGAAAAGGCAATTACCGCAAATGACGCAAAGAAAAGCGGATTTTTTATCTTCTCATAAAAACTTTGCGCTCTTGGCGCCTTCGCGGTTCAAGCATTGTGATCCTGCCCTGGCGTGCACTTTGCGGGGCTTTCCCGGGTTTGGAGGCAATACATAGGTCTGCCGTCTGCTCTCTGTGCTCCGTCTTCTGTCATCAGCTCTGCTCAGATTACAAACGGTTCTCGATGAGCGAATCGCTCCGCAGAGTCTGGAGCCAGGTCCGGTAGGTATTCTCCATCTTCTGCTCAAAGAGCATCTTGGCGATCTCGTCTTTCACCTTTTCGTAGGGCTTGACCTGAACACGGATCTCTTCCAGTCGAATGACGTGGAAGCCGCCGGCGCACTGGAGCGGACCCGCGACCTCTCCGGGCTTGAGTGTCCGCGTGGCCTCCTCGATCTCGGGGATAATTTGGTCGCGCTGCATGAAACCGAGATCTCCACCCTGCTCAGCATTTTCGCTCTCCGAGAGCTCCTTCACGAGACTGATGAAGTCTTCGCCTTTTTTGGCGCGTTCGAGCGCTGCAAGCGCCTTCTCCTTGACGGCAGCAATTTGGTCGGGCGTTGCCTGCTCCGGAAGCTTAAAGAATATCTGGCGTACTCGGATTTCTTCCGGTAGTGAGTAACTTTTTTTGTTCTTTTCATAGTATGCACGGACTTCGGCTTCGTCAACAGCCAGTCCGGAGCGCACGTATTTGTTGTATACGCGAGAAAGCGTCATCTGTTCCCTGAGTTCTACCTTATACTGTTCGAGCGTGAGGCCTTCCTTTGCCAGAGCAGACTCGAACTGCTTGCTGTCCATGGAATTCCGCTTCATAATGTCCTCGATTGCATCGGCAAGCTCTTTATCCGTGACGTCCATGCCGGCGCGTTTGGCGGCCGTCATCTGGAGCTTCCGGTCGATCATGTCCTCAAGGAGAAGCCTCTCTTCCTGCTTGCCGTTGGTCTTTTTCAGGGCCTCTTCCCGCTGGAGATCGCTCATGGTAATGATATCTCCGTTCACCACTGCGACCACCCGATCCACGACCACCGGCCCGCTTGCCGTGCACTGCAGGCTGTACATGAACACTGTTCCCAATACTGCTATCAATGACAAGATAGCTCTCTTCATATTCATAATTCTACCATACTGCCGAGATGTTTTCGCTTCCCGAGTTGCGATGCGGTGCTCAGCAAGAAAGGACAAGCGTTCCATCACCCATGGTTCCCGGGCCCATGATCTCCAGCTGCGCGCAGGGCTGCAAATTTTCGATAGCATACACCTTTTTGCCCTTCCAAAGCAACACTTTCGTAATGTAACGAGGGCACTGCAAAAGGGACCGGTCGAGGTGCTAGATACGGACGGCCGCATCCGGTTCGCCGTTTACTGTTCCAATGCCTTGTAATTGACCTCGAACTTTGTCCTTGATCTCAGCTCCTGGAGCCATTGTTTGTATAGTCTATCTTCTTTTTCCCTGCGGAGTTTCTCGGCTATTTCCTTGTATGCCTCGTCGAGGCTGATCGTGCCCGCACGACGCTTATCTTCAAGCTTGAAAATATGGAATCCATAGGGGCTCTTGACGATCCCACTAATCCCGCCTTTGGAGAGACCAAAGACCACGTTGAACTCTGTAGGCATGTCCCCCATGGCAAAGTATCCCAGATCCCCCCCGCGCTCGGCCTCCGGCGCCGTGGACTTCGAGCGCGCTACAGTCGCGAAGTCTGCCCCGGTCTGAAGGACCTCCATCACTTTCTGGGCCTCGGCTTCGGTGCTAACCACGATCTGTCGGGCATGGACTTGTTCGGGCTTTTGGAACTCCTGCGGATGCGCCTGGTAATATCGTTTGACCTCGGAGGACGACACGGACACGTGTCGGCTTACCTCGTGCGCGATCAGCCGCTCGACCATCAAGTCTTCCCATATATCGGACTTCCACTTTTCAAAATCTATCCCTTGCTCGCTGAGGACCTCTTTTACATCGTTGCCGTTTTCGGCGCGGAGCACCTCAATCCGTTTATTGATCTCGGGGCGGCCAATCTTAATCCGCCTCCGCTGGGCCTCGCCCAGCAGCATCTTGCGCTCGATCAGCCGGTTGAGAAAATCCTGTTTGACCTCCAGCGCGACGTCCTGTTCCGGCTTGAACCCTGCGCGCGCGAACCTTTCCTGGAACTCCGCGAGCGTAATGGGATCGCCGTTCACTGTCGCGACGATCTTGACGTCGGGCGAGACCACCGCACCGGGAGCGGGCTTTTCCTCGACCTTCTTTTTGCATGAAAATAATATAAGCCCCAGGAACAGCACTGGGGCTATATATTTTGTGAAGCTCGTGACGTTCATGGGGAGACCCCGTTATTTCCTGTTTTCTTCCTTGGTCGCCGGGGGGGCCTGCGACTGTAGTTCATTCGTCTGAGAAGGCAGCGAGAACGCGGCCGCAGCAGCATCCAGCGCTTTTTCATCTATGCTGATCTTGGCCTTTGACCTGAGCCCCTTTGCGTACTCAAGATACAGGTCTCGCTGTTTTTCCTGCATGAGCCGTCGCTTGATCTGCGGTTCGACCTCTTTGAGGCTTAATTGCTTGCCGACCTCGTTGCGCATCTTGTCTTTGTTCTTAGTGTAGAAATCGTATACCTCCTTATCGGTCGGCATCGGCAGCTTGCTCATTTTATCCGCAAGCTCTTTTTTCAGGAGGTTGGAAAAAAGCTCGTTCTTGGCGTCTTCCTGTATGCGCTGTTCCATCTTTTTTCTGATCGCTTCCTGGCGTTTTTTGAATTCTGCGTCCTTGTCCAGACCCTGCCGCCGCGCCTCCTGGAGTACCACCTCGATACCAATCAGGTCTTCAAGGAACTCCTTTCTGGCCTTGGGGTCCGTTACGACTGCCTGCTGCATTCGCGGATCGAGTTCTTCGAGCTGTTTCTTAAAATCCGAGACGGTGATCGAGGAGCGGTTCACCCGTGCCAGCACCGCACTATCGGAACTCTTGTTGCAGCCGCTCGCTGCGATCGCTAGCGCGAGGGTAAACACGATCGTTAGTTTAAGCCTTTTCATGAATAGATTTCCTCCGGTAAGTTTATTTACTCCGTTTAGAGAAAACCGCCGATTCCGGTCGGCAGTGGACATTATCCTCTGAAGATTGTGGTACTTAAAGAAACTATAATATAAATTGTTAGAAGTCTTTGCTCTCTAACGAAGTTTACGCCTTTAGGATGAAATATGTGTCTGACGATCTGCAGACGTTTGTTCTTATAGCATACTACATAAGTTCCTGCAAGTACTTTTTCACTGCATCAACCGCGGTCCGGAGCGACTGGTCATCAAGGACGATCTGGAGCGTGAATTCCTGGACAAGCTTTATCTTCCCCTTGTTCTTTTTGAGGAGGAGCATGATCCGCTCCGGCGAGATGTTCGCACCTTCGGCAAAGGTAATATTCACGACATCCTTGCCCCCGTCAATCCGCGCTACCATGGCCTTCTTGGCGATGAGCTTGACGCTCATGATCTCGAAGAGGTTCTTCACGGGCTCGGGCAATTCACCATAACGATCCCGGAGCTCGTCGCCAAGATCGCGAAGCTGCATCTCGTCGCCGGCACTCGAAATTTCCTTATACGCCGCAAGTCGCAGGCTGACATCATTGATGTAATCCTCAGGAATGAAGGCTGAAGCGTGCATGTTGATGATCGTGTCGGTCTCACGTGAGATTTCTTCACCGCGCAGCTCGGCCATGGCTTCCTCCATCATCTGCGTATAGAGGTCGATGCCCACAGCTGCAATATGGCCGGACTGCTGTTTTCCGAGCAGGTTGCCGGCGCCCCTGGCCTCGAGGTCCTGCGCCGCAATGCGGAAGCCGGCCCCCAGTTCCGACAGCTCCTGGATCGCACGGAGCCGTTTGCGCGCCAGGTCAGAGAGCGCTTCTTCTGCAGGTGCGAGCAGGTAGGCGTAAGCCTTCTCCCTGCTCCGACCGACCCTGCCCTTGATCTGATAAAGGTCCGCGAGGCCGAACCGGTCAGCGCGATTGATGATGATGGTGTTCGCCGTGGGAATGTCGATGCCGGATTCGATGATCGTCGTGGTCACGAGCACATTCAGCTTGAGGGCGATGAACTTCGACATCACGTCCTCTATCTTGTCATCCTTTAACTGCCCGTGGGCTATGCCTACTTTTGCCTCGGGCACGAGATCCTTAATGAAGTCGGCCATGCGCTCAATGCCTTGGACCCGGTTATGCACGAAGAACACCTGGCCACCGCGCTCGATTTCGCGCAAGATAGCCTCGCGGATCACGCGCTTGCCGAAGCGAGCGAGCACCACCTGGATCGCCTGGCGGTCGAGGGGTGGCGTCTGAATGATCGAGAGATCGCGGATCCCCGAGAGCGACATGTGGAGCGTGCGCGGGATCGGAGTGGCGGTAAGCGTGAGCACATCCACAAGCTTTTTAAACTCCTTGATCCGCTCTTTGTGCTTGACTCCGAACTTGTGCTCCTCATCCACGACGAGGAGACCGAGGTTCTTGAAAGCAACATCTTTCTGCAGCAGCCGGTGCGTACCGATCACGATGTCCACGATCCCGCTCTTGACCCCCCGGAGAGTCTCCTGTTGTTCGGCCCTGGTGCGGAAGCGCGAGAGCATATCCACGCGGATAGAGAAAGGAGCAAGCCGTTCGGAAAAGGTGCGATAGTGCTGGTCAGCAAGCAGGGTCGTCGGCACGAGCACCGCGACCTGTAAGCCATCCTCTACCGCCTTAAATGAAGCCCGGAGTGCGACCTCGGTTTTGCCATAGCCAACGTCGCCACACACAAGCCGGTCCATGGGCCGCGGCTGCTGCATGTCGGCGAGCACCTCCTCGATGGCCTTCTGCTGGTCCGGCGTCTCCTCGTAGGGGAAGGCGGCTTCGAACTCGCGGTAAAGGTTATCTGGCGGGGTGAAGGACGACCGCTGCATGGCTTCGCGTGCGGCGTAGATAGCCGCGAGCGACCGCGCCATCTCGAGGATATCCTTCTTAACTTTCTCCTTGGTCTTGGCCCATATGAGGGCGCCAAGCCGGTCGAGCTTCGGCGCCGAGCCTTCGACGCCGATATACTTCTGCACCTTGTCGAGGCTGTAGAGCGGGACATAGAGTTTCGCATCGGGTTCGTAGCGGAGCATAAGGAAGTCGGTCTCGAACCCGTCGACATTGATGTGAGTTAGCCCCTGGTACTCTCCTACACCGTAGTCGGTGTGCACAACGAAATCGCCCGGCTTAAGCTCTTTAAACGTAGAGAGAAAAGGAGCAATGACGGGCTTCTTCGCTGAAGGCCGGTGAACCTTTCTGCCGAAAATCTCTTCTTCAGTGATGAGAGTGAGGCCGAGTGCCTCCCAAGCAAATCCCTCCGAGAGCCTTCCGACCGTCACCGTGACCGGCCATGGTCCGGCTTCCTCGTTTGCGATCGGGGATCCGATGGCCACCCCGAGGCCGTATTCCGTGCACAGCCTCTTGAGCCGAGCGGCCGCTTCATCGGTGCCGCAGATGATCGAAACGCGGTTGAACCCCCTGAGCTGCTTCAGCTTTTCCACGAGCCCAGCCATGGTGCCATCGATCGGTTGACTGCCCTTGTTCTCCCTGTCGATCGGATTCGTAAGCCGGACCCCAAGCCATGCGGATGATTTTGTGTCCATTCGATATCCACCGCCGGTGCCGAGCAGACGGATGTTCAGCACAGGAAAGTTCGATAGCTCAGCCTTGATATTCTCCTGATCAAGATAAAGTCCTGTGACCTCCGGCAGGGGTCGGCTCTCTCCGATCTCTTCTTGCCTCCCCTCGGCTATCTTGCGACCCTGCTCCTCAATCTCTTTGTTGATGTCATCTGGCTCTATGAGGGCAATAATACTGTTCTCCGGCAGATACTTGAACAGACCTTCCATATCATAAAAGAACGGTGCGAGGAACTCTCCTCCCGGGGGGAGCATCCCCTCCCTGATCTGGTCGGTCAAGGCTTTATCTTCCATACAGCGGCTAAATTGCTCGATCCCCTTCTCGTTGATGATAAGCTCCCGTACTGGGAGTACCACTGCTTCCTTGATCTCCGCTGTCGAGCGCTGGGTCTCAGGATCGAACGAGCGCAAGGACTCAACGGTATCACCGAAGAATTCCATTCGGATGGGATTCTCGTGAATCGGAGAGAAGAAGTCAATGATACCTCCCCTCCTGCTGAACTCTCCCACACGGGTGACCAGCGATGCGGATTCGTAGCCCGTGGAAACGAGGGCTGCAACGAGGCTTTCAGGGTCGATCTGTGTTGCGATTGTGATGGTCTTTACCGAGTCGGCAAACAGATCCCAGGGCGGTAGCTTCAGCATCAAGGCCTGGACAGGGGCTACATAAATGCCGGTCGTGCCGGAAATCAAGTTGTAGAGGAACCGCATGCGCTCGCCTACAGTGCGGCTGTCGGGAGAGTCTGCCTCAAAGGGAAGCACGCCCCAGGCCGGGAGTCCGAGGATTTCGGTCTTAGACGCCTCTATTCCGGCAATCCTTATCGTGCTCATAAAGAAGCGCAGATCTTCGAGCAACGTCGCCGCCTCTTCCTCGGTCGATGTAACAACCACGAGAGGCCGCCCCGATTCACGCTGCAGACCTGACAAAAAAAGGGCCTTCGATGCCCCCCAGAGCTCACTCACCTCTATGGTTTTGCTGTTGGCCTTGACTTCACCAATGATGGGCAGGAGTATGTCGCGTATGCTCTTCATGGAAGAGGCACTATAACACACCAAGCCAGTCAATTCAACCCAGCGGCTCAGTCGCGGCCGGAGCAGAATTGTCTTGATATTGGCGTCTTTCTTGGTTAGAATCTCCACACAGTGATTTCGCTGAAAAACAAGAGCTCTGCTCAAAACCTGAACTGGTTTCTCTATATTCTCAAGTGCAGCGATGGCACGCTGTATACCGGCATCACTAATGACCTTTCCCGCCGCATGAACCAGCACAATAACGGCAGCGCGTCCCGCTACACCCGGAGCCGTAGGCCTGTTCAGTGCTTGTACCATGAGACCTGTCCCAGCCGTTCCCACGCGCTGAAAAGAGAGCTCGCGGTAAAATCACTGCCGAAAAAAGAAAAAGAGAGGCTGATCAGTAAACTAAAGCGGAACTGATCTTTTGAACACTGGGAGGGCGGTCATCGTATGGGCAGGTACGAAGAAATATTTGCGAGAAGCATCCGGGACCCGCAGGGGTTCTGGGGAGAGGCTGCCGGAGCGATCTCATGGTACAAAAAATGGGACAGGGTGCTTGATGACTCCAAACCACCGTTCTACCGTTGGTTCTCAGGCGCCGAACTGAACACCTGTTACAACGCCCTAGACCGACACGTGGAGGGCGGCCGCGCGGACCAGACTGCCCTTATCTACGACAGTCCGGTTACAAAACAGATAGAGCGTTTCACCTACCGAGAGCTGCGCGATAAAACTGCAAAGTTCGCCGGTGTGCTCAGGGACCAGGGTGTCAAAAAAGGAGATCCTGTCGTCATTTACATGCCGATGATACCTGAGGCTGTTGTAGCAATGCTCGCCTGTGCGCGCCTAGGCGCAGTGCACTCCGTTGTCTTCGGCGGCTTCGCTCCGCACGAACTTGCCATCAGGATCGATGACGCCAAACCCAGCGTCGTCATTACGGCATCGGGTGCAATCGAAGTAACACGGCCGATCCGGTACAAACCCATGGTTGACAAGGCCTTCGAGCTCGCATCGCACACGCCCAAGACATGCATCGTGTTCCAGCGGCCGCAGTTTAAGGCCGAGATGATGCCTGGCCGCGATGTTGATTGGGAACAGCTCATGGCAAAGACACAACCTGCAGACTGCGTGCCCGTCAAGGCCACGGACCCGCTTTACATCCTCTATACCTCCGGCACCACAGGCTTGCCCAAGGGGGTGGTGCGCGACAACGGCGGCCACGCCGTGGCACTCCACTGGAGCATGGATCATATCTACGGAGTGAAGCCAGGCGACGTGTACTGGGCCGCGTCGGACGTGGGCTGGGTCGTGGGCCATTCCTACATCGTGTATGGTCCCCTTTTGGCCGGCTGTTCCACTATTCTCTATGAAGGAAAATCCGTCGGAACCCCTGATCCGGGCGCGTTCTGGCGTGTCATCTGTGAGCATAAGGTCAAAGTGTTGTTCACCGCTCCCACAGCGTTCCGGGCGATCAAGAAGGAAGACCCGAACGGCGAGCATATCAGGAAATACGACCTTACGGGGTTTAAGTACCTCTTCCTGGCGGGTGAGCGGCTCGACCCCGATACCTACCATTGGGCTACGAATTTACTCAACAAGCCGGTCATCGACCACTGGTGGCAGACCGAAACCGGTTGGCCTATCACGGCAAACCCCATGGGCATCGAGGATTTTCCGATCAAACCCGGTTCATCCACCAAACCCGTACCGGGATTCGATGTCCGTATTCTGGACGGCAGCGGCAGAGAGCAGGCGCCGAACAATGAAGGCGTGGTCGTGGTAAAGATGCCGCTCCCGCCCGGAACTCTCCAGACCCTCTGGAACGCAGATGATCGGTTCGTGAAGTCCTACACGAACATTTATCCTGGTTACTACTACACGAGCGACGGCGGGTATAAGGATGGCGATGGATATGTCTATATTATGGGCCGCATTGACGACGTGATCAATGTCGCGGGCCACCGTCTCTCCACGGGAGAGATGGAGGAGATCGTCTCGACACACCAGGCCGTGGCCGAGTGTGCGGTGATCGGAGCGGCTGATCCGCTCAAGGGCCAGCTCCCTCTCGGCTTTGTGGTCTTGAAGTCAGGCGTAAGCGCTCCTAAGGAGATCATCGAGGAAGAGCTTGTCCAGCTCGTGCGGAACGAGATCGGACCTATCGCCTGCTTCAGGAAGGTGGCTGTCGTGAATCGGCTGCCGAAGACGCGTTCCGGCAAGATCCTGCGCGGGACCATGAGGAAGATAGCAGATGGCGAAGCATACAAAATGCCCTCGACTATTGACGATCCAGCCATTCTTGGAGAGATCGAGACAGCACTTAAGGAAATCGGCTACGCACTGCACAACGGTGCAACCGGTTTTCAATAAAAGATTGTTTGCATGAAAGACCGATCATTCGAACGTTACAGACGGGATTTTCCCATAACGGAGAAGTACATCTACCTCGACCACGCAGGCGTGGCACCGGCTTCGCTCAGGGTTAAAGCAGCGGTCGAAAAGTTCCTGGCGGAATCCGCTGAGTGCGGGGCGTTCCAATACCCGCAGTGGGTGCAGCGGGTCAACGACATCAGAAGATCCTGCGCAAGACTCATCAATGCCGAAATCGACGAGATCGCCTTCGTCAGAAGCACGTCTCACGGTCTCTCCCTTGTTGCCGAGGGCCTCGACTGGGAACGGGGCGACAACCTCCTGATCTACGAAAAGGAATTTCCTTCCAATATATACCCTTGGACCAATCTCGCTAGAAAGGGAGTAGAGCGAAGGGTCATCCCCTCACGAGGGGGCAGAATCCGTATCGATGACATCGGGCGGCTCATGGATTCCCGGACGAGGCTGCTTGCGATAAGCTCGGTGCAGTTCGCGAACGGGTTCCGAATAGACCTGAAAAGTTTGGGCAACCTCTGTCGTAATAGAGGAGCTCTTCTCTGTGTTGACGCAATCCAGAGCCTTGGAGCATTTCCCATGGATGTCAAGGCGAGTCGTATCGATTTCCTCGCCGCCGACGCGCACAAGTGGCTCCTCGGCCCTGAAGGTATTGGAATATTTTACTGTAGAAAGGAACTTGCCGAACAGCTTAATCCGCTGCTCATCGGATGGAAAAGTGTACAGAATGAGCTTGATTTTGATAACCCGGCCTTCCGTCTGAAGTCAGACGCTTTGAGATTCGAAGAGGGCTCGATGAATCTCATGGGCATTTTGGGACTCGGCGCCGCAATTGACCTTCTGTTCGAGGTCGGGATCGAAAACATCGAGCAGCGAGTGCTTTGTCTCGGAGATCTAATCACCCATGAAGCTGAAGAGAGAGGCTATACCTTGATGACGCCGAAGGTCCGCGAGGAACGGGGTGGAAATATAACAATTTGCGGGAAGTTCGACCCAGCAAAAATGAAGGATGCGTTACGAGAGGAAGGCATTATGGTGAACGTCCGCGGCGGCGGACTCCGGGTCTCACCACATTTTTATAATACGGAAGAAGAAATACGAGCATTCTTCAAAACACTTGACCGCCTCCTTAACAGGTCGTTTTAACTTACTCCCTGGCCTGATGAGACGGTTTTTACGGCGTAGATGATAATACACCAGCCGTTCCTCAGACTATGGTCAACTGTTCGACAAGGCCTTAACATCACTCGACCAGTGTTAGTGACAGTTCGCATACCGGGGTCTCACCGGCTCGGGCGGTATGGTCACAAGCCGTGATCGATCCCCGCCAGGGACAAGTGACGGCGAGGATCGGGAAGCTCCCGACCGGCCGCGTGCTGCAAGCATTGCTTTGTCTTGCCGAGATACCGCTGCCCAGTGAGATCGGCGCTTTAAATCATACCTTGCGCCATGAGACCCGCTCTGCCGACTTTTCAATTCGCCGTCAAATCTCTTGACAATGAACACGATCTCGGTATATATAGACGGTTTGAAGAATGAGATCTGCCGTTATCGACAACGAGCGTCCGGGTGGCATGTCCGCGGCCTGCATGACAGCAAAGAATGAGGTGATCTATGAGCGTTGAAAAAATGGAGTTCAAGACCGAGGTCAAAGAGCTTTTGGATCTCATGATCCACTCGCTCTATTCTCACAAGGAGATCTTCCTGAGGGAGCTCATTTCAAACGCATCCGATGCCATCGACAAGGCGCGTTACGAATCGCTAACAAACAAGGAGGTCCTCGAGAATTGCGGTGAATGGCGGATCAAGATCATCGTCGATAAGACCGCCGGCACGCTGACGGTCAGCGACAACGGCATCGGCATGAACCATGACGAGGTCATCGTGGAGCTCGGAACCATCGCGCACTCGGGCACGAAGGACTTCGTTCGCGCTCTTCAGAGCAAGGAGCTCAAGGACAAGCCGGAGCTCATCGGACAATTCGGCGTAGGATTTTATTCATCATTCATGGTCGCTGACAAGGTCACGGTCATAACCAGAAAGGCGACGGAAAAAACCACAAAGGCCGTTAAATGGGAATCCAATGCCGGCAGTTCTTTTACCATCGATGAGGCCGAGAAGGATCGGGCTGGGACCGATGTGATCCTCCACCTCAAGACGGAGGACAGGAATTATCTGGACGAATGGGAGATCCGATCGATTATCAGAAAATACTCGGATTACATCGAGCACCCCGTGGTCATGGACATTGAGCGGGAAAAGGAAGACCCGCTCGACAAGCACAAGAAGATCAAGGTCACTGAAGAAGAGACCATGAACGCCGGCAAGGCCCTCTGGCTTAAGGACCCGTCTGTTGTTAAAGCCGAAGAATACAATGAGTTCTACAAGCACATCTCCCATGATTTCGGCGATCCAGCGAAAGTCATCCATTACCGCGCCGAAGGAGCTTCGGAGTTCATTGCACTACTCTATATCCCCTCAAAGGCGCCCTACGGGATCCTCTACAAGGACTACAAGATCGGGCCGACGCTCTACGTCAAACGGGTCCAGATTATGGACCACTGCGAGCAGCTCATACCCGAATACTTGCGCTTTGTGAGGGGCGTCGTGGACTCTTCAGACCTTCCGCTAAACGTTTCGCGGGAGATTCTGCAGTCGAACCGGCATGTTGAGGTCATAAAAAGGAATATCACTAAGAAAGTGCTCGATACCTTGGCGGACATGAAAAAGAACGCTTTTGATACTTATGTCGATTTTCATAAGGAGTTCGGCAGGATCCTGAAGGAAGGCATCCATTTCGATTTTTCCCGAAAGGAGCAGATCGCCGATCTTCTCCTGTTTCCGTCCACCAAGACAGGGCCGGGTAAGTACACGACCTTCGACGACTACGTGAAGAACATGCCGATCGCGCAGGGCGAGATCTATTACATCACGGGTAAGCCCGATGAAAACGTTACACAGTCGCCCTATCTCGAGGCGTTCCGCGAAAAGGGGTATGAAGTCCTGATCATGACTGATGATATCGATGACTTCATCATGCTGGATCTGCAGGAATACAAGGACAAGAGAATCAAGTCGGTCATCAAGGGTGAGATCAGCCTCGACAAGGACAAGCAGGCGGAGAAAGAAAGATCGAAAGAGAGGTTCGAGAGGCTGCTTGCCGCGATAAAAGAGCAGTTAAAGGAAGAGGTAAAGGACGTGCGCCTTTCCGGCAGGCTCAAGGACTCGGCTTGCTGCCTCGTCGCCGACGAGGGAGGGCTCGATCCGCAGATGGAAAAACTCCTGAAGTCCATGGGTCAGGAAGTGCCTTCTCAAAAGAGGATTCTGGAGATTAATCCCTCGCACCGGATCTTCGAGGCCATGAATGATCTCATTGCACAGGGCGGACATGAAGCGATCGTGAAGGAGTATATCGACCTGCTGTATGACCAGGCGCTCCTCCTCGAAGGCTCCAAGGTCAAGGACCCTGCGGCATTTGCAAAATCCATAGCAAAGCTTATGCTCGAAAATGTGAAGCAGTAATCGCTTTGTTTTGACTCTGTTTCGCGTCTGTTTCGCCCAAATCAGGTTGTGACTTGCTTTCTAGACGAAAACCATGAAAACAGCCTTTGTTTACTCTGATAAATTCGCCAAGTTCGATTACGGGTCAAGCCACCCATTAAAGCCTTTCCGCTTGAAGCTTACCTATGATTTAATCACGGCTTGCCACCTCCTTGCTTCTCCGGACCCGCGAGTGGTCGAACCTCCTCTGGCGAGAACCGAAGACCTGCTGACACATCATACCAAAGATTATATCGACATCCTGCGGGCTGTAGACAACGGCGAGTACGTGGCAGGCGCCGAAGCATACGGGCTTGGTCCCGGCGACAATCCCGTCTTTCCCGGTGTGTTCAACTGGTCAAGACTCGTTGCAGGCGCATCACTCAAGGCAGCAGACCTCGTTGACAGCAATGAAGTCGCGATCGCGTTCAACATCGCGGGCGGACTCCATCACGCGCATGTTTCACAGGCCTCTGGTTTCTGTTATATCAACGATCCCGTGCTCGTTATCAAGTTTCTGGTTAACCGGGGAAGAAAGGTCGCTTATATCGATATCGACGCCCACCACGCCGACGGCGTCCAGGAGGCGTTTTACGGCACGGACAAGGTCCTGACCATTTCCCTGCATGAAACGGGACAAGGGCTCTTCCCGGGCTCGGGATTCGAGCACGAGATTGGCGAGGGCGTGGGGAAAGGATATAGCGTGAACATCCCGCTGCCTCCGGAAACTGGCGACGAACTCTTCACCCATGCATTTACCGAAATCATTCCTCAGCTCGTAGCTTCCTTCAAACCCGACATCGTCGTGAGCCAGCTCGGGGTAGATACGTTCCGGAGCGATCCGCTTGCCCACTTGAACATGACGACGAATGGCTTTTGCCACGTGGTCAGGATGATTAAGTCTATGGCCTCAAAGTGGGTTGCCTTGGGCGGTGGAGGTTATGACATCGCGAACGTGGCCCGAGCGTGGACTCTCGCATGGGCGATCATGAACGACGTTGATGCCCCTGAAGAGATCCCCGAAAACTTTCTCCTTCAGTATCCCGATGCCGGTTTCTTGAGCAGGAAACTGCGGGATAAACCGCCTGTTATGGAGGGAGGAAAGGAAGAATTGATGAGGATGGAAGTGGACAGGGTGATCAAGTATATCAAAGAGCATATGACTAGTCGCATCTGATCTTGGGCCGTGTCAGCACCTCTTTACTCTAATTATCATGCCACGCTCTGCTTTAAGCCCCCCCTGCTGTTCCATCGGACGCTCCATTCAACGTTTGGAACGCCGTAAACTCAGACAGCCACAAAAACCCACCTTGACATAGGCCGTCACTTGGTTTATCTATAACCCTTGTAATTGACCCGGGACGACAAGACATCCCTCGAAGGAAATCTTATGCTAATATTAAAGAGTGGTATTTTTACGAGTATATATTGCAAGACATTCTGTGTGAACAATAGTACCCATCAGGGCCAGGGACCTCAGGTGCCATTCAATGTTTACTTCTATCTTTTTGAAAATACTGAACAGGGAAGCATCGTCTGCTAGGAGCAAGCCCGAAGAAATCCTCGAACGGCTTGACATTAGGGAGGGGCAGGCAATCGCGGACATCGGCTCGGGGGGCGGATATTTCACGCTTGCCTTTGCTCGGAAGGTAGGCAAGACTGGCCACGTATATGCGGTTGATATCAAAAAGAAGTACCTGGAATTCATCATGCGTCGTTCAGAGCAGGCGGGGCTCGACAATATCATCTGCGTCCTCGCGGGGGAGGAAGAGATGAACCTGCCGGAAGCCGGTCTCGATCTTGTTTTCGCAAGGAACGTGTTTCATCATCTGCCCGAACCGGCAAATTACTTCGCCAATCTTATTAAATATCTGAAGCGGGCCGGAAAAGCCGCTGTCATCGAGCACAAAAAGAAAGGCTTTGGCTTTGTCGCTCTCTTTGGGCATCATACATCCCGGCACGCTATCGTGCGGGAGATGGAGAGAGCGGGATACTGCCCGGCGGGGTCTTTCGATATCCTGCCGGACCAGTCCTTTACCCTGTTCGCTGTGAAATAAATGCCGATCATGTGAGGATTGCTGGTTATCGGGGGTGTGCGAGATTTACATGATCGGGGTGCATGTATACCACGTTAGTAAGATGTTTGCCCAAATATTTCTCATGGTTGGTCACAACTATCCCCCATCACATACAATTCACTTCAGGCCCCGTGGAAGAATGATGCCAATAGCTCCTCCGTCGTATTTTTCTCTACGCCATTTGTACAATAGGTCGATGATCGTACCCGGTTCTTGTATAGTGTACAGTGCCCGCAGTGCTTCTGCCAGCACTACTCGCTGCTGTGCAGTGTTAAATGGCGCGCCAAATGGATGACCGAATGGCCATCTCAAAAAAATGGTCCTGGGAGGCTTGACCTTCTCGGAATATTCCCGGACGATCGATACGCCGATTGTCGGGATCCCCTCTTTTTCTATTTCGCGCTGTATCAATCCCACGGATTGATTGCAGATGCCTCATCCGGGTGTCAAGATAACGATATCTACATCATCTTTTTTCAATCGATCAGCGACCTCGGGTGCACTCTTATTAATCAGCGTAAGTAGATGCTTGCCTGTAATATGGCCCATGAATCCGTAATGAAAATCGGCAATATTCCCAATGAACCCTTCCCTTGCGAATTCCTTGAGTCTTTCGATGGGAAAAACGATATTGATGTCCCTATCAGCATCGGAATGATCATAGTAGTCATGGGTGATCATCAGACTCGAGAGCGGCTTCGTGATATCGATAATCCTGTATGACGGATCACCGTCGCGGTCTTTCATATCGAACGGCTCCTGATCTTTGTGATGGATGCCTGCCGTTGTCACTACTGCTATCTTGGAATTTTCGAGGCCGGTTGTTACCGGAGCCCAGGGGATATCAAGGGATTTCCACGGTTCATAGGCGGCAGTAAATTTCCTGGAGAGCGACGGGAAACGGGTTATTATTTTTGCGATTAATTTATTTATTACTCTGTCCATGCTCATACGTCATAAGGTCTCTCGTGCGTTCGTTGATCGGCCCCAAAGGGTCAATCTCATTTGTCGACAGTCGTAAACCTGGGCGGTCGCGGAGATGTATAAAGGCACCGGTTACGCCGAAGCGACAAGTTGCGAGGCTTCGGCATGGTCATTGAAAAAACATTGTACAAACAACATTACATAGCTAGTCGACAAACAGAACGGTGATTGACACACGTCTCGACAGAAAACTGATGAAAGAGCGGGATGACATCAATTCTCCGTCGGGGATTGGAGCGGGCCTATGATGTTCGATTTTGGCGCAGGCGGTTTGAGTTAAACAGCATCAAACCCGACTCATCATCCGCCGGTCACAGAACCGGACACCGGCCCACTCCTCAAATTCATGTGTTTAGTGCAAAGGGAGGTCAAGTGATATCCCCGATATCAATATCTATGAGCAACCAGAACTTTTTTCAGGTTTTCAATTATTTGTTCGCGTAAATGACTCTTAAATCGTTTCATGTTTGATAACAGCCGGATCATATGGTAGCACAAAAACCTCTTTATCTTTCACGACCAAGATGAGATTGTTTTTTTTCGCCAACCCATACAGGGCCTTATTCCAGGAACCGTTTGTCATGAGGGTAATTCTTCTCTCCATTTTTGAATCAATGTTGATAATATATCCGTCTTGAGAAGCTGTCTTCGCTATACGCCGCACAATATCGCTTATTTTATTCTTTCTTGCTTTGATAGCAATTGCTCTCCCGTTCAAGGAAAGGAACGAATCAGGAATATATCCTTGACCAGGGTCGGCCCCATAGGCAAGAAGGATTTTTACGGCATCAACATTCCCCATTCTGGTGGCTGCAGTCAAAGCAGTAAAGCCCCTCGTGGTCTTTGCATTAACAGTTACTCCCTTTTCGAGAAGCATCTTGGCCGTGTCTACGTGACCTTCGTTAACAGCGCACATGAGCGGAGTCTTCCCATCAACTGATGCCATCTTCATATTTGCACCTTTTTCTAAAAGCAGCGCGACAAACCCGGAATGTCCTTTACACGCAGCGGACAGTAACGAAAAATTCCCTTTATCGTCCACGTCATTAACGTCTGCACCGTGCTCGATAAGCAACCCGGCAACTTCTGTGCGCCCATGATCAGCAGCGAATATTAACGGGAAGCGCCCTGCTTTATTCCGGCCTTTCACATTCGCGCCATTTTGCAGGAGGTATTTTACAATTCTCATGTGTGCTTCTTTAAAATCAGAAGTATCCAAAGCAGCCTGCAATGCTGTAGCAGCGCCTTCACTGGAGGGGACCGTATAATTGACGTCTGCACCGTTTTCACAAAGTAATTTAACGATATTTTCATGCCCCTTGCCTGAGGCCGCCATCAATGCTGTATTACCGCTCTTATCAAAATAATTTAATGATGCTGCCTTCAGCTTAATCAGCTTCTTGAGTACATTTACATATCCATTTTCGGAAGCGATAATAAGAGCTGTCTTTCCATTTTCATTTTTTGCATCTAAATTTATTTCTGCCTTAATAAAGAGATCCACAGCCTCCTCGTTATTCTTTGACACTTCATCCAGGAAAGCTTGCTCGGAAAACTGGATGTTTTTGTTTTCTAGTTTCTTTGCAAAATACCATTTCGCGAGAGAACCTCTATTTACAACTATTGCGCCAATGAGAATTGCTATGATAAGCGCGACTACTGCATAGGTAGCTGTTTTCAGTCCCTTCTTTTTCAATTTAGGTGTTTCTAAATGACTGCTTTCATCAATTGGCAAACTGTCAGCTGCCTGCTCAAGGGGGGGACTATCTGGACTAAGCTCTGGAGCACTATCAGCAGGCTGCTTATCGTTTGTCTCCTCAGCCAATATTGTTTTGAGATTTCTTTTATGCCTGATTGGCTCTCCTGTCTTCCTTTTCAGCCGTAGTATATGAATATCGAGTTCAGGTAATGGTCCAATTTCATCTAGGTAGGTACGTATCTTCTTTTGCCATAAGAAAATGGAAAGATCGATAAGAAGCCCGGATATCACGCCGATTATGGCTGACAAGATAACAGCGCCGGAAAATAAGCCCAGCAGAATACCGACGCCTCCCAGTACGAGCGGAGGCAGCCACCAGAGCCTGGAATACGAAGTCAAAGAATCATGAATTCTTTGTTGTTTAAAGGGTTTCCCTTCAGGCGTGTTTAGGAAATCTTCCCATTCTCTGGCATCGACTCGCAGCTTCTCCTGATACTTCTTGATTACACGAGCAATGTCACGATGACCTTTTTCTTCGGCAATATTAACGGCGGTCTTGCCGGACTTGTCCTTTGCCTCAAAATCAATACCTGATTGCAGGAGAAGATCAACAATATCGGTTCCTGTTTGATCAAATGCCGCCTTGTGCAACGCTGTCCAACCGTCATCACGTCTTGCATTAACGTTCACACCTGCTTGTATTAGGACCTCAGCGATCTCTGTTTGCCCTTTTGACGCAGCAACCATCAACGGCGTGACCCCGTCGCGACTTAAGTTTATATTAATCCCCTCTTCTATCAACTGCTTCACAACACTGACGTTTCCGATCTCGAGTGCCTCAATTAATTGAGGCCATTTCTTTGCTGTAGGTGAGGCATAATCACGATTGTATTTCCCCGGACCTGCCTTTGATAACGGCTTTGCATCCCGCCCTTCTTTCTTGGTTTTCTTCTGATATCCCTTGGATGGCCCAGATATTTTATTTTCCATAAGGCAACTCCTTGTTTTCAGTGTCACAAGAGCATGGTTCAGTATATCGTGAACGCTCTGTCTCGTCAACACTCTCCTCATTAAATTTGGCCCACGCATGCACATCGGATGAAATTTCCCTGCAACCTCTACCACACAAATCTTTCGTGGCATTAAAAAGACGAGCGTTTGCAAGGAAGACCAGGGCGCCTTATATCCCCCGCCCTGAAGAAACGGGATTTTACGGCGCGAAATGATAAAAATTTAGAAACCCGCTTGCGGCGTTTTCGAAACTATCTAAGGACCTCATTTGCTGTTGACAGGCCATTTTAGTTTTGCTATGGTCAATCGTACATGCAATACAAGGTCGAATAATCTTTCCTTCATCTTTGCCTGCACTGCGCACAGCGCTCTGTACCAGGCGGTGTATACACGTTCGCGTATCATATGATGTATTGAAGAATGCCTACGAAAAAAATCTACATTATTTCCGATGCCACCGGCCAGAGCGGCCTGCACATTCTGAGGGCAGCCATCGTTCAGTTCGAACATTCCCGCACGAAAATGATGGTTTTCCATGATATCGATTCAAAGGCCGCTCTCAAAAAAATCCTCGACCAGGCCAAGTCGGACAAGGCACTCATCGCCTTTACCTTTGTCAGAAAAGAGATGAGGGACTATGCCAACGCATACTGCCTGAAGAGCAATATTTACCATCTTGACATTCTGGGCCCGCCCATCAGCAATCTCTCTTCCTATCTGCATCGGGAACCGCTCGAGACCCCTACCCTCCTCAGAAAGGTCGATGCGCGGTATTTTAAGCGTATCGACGCGATAGAGTACACGATCGGACACGATGACGGCAGGGGCGCCGAGCGCCTCAGGGAAGCTGATATCGTTCTGGTGGGTCTATCGCGGACATCCAAGACACCAACCTCGTTATTCCTTGCTCAGGAGGGCTATAAGGTTGCAAATGTCCCTATTGTTCCTGGTATTCCCTTACCAGAAGAGCTCTTCGAAATTGACCAGCACAAGATCGTCTGTCTAAATATAGACCCCGAAGTCCTCCAGAAAATCAGGAAGGTGCGTCAAAAAAATTCCAATCTTAAATCGAGTTACAGCGACTTGAAGAAGGTCTTTGCCGAGGTCGAGTACGTCTGGGACCTCGTCAAAAAACACAAGAACTGGAAGATCGTTGATACAACGAACAAATCTATTGAGGAGACTGCATGGGAAATCATCCACCACATTTCCGGACATGGACATGACGAGTATAATTAGTCCCATTCTCGTTTTTGTCCCGAGTTTCGAATAAATACTACCTGGAGGGCTGCTCAGGCCAAACGTTCATTTGCGGATGTCCCCATCTGTTAACTCGAAACAACGCATATTCACACCTCGACCGCATGCTGCTCCGCGGTCATCAAAGAGGAAATGGCCTTGTCGGGCTGCTTCATGCCATCGACGATCATACTCGTCCTGCTGTTACCAACGCACGTTTAAAAAAGATTCAACAAACTGAAAAAGAGAAGAAATCTTCTCAACATGGAAAAAATGAAGGCGAGTTCAGTTTGGAAAGGATCGGCCTAGGAATTCATGAAATTCAGTAGCTTTGCGAGCTCTTTTATCACAATAACTCTTTGATCAAATAGCGCGAATCGAATACGGGCGCGGTAGGCATCTTCTGCACCTTATGATCCTGATTTACGCTCATGTGTTCGAGGATCATGAAGACCGTCTCGACACTATCTTCCGCGTTGATGGCTTTGGCGACCTCTTCGGCGGTGAAGGACGTTCCGGGATTTTCGCGCAGGTGTGCAAGTAACTTTCCCTGGAGGGCTATAACGGCACCAGCCATCTTCTTCCCTGCTTCGACGCCGGGCTGGTGATAGGCATTGATATTGACGAGTTTGGCGTAGAACCCCACCGCCCGTTCATAGAGAGCGATGAGCGCGCCGACGGACTGGGGATTGAGCCTTTCGATCGTAATAGAGACTGACTCACGACCATTATCATACAAGGCGTTCCTCGTTCCCAGGAGATAGGCGTTCAGATAATCGCCGCTCGTGACGCCAGGATCGACTTCAAGGGAGGGCGCATCATGGTCATGAAGCACCCCGATGAACGTAGCGAAAAAATTATTCACTCCCTCGCGGAGCTGCTGCACGTAAGCATGCTGGTCTGTCGAGCCCTTGTTGCCGTAAACCGCAATGCCCTGGTTTACCACTTTGCCACTGAGGTCTTTCTCCTTGCCGAGAGACTCCATGACAAGCTGCTGAAGGTATTTGGGAAAGAGCATCAGCCTGTCTTTATAAGGAAGGATAACCATGTCTTTGGCTCCGCAGCCATTGGTCGCATGATGCCAGGCAAGAGCCAAGAGCGCCGAAGGATTGGAGCGGGTCTCCTTGCGACGGGTAATCTCATCGCAAAGGGCGGCACCCTTTAACAATTCTTCTATAGATACACCCTGAAGTGCGGCCGGCAGAAGACCAACAGCAGACATTACCGATGTCCTCCCACCTATCCAATCCCACATAGGGAACCTTGCTAGCCATCCCCCACTTTTTGATATATTATAAAGCTTGCTTCCCACTCCTGTTACGGCAACAGCATGCCTCTCAAACGACAGGCCTGCTTTCCGATAGGCTGATGCAACTTCGAGCATACCGTTTCTCGTCTCGATTGTGCCACCACTCTTGGAGATTACAATGGTTAGAGTATTGTCCAGATCATCACCGATTTCCGCAAGCACCCGGTCTATGCCGTCGGGGTCCGTGTTGTCAATGAAATAGGGTTTCATCTTGTCCGATTTTGTGCCGAAGGAATCGGCAATGAACTGTGGACCCAGAGCCGAACCGCCGATACCGATACTTAATACATGCGTGAAGCGCTCCCGTTTGCGGGGATAGATCTTTCCTGCATGGACGGAGAATGCAAAGCCTTTGATCGCCTCGATGGTGTCTTTTATTTCCTGTCGGATCTCAGGCGTCGGCGCCCGATCAGGGCTGCGAAGCCAATAATGACCGACCATGCGGTTCTCGTCGGGATTGGCAATGGCACCTGCCTCGAGCTCCTCCATGACACTGTAAGCTTTCTGTATCTCAGGCTCCATGCAGGCAAGATAGTCGGCGGGAAAATTCATCCTGCTGATGTCGAGCGTCATGCCGATGGATGGACAGATACAAAGATATTGTTTGTACCGTTCCCAGGAGGTTTTGTCGGTCATGATCTTGTCCTTAATGGCATAAAAATCAAGGATCAGTGCCCTTTTCTCTCGAAAGCATTAAGTCCTCAGTTCCATATGGTCAGGATCTGCGACCGTCAGTCGAAGAGTCTGTCTTTGCGTTTTCTTCTTCATTTCCATACACAGCCCGTATCCTGCGGCCAAGCTCCCGTAATGCGTCGGAGAACTTCATTCCCTTGTCGATAAGCTCACGTACAACCTCCGCCTTGCTCAAGGCCGTGATCACCTCATTGGTCTGATCCACAATCTCGCACTGGTTCTCACCCTTTTCGAGCTGCTGCCGGATACAGGACTCAAGCTGATCAGGCGTATACTTTTCTGCCAGTTTTCTTAATTCCTTGGTATCCATAGCCAAGTTTGATAATGGACATATTCTATCATAAAATTTTTTCGAATATTAGAAAGAATCCTTTACATAAAAGGAATTTAATTGTGACGGGCGCGGATCTGATCAGGTGTTCCAAAAAGATGTTTTTAGACTTTGTGCTTTGTGGTAATATACGCCCATGCAGGAACAGGATACGATCTGCGCGGTCTCGACGCCGCCGGGCGAAGGTGGGATCGGCATCATCCGGATGAGCGGGAAAGATGCGATCAGCATCGGTGCGAGAGTCTTCAAGCCGCGCCGCGATAATAATGATTTTGCGCTGACTGCTACCCATACGGTCCACTATGGACACGTCATCGACCCGGGCACGGGGGAAATGGTTGATGAAGTGCTCATGAGCGTTATGCGCGGGCCTGCTACGTATACGCGGGAAGATGTAGTCGAGATAAACTGCCATGGTGGCATGATGCCGCTCTGGCGCACCATGGCTCTGCTCATCAATGCAGGTGCGCGGCAGGCCGAGCCCGGAGAGTTCACGAAGAGGGCGTTCCTGCACGGCAGGATAGATCTTGCCCAGGCAGAGGCTGTGATGGACATCATCAGGGCCAAGACCGATCTTTCGCACCGTGCGGCGAATGAACTGCTCATGGGCGGTTTATCGATAGAAGTCTCAAACCTCCGGGACCGCCTTGTTTCACTTCTCGCTTCGGTGGAGGCGGGAATCGATTTCCCCGAGGAGGACATTGAGACCGAGTCCGGCACGCCGCTCGCGGATGAGGTATCCGACATTTTGGCGATGATAGAGGGATTGCTCTCGAGCTTTGCGTTCGGACGGATTCTTCGCGACGGCTTTGCGACCGCCATTGTCGGCAAACCGAACGTGGGTAAGTCTTCGCTCTTGAATGCGCTGCTCAAACAGAATCGCGCAATCGTTACCGAGATACCCGGTACGACGCGGGATGTGCTTGAGGAATATTTGAACGTCTCCGGCATCCCGATCAGAATTCTGGACACTGCGGGAATCAGGCACACCCATGATGCGGTTGAGCAGGAGGGTGTCCGCCGGAGCCTTGCGGCAATCGAGTCCGCGGACATCGTGATCGTGGTCCTCGATGGCTCAGAGAAGCTCAAGGAAGAAGACCAGCGAGTATTGAAAGAGGTAGAGGGAAAGAGCGCGATCGCGGTAATCAATAAGTCCGATTTGCCACGCGAACTGGAGGTCCTTGATCGACCTCGATTGCAGGTCTCTCTATCGTGCCGCACCGGAGACGGTTTAGATAGTTTGAAGCGTGCGGTTTCAGATATGATGAAGCAGGGGACCGTCAGAGCCCGAGAACACGCCTGGGCCGTGAACCAGCGGCACAGGGGCGCGCTGGAAAATACAAGGATCAGTTTGGAAAAGTCACTTGAATCCGTCAAAGCCTGCCTGTCTCCCGAATTCATCGCCGTTGACTTGCGGGACGCTCTCGACAGTCTGGGTCTAATCCTCGGCGCGACATACACTGAGGATATCCTCGAGAGGATATTTAATGACTTCTGCATTGGAAAGTAGGCATGAAATTTTGAATAGGTGATTAGTCACGGATTAACACTGATCGACACGGATAAAAACTTTTTCCTCCGTGTACTCTATTGTATCCGTGGTAATAAAGTCGAGGGCTGTTCTATGTCCTTTGGGAAAAAATACGATGTAATCATAATCGGCGCAGGTCACGCTGGGTGCGAAGCGGCGCTGGCCGCGGCGCGCATGGGCTGTTCCACGCTCATGCTCACCATGAACCTCGACAGCATCGCGCTTATGTCCTGCAATCCTGCAATAGGCGGGCTCGCGAAGGGGCACCTTGTGAAAGAGATCGATGCCCTAGGCGGTAAGATGGCGAAGATCATTGACCGTACTGGTATTCAATTCAGAATTCTCAACCGGAGCAAGGGGCCGGCAGTCCGAGGCACGCGTGCGCAAGCAGACAAGCAGAAGTACCGGCTCGCCATGAAAGAATCCGTCGAGCAGCAGCCGGGACTTGATGTGAAGCAGGGTCTCGTCGAAAAGATTCTCGTTGAGGACAGCAGGATTGTCGGCGTTGAGACGAACATCGGCGTCCAGTACTGCTCTTCCGCCGTGATCGTAACTACCGGTACGTTTTTGAAGGGCCTCATCCATATCGGGCTAATACATTATCCTTCAGGCAGGGCAGGGGAGTTCCCTTCAGAAGGCCTCTCCGGCAGCCTCAGAGACCTCGGCTTCGAGCTTGGCCGTCTCAAAACCGGGACGCCTGCAAGAGTCAATGGAAGGACGATTGATTTTTCCAGGACTAGAGCACAGTATGGTGACGATCCTGCGCCGTTCTTTTCTTTTTCAGAGAAAGAACACCCATTAAGACAATTACCGTGCTATTTGACATTTACCACCCCACTTACACATAAATATATAAAGAATAATCTTGATCGCTCCCCACTTTATACTGGGTTAATAAAAGGCATTGGCCCGCGCTATTGTCCGTCTATCGAGGACAAAGTAATGAGATTCCCGGATCGGGAGCGACATCAGATATTTCTCGAACCGGAAGGTCTTGATACAGAAGAATATTATGCTAATGGTGTCTCCACGAGCTTACCATATGACGTCCAGGTCCAGATTTATCGAACCATACCGGGGCTTGAAGAAGCTGAGATAATGAGGCCTGCCTATGCCATTGAGTACGATTTCGCTCCGCCCATGCAGATCATGCACACGCTCGAGACGAAGAAAATCTTCGGGCTTTACTTCGCTGGGCAGATCAACGGCACGTCGGGTTACGAGGAAGCCGCGGCCCAGGGGTTAATGGCGGGGATCAATGCCGCGCTCAAGATCCAGAAGCGGCCGCCGCTCATTCTCAACCGCGCGGAAGCATACATCGGCGTACTGATTGACGACCTCGTGACGAGAGGCACGTCGGAACCATACCGCATGTTCACGTCCCGGGCTGAGTATCGGCTCATCCTGCGCGAGGATAATGCGGACTTGCGGCTCAGGGACAAGGGACATGAGATTGGCCTCGTGACTGATGAAGAGTACCGATGTTTTTTAAAGAAGAAAAAAGCGGCGGAACAGGAGATAGTCAGGCTCGGGAAGACATGGGTAAAGCCGACACCAGAGATTAATGCCGTGCTTACGAATGCCGGATCCGCGGGTCTTGTGGGGGAGGCAGTGATGGAGCAGGTCCTCAAGCGGCCGGAGCTGCGGTATGAAGATATCGCGAAGATCAGCCCACCACCCCAACCGCTCGATCCGGCAATCGCGGAACAAGTGGAGATACAGGTGAAATATTCAGGCTATATCCAACGCCAGCTCCAGCAGGTGGAAAGGTTTTCATCGCTAGAACAGAAGGACATCCCCTCTGAAATGGATTACGATGGCGTAACTGGCCTCGGCACCGAGGTGCGCCAGAAGCTCAAGGAAGTGCGGCCCGTCTCGCTCGGCCAGGCATCACGTATAGCAGGTGTGACCCCCGCGGCGATATCGCTTCTTATGGTCGCGCTCGAAAAAAGGAAGAGGGGAAGGGCATAGAGATTGCGACCATTGTCGTGCATACTGCAAAAGCATGAAGAACAGGTTCTATCTTCCTCCGGAAAGAGGATTTAGACGAGAGGAACTCAGAGTAGGACAACAGAGAGGGCATCGTGACTCCGCGAGAAATATTAAAGACAGGTGCACAAGAGCTTGGCATCGCTCTGACCGTCGAGCGGATCAACTCTTTATTCATATATTTGGCGGAATTGAAAAAGTGGAACCGGCAGATAAACCTCACGGCCATAACAGAAGAGCGGGACATGGTTATCAAACATGTTCTAGACTCCCTGTCCTACCTGAAAGGATTTACGCCGGCACCAGGGCTGCTGCTCCTCGATATGGGATCAGGGGCAGGCTTTCCGGCACTGCCGCTCAAAATCGCGTTCCCCGAGATTGCCGTCACGCTCGTCGAGTCCGCAAAGAAGAAGGCTTCATTTCTCCGCCACGTCATGAGGACACTGAAGCTTACGGGTGCTGAAATCATTGACAAGAGGACGGAGGAGCTTCCCGTTTCCCTATCCGCTTTCTTTGACGTAGTTACTGCCCGTGCCTTTGCAGATATGGAAAAAGCTCTTTCGGTAGGCGTTCCCTTCCTGAAGGAGGGCGGGCTCATGGTCCTGAGCAGGGGTCCGGAAGAAGCGATTACAGAGCCGGAGATTGCCAAAGCCGGCGTCACTCTGAAAAAAAGGATCGAGCAGACCCTGCCACATTCAGATTATAAAAGGGCAATCTGGGTATTCAAAAAGACATCGTAGATGTTCCACGTGGAACCCTGTTACACTTTGAACTTTTTTTGTGCCGTCATTGGGAAAAGGCGCCCAGCCTATTCTGAAGAGTTTAGGAATCCTGCGGCAAATAGCCGTTACGGTGCGGAACATGCGTGTGCGTAATGTGGAATAAAAAAAGGAAGATCATAAAAAATTATAGCCAATGCTGAGAATTATTCATGCTAGAAGGAGCACTTAAAATACCTCCTGAATGGAGAGAGGCAGCCGAAGAGGTCGGCGCTCAAGGCGGGCCTGTGCTGGTAATGGGCGCACCGGGCTCGGGCAAAACCACATTCTGCCTGTACCTCGCCGGGCTGTACTGCCGGGCCGGCAAAAGATTGGCATGGCTAGATGCCGACCCCGGCCAGCCTTTTATCGGTCCGCCCGCAGTCATATCACTCACTCCGTATGCCGAAGCTGCGGACCTGCTGAAGAGAAAGAATGCATTCGCAATGAGCTTCATCGGCAATACCTCACCCGTCGGCCGCCTGCTCGAGATGATGTCGGGCCTCCAGAAACTTTACACGCTGGCTCAGTCGCTGCAGCCTGACCTTATCCTGATCAATACGTGCGGCCTAGTGAACGGGGGGGCAGCGAGAGAGCTCAAGTTTCACGAAATAGACATGATCGCGCCCCGGTATGTGATTGCCCTGCAAAAAGAGAACGAGGTCGACCACCTTCTCTCGCCGCACTCGCATCGGGCTGGACTACTTATCCAGAGGCTTCCTGTGTCGCCCGATGCAAAGGTCTCGACCCGCGAGGCGCGTCAGGCCGTGCGGGAACAACGCTTTAAAGAATACTTTCGGGGAGCTGACTTTCATGACATCAACCTGAACGATGTCGGCGTCCATGGTCCGGGCCTGGGAACTGGCGAGCGGTTGGGGTTCCGTGACATCAACCGGCTTTCAAAGATTGTCAAGGGCATCGTGGTCCATGCGGAGCTCTCCGCTGACAGGCTGTTTCTCGTGGTTGAAGGTGAGTATGCTGGCGATGAGCTTTTCACGGCCAAGGAGCAATACAAGGTTCGTGAGGTCGAAGTTCTCAGGCGGTCGGAAATAGACCATCTGCTCGTGGGGCTGAACGATGACCGGAACATCTGCCTGGGCATCGGCATCCTGCGCGCCATTGACCTGAGGGAGCTGGCCATCAGGGTGATCACACCAGTCCGAGACACGGCGCAGGTCCGGAATGTATCGCTGGGTTCCATCCGCGTGAGCCCTGCCGGTGGCGAGCTTGGACAGATATGATTAAAAGTCCCATCCCATAACGGCAACGCGTCACCGTACTCTTATACTCTTCAAATAGGCTGGACGCCTTTTCTTAGGTAGTACAAAAAAGTTTAAAGTGTTTTACCGTGTTCCACGTGGAACATTGTTGCGGAAATGCGAAGGAGAAAAAAAATACGCTATGTATGCTGGTTCAAGCATATTTTTATATTCATCTTTACTGATTTAACCATTCCCAACTTGCCATTTCTGACCTTTTTCCTGATGTTTATCTGTGTTCATCCGCAGTTCACAAAGAGGTCGTCGACTCCAGCCTTTCTCAATTTTTTCTTCCTTTTATCATCATCCTATGGTAAAGTAATGACGTTCTGAACCGACAGTATGCGGAGGATATAGGGAAGCATGGGCAGAGTCATAGCAATTGCCAATCAGAAGGGGGGCGTGGGCAAGACAACGACCACCGTGAACATAGCAGCATCGCTTGCCGCAGCTGAAAAAAAGGTGCTCCTCATCGACTCAGACCCCCAGGGCAACTCCACAAGCGGCATGGGGATCGACCGGAACGGGATAACCAGCAGCACTTACGATCTCTTCACCGGCAGGCGGACGCTCGAGGAGATAAAAAAATCAACACATTTTCCCTGGCTCGAGGTCATTCCATCGAAGATAGATCTGGTGGGTGTTGAAGTGGAGCTCATCCAGATGCTTGCTCGGGAGCGGGTGCTCAAGAAGGCGCTCGCACCAATCCGTGACGATTATGATTACATCTTCATCGACTGCCCGCCGTCTCTGGGCCTCCTTACCGTGAACGCCCTAACAGCTGCCGACGGCGTGATAATCCCGGTGCAGTGCGAATACTATGCGCTCGAGGGTCTTACGGCACTTATGAACACCATCAAGCTCATTAAGCAGGACCTAAACCCAGACCTCTCCATTGAAGGAGTGCTCCTCACCATGTATGATAGCAGGAACAACCTCGCTGAACAAGTGGCCCAGGAAGTGCGCAAGTATTTTGGCGACAAGGTGTACACGACGATCATTCACCGGAACGTGGCTTTGAGCGAAGCGCCAAGTCATGGCAAGCCAGTGCTGCTGTACGACATCCGGTCTCGTGGCGCGCAGAGTTACCTGGAACTGGCCAAGGAGGTTATCAGTCATGCAAAAACAAGCACTCGGTAAGGGACTTGGCGCGCTCATTCCGGACCTGTCAGCGCTCGACGATAAGGAGAAGAAAGCTCTCGGTATCAACGAGATCGAGCTGGACAAGATCGTTCCGAACGAGTACCAGCCCCGCAAAGTCTTCAATGATGAAAAGATGAAAGAGCTCGCGGCATCGATAAAAGAGCAGGGTGTTATCCAGCCCGTGATCGTACACCGGGCTGGCGGCGGCTATCAGTTGATCGCTGGTGAGCGCCGATGGCGTGCCTCTCGGCTTGCGGGACTCAAGACCATTCCAGCTCTCGTCAAGGAAGCCACCAAGCGGGAGCTCCTCGAGATGGCCCTGATCGAGAACATCCAGCGCGAGGACCTGAACCCGCTAGAAGCAGCCGAGGCATACAAGCGACTCCAGGACGAATTCAAGCTCACGCAGGAAGACCTCGCGAAGAGGGTCGGCAAAGAGCGCTCCACAGTCACGAATTTCCTGCGTCTTCTTGGGCTGCCCAAAGAGATAAAACAGGAGCTGGCAACGGGCTCCCTCAGCATGGGACACGCCAAGGCACTCCTGTCCCTTGAGCGCGTGCGAGACCAGATGCAGGCCGCGGTGATGATCGTGAAGAAGGGTCTCTCGGTGCGCGAGGCCGAGGCGCTCGCCGCCCGGTTTAAGAATCCGCCAAAGGAGAAAAAGGCAAGGCTGAGCCACGAGCTCAAATCGGTTGAAGAAAAGCTCAAGAAAGCGCTCGGCACCAAAGTGAGCATAATCGCGAAGTCCAAGGGTGGCAGGATCGTCATTGAGTATTATTCTGCGGAAGAGCTGGATAGGATCATTGATAAGATTTGTTAACTACGAATTATACAACTAACAGTAAAAACATAAGGTGAGATGGAGAAGCGGGGGAAAGGGAAAAACGGCCATTGTGTTCTGGTTCGATTCCTCATCCTTCCATATTCTATCTTTCTTTTTCTAATTGTTTGGGTGAATTAATCCATGGCTATTTTACGGATATAAATTTTGAAATCACGTGGAGGAGGATGTATTCATGTTGAAAAAAGGTTCAGGATCACCAGAGCAGGCGGAGATCACGGCATTTTTGGGAAAGGGCACGGGGTTCAAGGGTGTACTCAGTTTCGAGGGCACCATCCGTGTCGACGGGAAGGTGGAGGGAGAGGTGATTTCCAAAGATACCCTCATCGCCGGTGACGGCGCGTTCCTCCAGGGGGAGATCACTGTGGGTACAATCATCTGTAGCGGGAAGATCGTCGGGAACGTCAACGCGAGCCAGAAGGTGCATATCATCGCACCTGGAATCGTCCAGGGTAATATCAAGACGCCCAAGCTCATCATAGAAGAGGGTGTCACGTTTGACGGCAAGAGCGAGATGGCAGGCGAGAAGAAGACCGCTGAACAGAAGGTTGTGTCGCTGACGGAGCGATAGATACTTTTCGCCCAGCCACGCATTACCGCGGATATACAAACAGGAGGAGAAAGAGAGGCGGGAGAAGGGCCATTGCAATACAATTTTCCCTTCCTATTTCACCAAACTCTCTAGTTCTCCTTAATTAATTTTTTCCGCAACAGCATCTTAACGAGACAATTATGGTCCTCTTTCATCTCTACCGCACACCCGCGCTCTCAGCCTACCAGGCCGCGGGCCTGCTCGCGGCCGCACAGAAAAAGGTCTCTCCCGCAATCCGCGGGATCGAGACCGAATTCTGCTTCAATGTCGCCACCGACAGCCCGCTCACGCAGGACGAAATGAGCCTGCTTCGGTGGCTCCTGGCCGAGACCTTCGAGCCGGGAAATTTCTCCGACAAGAGCTTCGTAGCTCGTCCCGCGCTCCGCATTTCTCGTGCATTGATTTTTGAAGTAGGCCCCCGCATGAACTTCATGACAGCTTGGTCAACGAATGCGGTCTCGGTCTGCCATGCTTGCGGCCTCGGAAAGATTACAAGAATTGAACGTTCCCGCCGATACCGTCTGGAGCTCGCCAATCAAGGGGCCATGAGCCAAGCGCAACGAGCTTCTTTCCTCTGGCTCGTCCACGACCGCATGACCGAATGCCCATATCCGAAACCGCTCGCGACCTTCGAGACCGGCATCAAACCCGAGCCGGTTCGCATCGTCCCGGTCATGGAGCAGGGAAGGACCGCCCTCGAAAAAATCAACCGTGAAATGGGCCTGGGACTCGATGACTGGGATCTTGATTATTACACAAACCTTTTCAAGAACGAGATCAAACGCAACCCCACGAATGTAGAGTGCTTCGACCTGTCACAGTCGAACAGCGAACACTCCCGCCACTGGTTCTTCCGCGGGAGGCTCATCGTCGATGGCAAGGAAGTCCCAGAGACCTTGATGAAGATCGTGAAGTCAACCTACGAAGCGAACAGAAACAACAGCGTCATTGCCTTCAGGGATAATTCGAGTGCTATCAAGGGTTACGAGATAACAACTCTTATTCCGAAGGACCCCGCCTTCCCGTCTGCATTCAAGGAATCACGGCGAATTCACAATATCATCTTCACGGCCGAGACACATAACTTCCCCTCTGGCGTTGCTCCTTTCCCGGGCGCCGAGACCGGTACCGGCGGACGCATCCGCGATGTGCAAGCAACGGGCACTGGAGGCCTTGTCGTCGCGGGCACGGCAGCCTACTGCGTGGGCAACCTCCGCATCCCTGGCTACCCGCTCTCGTGGGAAGATGCTTCGTATACATATCCGAACAACCTCGCATCTCCTCTTCAGATCGAGATCGAGGCGAGTAACGGCGCTTCGGACTACGGTAACAAGTTTGGCGAACCCGTGATTCAGGGCTTTACACGCTCTTTCGGTCTCCTGCTGCCCGACGGTGAGCGGCGGGAATGGATCAAACCGATCATGTTCAGCGGGGGTGTGGGCCAGATGGACATTCGCCATACCGAGAAGACAGTCGCACGGAAGGGAATGCTCGTGGTCAAGATCGGGGGCCCCGCATACCGCATTGGCATGGGTGGTGGTGCAGCCTCATCCATGATCCAGGGCGAGAACATCGCCGAGCTTGACTTTAACGCAGTGCAGCGCGGCGACGCCGAGATGGAGCAGAAACTGAACCGCGTCATACGCGCCTGTGTGGAGCTCGGGAAGAAGAACCCGATCCAGAGCATTCACGATCAGGGGGCGGGCGGCAACTGTAACGTGGTGAAGGAGATCGTGTACCCGGCGGGTGCGAGGATCGATATCAGGAAGATCCAGATCGGCGACAACACGCTCTCGGTGCTCGAGATCTGGGGCGCTGAGTACCAAGAACAGAATGCGCTCCTGATTAAACCGGAACACGAATCGCTGTTTCGCTCGTTCTGTGTGCGCGAGAAGGTGCCTGTTACCGTGATCGGCACGGTCACGGGCAACGGTTACATCCTGCTCTACGACGAGATCGACAATTCCACGCCCGAAAACCTTGAGCTGGCAAAAATCCTCGGCGACATGCCGCAGAAGATTTTCAAGCTCGATCGAAAGCAAACCGCGCTCATGCCCCTCGCACTTCCCAAGGACCTTACCATACGCAAAACCCTTGACAAAGTGATGCGACTTCTCTCGGTCGGCTCCAAACGCTTCTTGACGAACAAAGTTGACCGTTCCGTCACCGGCCTCATCGCACGCCAGCAGTGCGCTGGCCCGCTTCAACTTACGGTCGCTGATGTCGCCGTAATCGCCCAATCACATTTAGGGGTCACGGGTGCTGCTATCGCCATCGGCGAGCAGCCGGTAAAGGAGCTGATCGATCCAGCGGCCATGGCGCGTATGAGCGTGTGTGAGGCGCTCACAAACATCGTATGGGCAGAGGTCAGCTCGCTCGAGGACATTCGATGTTCGGCTAACTGGATGTGGGCACCGAAGCTCTCGGGTGAGGGAAGCCGGCTCTATGATGCTGCTGTTGCCATGCGGGACATCATGATCAAGCTCGGCATTGCGATCGACGGCGGAAAGGACAGCCTTTCCATGGCAGCCAGGGTCACAAAACCCGACGGCACGATTGAGACCGTGAAGTCGCCTGGTACACTTGTCATCTCGGCCTATGTCAGCTGTCCTGATATCACCAAAACCGTTACGCCTGACCTTAAGGCACCGGGAAGAGGAAAGCTGCTGTTCATTGATCTCGCGCGCGGAAAGAACCGTGTTGGTGGCTCTGCCCTTGCCCAGGTCTTCAATCAGGTGGGGAGCGAGTCACCGGACATTGACGATCCTAAACTTCTCAAGCAAGCGTTCAATGCCGTCCAGAAACTGATCAAGAAAGGGCTGATACTCTCAGGTCATGACCGCTCCGACGGTGGGCTCATCACAACGCTCCTTGAAATGGCATTCGCCGGGAATTGCGGAATAGAGGTCAACCTCCCGTCTGAAATCACGCATGGTAAGGACCCGATCTCGGTTCTGTTCTCCGAGGAGGCCGGTCTCGTCATCGAATATCTTCCGGAGAACGAGTCCGTGATATGCCAGCTCCTGAACAAGGCAGCAGTGCCGAATTGGGTCATAGGAAATTCAATCGTTGAAAAACGAATCAAGACATCAATCAGCTGGAAGAATGTCCTCGATGAAGACATGCGCGTGCTCCGGGACGTCTGGGAGGAGACGAGTCATCAGCTTGACTTGCTGCAGAGAAACCCCGGGAACATACTCGAGGAGCGAAAGAATATCTATGACCGAAAGGGACCGTCCTTCGTCATTCCCTTCAACCCGAAACCAACGAATCCTGCGATCCTCCAGCGTACTGACAAACTCAGGGTCGCGGTCATCCGCGAAGAGGGGAGCAACGGCGACCGCGAGATGGTCTCGGCCTTCTACCTTGCCGGTTTCGAGCCCTGGGACGTGACCATGACGGACCTGCTCGAGGGTCGCGTCACGCTTGACCAGTTCCGCGGTGTGGTCTTTGTTGGGGGATTCAGCTACGCCGATGTGCTCGATTCGGCAAAAGGCTGGGCTGCATCCATCCGGTTCAACAAAAAGGTCTGGGACCAGTTCGAACAATTCTACTTCCGGCATGATACCTTTAGTCTCGGCGTTTGCAATGGCTGTCAGCTGATGGCACTCTTGGGCTGGGTGCCGTGGCGCGGTATCTCGGATGAGCTTCAGCCGCGCTTTATTCACAACCTTTCCGGCCGTTTCGAGTCCCGCTTTTCGACGGTGAAGATTTTAAAGAGCCCCTCCATTATGCTCAGGGATATGGACAGCTCCGTACTTGGTATCTGGGTGGCTCACGGCGAGGGTCAGGCGTATTTTCCGGACAAGAAGATTTTTGACGAGGCCGAATACGGTCTCGCACCGATCAGATACGTGGACGACGACGACACAATCACCGAAGCCTATCCCTTCAATCCCAACGGCTCGCCAGCCGGCATCGCGGGCCTCTGTTCGCCCGATGGCCGCCACCTTGCCATGATGCCGCACCCTGAGCGTACTGTGCTCACCTGGCAGTGGGGATGGCTACCCGAAGATCTCAAGAAATCGCTCCCCGCCTCTCCCTGGCTAAGAATGTTCCAGAATGCCCGGGTGTGGTGTGAACAGTCCTAAATAAACTTACCAGGGCGTGGCATTGTCCTTGCTTTCAATATAATTGCCCCATTGTGGCAATATCGTTGTGTTTACATAAATGTAATCCTCCCTTTATAATTTTGTTCTATACAATGGGACCGCTTCATTCTTCTTTCCTGTACTCATAGCTCATTCCTGTAGCAAGTCCTCGTCGAGTTGTATTGCTTTTTTTTAAATTTTCAATCCACTCGCCCGGTGAAACGAAATTTAATATTTGTTTGAGGAGGGAACGACCATGGCAAAGGCGAAAAAAGTAAAACAGTCTAGTTTTATGATACCGGATAGGGCTGGGCTGTTTTCATAAGCTACTATCGCTCTCGCAGGTGAAAAAAGTGAAGATCAGCACTATGTGTGCCTGCGGCATGCGGGGTGAAGCAAACTTCATGCTGACTGCGGACAGCAATGCGAAGGCAAAAAACGCGCTTTTGCCTCTAGTTGCTGAGATCAGGGCGCATGATGTGCTTGTAGTGGATATGCCGAATAAGCCTATCGAGTTGCAGGAAGTAGCGAAAAAGATTGCCGTGCAGGAATCAAAATTACTTATATGCATTAAACGACAATCTGATGCAGATGGGCGACCTGTATCTTTACAACCTCGGATAATGCAAAAGAAGTGAAGTAAATTAAATGAAATAATCCCTCAGGCAAGAGGAGATGGGGGCTCTTTAGGTTACGAGTAAGCTTGTCGCAACTATGACTCCGGACTTTCATCTGGAGGTATAATGGCCCAATAACATACGAACAAAGCATTGCCCTCCAAAACCAAAAACAACCTTTTTTAGCCAGCCTTAATTTTTGAGCTATATTTATTAAAGAGGACAGAATACATCTATTACGTCTGCAATCTGATATTGTGATACTAAAGATAATGCAATATTATCCGGTCGGGTAGCATGAACATTGCTATCATCAAGGAAGGTTTTTTGATATGAAGGCGCGGTTACTGATTTCAGCATCCCGGACCATCCTGTTGTTATCTATGATGTTTCTCTCAGCATGTGGAGGGAACGAAGTTGGGAAGACACTGGCATTACCCGCTACATCCATGACCGTTGGCGTTCCGATAACAGACACGGTAGTATTAAACGGGTTCAATGCCTATACCGTGCCCGTGATTCCGGGTGGACTTTATAAGATGAGTATTACTGGTCTCACCGATGATGCCGATCTCCTGTTCTTTGGCACAGATAGCACCTTCACATTCCTCTCATCATGCGCCGTTGATAATACCAGACTCATCGGATTATCGTCCGAAGACTGTATCATAAACGCGCCTGGAAATGCTCTCTATTTCGAAGTTGACGGGACATTCCTGTCAACCTCATCAGCGACCTTCAATATCGATGTGGAATTGCTAAGCCCGCCGGTCAATCTGATTCTCTCACTACCCTCATCCGACATGACTACCCAGACCAGCGCAGCGGCCTATGTTGTACCAGTCACGCCCGGTGTAGCCTACACAATCAGCATCACCGGTCTTACGGATGACGCTGATCTTTTTATATTTGGAGATGACGTTACCTTTTCGTCGCCGGCGACATGCTCCATCGACAACACGCGCTTCATCGGAACGACGCCTGAGGACTGCACACTGACCTCCACGGGCGGGATGTTATATTTTATTGTTGACGGAATATTCAGTACGGCCCAATCGGTTACCTATACGACTCTCGTGACACCAGCTCCTTCAATAAGCAACGCTGTAAATGAGGGCTCAATTACTACTCCGGTAATCGTAAGCGTTGGCACCGCTTCATCTGGACAAGTGGGCCCAGCAGGAATCAGCTATTATGTCGCGAGCAATTTGACGCCGAACACGCGTTACACAGTAAGCATAACGGGTCTTACTAATGACGCCGATCTCAAGGCCTACACTGATAACACGTTTACGAATCCCGTGACCTGTTTACCTAATAGAAATAATACTGGCTTTGCAGGCACGACACCTGAGGATTGTTCGATATTTATCTCTGGCGGATCTTTGTATTTCTCTGTTAGCGCAGGCTCCGGAAACCTGAAGGGAGCTGGGTTTATTAATCTTGTTAATCTCGGGCCGTAGGGATGTTAAGGATAGCAAGCAATGACGGAAGAGCTCGCAGCTTGATCAATCAAGCGATACGACGAAACTCCCCGGATATCCATGCTCGGAAAAGTTCGTCTCCGCCGCCTCTGCCGACTTCAACGACGTATGGTTGCCTGCATAGACACGATAAAATAATTCACCATAAACTATTGCGGGATGAATTTCGGAGAATCCTACAGCCTTCTTCATCTCCTCAGAGAGCTTCACCGCATTCTGGTAATCCTTAAAAGCGCCCACCTGAACAGTATAGTTTCCAGCATCATAGTTAACTTGGCTCGAATATTCCTCACGGCCTGCGGGGCCACCTACCCGGTACCCTAGCGCCTCGATCCGGACAGATGCGGTGCCGGCGACATCGATACCCAGCTTTTTCGCCGCGCCATAGGAGAGGTCGATGATTCTGCCTTTTACAAAGGGCCCTCGATCATTGATACGGACGATCGCCTCCCGCCCGTTGTCTCTATTGTATACCTTTACGTACACGCCAAGCGGGAGGGTCTTGTGTGCCGCTGTCATTGCGTTCATATCATAGATCTCGCCGTTGCTCGTGGTCTTGCCGTGAAAATCCTTTCCATACCAGCTTGCGACCCCTGTCTGGACGAACCCCTCATGACTCTCGAGCGGCTCATATCGCTGACCATATACAGTGTATGGTCTCTGCGATGCGTTGGTTCCGCGCCTCGAGGGTTCCGGAGGTCTGGCAACATTCGTTCGTTTTACTCCGCAGGCGGAGAGTACCAGCGTACAACACAGAAGCAAAATAATACGTTTGACCATCCTTACCGTACTCATTTGAACCCGCATCTATGCATGGCACATATTTCCGGAACGAAATTGTTCATAATCTTCGCAAGCGGTGATATAATACAAACTATCTCCTCATAGAGCAATAAGAAAATCAGGTTCTTTTTTTTAATGAAAAACACAGCTAAAAAAATGTAAGAGCCCACCATGAACAGGACCATCAAGCCCCTGGACCTCAGGTCTATGCTCTGATCACGTCAGGATATCGCCATTCTCGATGTTCCGAGGAAGGCAGATTACGATGCTGGTCATGATGTTCTCCCCGATGCCGAGTGGCGCGAACCTGACAAAGTGGCAGCATGGATCATGGACCTGCCGAGGGACAAAGAAATCGTGATCTACTGTGGGCGCGGCGGTTCAGTGCGCAATCCTTGATCAGCTCTTTCGCAAGAAGACGACATTACCGCGTGAAAAAGGCCGATGGCAAAATCATAGAAACGCTTTCTAGGCGAATATTGGGGTAACTATGAACGAGAGCGAAAAGGGTGCTCCAGCACAGCTCAAGGTGTATCGTCCGGTCCGTCCGCCTGCCGGGCAGGACTCCCCGGATGAACTCCTCGTCAAATTCCGCATCTACCTGCCCGACCGACCCGGTTCTCTGGCCGGTTTCGCCACCACCATCGCCCGTGTCGGCGGGAACATCTCGTTCTTTCACTATGACCGTTCAACGGACAGCAGCCGTGTTGCCGTTGAGGTGCAGCTCGAAGGAGAAGACAGCCTTAGCGTACTCCTGCAATACCTCCGGGAGAACCAGTACGGATTCGAAATCGTGAGGGGCGGACCGGACGAGGTGCTGGTCACGACTGTTGAAAGCATTCTCGAAATTAATGTCCGGCTGGTCAACAGGTCTGGTTCCCTCGCCTCTTTTGCCCGGCTCCTTGCCGGGCACGACGCAAACGTCATCTACATGCTTTACGACGAAGACATCGACCCCGAATCCGCGGACATCGTTATGGCCACGGCGAACCCGCAGGAGGTCAACGCGCTCCTGCAGGCCGTTAATGAAGACGGATATCACTACCGCGTCGTTTACCGGGGCAGCAACGAGCAGGAGGCAGCGCATATCATCGGTCTCAAGATGGTGGAGAAGTTTTTCCTGCGCCTCAAGAAGCTCCTCCCGTCGAGCGATGTTGCGGAGATCAAATCCCTCGTGGAATCATCCCGGGAGTTGTATCAGGACCTGGTACACTTCGCTGCTGAAGCCGGAAACAATCTTGAGGCAGGCGATGTGTTCGAGACGGTTCTTACCTTCGCGTCGCGCGCGCGGAGCCGGACCGGAGAAAATTTCTCGGCAACGGCGATGCTACCGCTGCGCTTCCACAACTGGGTGACGCTCCACGGCTTCCGCCTGCCATCGAGCGAGAACTTCTATCTGCTGCGCGACGGCGACGACCTGACCATGATCGACGCCGGTCACGGTATATATTACGAGGACATCAAGCGGCTAATCAGGAATCTGGGGATGGACCCAGCATGGGTAAGAAGGATCTACGTCACCCATCCCGATACGGACCACGCCGGCACGTCCGGATACTTCGAACAGGAGTTCGGGACTGCGGTCTTCATGCACCCGGGCAGCGCAGATGTCATCACGCACATGAATCGGGCGCACGGGATTTCAGGCAGCCTGCTGAACCTGAATAAGTACTACACCCGGCTTTCAAGCAGATTTACGGAGTGCCGGTTCCCCTCCCGGCCGCACCATTTCTCCACCAACGAGCGGGAAGAAAGAGGATCATTCTGGATCATCGACACCTTTAAGGTCGGCCCGCTCCTGTTCGAGGTGCTCGAAAGCCACGGCGGCCATACGCCCGGGCTTGTCTTTTACCTGAATCGAGAATTCGGGCTGCTCTTCACCTCGGACTTTCTCTTGAACGTGCGGAGCCTCTCACCCGAAGAGAAAGAACACCTGGGCATCTACCGGTATCTGCTCACGAGCCCGAACAGCGATTCCCGGGTCTATAAAGAAGAGACTGCGGCATTGAAAGAAATGATGCTCTCTCTTGATCGTGAATTGGGGGCTCACGGCAGGCAAGGGTACATTTTTCCGGGTCACGGCGATTATTATCCTGTTTCGGGCCTGATAGATAAGTGATCAGGCGGTTCGTGTTACAGAGTCGCCCGTATTGTGTCGAGCCCGTCGTTGTAATGATCTCGCCCTGGATGAATCTGGGCGATCAGGTGGGGAGAAAATATCTTTTCCTGCGCTATCTCCGACCCAATATATCCGAGTTTCTTTAAAACCGTAACAAACTTCATGGTCGATTTTATGTAGCCTTCGGTAAGCTGGGCGCAGTACTTTGGGGAAAGCATGAGCGTTTCGAGAACGAAGCGCTCATCAACGATGCCGACGTAATCGGCAATCAACCGCGCAGCGTCAGCTGGACGTCTCCTGATGAATTCGGTTGCTTCCTCATGGAGTCCGATAAATTTCTCTACCGTCGTCGTTTCCCGTGTTAAATATCCGCTGTCCACAACAATCCCGTAGCTTGGGTTATCGGGCCAGAGCCTCGACGGCGGGTAGAGCACCCTGCCGCCGGCGAAACGCTTGATCGCGATGGCCAGAGCGGGTGTGCCGACGGCAGCAGATACGTCGTTGTTGACCACAGCCTCGGTCACCAGATCCGCCCAGGGATAATTGATAATCTCGATCTCCCTCGCGAAGCCGAATCGGTTAATGCAGTCAAATAAGATAACGTCGTGGATGGAACCCTTTCCTGGTACGCCGATCCTGCGCCCCCGGAACTGCCTCAGTATCATTCCCAGGTCCTCGGTCTCCGGAAATCCTGTCCACTGCGCCTTCCCAGCCATGACCGTACCTTCCACATGTCCGCCTGCCACGCAGGTCACCTTGATCCCCTGGTCTATGCCGATTATAGCGGGCGGTAGCCCGATGTACGCCATATCAAGTTCGCCCCTGCTGAAGGCCTTCATGATCGCTGGACCGGTGCCCATGAGCTTCCATTCTATCTCTGCGCCAACTCGAGAATCCGTGTCTCCCTTTGCCATCAATAGAATCGCAGTATGGTAGAAGGTTGAGAGATGTCCAATCCGGATTTTCATTGGTTATGTCATTCCTCGCAGATTGAGTGCAGGTGCCTGTAAATATAATAATCGCCATGACCGTCGGAGTCAAGCACTGTAAAACGGCTGCTTTCCTATTGATGGGGCAGGTGCAGTGTGTTAATATGATAACGTATGAAAATTATGATCGACAGGGACAGTTCAGAGTTATTAAAAGCGCTCGATGTTCTGAGCATGCCTGCCTTCGTTGTCGACAAAGAATGGACTATCCTTTCCTGTAATGACAATGTTCACGCGTTCTTCGATTACGATCGCGTTGAGGTTATCGGTCGGAATCTCGATAAATTCATATCCCTTGACAATATTCTCCGGGAGCGCGAGTCCACCGCCCTTTCTCCATCTGCAAATGACGCGACCGAGGGAGAAGCCTCATCGTCCCTGCGAACCTTCTGTTTCCCCAAGAACGGCAGTCCCATGGCATCCCGGATAGCGGTTATCCCGATTAGAAACCATCGTCCGGACAGGATGATCATCGCAGTCCGTGACGCGCCCGGCCAAAAGGCCGCGTCTGCCGATACCGGATCCAAGCTGCACCGGGAGAGGACTACGCAAGGTGAGCTGATCAACGAGCTGAGCAGCATCATCAATTCCAGCCTGAGCATCGGGACGATCTTCCGAATGGTTGTCTCCGAGTTGCGGAAAATCATCGACTACAATAGGGCAAGTCTGTTGCTTTATAATGAAAAGGACGACAATCTCCTGATCTTCGCCCTGGATACGGAGATGAAGACGGTAATGAAAAAAGGAGTGAAGGCCCCGATTGAAGGGACCAGCGCCGGCTGGGTCGTGCAGAATAACAAGCCCTGGATCAGCTACGATTTGAACGACACGGTATTCCCCCTGGACAGGAAGCTGTTGAGCGAGGGCATCCGTTCGACGATCAGCATCCCCTTATTCCATGACCGTATGCTCGGGGTATTCAATTTTGACAGCACCAAGCCTTCACACTACTCGGAGAAGGACTTCAATATTCTGCTCCCCGTGGCAAAGCATATTGCCGTCGCTCTTGAGAACGCGCTCCTGTTTGAAGAGATCTCGAAGGAAAAGAAGGAGTGGGAGCGTACCTTCGACGCCATTACCGACATGGTCTGGATCGAGGACGGCAGGCAGCAGGTGATCCGTGCGAACCACACCCTGTTGATGAGAACAGGGTATTCCAAGACGGAGATCACGGACAAGCACTGCGCGGAGATCCTCGAGAGAATCGGCGTCGTGCTGACCGGCGGGTGTCTTTGTTCCGAGACGCTCTCGTGCAAAAGACCGTCGTTCCAGGAGCTGAAAAACGGCATTGGCAGCATTTTCCATTTCTGGGCCTATCCACTCATCGACGAGGAGGGCAGTCTCTATGCCATTGTTCACTACCTCAAGGACGTGACATCACAGAAGAGGCTCGAACAGCAGCTCATCCGGTCGGACAAACTCGCTTCCTTGGGCACACTCGTCGCGGGTATCGCCCACGAGATCAACAACCCCCTAGGGATCATCGCGGGCTACTCCGAGGCACTCCTCGACCGGGCCCGTGACAAGTCTCTTGCCGGCATCCGAGAATTTGAGGATTTTCCCGAGTATCTCAAGACCATCCACAATGAAATCTTCCGTTGTAAAACGATCCTCAAGAGCCTGCTTGAGTTCGCACGTCCGTCCGGAGGGACCTTCCGCGAGATCGATATTAACGAGCTAATCAAGGAAGTACTTCTCCTGCTCCAGCACCGGACAGCCCGGCTGAAGCACACGATCGAACTCAATTTGAACCGCGCTGTCCCGAAGATCTATGCCGATGCAGGCAGCCTCCGACAGCTCCTCATGAACCTCCTGCTGAACGCCATTTACTTCACGCCCGAGGGCGGAAACATCTTCATCAAGACTGAACTGGACGATACCTCACAGGATCAGGGAGTCAAGGGTTGTCGGAGCCGGATCCGGCTGTCCGTCAGAGACACAGGCACAGGAATCCCCAGCGACCTCATCGACAAAATCTTTGATCCGTTCTTCACCACCAAGCCTGTTGGTGAAGGCACGGGCCTTGGCCTTACGATCTGTCACAAAATCGTGGAAGAGCACGGTGGCACCATCGATGTGGAAAGCGAACCCGAAAAGGGCGCAACCTTCATCATCACTCTGCCGACGATCCTATGCAGGGAGTAAAAAAAGAATAATGCGAATCGCGGAGACACTAAGTACGCAGAGATTTTTAAGGGCTTTAAAAATAAAAAGCTTAAGGATTTTCTTGTTGCCTTGGTGTCTGAGCTGCATATGAAATTTCGTTATGATCAACGTACTTGTCGTCGATGACGAAGAGCCGTTCAGAAGGCTCCTGAAGAAAGAACTTACTCGAAAAGGTTATGCTGTCGAGGTTGCGCCCGACGGTAGTGAGGCCTTGCGTCTCCTTCACGACAAATCTTTCGACGTGATCCTCTTGGACGTTGTTATGCCCGGCATTGACGGCATATCGCTCATGAAAAAGCTGAAGGACGATTCGGGTACTCCGGCGATCATCGTCCTTACGGGCAAGGCCACGGTCGAGACGGCAGTCGAGGCCATGAAAAATGGGGCCTACGACTACCTCACCAAGCCGTACAAGCTGGATGAACTGGTGATTGTCATCGATCGAGCGTACGAATACAGCCGCCTAAGCGTCAAGAGCAAGCTGCTGGAGCAGGAGCTGGTCCGGAAAGAATCGCCGTTCGAATTCATCGGAAGGTCCAGACAGCTCCGTGACATCCTCGCGCTTATCCAGAAAGTTGCGCCCACCGACTCACCGGTGTTCATCCAGGGCGAAAGCGGGACAGGCAAGGAACTCGTGGCAAACACAGTCTGGCACTTCAGCACGCGGAAGGACGCGCCGTTCATTGCGCTGAACTGCGCCTCCTTGACGGAGAACCTCATGGAGTCCGAGATCTTTGGTCACGAGAAGGGCGCCTTCACCAGCGCCTACCAGATGAAGCATGGTCTCGTCGAAGTGGCGGACAAGGGAACGCTCTTCCTTGACGAGATCGGCGAGATGCCCATCGGGCTCCAGGCAAAGCTTCTCCGGTTCCTCGATTCCGGCGAGTTCCGGAGGGTGGGCGGGAATAAAACTCTCTCCGTGGACGTGCGCATGATCGCTGCCACGAACAAAGATCTCACAGGCATGATCAAAACGGGGAAATTCCGGGAAGACCTGTACTACCGTTTGAACGTGATCAACCTCACGATCCCTGCGCTCCGGGAGCGGAAGGAAGATATACCCGAGCTGTCGCGGCATTTTCTCAAGAAGTATGCCAATAAGTTGTCCAAAGCCATTATGGATTTCACACCTGAGGCGCTTGAGTTGCTGGCTGGGTATCACTGGCCGGGCAATGTACGAGAACTCGAGAACGTGGTGGAGCGGGCGGTGATCCTCTGCGAATCCGATCGCATCGAGGCCATTGACCTCTCCATCCCGTCCTCTGCGTCCGTAGCGGAACTCGGTACCAACCCGTCCCTCGAAGAAATGGAGAAAGCCTTTATCCTCAGGATCCTGAAAGAAGCAGGCAACAACCAGTCCAAGGCGAGCCAGCTCCTCGGTATTGACCGAAAGACCCTTTATCTCAAACTAAAAAAATACGGGATCAATTGATTGCGCTTCGAAAGGCCTCTTGCTTCAATCCCTCGCCTATGATCACAATTCTGCTGTCCTCAATATCCCTCTCAAACGGAACTCTGTCCACTTTCCCAAGGACAATATCGAATCGATACGGACCTTTCTCTGTCTGAACCAAAGCCTTTGCCCTCACGATGGTTCCGTACTTTCCCCGAGCCAATTCATTGAACCGCTTATTAAAAGAGTCAAAATCCACGGTCTTCTCCAGTCTGATCGCCATTGTATTAAAATTGAAATGAGCATGATGGCTTCTCGGGTCTCTTGCCATACGTGGTATCTCGGTCATGGGTTCCCTGATTTCAGCATTCACGGTGCGGAATAGGACTGCCCGGGGGTTGATGGTTCCGATGCGGTTGATTGCCTCGACGGTCATCTCTTCCCTTACAAGGTCCGTCTTGTTGACCAGGATAACGTCGGCGCACGTGATTTGGTCCTCGAAAAAGCTGCCATACATCCCTGAATCGTAAAGCTCCGTGAATTCCGTGGCATCGATAATTCCGACCACACTTACCAATTCGGCACCAGCGCTCGCGAGTGCTTCGAGTACGCCGGAGGGCGATGCCACACCGCTCGGCTCAATCAACAAATGTTCCGGCGAGAACTCCTTGGCGATCTTATTGATCGTCGTGATCAAATCAAATTTGAGCGTGCAGCACACGCATCCGCTCGGCAGCTCGACGGATTCTATACCGCCTGCGGAAAAGATCTCACCATCGATGCCGGCTGTGCCGAAGTCATTCACCAGCACCACGGCCTTCTCTGTCATGCCTTTCACGAAGTTCCTGATGAAAGTCGTCTTACCTGACCCCAGTAAGCCGCACACAACCGTTATCTTCATAAATATCAGCCCTTTTCCCTAACTCGAATTCATCCCACGACAGGCAACACGCAATAGAACTAAAATCATGGAACTGCCGCTGCGCGGAGGTCCTCAAGTTTTATGAAGGTGGAAAGCATGGCTTCAAGAACTTCTTCGCGTTCTTTGCGTCTTCGCAGGAAATAGTATTTCTTGCCTTAGTTAGAATATTGCAATGATGATGCCAGAGCGCGGGACTTTGCCACAACGATAGAGACATGCGCTTCGAAAAAGAGGGATAATATGTTTAAGGAAATAGCTATGAATGTCAGCGACAAATTTAAAAAGCGGGGGCAGGGGGTATCCCTCGAATTTTTCCCACCCAAGTCCTCGGAGGCGAAAGATGCCTTCATGAAGGTAGTGAATGAGCTGAAGGCCTTTGACCCCCTCTACGTATCCGTGACCTATGGAGCAGGCGGAACGACTCAGGACCGGACGCTTAACACCCTCAAATGGATCAAAAAAGAAACGGACCTGACGGTGATGTCGCATCTTACCTGTATTGGTGCAACGAAGATGTCCATGAGTGCACTCCTGAAGGAATATCAAGGCAGCGGAATCGATAACATCTTAGCCCTGCGCGGTGATCCACCGATGAACCGGCCTGACTTCGACCCAACTCAGGGCGAGTTCAAATACGCCCGGAACCTTGTTGATTTCGTCAAGAAATATGATTATTTCTCCATCGCCGTGGCTGTGTATCCCGAAGGACACGCTCAGTCGCCGAGCATCGAGAAGGATATGGAATATACGAAGCAAAAGATCGACGCAGGGGCGGACTTCGGGATCACCCAAATGTTCTTCGACAATAGATACTACTACGACTTCCTCGATCGGGCTGCGAAGCTCGGCATCACGATTCCCATCCTGCCGGGCATTATGCCGATCGTTGACTGCAAAAAGATCGTACAGCTTGCTGAGTTCTGCAATGCTTCCGTACCGAAGGCAATTCTGGACAGAATGGAGCCTGCTATGGACATGCCCGAGGAGATGAGGAAGCTGGGAGTCGAATACGCGGTGAAACAGTGCGAGGACCTGATAAAAAACGGCGTAAACTACCTTCACTTTTACACCATGAACCGCTCCGATTCAGTAAGTGAGATACTGAAAGCACTTCGAATAGAAAGGCGATAGATGAGAGAACAATGCCCTCATCGCCTCCCTAGGGGTGAGGAAAAATGCCACAGACGATGGGAAATTTTTCAGCTACTTTACAATTGAAGATAATCTCAATCAGTAGCTTTACGCTTTGCGTGCAGTGTCGTCACGCCTGTGCTTTTGATTATTGAACATGCATCTCAGGCGTTTAGTGCAAGAATGCGGGACGGAATATCTTCGAATTTCCGGTGATTTCAGTCTTGAGCAGACTGCCAGCATCCAGCTCTGCATGATCCCATGCTTATGCGGGACAAGCGTCAGCAACACTGATGGCGGCTTCACCGGACCGCCTTTTGGTCTGGCATCGCAAATGCACATACTTTCTTGTCATGAAAGAAATTATCCTCTGTTCGTCTAATCCCATATTGATCAAAAACCTCTACTGCATTCTAAGAGACGAAGGGTACAACGTGGAAACCGTCGAACACCCCGCCCTCGCTGTCCAGATGGTTATGCTCAAGCAGTATGACTTCATCATCGTCGATTCGGAACCCTTTGGTCTCTCTGCGGAGGACGCGGTGCAGATCATCAAGACCGTGGTTCCCGGCATGCCTGTCCTTTTCGTAGGGAAAAAATGCGGCAAGGAATATACGCAGGCCGTTGAACCACCAGTCGACCTCGAGGAATTCAAGCGAACTATCCATGTCATGTCAGTCTGAGTAGGTGATATCTCATTGTGCGAAGGGAGATGCTATGAAACCGAAAGAAGTGATTTTCAAGGCATTCGAAGGGGGTAAGCCGGACAGACTTCCGGTGACCCTGTTTGGCGCAGGCATGTGGAGCATCAAGGGCTGGGGTACATCGTTCGAGGCTCTTTCACGGGACGCCGATAAGATGACCTCTATGCTCATCGACATGAGCGGGAAGCTCCAGTGTGACATCGTCTATCCGGGCTCGGGTTACAATAACTTTCATGCGTCGGCCCTGGGTGGGAAAATCAAGTGGCGGGAAATTGGCGCGCCGGACCTGGAGGACCATTTCGTCTCCTCCGAGGAGGATCTCGCGAAGCTTAGAATCAGCGACCTCGACAAGGACGAGGTCATCAACACCGTAAAGAAGGCCCTGCACAAAACGAAGGCGAAGATCGGCGACACCTACGCCGTGACGATGACGGCCTGGGGCCCTTTCACCCTCGGTGCGCGGCTGGTGGGTGAAGAGGCCATGATGAAGGCCACGTTCAAGAAGCCCGCCTTCGTGGAGAAAGTTGTGGACTTCGCCACTGACGTACTGATCCATCTCTACGAGCCCATCGTCGCCGATAAGACGCTCGAGCTCATCAGCTTGGCCGACCCTACGGCGTCAGGCGACCTTATTTCCCGGAAACAGTTCGAGAAGTTCGCCGTGCCCTATCTCAAGAAATTCACCGACTGGGCGAAGGCCCGGGGCGTCCATACTCTGGTGCACATCTGCGGCAACACAACGGACAGGCTGGACCTGTTCCCGCTTACCGGCGCCAGTTGCATCAGCCTCGATCACAAGACTGACATCACCAAGGCCAAGGAGACGCTCCAAGGCAAAATGTGCTTCGGCGGGAACGTGGACCCCGTAAAGATCATGCTCAACGGCTCTGTTCTGGACGTCGAGAATTGCTGCAAGGAGATCATCAAGGCCGCCGGTACCGACGGCGGATTCGTTCTCATGCCGGGGTGCGACATACCCCCAACCGTTCCGTACGAGAATATCCAGAAGTTCATCCAAGTCGCGCGGGAATGGAAACTATGAACAAAGGAGGTGAACCGATACTAGTTGTAGTGAGGGGAGATTATCAAAGTGGGTATTTTGTAAGAGTTGAAAAAATTGTTTTCCCGGGCACAGAACGCGTCCGGGCAAGGGGAGGAAAACATGGCTGACAAGAAGATGACAGTGGAAGAAGTGAACGAGTACATGAAAAAGCAGTGCGGCTTTGTGCCGAGAATGTTCCAGATCATCAACACCGTAACGCCGGAACCGGGCAGGACCTTCGCCGATTTCTACGCCAGCATCTTCGGCGATGGGGCCCTTTCCCGCAAGGTGAAAGAGCTGATGTTCATGTCCGGCGGAGTAGGTTACTGCTCGCCTCGCTGCATTATCCACGTGATCCCCGCGATCAATGCGGGTGCGACCACGGGAGAGATTTTCGAAGCGGCGTCGGTCGGCATGATCCTCGCGGGCTTTGTTCCCGGCGGGCCCGGCATTCCCTACGCCTTCGAGTACGCCCTGAAGTGCCTGGACATCGAGGCGAAGTACCGCAAGGGCGAGAAGTGGGAATACTTGCCGCAGCCGAAGTTCGATCATGGTGTGTTTTAAATCCATTATTTAATGGGGGAGCGTCGAAAAACTCCCCCGATTCTGACTCATACATTCATTCTTAAGCGATAGCGACCTTCAAAGTAACTTGTGCACTTCATAATCACGCATTTGCTCCGGCCTACCCCGCATCTTACGGCGCTTGTCCGGGCAAGAGAAAAGGGGAGCGGTGATGTTTCGGTTTAAACGAGATCAGAAAGTATATGTACTCGACGGGATTCGGGTCGGAGGGCAGGCCGGTGAGAACCCTCCGCTGTTGATTGCATCCATGTTTCATAACAAGGACCGAATTGTTACAGACCGGAAAGGCAATTTCGACCACCAGAAAGCTGCAGAACTCATCAAGCAGCAGGAAAAACTTTCAACCTCCACCGGCATCCCGTCCATGGTGGCCATGGTGGCGAACACCCCAGATGAGGCAAAGATCTACATCGACTTCTACCGTGAAACGACCACCATGCCCTTCGGCATCGACATGTGGGTCGCCGAGAAGAGAGCCGAGGCCACGGAGTACGTGGCGAAGTTGGGACTGCAGGACAAGTTCTTGTACAACAGCATCACCCCCTGGGACAAGGACATCAAGGGTCAGGTCCAGAAACTCAAAGACCTCGGAATCAAGCACGTTGTGGTCCAGGCCTTCGACGACGCTGACCAATCGCCCCTTGGGCGCCTGAAGTCATTGGAAAAAATTCTTGCCCAGGGCGCGGACAGCTTCAAGACCATCATCGTCGACACCTCCGTCATGAATCTGCCTGCCACATCGTTCTCGCTCGTTGCCAACCGCTTGATCAAAGAGACGCTCGGGCTTCCCTGCGGCGGCGCCTACTCCAACGGCACGCACATGTGGAAGGATGCGAAGACCATCTGGAGCCTCGACGGTTTCAAGGCCATGGACGCCGTTGTCCAGGGCATGGCATCGGTGATCTGGAGCGATTTCAATTTCTACGGCCCCATCGTTACGGCGCCGCGCATCTTCCCGGCGGTAGCGGCAGCGCATATCCTGCTTACAACGCTGTTGTATGACGAAACTAAAAGAATTCCCGACAATCCCAATATCCCGATCAAGAAGTACTTCGGTGATTTTCTGGGCAAGCTAACGTCGGGGGCGGCGAGGAAATAGAAAAAGGGAATTTTGGGGTAACCGCGGGTCAACTTCGTGGACTCACGGTTCGAACCAGATTCAGACAGTTGTCCGATTTTATCTGTGTGTCCTGACGAAGTCGGGACCCGTGGTTACAGAAAGTCCTGTATTTGACTTTCGATCTGCACTAAGGAGGAACTATGGCAACAATGAATGCGCGAGAACGGGTACTGAAGATGTTCGCCGGTGAAGAGATCGATCGGCCTCCCTGCTTCAGCGGGATGGGCAATGTGACTACGGAGGGCCTCAAGGGGCTCGGGCAGAACTTTGCGGCGACGCATCTCAACGCGAAGATGATGGCCGCGGCCGCGGCTTCGACCTACAAGCTCTTCGGCTTCGAATGCGGCGTGGCCCCCTTCGACCTCTGCATCGAGGCCGAGGCCATGGGATGCGAGATCAACGTGTATGCCCATTCAGAGGACCTGCTGTATCCCACGATCAAGAAGAAGCTGATCCACAACGAAGCGGAATTGGACATCTCCATACCCTCCAATCTCACAACGCGCGGAAGGGTGCCGCTCATGAAGGAGACGATCCAACTGCTCAAGAAGGATATCGGCAGCGAAGCGCCCATCGGTTCCTACGTGCTCGGGCCCTTCACGCTGGCCGGACAAATCATGGAACTGAACGATTTGCTGAAGCTGTCCTTCAAAAAGCCGGACAAGATCGGGAAGCTTCTCGATCAGATGGCGGACGTGATCATCCGGGTGGCGAAGGAGTACGAACAGGCCGGTGTGGACTTCATAACGGTGCGGGAGATGGGGGCGACGTCGGACGTTCTGAGCCCGCGGGTGTTCAAGAGCCTGATCCTGCCGTACCTCAAAAAGATCTTCGAAAAACTGAACGTGCCGAGCGTGCTCCACATCTGCGGCAAGACGAATGACATCGTCCCGTTCATGGCCGAGAGCGGTTCGAAAGCGATCAGCGTGGACCAGAAGAACGACGTTGCCGAGACACGCAAGAAGCTCGGCCCCAAGGCGCTGGTCTTCGGGAACTATGACCCTTACAACGTGTTGGTAGCGGGCTCGCCGGACCTGGTGCGCCAGACCATCAAGAAATGCATGGATGACGGAGTGACCGCAGTCTGGCCCGGCTGCGACATCTGGCCGACGGTGCCGCCGGATAACATGAAGGCCATGATGGACGAAGTTAAAAATTACCGGAGGTGATCCTATGGTTACGGAAGAAAAAAAGGCGGAGCTCTTGGCGAAACTGCGGAACGCCGTGATCCAGTACGATGAGGATACGGCCAAGGAAGCGGCTCAAGAGGCACTGGACGTTGGCATGGAAGCGAACGACGCCATTTTCAACGGTTTGGTGAGCGGCATGGTGGAAGTGGGAAAAATGTTCGAGGCGCAGGAATACTTCGTGCCCGAACTGCTCATGTGCGCCGACGCGCTGTACGCCGGCCTGGATATCCTGAAGCCCCATGTGAAACAGCTGGACCTGGGGGTGAAGGGCTCGGTCGTGATCGGGACCGTGGAAGGCGACGTTCACGATATCGGCAAGAACATCGTGAAGATGATGTTCGACGTGGCCGGTTTCACGGTCTATGACCTAGGCAGGGACGTGCCGCTCGACAAGTTTGTGCAAGAGCAGCTCCGGACCGATTCCGACCTTGTCTGCCTTTCGGCCATGATGACTACAACGATGACGGGAATGAAGAAAGTGATCGACGACCTTCGGACCAGAAACCCCAATGTGAAGATCATGATCGGCGGAGCTCCCGTTTCCCAGGACGTGGCGGACAAGTACGGCGCAGACGGATACGCAAAAGACGCGACCAACGCATTGAAGGACGCCATCAACATGATCGCGTCCCTCAAGAAGATGAAGGATGAGGTGGAAGCCAAGAAGGCGAAATGAAGACCTCGCTGAAGCGGGAGCTGCTGGACCACGGCGCCGCGGTTGTGGGAATCGCTGGCCTCCGCGGGTACCTGAGCGGCGAGATCAGCCACTTGGACCGGGCGGTGTCCATCGGTGTGGACCGGAAGCTAAATGAGGACACCCTCAGCCAGCTGGTGAGTCTCCAGAAGCGCGCCGTCCGGTTCCTGAAGGCCCGGGGACACCGGACTCTGGCCATACCGCCGGACTCGGACCGCAAGAAGGACACGTTCATCTCGAAGCTCTACTCCCTGTTCAATCACAAGATGGCCGCCACGTCGGCGGGGCTGGGCTGGATCGGGAAGAACGGTCTTCTCATAAGCCCCCGCTACGGGCCGCGGTTGTCCCTGGCCACAGTGCTGACGGACGCCCGGCTCAAGCCGGACGCGCCCGTCGAACACTGCCTCTGTGGAGAATGCATGCTCTGCATTGAGCACTGCCCTTCGAAGGCCATAACCGGGTCGGAATGGTCGCGGTCATCGCCTTTCGCGGAACTGGTAAAGCTCAATGCCTGCAGAAGTCATAAAGCTGCGAAAAGAGCAACGGACAACAAACCCAATTGCGGGCTATGCATCAACATATGCCCATATGGAAGAAGAAATTCTGACATGAAGAATGCGGAACGCTGAGTGCGGAAAGAAAAACGTCATTCCCGCATAAATGGGAATCCAAGGTGTCATCTGTGATCATCTGTGGCTAACCATTGCAGATGTGTTTTTATTATCGGGAGGAAGAATGTCGAAGAAACATAAGGTCATTTTCCAGCCCTCGGGCAGGCGCGGCGAGATCGAGGAAGGTAAGACCATCCTCGAGGCAGCCCAGGCCCTGGGCGTTGACATCGAAGGGCTCTGCGGCAATAAGAAGGTCTGCGGCAAATGCAAGGTGAGGATCGAGGAGGGCTACTTCGAGAAGGACAACATCGACTCGGGAATGACACACCTCTCGCCGCTAACCGAGGCGGAGAAGAAGCACATCAAACCCGAGGATGGGCCCGGCATCCGGCTGTCCTGCACCGCGGAAGTACACGGCGATATCAAGGTCTTCGTGCCCGAGCGGTCGCGGGCCGGCAAGCAGGTGGTGCGCAAGGCTGCTAAGGAGCTGACGATCAAGCTCGATCCGGCGGTGAAGAAGTACAACGTGGACCTCGTGCCGCCGACACTCCACGATATGACTACGGGAGACTGGGAGCGAGTGCTCAAGTTCCTCGAGGACGACTACGGACTCAAGGGGCTCACCTTCGATTACCTCGTCCTGAAGGACCTCCAGGACCTCCTGCGTAAGGGCGAATGGAAGGCCACGGTCACGGTCTGGATGGACAAGGAGATCATCAAGGTGGAACCGGGGTTCGTCGAAGAGAGCTACGGGCTGGCCGTGGACATCGGCACCACGACCTGCGTGGGCTACCTCACGGACCTCAGCACAGGCAAGGTGGTAAACACCGAGTCCATGATGAACCCCCAGGTTCCCTACGGCGAGGACGTGATGTCCCGCATCACCTACGCGATGAGCAATCCCCGCGGGCTCGAGACCATGCAAAAGGCGATAATCCAGGGCCTGAACGAGATCATCGAGCGAGTGGTGACCGAGATCAGGAAGGACGGTCCCAACCCGGGGCATATCATCGATGATCTCACGATCGTGTTCAACACGGCAATGCACCACATCTTTCTGGGTCTGAACCCCGAGTATATCGGCCGTTCACCCTTCATTCCCGCGGTCCAGAGCTCGCTCGACCTGAAGGCGCGCGACCTAGGGCTCCGGATCAATCCTGCGGCGTACATCCACGTCCTGCCCATCGAAGCGGGCTTTGTGGGCGCGGACAACGTGGGCGTGCTGATTGCTGAGGAGCCTTACAACCAGGACGAGAACGTGCTGATCATTGACATTGGAACGAACGGCGAGCTGCTCATGGGGAACCGGAACAAGGTCTGCTCCACGTCCTGCGCAACGGGACCGGCCTTCGAAGGCGCCCAGATCAAGTTCGGCATGCGCGCAGCGCCAGGCGCCATCGAGACCGTGGAGATCGATCCCGCGACCAAGGAGCCCCGCTACAAGGTCATCGGCAAGGCGGACTGGCACACACACATCGAGAACGTGAACGCCAAGGGCCTCTGTGGCTCCGCCATCATACAGGTCGTCGCCGAGATGTTCAGGGCGGGTATCGTGGACAAAAGCGGACGGTTCGTCATGGATCTGGGAACACCGCGCGTTCGGAAGGACGCCGATGGCAAGCCGGAGTACGTGCTCGCTTGGGCCTCCGAAACCTCCATCGGCCAGGACATCACCATTACCCAGGGCGACGTGCGGGCGCTCCAGCTGGCCAAAGGTGCACTTTACACCGGCGCGAAGCTCATGATGAAACGGCTCGGTATTGCCACGCTGGACCGGGTGATCCTCGCCGGCGCCTTCGGGAGCCACATCGACCGCGAGGCGTCCATGACGCTCGGCATGTTCCCGGACTGTTCTCTCGACAAGGTCTACGCCGTGGGCAACGCGGCCGGAGACGGTTCGCGTATGGCGCTCCTGAATCGGGACAAGCGGCGCGAAGCGAACGAGCGTGCTCGGTGGGTCGAGTTCGTCGAGATCGCCACAGATCCGCTGTTCGAGAGGGAGTTCATGCAGGCGATGCACATCCCGCACATGAAGGACATGTTCCCGAACTTGAAGGAGCTTCTTGCAAAGAAGGGGAGCACAGTGGAGATCAAGGGGTAGACGAAGTGTGGAATACGGACTACGGCATGAGAAAAGCAATTCTTGATGTTCTCTGTGACTGCTGTTGATGAGAAGATATTTTGCAACCGCATCAAAAGGTATAATAGGATTATTACCGCGGACTCCCTCCCGGTGATAATGTGGCGCAGGGGCGGGAAGGCATTCCCCGGACGTCGTTTCTTCCCGCCCCTCTTTCTAAGGGGAATACGGCTTGAGGACAAGAGGCACATGACAACGGTCGTCGTCAACTCCGGAGCGTGCGGTTTTACGATCACTATAAAGGCCAAGAAGGGAAAAGAAAGGAAGATCGACATATCCCTGAACACGGCCTGTGAGATGGTGCAGAAGATGCTTGCCGATATCGCGACCGTGGACCATAGGGTGACGCTCATAGGTTTCCGCGACAATCCGGTCTATGTGTCCGCGGCGAAGCACCTCAAACACGTAGCTTGTCCGGTTCCGTCGGCGATACTGAAAGCCATTGAGACGGAAACAGGCATGAACGTGCCAAAGGATGCTCGGATAGAGTTCGTCCGGGAGGAATGACGGTGCTGGTGGCTTTCCCATTATCCCGTACGAAGCCAATGTGTTATACTGATATTACCACTTTGGGAATGGGCGGCCATGGGTACGATAGTGATTGTTGCTGCATATGGTGTGTATGCGGCGTTCTGGATACGGTTCTTGCTGCATGCACTGCTTTGGTGGAAGGCGGTGACACGGCCCGCCACGATCGTCGGACCTTTGTCGCCATCGTCTGTCAAGGCATGGGCCTTTTCGGCACGGGACGTGGTCCTTTTCTGGAGACTTTTAAAAGTCAACCCAGCGCTGTGGTTCGGCGAATGGCTGTTCCATGTGTCGTTCCTGTTCGTTATCATGCGGCACCTGCGCTATGTTTTTCTCCCCGTCCCGGAGTGGGTATGGTGGTTCCAGATTCCCGGGCTGATCGCCGGATATATCCTTCCTCTGTCCCTGCTCTATATCTTCATCGTCCGGATGTTCTCGGTCCGGGAAAAATATTCTACGCCTGCCAACATGGTTCTGTTGGGCCTGCTGTTCGTGATCAGTTCCCTTGGCCTGCTGATGGTCACTCTGTTCAGGACCGATGTCGTGGCGGTAAAATTGTTCACCATCGGCATCCTGAGCGTTACACCGGCCGCTGTGCCGGGCAGCATCCTGTTCCTGCTGCATTTTTCCCTGGTCTTGATCCTGATCCCTTTACTCCCGACCCACATCCTGACCGCTCCGTTGGTGATGCTGGAGGCGAGGAAACGGGATTTGGGGCTTCCCCTGGTGATGCATGAAGAATAAGCAGTCATTTACCGAAGATCTTTCGCCCCGGCAAATCCTTGAAATCGACGCTTGCACCCAGTGTGGCGAGTGCCTGAAGCACTGCCCCGTACAGGACGTGACGGGCAACCCCGCGGTTTCACCACCGGAGAAGATCCGCATGTTCCGTGAGTTCATCCGTGCCTCTGACGGTCTTAAGGCCAAGCTCTTCGGGCCGGGCGAGGTGGACCGTAAACTGCTTGAGGATTTCACCCGGGCAGTATTTGAATGTACTACCTGCGGAGCCTGCGGCCAGAACTGCCCCGTCGGCATTTTCACACAGCGGCTCTGGCCCATGCTCAGGAAAGAGATGGTAAAGCGGGGCCTCGGCCCCATCGGCATCCAGGCGAACTTGCCGAAGGCCATTACGAGCAGCGGCAATCCCTATGATAAGCCTGCAGCCGATCGTTACCGGCCCTGGTTCCCGGAGAATGCAAAGGTGGCCGACCGGGCGGACGTGGCCTATTACGCCGGATGCACGGGCTCCTATGAGGCGCAGCCCATGGTGCGCGGAGACGCCCTCGTGCTGGGCGCCATGGGTGAGCCATTCACCATGCTGCCACCGGACGAGGAGGTCTGCTGTGGATTCCCGCTCTTCATCACGGGACAGCACGACCTGCTCGAGGACCTGGTCAAGAGGCTTGTGGAAGGATACAAGGCCAAGGGCGTACGGACGCTCGTCTGTTCGTGCCCCTGCTGCGTGAACATCATGTCGCGGGACTGGCCAGCGATCTACGGCCATGAGCTGCCCTTCACGATACGGCATATTACCCAGTTCGTTGCTACAGCCATGGAGCAGGGAAAACTTCGTATCTCGAAAGAACTGCACGAACGGGTGATCTACCACGACCCCTGCTATCTCAGCAGGGGAGTTGGAGTCATTGAGGAGCCCCGTGAGGTGCTCCGGCGCATCCCCGGGCTCACGCTGCTTGAGTTCGAGCGGCACGGCCTGAACTCGCGCTGCTGCGGCTCCGGCGGCGCCGCACGGAAGGTGTTTCATGAGAATGCCATCAAGATGGGAAGGCTGACGATCGACGAGGCTGTCAAAAAAAAGGCGGATCGGTTGATCCTGTCCTGTCCCGCGTGCTACGCCAAGGTGAACGAGGCAATGCAGGAGCATGACAAGCAGATCAGGATCACCGACATCATGGAACTGATTTCAAGTTTGATTTAAAATGGCGACTTGCCTGCTTACAGGCTTTAAAGCTTTTACTATGTTCATCCGTGGTTAATGTGGGTTCCGGATTTTGTCGAAGGTGAGACATCATGAGCCATTATTCCATACGATGCAGGAAGTGCGGAAAGATCCTTGGGAATTCCTACTGCGCCGACTGCGAGCACTGTAAAGATGCTCTCCTCGTGACCGAGTATCGCAATCACCTCTTCATGGAGAGCGGGGCGAAGGGCGTCTGGAGGTTTAACTGGCTTCCAGTCCATCAGCCTCATTCCGTCCAACCGGGACCAGTCGTGTATCGTTCCATCGGTCTCGCGGAGCATCTCAGCCTCAAGGAGCTCTTCATCGCTTTCAACGGCTACTGGCCAGAGAAAGGGGCGCTGCTCGAGACCTGTACCTTCAAGGAGTTTGAGGCCGCCGTAGTGCTCCAGAACGCCCGGGAGAACGGTGTCGGTGGCCTGATCGTCGCATCGGCGGGGAACACTGCGCGGGCCTTCGCGCACCTTTCGGCGAAGAAGGGCTTGCCGGTGGTCATCGTTGTGCCGCGGATGTGTCTGACAGAAATGTGGTATCTCGAAAGCTCTTCCTTGGTGCCCACGCTGGCCGTGGGAGACGGCGACTACTCGGACTCCATCGATGTGGCGAAGCGCATCGCCCTGACCACGGGCTTCCCGTTTGAGGGAGGAGTAAAGAATATCGCAAAACGAGACGGCCTCGGTATCGTGATGCTTGAGGCGGTTTCGAAGATAGGAAAACTGCCGGACCACTATGTCCAGGCCGTAGGAAGCGGCACCGGCGCAGTCGGAGGCTGGGAAATGGCAGAGCGGCTCGTCAGGGACGGTAGGTTCGGTACGCGCCTGCCGAAACTCCACCTGGGGCAAAACGTGCCCTTTGTGCCCATGCTCCATGCCTGGGAGAAAGGTAGCAGGTCTTTGTTTCGCGAGGACCTGAATCCCGAGCTTATCGGCCACATCACAACGCGCGTGCTTTCGACCCGCTACCCGGCCTATTCGGTGCAAGGCGGCGTGTTCGATGCCCTTACCTCGGCCGGCGGCGGAATGTACGGCGTTGAGAACGAGGCGGTATATGCAGCAATGGACGAGTTCCTCAAGACCGAGGGGATCGACCTTGTTCCTGCATCGGGTGTCGCCGTAGCTGTGCTCAAAGATGCCGTGCGGAAAGGCACGATCGGGAAGAGCGATACCATCCTTCTGAACATCACCGGCGGTGGCGAGGCGCGGTTACGGAAGGATAAGCAGACCCATATGGTCATCCCGAAGTTCATATCGAAGAACGCGACGGAGAAAGATATCGAGGACCTGCTGTGCCACGACCTGAAGAAGAGTTAATAGCAATACTGAAAAGGAACGGTGTAGATTTCACCGCATCGCTCCCCTGTGAGAAGATCAAGACCTTGCTCGAGATGGTAGGCCGGTCCTTCACTCACCTTCCGCTGACGAGGGAAGAGGAGGGCGTGGGCATCTGCGCCGGCGCGGCCCTCGCTTGCAGGAAGCCGGCTATGTTTGTTCAAAGTTCAGGAATCGGGAACATGATCAATGCCCTGCTCTCCCTCACGGCGTTCTATGAACTTCCCCTTGCCCTGTTCGTGAGTCGGAGGGGAATTTACAAGGAGAAGATCGAGGCTCAGTTCCCCATGGGCCGGCGGCTCCCTAGCATCCTGACAGGCGCAGGGATCAATCATGCCGAAATAAACAGCAGAGAAGATTTCAGTATTGTGGAACAGAAGCTTCAGCACGTGTATCCCAAGAGCAGCATCCATGCATTTCTGTTAAGCCCGGCTATATGGGAAAATTCCGAGTGCGAAGTGTCTAGTGTGGAGTGCGGGATTAAAAAAGACAAAAAAACTCCTGAGACTTTGGGCGAAAGGCGAGAAGCAAAAGTAAGGCAACATGCGCAGTTGACCCGGTACGAGATCATCAGGCTAATCGCATCGTACCTTGACAGGAAAGTCGTTGTCAGTAATCTCGGCTGGCCTTCCAAGGAACTCTATGCTCTAAAGCATCAGCCCTCGAATTTCTACATGCTGGGAAGTATGGGGATGGTCACGCCCATCGGACTAGGCATCGCGCTTACGTCATCTAAAGAAATCATCGTGATCGACGGCGACGGCAGCCTGCTCATGAATCCCGGCAGCCTCGCAACGGCAGCCTCTGTTGCGCCATACAATCTAACCATCATCGCCATCGATAACGGTGCATACGGCTCAACAGGAAACCAGCCGACGCTGGCTGGGACCTGCGTAGATCTTGAATACGTGGCGCAGGGGTTCGGGATCAGGAATACCGTGAAAGTGGCGAGTGAAGAGCAGATTGTTGGAGTGATGCAGAAACCGCGGTCTGGGCTGACTTTTATTCACGTCTTGGCTATTCCGGGAAACAGGGACGTGCCGAATATCCCCCTGCACCATCTGGAAATTAAAAAGCAGGTGCAGGAATTTTTGAAGAGATGATCCGAATGCATCGGAACGGAAAAAGATTACACGACGAGTCTCGAAGAGCACAGAAGAAAAGCATTTGAATCTTCTTATGTTTTCTCTTTTTTCTCCATTAGCCCCGTGACTTCATGGGAGATCTTCTTTCCTTTCGTCAATAAGTTATACTGTTCATTACTACAATCTTCCCGTCTTCTGGTACTCCTGAACATAAAGCCTGATCGCCCGCAGCATGATCCAGTCCAAGGTAACGCTGTTGTCCGTTGCAATCCGGATGAGTTCGTCAATCAGCTCCTTATCGATGGTAGGTTGACCAACAGGTTGAGATGCGGAAACTTCTTCTTCTGTCTTTGTCTCCGTGCCGTGCCTCCCTTTCTGGTGTTCCCGGCGAAGAAGGTCCATAAGCTCCCTTACATCACCGCCTTGTATCGCTTGTCTAACATCATCCGGTATCTCTTCTGCTGACGGTCTCTGCCCTGAAGTCGCGTTTTCCGATGAAAGCGGCTGCTCCCTGTTCTCAGGTGTATGCGATGAGACTGCAGTGTTGCCCGCAGGCATTATCCCCGTCATACCCATCATCATGGTTGCAAGGTTTCGGGCATATTCATTGTCCGGCATTTCCTGCTGGAGAAATTCCTCGAGCTTTCCCTCTGACATGGCAGCGGCCATGCGATCTGCCATGAGTGTTGTCTGCTCTTCCTGTTCAGACCGTTTTTTTCTGCCGAAGGCGGTTGTCAGTGGCTTTGGTAAAGGCTTTTCTTTATCGGTTTTTTTCATGTTCTCCTTTGGACCAGTTTCCATCGCAGCTGCAGAACGGCATTACTGCTTCCCGGGGTCTGTTTACAGTCAGGAGGCAAAGTTTTGGACTTATATTCGTACTCAAAGGTAACGGATCCCGCCATGCACTTCTCCGCGGTATGCAGATACAATATATCACGGTCAAGACATTGTCAAGACGGTTCGCTTAATTAACCCTCTGCTGCTGTTAATTTAATTATTGCAGTAATTGAAAAGAAAAGGTAAATTGGATTCAAGCAATTCCTCTCGCAGCCGCATAGGAATTCAGCGTTCTTATGATCCGGCTCCAATATCATAAAGATTAAAAGGAGAAAATGATGGCGCAGGCAAAGCAAGGTGACACCGTAAATGTACACTACACCGGGAAGCTTGAGGACGGGACGGTGTTTGACTCATCCCGGGACCGGCATCCGCTGCAGTTTGTCCTCGGCAAGGGCCAGGTCATTGCCGGCTTCGAGCAGGCCGTGATCGGGATGAACACCGGAGAATCAAGAACAGTAAACATCCCCATGGAGCAGGCATACGGGCCCCATCGTTCAGATATGATCGTGACCATGGACCGGAGCCAGCTTCCTGCGGATCTAAACCCCCGGGTCGGACAGCGGCTGGAACTCACCCAGATGGACGATCAGACCATTCTAGTGACGGTGACCGATATCAGCGAATCAAGCATGACGCTCGATGCAAACCATCCTCTTGCAGGCAAGACCCTAACGTTCGATATCGAGCTTATCGGAATCAGGTAGAACGATCCTTTTCCCATATCTGCGCTTGATATCCTCAATGTCCCGCTTGTTTATCCGAGATGATATGGACCTTGCATTCAGCCAGACGAACGGGGTGCTTAAACTGGTTGGCACATTCGTTATTGGGTTTGTCGATAAGAACGGCCCTCTCGGAAAGGCATATGAGCAGTACAAAAAAAAGTGCGTATTCTACAAAGATGCAACATTTTATGCTGTCGACGATCGTCTTGCCCATCTTACGACGGCCGGCTTCGGTGAATTCAGCATTGCACAGACAGTTTTCGGTATGCCTTCCGATTTTCCCGTCGATGAACCAATAAAGCCGGGTTGCTGTGAAGGCTCCTTTGTGGTGATCAAGGCGATGAAATAGCTCAGAAATATCATGATGGCTCGTGGGACGGAAGAGAGGATTGGTCTCAATCAGACAGCCTGCCTCATCACGGGAATTCCCGCGGCGGCAAGCAATCCCAAAAAAAGCGAGATTATAAGTACCGGCTCTGCTCTGAACTCGATTCGCTAAAAGGTTATACCAAGAGAGAAGGTCGGAAAGTCCTCGCCGTTGTTCGGCCCCGGCCAGTTAAATATGAGTTTTCCGTTCGAATAATGGACGAAACCCAGCGAAAGATCGAAAGATCCTACTTTGATGCCGAAGGCAAATCTGAAATAAAACTGAAACGGTGTACCGAGATTAGCCGTCGTTCTGTTGATATGGCCGACGCCGAAGTCAGCGCTGCCGTAGGTGTTCGCTGCAACGGTCCAGCGCAGGCCCCGAGCAAAACTGAGTGCATTATTATTGTTCGGACCGTTCCAGGAGGCATAGGTAATTTCATAAAAACTGTCGGTGTCGAAAAGCTTGGAGGTCTCCTTTTGATACCGAACGGCCGTATAGGTGCTGCCCTGCGAGCTAATGACGCCCGGCCCGGCCTCTAAAAAAAGTCCATTGGCACAAGCAGTCCAAGCATAAAAAATAAAAAAAAAGAAGGCAACCAGAGTGATCCGTAGTTTCATGGTAACGCCTCTCTTAGAGGAATAATCACATGAAAAGGAACCACGGAAGCTCATCCCTCCCGGATTGCCGCTGGGAGGGGCAGGTCGTTAACTGATTAACGGCGATGTGCTCGCTGATGTCCCGAGCAGTTTCCTCACATAGAGCTGCTGCACGATTGAGAGCACGTTGCTCAAGGTGATGTAAAGCAGCAGGCCGGCAGGCAGCCAGGCGAAAAGGAAAATGAACGCGATATTCATGAACATCATGATCTTGGCCTGCGACGGGTCCGGCGTGGCCGATGTCATCTTCATCGTGAGGATCATGCTCACGCCCATGAGAACCGGAAGGATATAGTACGGGTCGTAAACCGAAAGGTCCTTAATCCAGAAAGAGATAAAGGGCGACTGGCGGAGCTCAATCGAGACGGACAACACGTTGTAAAGAGCAACGAAAAATGGCAGCTGAAGGAGCATAGGCAAGCACCCACCGACTGGGTTCACTTTGTGCTCCTTGTACAGCTTCATCATCTCCTGATTCATGCGCTGAGGGTCTTTTTTATACTTTTCGCGGAGCGCTGTCAGTTGAGGCTGGAGTTTTTTCATTTCCTCCATGGCTGTTGCGCTCTTGAGCGAGGGGTAGAACAGAAGAATCCGAACCACGATGGTGAGGAGGATGATCGCCACACCATAATTGTTGGTAATCGCATAGAACTGTCGCAGGAGCCAGAACATCGGCTTTGCGAGGACACCGAACCAGCCATAATCGACTAACTGCTCTAATCCATGGCCAGAGGCCTGGAGGAGCGTATAGCTCTTTGGGCCGGCATAGAGACCGAAGGAGTGCGACTCGGGTTTTTCCTTTACCGTCAGGTCCGTGGTGAGCAGGTCACCTACGTCTTTGGGGGCGGACACCCGTCTTGCGGTGATGATCCCCGCCCCCCCATACAGCATTGTAGCGGTAAAGTACTTGTCTGCCTGCCCGAACCATTCAATGGTCCCTGCGTACTGTGTCTCGCCCTTGATACTCCCGAGCTTTTCTGAAATCTTTTTGCCCTCGAGGAGCGCGACCAAACCGACACGTCCGCTTGCGTCCTTGCTCACCTTGTCTGCGAGGCCGAAGTCAGTGCCAAGCGACAGGCGGTAACCGTCGAGTCCCTTTGTCACGATGGTCATGTCTACCTTGTAATCGCTGTTCGTAAAGGTCAGGCGTTTTTCTATCATGATGCCTTGCGGGCCTGTATAGGTGAGGATTAACGTCTGAGAAGGATTGTCCTTGTCAAGGCGTATGGATTCGTGGTTCGCGTGGAACTCGACGTTCGCAAGTTTGTCCAGCGCCTTATCAAGCGGTATGAGAGTCAGCGGGGCAACCATTTCCTCTCGCTCAACCCCTTCGTACTGGGAGAGAAGCTGAACGTTCCCGAGCTCCTTTTTCGGCTTCTCCTCCCTCTTGGCCTCACCGGTGATCTTCTTCCAGAGCGCGCCGATGCCGGTCTCGGTCTTGTCCGCTTCGCGGTACCGCTTCAGTTCCCAACGCTTGATCACGCCGCCAGCGGTATTCACAACAGCCTTCACGATATCGGTCTCGATGATGATATCCTTGCCACCAGCTGCCGCTTGAATCTTGCCTGCGACGGATTCCGGCTTGACTGGCATTGGTGCCGGTTTCTGCTGCGTCATTTCCTGCTTCGCAGTCTCCGTGACCGGCGGTTTTGGCGGCGGTTTGGGAGCAAAGAACTTTATGTACACCAGAAACACCAGCAACGATAAAGAAAGTGCCAGTATGAATCTTCGTGTTTCCATGGATCCTCCGGAATTATTTTACAGGATCGTATCCGCCGGGATGGAACGGATGACACTTTGCAATCCGCACGACCGTCATCCAAATCGCTGTCACGGTGCTCTTTTTTTCGAAGGCTTCAATCGCGTACTCGGAACAGGTCGGGACGAACCTGCAGGCAGGCGGGAAAATTGGTGAAAGATAACGCCGGTACAGGCGGATGATGGAGATAAACAATGTCTTCACGGTGCTGTGCCTTCCGACTTCTCGCTGTGAAGGACCGCTCTCTGGAGAACGGTCTCAACGGTCCTCAGAATCTTTTCGTAAGGGGCCGCGGAGAGTTCCTTCCGAACCACGAACACCATGTCATAACCCGCCGCATGATCTTTTAACACCCTCATGATGCAGTCCCTGATCTGACGCTTTAACCGGTTTCTCTTGACCGCGTTTGCCAGTTTCTTGCTGACAGAAATTCCGACTCGGAAACTACCTGCTTTGTTTTTTGTATAAAAAAGAGAAAGACCGTCAACTGACAGTCTTTTTCCTTTCATGGTCGAAATAAACTCTGTGTTTTTCCGTAACCGCTCGCTTTTCCGGTATGCGTACGGCATTGCGTTTGCCCACGCAGGAGTTATACAGCGAGACGCTTTCTTCCCTTTGCCCTGCGACGGTTTATTGCCTTTCTGCCTCCGACGGTGCTCATTCGTTTTCTGAAGCCCTGAAGCCGCTTCTGCTTAAGATTGCTTTTTTGTGCTGTTGTCTCCGACATTGTACCTGCTCCTTCAATGAATGGCGTTGCTATAAATGCGCATGAATTGGTAGAGGCGTATTATAATCGAAACGAGGAATAAGTCAAGCAAAAAACCCGCCATACCCGCAGCTTTGACTTTCGAAACCTTTTTTGGTAAAGTGCAACAACCGGATTACATGATATGAAACTGGGTGTTGACTATATCGGCGTTGGCGTGGGTGCGATCATCCTTGACGCGGAGGGCAGGGTCTTCCTCGCCAAACGCGGGTCTCTGGCACGGAACGAAAGGAACCGGTGGGAATTCCCGGGAGGCGGTGTCGAATTCGGCGAGACGCTCGTGTATGCCCTTGTGCGCGAGATCGCGGAAGAATACGGATGCGAAATCGAAGTGCAGGAACTCCTCGGGGTCGTTGATCACATCATTCCGAACGAAGGGCAGCACTGGGTCTCGCCCATGTTCATCTGCAGGGTGAAAAGCGGGACACCGCACATCCGAGAACCCCACAAATGCGAAGAGATTGGCTGGTTTTCTATCGATGAAATACCTGAGGCAAAGCTAACCATCGCATCCAGGAAGGGGCTTGAAAGCCTAAAGAAGAAAATATGTGCGAGTTAAGCATGAGTGTTTGCGGCCCAATCCGGTCATTATGAAAAATATTTACTCATACCCTGTTGATTCAATCCTCCTCCTCGGCCCGACCGGTGTCGGAAAGAGCCCGCTCGGTGATGCTATTGGTGGCAGAGGTCTGTTCGAACGAAGGTGCCATCACCTGGACTTCGGAGCTGAGCTGCGTAGTGCCTTGTCAGACAGGGAGCGTTCTGCTGCTTACTCGTCTATAGAGCTCGATTTCATTCATGGTGTTCTTGAGCGTAGTCTCCTTCTTGAAAACGAGCATTTCCCGCTCGCGGAGAAGATCATCTCTCTGTTCCTAGACCGTGTGGGATTCTCGCAAGGAAATGTGCTCGTATTGAACGGCATACCACGCCATTCGGGGCAGGCACAAGACATCGCGACCATTGCTGATATTCATGCTCTTATTGTTCTGGATTGTTCTGCGGAAACTGTTTTTTGCCGTATCCGTGATAATGTGGGAGGGGACAGAATATCGCGGGTGGATGATAATAAAGAAATGATAGAGAAAAAAATGATGATCTTCCGGGAGAGAACCGCGCCGCTCATTGAGCATTATACGAGAGCAGGGGGTTTCATCTACCGGCTTGAAATATCCAGCATAACCACGACTGATCAAGCATATCTGCGGCTTTTATCGCTTACCGCCGCTCACCCACCAATCACTCTTATCGCTGAACCACCACAGCGATGAGTCCGTTTCGAGGATCACTTTTGCGAGATCGCGCGCCGTGTCCGTTTGAAGTCGTTTGAGCGAGAACTCCAGCCATTCGTCTGCGTATTTGTTTCCTACGTCCTTGTACTCCTTGAGCGCCAGGATCATCTCTAGCTGGTCCGCATCGCGTGCCAACCGCGCTTCCTCGGTCCTTCCTTCGATAAACTCCAGTATCAGTTCCTGAATCTCGTTTCCAAAGGGTAAGGTCTGCGCAAGGTCTTCAATCGCCTTTTTCTCATTTGCCTCGACATATTTTTTGTTCACGTAGTTTAGGTCACCTGTCCTGGCTTCCGGCAGATCGTGGAATAGGCACATCTTGATTAAACGCTCTACATTAATATTTTTTAACAGCTTTCCGAGTGCGTATCCAATGTACGAAGTCCTTAAGATGTGCTCAGCCACTGACTCCGCGCCGGTGCCGAGGAATTGGAACCCGCTCCGGGGTGTTCGTTTGAGCATTCCCGCTTCGAATAAAAAATTTGCAATGTTCTTCATGGCAGTGCTTTTATACCATGTTTTACTTTATCTGTAAATAATATATCTGTTAGTGATGTCACTCCATTGTGGGTCTATGGCTTTCCTGAAATGGGGTAAGTTGACCAAATCATGTTGGGAAAAAATGAGAATAAAGACAAGAAAGTGTCGATGAAGTAAAGTGATCCTCGCGAGTCTTAATATAAATCGCTAATATGATTATTACAAACGCCAAAATCATGCTATGCAGTCATTGCGTTAGACCGAAGAGAGCATGGCATTCTCGCATTTTAAACATGAATCGCTTCATCGTGGCCCTCTTTGCAATGACGCGATGACAGACAAGCCCTTACATTTTTATTAATCATCAGAACGTTGCATTCTGACGCTTCATAAGTAGCTCACCGAGATAAGAACCTGGTTTGACCTCCGCGTTCTTTATCCATTCCGCTCCCTCTAGGCCATATGGTTTCACGCAGGATGCGCAGATATAAAACTTACAGTCGAAGTCTTCCACCAGACTTTTCATGAGCTCAGCAACAGGAGAAAAACCCTTCTGCCAAGTGACCGACTCGGCAAACCCCTTACGCGCGAGATGGACCCCTTCATTTATGAGGAAGAAATCAATCTTGGCATCGAATGCAGCCATGTTGGTTGCCAGCTGAAGCGCCGCAGCCGCGCGCTCAATCGCATCATAAGAGTGAGTGATAACAAATACGAATTCCTTGTTTTCCATAATGTCTTGCCTCCAATTGTTATTAGATCAAACTGCACGTGCGTCATCGGTGAAATAATGATACCACGGGTCGTGCAAGTTACTGAAGAAATTTCTTTTATGATTGAAACATAGCATTGTATAAAAAAGATGTTTGTTCCATAGGTTTCGATTGGTTTAATTACTATTAATATATATAAATAAAATTAGTAGTAGTAGTAGTAAGTAATGTGAATATGTTGAAAGTGCGAAGAAGGTCTTGAAAATGAAAACAAATGAATAATGGAAAAGCTGTCGACTTGTTTGTGAGATGAAACGATAAGAGATGTTGACAACTAAATGCTCTGAGTTTTGCACAGCTTATCATTAGGCAGTTCACAGGAATATGTTATTATCCTGGAGGCCAGGAAAACCGACGACCGGAAAGAATATGAAGGTGAATGTGGAATACGGTCTGGCCGGCCCCGGCGCCGTTATTGATGACCATCCGGTATCCCTTCGAGTCTAGACCCTTTTTGTCAGCGATTTTCTTTGCGGTCAAAAAAAGGTGCCCAATAAGATCTTTATCGGCTTCGGTCATGCTATGAATCTCGGGGATATGTTTCTTCGGAACTACGAGGAGATGGACGGGCGCTTGTGGATTTACATCTTCAAAGGCGGTCACGAGATGGTCATCATATATGGTTTTTGAAGGGATCTTTTTCTCGATGATCTTGCAGAATATGCAATTGGGCTCTAAACTCACTTTTTCCCCTCTTGGTTTCCGGAAAAACTTCTGAAAAAACAGGAGCGCTCGCCGGTGTGGCATGCAGGGCCGGTCTGCTCCACCTTAATGAGCAACGTGTCCTGGTCGCAGTCGTACAGGATCTCCTTTACACGCTGAATATTGCCGGACGTCTCGCCCTTTTGCCAGAACTTGTGACGCGAGCGGCTCCAGAAACACGTCAGGCCGCTCTCCACGGTCCTCTTCAAAGACTCAGCGTTCATGTACGCCACCATCAAGACCTCACCGGTCCTCCAGTCCTGGATGACGGCGGGGATGAGGCCCTTTTCATCGTATTTCAAATTATCTGGAATCTGCATAGTGATAGTTTTTATCATAAACAGGAAGAAATGTCCAGAGCACCATTAACAGCGACCGTATTTCCTGAAAAGTTTAACACGATTTGGGACAACCACTTCGCACGAGTAAGAGTCCCGAGAATGTTGAATTTTCAATTACTGTTACGGGACAAAAGGAAGGGAAACAAAGAACCGGCTTCACGTTATCATGAAACAGGTTCTCTATCGAATCATAAAAGTAATTATCATTAGCCCATGAACTCGGGACGCGGCAAATATCTCTGCCGCATCGACAAATAAAATTAGCAGTGGCTCTCAGCAGATGTAAAGTCTGATTCGGGAATCCTCGGTCGTCAGGCTAAAGAGAATGTCAAATAAACAAATTGATCTGAGCGTCAGCAGCAGCGTCCATCCACATTGCCGCCCCGCCGAACTCAACACCATCAATGACATCTTCCTGCTTAACCCCCATCACATCCATGGTCATCTGGCAGGCAATGAGCTTTACACCGCTTTCCTTCGCGAGTTCGAGCAACTGACCGATGGTCGCGACGCCGTGCTTTTTGAACATGGATTTCATCATAGCCGTTGCCATTGCCTCCATGCCGGGAAGCGAGCCGACGAGAGTTGGAATCGGCACAGGCATGGGCATTGCAGGATTGCCGATGGGCGATATTTTAAGATTGTCAGCGTTGCCTTTTTTTATGATGTCGAGCCCGAAGAATGTGAAAAAAATCGTTACATCCATATCCATAGCTGCTGCGGTTGTGGCTAGGATCAGCGGAGGATAGGCCATATCCAGTGAGCCCTTTGATGCAATGATCGTCATTTTTTTTTGCGCCATGAGAATAACTCCTTACGCGGTTTTTTTGATATAGAATGTGAACGTTCCCGAGCCTTCATCAACTTTTAAAATCTCGTTGCCCGTTCTCTTAGCCCAGGAAGCCATATCGTTCTTGGAACCGGGATCCGTGGTCTCCACTTTAAGAACCTGATCTTTCGAGAGTGCCTCAACAGCCTTTTTTGTTTTTAAGATTGGCAAGGGGCAGCTCATACCTTTACAGTCTAAAATCTGATCTACCTTAATTTCTCCTGACATGGTTCGGTCACCTCCGTTTGTATTGTTGACAAAACACAGAAACAAGTGTTTTATTGTATGGCAGGAACAGTTGCAAAGTCAAGCAATTTTTTATATGTTGATTCTTCTAGCCTTTGTTCATAAATTGATTCAATGAACTAAATTTTATTGAGAGTAATGGCTGGGTACAAAAATAAAAGACCTTGCCAGAACGATTGTGTTCTGGTATAGTCATTCCTCGTCAGTTCAAGGTGAACTCATTATTTTGCAAAAGACATGCTAAATACAATCCTCCAGGAGCAAACAAAATCCAGCAAAAATAGGGTTAAGAAAAGCGGATAATAAGCCTCCGAGCGAACGTGTAACAATCTAAAAACAAAAGAAAAAACGAGCTATCCACACCTGTGGATAAGCATGTTTGTAACCGGAGGCTTTTAATCGGGGTTATTTATGGATCAGGAACGGGTCTGGGAAGAGATACTTTTACTCATAGAAAATCGAATGTCTAAGCAGGGTTACGATACCTGGTTCAGCCAATCCAAGCTCCAGTCTTTTGATGGCAGCAAGCTGGTGATTGAAGTGCCTAGTAAATTTCACCGGGACTGGATAAAAGAGCATCACTGGGGAACGCTAACCGACGTTATCAGGGAAGTAACCAAGCGAAATGATGTCGAAATAGAGTTCTTCGTACAACCCCAGCAGACGAAAAAGACGGTCCGCCAGGTCAAAGAAGAAAAAAAAGAGGGGCGCGAAGAGAAAATCGGCCTGTTTGAGAAGAAGTATACCTTCAGCACTTTTGTTGTCGGTCCGAGCAACCAGTTCGCACATGCGGCTGCCAAGGCCGTTGCCGATGCGCCAGGCAGGTCGTACAACCCCCTTTTTATCTACAGCGGTGTGGGACTGGGCAAGACCCATCTGGTCAACGCCATCGGCCACCACGTGCAAGGCAAATCACCGCGTATGAAGGTGGCCTACCTGTCTTCCGAGCAGTTTACGAACGAGCTCATTAATCGCATGAGCCACCAGCGCATGGAAGAGTTCCGGCAGAAGTACCGAAACATGGATATTCTGCTCATCGACGACATCCAGTTCATCGCCGGCAAGGAGCGGACGCAAGAAGAGTTCTTCCACACGTTCAACACCCTCTATGAAGCGCAGAAACAGATCGTTCTGACAAGCGACCGCCAGCCCAAGGAAATCCCTGACATTGAGGAGCGGCTCCGCTCGCGGTTCGAGTCCGGGCTGATCTCAGATATCCAACCGCCCGACCTCGAGACAAGGATTGCCATCCTCAAGAAAAAGGCCGACTTTTGGGGAATCCGCCTTCCCGATGACGTGGCCGAGTTCCTCGCCTCCATGATGAAAAACAACATTCGGGAACTCGAAGGGGGGCTAGTAAAGCTCGGTGCGGTTTCATCTCTTACAAACACCGAGATAACGCAGGAACTGGCCAAGAATGAACTTAAATATCTTCTTGACAGCAGGGACAGGGTCATAACCAAGGAACTCGTGCAGAAGATTGTGGCCGAGTCGTTCGGAGTCAAAATTTCCGACTTAAAGTCCAAGAGGCGCACTAAGGCGGTGGTCCTCCCGCGGCAAGTGGCCATGTATCTCTGCAGAAATCTGGCCGGAATGTCGCTCCCGGAAACAGGCAACTTCTTCGGCGGAAAGGACCACAGTACGGTGATTCATGCCTGTAAAGTTATCGAGGAAAAGAAAGAAAAAGATGCCGAACTCCGAGCTACGATTGAGATGTTGATTAAGCAATTAAGATATTGAAAACAAAAGGCAAAACAGTAAAAAAATATATTGCTATTTGGCAGGGATTCTGATATTATTTTGGATACAACAGGAGGCTTCCCTGATGAAACTGAAAATCAAGAAAGAAGAAATCCTGAAGGGTCTGCAGAGAATTCAGGGCGTGGTGGAAAAGAAAAACACCATGCCCATCCTCTCGAACATGCTTCTCTCGGCCGACGGAAACGGAGTGGAGATCGTAGCAACGGATCTGGAGATCGGACTGCGCGGAAGGTATGCTGCGGATGTGGAAAAACCGGGAGCCGTCACGGTATCCGCAAAAAAGATGTACGAGATCGTACGTGAGCTGCCTGCCGAAGATATCCAAATCAGGGTTGAAGACGGCAACTGGGTCAAGATCAAGTCCGGTCACTCGCAGTTCAAGCTCGTGGCTCTTCCCAAGGACGAGTATCCGGCGCTTCCTGATGTGGCTGAAGAGGGCATGATCGCCATCGAAGGCGAGACGCTTCGAGAGATGATTAAAAAGACGCTCTATGCTGTCGGCGAGAATGATGCGCGTTATGTGCTGAACGGGCTGTTTGTCCACATGACCCAGGCAAAGAACGGCCTCAATATCCGCATGGTCGGCACCGATGGCCACCGACTTTCCATGATCGATCGGGTGGTGGACGCGAAGCACAAGGAAGAGAGCATGATCGTCCCCAAGAAGGCGATGATGGAGCTTCGGAGGCTTCTAGAGGAAGATTCGCCACAAGCAGAACTGCGGCTTGGTTTCAGCAAGAACCACGCCTTGTTCAAGCGAGATGGTCTGGTCATGGTATCGAAGCTCATCGACGGCAACTATCCAAACTATCTCCAGGTAGTGCCTGCGAAGAACACGAAAAAGGTCGTGGTCGAAAAAGATATGTTCACCCACGCCGTAAAGCGTGTGTCGATTCTGTCCAAGGAAAAGACGAACGCCGTGAAGCTGCAGCTTGAAAAGGACACGCTCATTCTCTCGACCAACAACCCGGAAGTGGGAGAGGCAAGCGAAGAGCTGTCGATTGATTACAAAGACGAAGGGATTACCATCGGTTTCAACTCCCGCTACCTGTTGGACGTGCTCTTGGCTATGGATCGGCAGAACATCACGCTGGAGCTGAATGACCCGCTGAGTCCGTGCCTGATCAAAGAAGAGGGCGATGAAAACTACAAGTGTGTTGTCATGCCCATGCGTGTGTAGTGACCGAGTCTCAAGCACCAATTAAAGACTAAACTCCAAAGATCCAAGGACTCAAGGAATAAAGAGTTTGAAAAGTGTCGTTCCGGATGTTGGAAGTTATATGGTGTTTGGTTATTGTAATTTGAAATTTGCTTTGGTGGTGAGGGATTGATCCGGTACGGACAAATCCCTCTTTTTGCGAGGAGTGGATGGAATATACTGCAGACAGCATAAAGGTGCTCGAAGGCTTGGAGGCTGTGCGCAAGAGGCCCGCGATGTATATCGGCAGCACGGGCGCTGTTGGGCTTCACCACCTTGTATACGAGATCGTCGATAACAGCGTCGATGAGGCCATGGCCGGCTTCTGCAAGAACATAGATGTCGTCATTCATATCGACAACAGCGTTACCGTGATCGACGACGGCCGTGGCATCCCGACGGAGATGCACAGCACGCAAAAACGTTCGGCCGCCGAGGTCGCACTCACCGTGCTTCATGCAGGCGGCAAGTTCGACAGCGATGTATACAAGGTTTCGGGCGGGCTCCATGGCGTGGGCGTATCTGTAGTGAACGCGCTTTCGGAGTGGCTCGACCTTGAGATCAAGCAGAACGGGAAGGTGTTCCAACAGCGGTATGAACGGGGGCATCCGCTCCTACCTCTCGCAGTCAGCGGCACGACCAACACGACGGGCACAAAGATTACCTTCAAGCCTGACTACGAGATTTTCGAGGAACGGGAATACAGCTACGACATCCTGTCGCAGCGCCTTCGTGAACTTGCGTTCTTGAATCGCGGCCTGAAGATTTCCATCCAGGATGAACGCAGCGGCAAGAAGCAGGCCTTCTTCTATGAAGGGGGCATCGCCTCGTTCATTGAGTATTTGAACAAGAACAAAACCCCGCTCCATCCGGCCCCTATTTATCTCGCAAAAGAACGTGATGGGATCTTTGTGGAGATCGCATTCCAGTACAACGATAGCTATGTAGAGCAGGTTTTCTCCTTTGCCAACAACATCAACACCCAGGAGGGCGGTACGCACCTTATCGGATTCAAAGCGGCGCTCACGCGCACGGTCAATGCCTATGCGGTATCGAGCGGGCTGCTTAAAAACGGCATGGAAGTACTCTCAGGCGAGGACGTGCGCGAAGGGCTTACGGCCGTGGTGAGCGTACGCCTTTCGAACCCGCAGTTCGAGGGACAAACCAAGACCAAACTCGGGAACAGCGAGGTCAAGGGCATTGTTGAGGCAATGGTGAACGAATCCCTGGGCGCATACCTCGAAGAAAACCCCATCATAGCTCGAAAGGTAGCGGAGAAGGCTCTGAACGCGGCCCGCGCCCGCGAAGCAGCAAGGAAAGCCCGGGAGCTCACACGACGAAAAGGTGTTCTCGATTCCATGTCACTGCCAGGCAAACTCGCGGACTGCCAGGAGAAGGACCCGGCCCAATCGGAAATTTTTATCGTTGAAGGAGACTCTGCTGGCGGTTCGGCCAAGCAGGGCCGGGACAGGAAGAACCAGGCCATCTTGCCGCTTAAGGGCAAGATCCTGAACGTAGAGAAGGCGCGCTTCGACAAAATGCTCTCAAGCGAAGAGATCAAAGTACTCATCACCGCCCTCGGCGCGGGCATCGGTTCTGAGGAGTTCGATATTGCAAAAATTCGGTACCACAAGATCGTGATCATGACCGACGCAGATGTGGACGGTGCTCACATCCGGACGTTGTTGCTCACGTTCTTCTATCGCCAGATGCCGGAGATTATCGAGCGGGGCTACCTTTATATCGCCCAGCCGCCCCTCTTTAAAGTGAAGCGAGGCAAGACCGAGCGCTACATCAAGGACGACACACGGATGGAAGATTTTCTTCTCGATCTTGCAGCAGAGGATGTTGAACTTTTCTCGCCTGAGCAAGGCGCCTATCTCACGGGCGAGCGGTTGACGTCAACGCTTAATAAACTTGTCCAGTTCGAAAAGACGCTCGACAAGTTCCGCAGAAAGCGGCTCGATGTAATGGTGCTGCGTGCGCTTTTACTCGATAAGACGTTCACCAAGTCACTACTCAAAGAAGAAGACAAGCTCAGGACCATGGCTTCGTCGGTTGAGGAATATCTCAAGAAGTATCATCCCAAGACCTTGACCGAGTGGGCAATCGAGCCCGACGAGGAGCATGAGGCGTTGCGGCTCAGGTTTGATTCAAAATACAATGCCACCCATTCGAGCATCATCATTGATGAGAACTTTGTTACTACCCCGGAGTTCCGGGAGCTCCAAAGCCAGTCACCGGCCATCCTCGGGCTCGGTGCGCCAGTGTACAAGATCCGCGAGAAGGGCGAGGAGAAGTCATTTAATGATACGGGCAAGCTTGTGCACTATGTGCTTGAACTCGGCAAGAAGGGGCTCGCGATCCAGAGGTACAAAGGTCTCGGCGAAATGAATCCTGAGCAGCTCTGGCAAACGACCATGGACCCCGAGAAGCGGACGTTCCTCAAGGTAACGATCGAGGACTCGGTCAAGGCAGACGAGATGTTTACGATCCTTATGGGCGACCAGGTCGAACCGCGTCGAACCTTCATCCAGCGGCATGCGCTTGAAGTGAGGAACCTGGATATTTAATTAGTATTTAGTGGCGAGTGTAGAGTGCAAAATTAAACTTGTTGTGCCTCAAAAATCGCAACGAAACAAATTACTAAAATGGAACCGCAGGAAATAAAACCAATCAATATCGAGCAGGAGATGAAGACCTCCTACCTCGACTACTCCATGAGCGTGATCGTGGGACGGGCTCTTCCAGATGTTCGCGACGGCCTGAAGCCTGTGCACCGACGCATACTTTACGCCATGTTCCGCGAAGGACTCCTGCATAGTAAGAAATATTCAAAGAGCGCAGGCGTAGTGGGTGAAGTACTGAAGAAGTACCATCCTCATGGTGATAGCGCGGTTTACGACACTATGGTCAGAATGGCTCAGGACTTCAACATGCGCTATCCACTCGTTGATGGTCAGGGTAACTTCGGATCTGTGGACGGCGACCCTGCAGCAGCTTACCGGTATACCGAAGCCAGACTCACTAAATTAGCGGAAGAGCTGCTCGCTGATATTGACAAGGAAACAGTGGACTTTGTTCCGAATTTCGATGATACCACAGTTGAGCCCTCGGTACTCCCCACGCGTGTACCGAATCTCTTGATCAACGGTTCAGCCGGCATCGCCGTTGGTATGGCTACGAATATTCCGCCACACAATCTCTCTGAAGTCGTTGACGGGCTGGTGCTGATGATCGACAATCCCGAGGTGGCAATCCAGGAGCTTATGGCCTTGATCAAGGGGCCCGACTTTCCGACTGCCGGCTTCATTCACGGGTATGAAGGAATCAAGCAGGCATATCTGAACGGCCGGGGCATCATTCAAATGCGCGCGCGGGCAACGATCGAAGAGGGCAAAGGAGACCGCGAGAGCATAGTCGTGACCGAGCTCCCCTACCAGGTGAACAAGGCAAGGCTTCTCGAACGGATTGCCGAACTGGTACAGGAGAAGAAGATCACGGGAATCTCCGAGATCCGCGATGAGTCGGACCGCGAAGGCATGAGGGTCGTGATAGACCTCAAGAAGAGCGAGATTTCGAGCGTCATCCTAAACCAGCTCTATAAGCATACCGCCATGCAGTCAACCTTCGGCGTAATCATGCTGGCTCTCGTGAACAACCAGCCACGGGTTCTGAACCTGCGCAAACTTCTTTCGCACTTCATCCAGCACCGCCGGGAAGTGGTGTTGCGAAGGACCAGGTACGATCTCAAGAAGGCGGAGGAGCGCGCCCATATTCTTTTGGGCCTCAAGATTGCTCTCGAGAATCTCGATGCCGTAATCGCGCTGATCAAGGCGTCGGCAAGCCCTGAGGAGGCAAAGAATGGACTGGTGCGTGAGTTCATGCTTTCGGAGATACAGGCCCAAGCTATTCTCGACATGCGATTGCAGCGCCTCACCGGGCTCGAGCGTGACAAGATCATCGCTGAGTATGAAGAGGTGCTCAAAGAGATTGCGCGGTTGAACGAGATACTCGCGTCAGATACTCTAGTGATGAAGATCATCAGGGACGAGCTCCTTGCTATCAAGCAAGAGTACGGTGACCCGCGTAGGACCGAGATCGTTCCAGAAACCTCGGAGATCGACATCGAAGATCTCATCAAAGATGAGGATATGGTTATCACGATCTCCCATGCGGGTTATATCAAGCGCAATCCGCTGACCACCTACCGTGCGCAGAAACGCGGCGGTAAGGGTAAGATCGGTATGGAGACCAAGGAAGAGGATTTCGTGGAGCGGCTCTTCACGGCCTCGGCGCACAGCTATATCCTCTTCTTCACGAACAAGGGCAGGGTATACTGGCTCAAGGTTCACCAGATCCCCGAGGCAAGCAGGCAGGCCAAGGGCAAAGCGATCGTGAACCTGATCCAACTCAGCCAGGAGGAGCGCGTCACCGCCGCGCTTCCGGTTCGAGAATTCACACCGGAGCACTTCATCCTTATGGCGACCAAGAAGGGCATCATCAAGAAGACAGAACTCGAATCCTACAGCCATCCGCGGCCATCAGGTATCATCGCTATCACCCTCGAAGAGGGAGACGAACTCATTTCGGCAGAGGTGACCGACGGCGAGCGCGATGTTTTCCTCGGTACCCGAGATGGTCTCTCGATTAGATTCTCTGAGACCGACGTGCGCGAGATCGGCCGTGCGGGCAAAGGAGTGATCGGCATCCGGCTCGAAGAAAGCAACGAGGTTGTGGGTATGGAGATCGTGCGCGACAATTCCACCATTCTCACTGTGACCGAGAAAGGCTACGGCAAGCGGAGCACGCTTGAGGACTATCGGAGCCAGGGCAGGGGGGGCAAGGGCATCATCACGATCAAGACCACGGAGAAAAACGGGCGGGTCATCGGTATGGCTCAGGTCTCCGAGGATGACGAGATCATTCTCATTACGACGAACGGCAAGGTCCTGCGCATCAGGACCAAGGACATCTCCGTTCAGGGGCGGAATACCCAGGGCGTGCGCCTCTTTGATATTGATGAGGGTGACAAGGTGGTCAGTTTCGCCAAGGTAATGGAGCGAGAGGAAGAAAAAGATACAACACAGGAAAAAAGCGAAGCGGAGCCCCCATCCCCGCACGATATTTAACCATGATGAAGAAATTAATGGCCATCCTCCTGCTCGTGTCTTTTCTGGCGGGCTGTGATGCATTTGATAAAACTGCAATAAACGAATATGAAGCCGCCACGAAACGCTGGAACGTCGGTGACTACCGGGGCGCTGTTAAGATGTACCTTGAGCTCGCCAAGGATCATCCCAACAGCTCGCGTGCGGACGATGCGCTTTATTGGGCCGGGGTGACGCAGTTCCTGTACCTCGGCGAAACGGAGAAGGCGCTGCAGACATTGAGGCTGTTGTTAAAAAGGTATCCGCGCCGTGACATGGCGCCTGCCGCGCAGTGGTATATCGCTCAGATCTATGAGCTCGGCTATAACGACTATGAACGTGCTATCGAGGAATATAGGAAGGCAGCAGAATATTCGAACCGCGAGGTCAGAGAAAAAAGCCTTTACAGTCTCGCCGAGTGTCTTTTTCGCATGGGCAGGATAGATCAGGCGAAGGACACCTGGATGCGTCAGGTATCAGAGTTTCCGAACGGGCCGCAGACAAAACTTGCATACTTCCGGCTCGGCACCACGGCCTTTTCCAAGGGTGAGCTTGAAAAAGCGGAGATCTTCTACCGCAAGGCACTCGAAAACAATACGGACAGCGAGCTTGTCATCAAAGCAAAGTTTGCTTTGGCCGGATGCCTTGAGGCAGGTGATTATTTGTCCGATGCACTCAAGCTTTATAAAGAAATAGAGCCGGTCTATCCCAACCCCGAGGCCATTCAGATCAAGATCAAGGCGCTCGAGACACGTATTATCAAGAAAAGCTATTGACATCTCACAAGGAGAATGATACCTTAAATGCTTGATTTGCGGTTTGTCAGGGAGAATGCTGAGACTGTTAAGGCCTCGCTGTCCCGGCGGGGTGTAAAATTTGACCTGACGGAGTTTCTCGCTCTGGATGCTAGGCGGCGCGCAGCGCAGCAGGAGATTGAGACCCGCCGCCGCAGGCGTAACGAGGTATCTGAGGAGATTGGCCGTCTCAAAAAGGCTGGAGAGCCTGCGGAGGACAAGGTTGCGGAGATGCGCGCCGTAGGCGATTCCATTGCCGCGCTAGAGAACGGCACCCGTGAGGTCGAAGAAGCCCAACGGAGCATCCTGCTCACTATCCCGAATCTGCCACATGCCTCTGTCCCAGACGGTAAAGACGAGAACGACAACGTGGAGATCAGGCGGTGGTCGCCGTATGGTGGAGAGCTGCCGAAATTCTCGTTCGAGCCGAAACCGCACTGGGATTTAGCCGATTATCTGGATATTATCGATTTTGACCGGGCTGCCAAAATAACGGGAGCCCGTTTCGCTCTTTATAAAGGCCTGGGTGCGAGGCTCGAGCGCGCGTTGATCAACTTCATGCTCGACCTTCACACCAAGGAACACGGTTATTTCGAGGTTCTGCCGCCGTTCATGGTCAACAAGACCAGCATGACCACCACTGGCCAGCTTCCCAAGTTCGAAGAAGAGCTCTTTAAAGTTGAAAATGGGACATACTATATGATTCCTACGGCCGAAGTCCCAGTGACCAATATCCATCGGGATGAAGTCCTACCTGAAGAGCGCCTTCCAGTGCTCTATACGGCATATACCCCGTGTTTCCGCCGGGAAGCGGGTTCGTACGGTAAGGACACACGTGGTCTTATCCGCCAGCACCAGTTCAACAAAGTGGAGTTGGTGAAATTTGCAAGGCCCGAAGATTCTTACGAGGAGCTCGAGAAACTTCTCCTGAACGCCGAAGAGGTCCTCAAGCGCATTGGTCTTGCATACAGGGTGATCGTGCTCTGCACGGGAGATATTGGTTTTTCTGCGTCCAAGACATACGATATCGAGGTCTGGCTCCCGGGCCAGAACCGGTTCCGTGAGATATCATCGTGCTCCAACTTCGAGGACTTCCAGGCACGACGCGGAAATATCCGCTACAAGCCCACAGGAATCAAGAAAACTGAGTTCGTACACACGCTGAACGGATCCGGCCTTGCCGTAGGCCGCACAGTAGTGGCGATCCTGGAAAATTTTCAGCAACCGGACGGGACCGTGATTATCCCCGAAGCGCTCCGGAAATACATGGACGGGACGGAAAAAATAACTCGCAACAGTTGACGAGAAACTATTAGTAGATGCAGTGAAGTAGACTCGGTTATTCGTTATACGTTAAACGTTATCAGTTACCGTATCCGGAGAGATGGCCGAGCGGTTTAAGGCGGCGGTCTTGAAAACCGTTGAGCGAAAGCTCCGGGGGTTCGAATCCCTCTCTCTCCGCCATATATTGTAGTTTATGAATTTAGGATGCGGAGAGGTGGCCGAGCGGCTGAAGGCAGCTGCCTGCTAAGCAGTTGTGGGGGTAACTCCACCCCGGGTTCGAATCCCGGCCTCTCCGCCAGTTTTCTGAACAAGCAGAGGTAGTGACGAAGTAACAGAATATCAAAGCCGTTGAACTGAATATATTAAACATTTTCAAGGAGGGTACCACGATGATGCAGAAAGTGCTTGCAGTATTTGTTGTTGTCGTTCTCGCTGTTTCAGTTGGAGCCTGTAAGAAGAAAGAAGAGGCGCCGCAAATGCCGGCTGGGCATCCGGGCATGGAAGGCGGCATGCCGCCCGCGGGGATGCCCCAGATGCCGAAGGTTGAGCGTCAGGTCGTCGTTTCCAAGGAAGTAGCGGAAACGTGGAAGGCTGTTAAGCTCTCTATCGAAAACAAGCCTGCCAAGACCACAAAGGAATACGTGGTGAACATTGGCTCTGAGTTGACCATACCGAACACCAAAATGACCGTCAAGGTTTTGGCATTCCTTCCGGACTTCAAGATGACTGATAAAGAATTCAAATCGGCATCAACCAAGCCGAACATGCCTGCCGCCTTGGTTGTGGTAAATGAGAACGGCAAGGAGATATGGAACAACTGGCTGTTCTCTCTGCAGCCCAACATTCACCCGTTCCAGCACGAGAACGTGGGCATTATTCTCGTGGGCGGCGTTGCAAAGTAGCGGTTAAAGAAGAAGGAGCACCAATTAGAGAATGAACAGATGTCTGGCATAGCTGTACACTTTGTGTTGCGCCCATAGCTCAGCTGGATAGAGCGACGGACTACGAATCCGTAGGTCAGAGGTTCGAATCCTCTTGGGCGCGCCACTCATCAGCGACCGCCGAAGAGTACGCTGAGCGTGCAGAGCTCACGATCGCAAAGACGCGTTTGTTCCTTTTTTTCTGAGATGGTCTCAGCGGGAATTGCCATTGTATGCATGACATTGAGAGCAAGACCGACGAAAGTTTCATGCGCGAGGCCCTAATGGAGGCCGAGAAGGCCGCAGCATGTGGCGAGACGCCGATCGGCGCTGTACTTGTCATCGGTGATGAGGTTATCGCTGCCGCGCACAACATGCGGGAGGCGTGGCAGGATCCCACGGCCCACGCGGAATTGCTTGTTGTTCGCAAGGCGTCGGCGCGGCTCGGTAGATGGCGGCTCCAGGATGCTACCGTGTATGTGACCCTTGAGCCATGCCTCATGTGCGCGGGCGCTATGGTGCTCGCGAGAATAAATCGGCTTGTGTATGGTTGCCGCGATCCCAAGGCGGGAGCGCTCGGGTCGGCATATGATCTGGTTCGCGACGGCAGGCTGAATCATACCTATCGAATAACCCCCGGCATACTGGAGGCAGGCTGTCGCGACGTGCTTCAGGGGTTTTTCGAAAAACTGAGGATTAAGCCAAGTGATAACCCGTAACGTTTAACGAGAAAGGTTGTTTGTGGCCGTATCCGTTATACGTCAGTCATCAATCATGCGTTAGCAGCATTCGGAGAGGTGGCCGAGCTGGCTGAAGGCGGCAGACTCGAAATCTGTTGTGGGGGTAACTCCACCGGGGGTTCAAATCCCTCCCTCTCCGCCATATAGCAATTTAATATTAATGTCTGAAATGCAGGAAAAAGGAGAGGTGGCCGAGCGGCTGAAGGCGCACGCTTGGAAAGCGTGTTTAGGGAAACCTAACGTGGGTTCAAATCCCACCCTCTCCGCCATTTTGAAGTAAATTAATAATCGTCAAATGCAGAGTAAATATTTTTAGCATCAAATTCCAGTGATACAAGATAATTTGCGCTCATAAGCCCGGGTCCTGCGCAACCACGGTCCCGTGAACCCCGTCAGGTCCGGAAGGAAGCAGCGGTAAGCGGGTTCCGGGTGTGCCGCAGGGGAGCCCGGGTTTGTGAGCTTTTTTATCCGGAACTTCGTTTTTTTACCACGGATAGCCGAGAAACAAAATCGACAATATAAAACGTGGATTCACACAGAGAGAAGTGACAGGTTGTCATGGTCATAATAAGCCTGCATTAAAACCAAATATTCGGTAACGTTTATTTTCATTAGTGACTATCAGTGTCGATCCATGGTTAAATGGATTGCCTTTTTTCAGCATGAATTGAAGAGGGTTTCATGAGTTATCAGGTTCTCGCAAGAAAATGGCGGCCGCAGGTTTTTGACGATGTGGTTGGCCAGGGACATATCACGCGTACGCTCCAGAACGCAATTACTACCAGCAGACTTTCGCACGCCTTTCTTTTCTCCGGTCCCCGTGGTGTAGGCAAGACAACGACGGCGCGTATCCTCGCCAAGGCCTTGAACTGCGCCGAGGGCCCCACACCGACGCCCTGTGGCAAGTGTGATTCGTGCATCGAGACCGCGGCGGGTACGTCGGTGGACGTCATCGAGATCGATGGTGCGTCGAATCGTGGCATCGAGCATATCCGCGAGCTGCGCGAGGCTGTCAAATATGCACCCGTGGGTGGCAAGTACAAGGTTTACGTGATCGACGAAGTTCACATGCTCACGAATGAGGCCTTTAATGCCCTGCTCAAGACCCTCGAAGAGCCGCCGCCGCATGTGATTTTCATCTTCGCTACTACCGAGCCCCAGAAAATTCCTGCGACCATTCACTCCCGCTGTCAGCGCTACGGCTTCAAGCGTATTCCGCTGCAAGAGATCATTGATCGGCTAAGAAAGATTGCTGACGCTGAAGGCATCAGGATAACCGACCAGGGACTCGCCATGATTGCCCGGGCCGCCGAGGGCAGCATGCGCGACTCTCAGAGTCTCCTGGACCAGGCAGTGTCTTACAGCGGCATGGAGATCAAGAACGAAGACCTTCAGGTTACACTCGGCTCCATTGCTCAGGAAGCTCTCCTGAGATTCACCGCCGGCCTCTTATCCAGGGATCCCGCGGGACTGCTCAAGTTGGTGGACACGCTACTGGAACAGGGACAGGATATGCGTCAATTCCTGTCGGGCGTGGTGGAGCATCTGCGGAACCTTCTTGTTGTGAAGATTTCGCCCGACCCCGGCAAGATCGTTGAACTTCCTGCTACAGATATCGAGGCAATCAAACAGCAGGCAGTAGCGGCCGAGGCTGAACATCTTCTCTTGCTCTTTGACAGTCTGTCGAAGACGCTCGATGATATGCGCTGGTCGCCACATCAGCGATTTACGTTCGAGGTAGGGCTTATAAAAGCCAGCAATCTCGCGCCGCTCAAGCCGCTTGCCGAGGTGCTTGCGCGCTTGACGACGCTAGAAGTACTGCTCGCCTCCAGGCAGGTAACGAACGCACCCCGCGTCAATGGGGTTCATGAACGGTCCGCGGAATATCTATCGAAGTCGGTGGTATCATCGTCCACCCCCATTCTAGCGACAGCACCGAGCGGGGGGCATGATGACGCTTGGAACAGGATCATGAACGCCCTGAAGTCAAAAAAACCGGGTCTAGCTTCGGCACTCGCACACAGCAAGCTCGTGGAAATGACGGATACCGAGCTCGTGATCAGTATCAAGGGCAGCAGTTTTCAGAAAGACCTCGTCGAGAAACAGGAAAACCGGACCATTATCGAAGACATTGCCTCGGAGATCCTGAGCAAGAAGCTTAAGATCAAGATTGAGCTCCATGCGGAATCTGCCAAGCACGATACCAAGCAAAAAATGCTGAAAAAGCAGAAACCGGGGGAGCAGGATCCTATTGTACAGGATGCACTCCGTATCTTCGGGGGTGAAGTAGTCGAGCCGGATCACCCGCAAGAATGAGGAAGGCAAAGCAAGGACTGCAGACAGCGAGCTTCATTTAATTTTTTTATACTTCCATAACTCCTGCATTTTTAGTTGCAAAACCATAAAAATTCTTTTATTATAATATCCCTTTCATGTGTTGAATTTATTTCGTATTGTGCAAGGCTTATCATGTCCAAAAATATAATCGGCAATCTCATGAAACAGGCCCAACAGATGCAGGAGCGTGTGAAAAAGCTCCAGGAAGATGCTGCGGGCAAGACCGTGGAAGCATCCTCGGGCGGTGGCATGGTATCGGTGGTCGCCAACGGCAGGCAGGAAGTACTTTCCATCAAGATAGACCCTTCGGTAGTTGATCCGAAGGATATCGAGATGCTGCAGGATCTGGTCACGGCCGCGGTGAACGAGGCTCTCCGGAAATCGCAGGACCTGATGAAGGAAGAGATGACCAAACTGACTGCAGGCATGGGGCTTCCGCCGGGACTGATTTGAGTATTAACAAATAAACATGGAATGTGGCGGTCAGGACAGGACAGTGACAGTGAAAGAAGGCGAGACAACGCCTCAGGCATCCTTACACGCGAGGCGGCAGGGAAAGGCAGGCATTCAAGCCGCCGATGTTTCCGGTAAGACACTCGGCAGGATGATCGAGGCCTTCATAAAACTGCCTGGCATCGGCAGGAAGAGTGCCGAACGCCTTGCCTTTGCTGTGCTCGGGATGCCTCGAGAAGAGGCCGTCGGAATCGCGCAGGCCATCCTGGATCTCAAGAACAACAGTCGTTACTGTTCGGTCTGCAACAACATCACCGAAGACGAAGTCTGCAGTATCTGCCGCGACGTAACCCGGGACGGCTCCCGCATCTGCGTGGTGGAAGAACCGAGCAACATCCTCATCCTCGAAAAGACCGGCATCTTCCGTGGCCGCTATCACGCGCTTCTCGGCGCCATTGCGCCCCTTGACGGCATCGGCCCTGAGGACCTGAAGATAGACGGCCTGATGGAACGGCTCAGGGCGGGCGGGGTGAAAGAAGTAATCATCGCAACGAACCCTACGGTAAAGGGCGAGACCACGGCCCTGTACCTATCGAAGTTGATCAAACCCCGGGGCATCAGCGTCAGCCGTATTGCGTACGGACTCCCCGTGGGCGGGGATATTGAGTACGCAGACGAGAACACGGTTCAGCGGGCGATTGAAGGTCGGCGGGAAATGTAGGAACTGCGGATATGAAGTTACAACGCCAAATAAAAAATAAGTTCCAAGTACCAATAAATTAGCGGGCCGAGAATTTCAATATTATTCAAGATTTGTGATTTGGAGCTTGGGATTTAATCTGGGGAGGGTATTATTATGGCAGAAATGATAGAGATCAGATGGCATGGGAGAGGCGGCCAGGGGACCGTCACCGCAGCCAAGGTGCTCGCCGACGCATGTCTAAGCGGAGGCCGCAAAGTGCAGGCCTTCCCGGAATATGGACCCGAGCGTGCGGGTGCCCCTCTCCTCGCCTACAACCGGATCAGCGAGAAGATGCTCCGGATGCACTGTCCCGTGCTGAACCCCGATGTGGTCGCGGTCGTGGATGCATCACTCCTTGATGCTATTAACGTTGCCGAGGGCGCGAAGGATGATGCTGTGTTCATCATCAACACGAGCAAAGACCCGAAAGAGGTGCGGGCCAAGCTCAAAGCAAGACCGTCTCAGAAAGTATTTACAGTTGACGCCACGAAGATCGCGATCGAGACGATCGGCAGGCCCATGCCGAACTCGTCGATGCTCGGTGCGGTGAACAGGGCCACGGGCATCGTGGGAATGGACGTGCTGCTCGAGGATGTGAAGGGAAGCTTCGGGAAGAAGTTCGCACAGAAGATTATTGACGGTAATCTCGCCGCAGTAAAGCGCGGGTACGAGGAGGTAAGGCAGGGATGAAAAAAAAGAACTGGAAGGAGTTGCCTCATGCCGGCACGGTCCTGGAAGCCGGTAATGCGAACACCTATGAAACTGGCTCATGGCGCTCATTCAAGCCGCGCTGGATTGCGGAGAACTGTATTCAGTGCCTGTTCTGCTGGATCTACTGCCCGGATACGGCGGTCATGGTGAAAGACGAGAAAATGATCGGGTTCGACTACAGCCACTGCAAGGGCTGCGGCGTCTGCGCCATGGAGTGTCCCGGCAAGAAGGGCAACAAGGCCATAGTCATGGAAGAGGAGGGCAAATAACATGAGCGCAACGACGACAAAAACTGTGGCGGTCACTGGCAATCAGGCAGTTGCCGAAGCGCTCCGCCAGTTAAATCCCGATGTGATGCCGGCGTATCCCATTACGCCGTCAACGGGCATCATGGAATCGTTTACCTCGTTCGTTTCGAACGGTAAGGTGGATACCGAAACGATCCTCGTGGAAAGCGAACACAGCGCCATGAGCGCCGCTATCGGCGCTGCGGCTGCAGGCGGCCGCGTTGCAACGGCCACGAGCGCACAAGGTCTCGCGCTCATGTGGGAGATGCTCCACATCGCTTCAGGCTACCGCCTGCCGATCCTGATGGCGCTTGTGAACCGTGCGTTATCAGCACCGCTTAATATCCACGGCGACCACTCCGACGGCATGGGCATGCGCGACTGCGGATGGATACAGCTTTTTTCCGAGAACGCTCAGGAGGCCTATGACAACACCATCATGGCGTACCGCATTGCCGAGCACAAGGACGTGCGGCTGCCGATTGCCGTCAACATGGACGGATTTATCATCAGCCACTCCATCGAGAGCATGCAGTTCATGACCGATGAAGACGTGAAGAGGTTCGTGGGCGAGTATATAGCAATCAATCCGCTCCTCGACATCGACAACCCGAAGAGCATTGGAGCCTTGGTGTTGCCGGACTATTACATGGAACATAAGCGCGCTCAGCACGAAGCGATGCTCAATGTGAAGAAAGTCGTGCAGGATGTGTCTGCCGAATTCGCCAAAGTCACGGGCCGTAAATATGAATTGTTCGAAGCCTACCGCCTTGAGGATGCCGACGTAGTCCTCGTGGCACTGAACTCAGCAGCAGGCACAATCAAGGACGAGGTAGACCGTTATAGGGAGAAAGGCGTCAAGGCCGGCCTGCTCAAGCCCCGGATATTCAGGCCCTTCCCGTACGAGGAAGCCGGTGCCGCGCTCAAATCCGCAAAGGCCGTCTGCGTTATGGACCGGGCGGATTCCTACGGTGGCTACGGGCCGCTCTTCATGGAAATCGCATCAGCCGTCTATCCTTATCGTCAGGGACCGGTGCTGTTCAATAAGATCTACGGCCTCGGCGGCAGGGACCTAATGCCGCTCGATGTGGATCTGGTGATAGACGAGACCATCGAGGCCGCGAAGACTGGCAAGGCCAAGATGGTGAAAGAGTATATTACTACTAGAAATTAAATACGAAATCCTAAATTCGAAATAATATCGAATCACCAATTTAATAATACCCGAAGATTTGGTGCTTGTTTCGGATTTTGATATTAGCATTTAGGATTTCTCTCCAAAGGAGAGTACCATGAGCAATACACAGGAAAAACCCCTGACCCTGAAATCACTCTCGCATAAGCAGGACCTGCTTACAGGCGGGCACCGTATGTGTTCTGGTTGCGGTGCGCCAACGATCGTGCGCCAGGTGCTTCTGGCCATCGACGAGCCGGTCGTCATGTCGAACGCCACGGGATGCCTAGAGGTGTCGACGTGTCTGTTTCCGTACACGGCTTGGCGCGTGCCCTGGATGCACAGCGCCTTTGAAAATGCCGCGGCCACGGCTTCAGGGATTGAGACCATGTATCGGGTGCTCCGGAAAAAGGGCAAGATCAAGAAGGACATTAAGTTCATCGCATTCGGCGGCGACGGCGGCACCTATGACATTGGTTTCCAGGCACTCTCCGGCGCGATGGAACGTGGGCACCAGCTCCTTTATATCTGCTACGACAACGGCGCGTACATGAACACTGGCATCCAGCGCTCGAGTGCCACACCTTTTGGTGCGGACACGACTACCTGTCCTGTAGGCTCCAAGGTCCCGGGCAAGCTCCAGCGCCGTAAGGACCTCACGCGCATTATGGCAGCGCATAATATCCCGTATGCCGCCCAGGCATCACCCCATAACTGGAAAGATCTCATGACCAAGGTTCGCAAGGCTCTGGCCACCAACGGCCCGGCATATATGGGTATCGTGTCCCCGTGCAACCGCGGCTGGCGGAGCCAGACGAACGACTCGATCCTGCTCTCGAGACTTGCCGTCGACACCTGTTTCTGGCCACTCTATGAAGTCGAAAATGGGAAGTGGACCATCAACTACGATCCCAAGGACAAGAAGAAGCCCATCACCGAATGGCTTAAGCCCCAAGGCAGGTTCAAGCACCTGTTCGCACCGGGCAACGAATGGATGCTCGAGCATTCCCAAAAGCGGGTGGACGAAGATTGGGAGAGCCTCAAAAAACTTCAGGAGATGTCTAAAAGCTGAGACGGATCTTCGATATCGCATAACAGCAGAAAACCATAGCCGGGTAGCTATTACCCGGCTATTTTTCTTACAGGTGCGGCGTCTAAAAAAACGCTTGAAATCTGGTTGTTAGTATGGTTTAATAGCGGCATTCGCTTGTTTTTACAGGCGGAGTGGCACTAACGTTGAACAAGGAGATGCGCACATGCTGGGTTCCGATTTGGTGATGTATGAGGAAGAGTTTAAGCAAATTGACGCAGAACTCCAGCGTCTCCTTGCCCAGGCAAACGCCAAGGTTGTGTTCCTCGTAGACAAGAACGGTCAGTTGATCGCTGCAACTGGCGAAACGGAAAACCTCGACACTACATCGCTCGCATCGCTTACTGCGGGCAATATAGCCGCCACAGGCGGCATGGCCAAACTTCTGGGAGAGAAAGAGTTTTCTATTCTCTTCCACGAAGGGCAGCGGGACAACATTCATATCTCTATCATCGGTCAGCGAGTTATCCTAGTCGTGATCTTCGATCAGCGGTCGTCGCTCGGACTTGTCCGTCTCCGCGTGAAGAAGAGCGCGGAAGTGCTCGGGAGTATATTCAATAACCTCCTTCAAAAAGTGGAAACTGAAAAGGTTACGGGTAAAGGGGGTGAATCTCCCTTTGCAGAGATAACAGACGAAGATATTGATAAACTCTTCGGTTAGCCCAACCTTGATCATTCCCGGAATGCACTAAGGAGAGGAATACAGTCCCATGTCTTTTATCAATTATTCGTCGAGAGAAATCAACTGCAAAATCGTCTTCTATGGACCAGGGCTTTGCGGGAAAACGACCAACCTGCAGTACATATACAAAAAGACCAATCCCGATAGTAAGGGTAAGATGATCTCTCTGGCAACGGAGACCGAGAGGACACTGTTTTTCGATTTTCTTCCCCTCGCCCTGGGCGAGATTCGCGGCTTTAAGACGCGGTTCCACCTTTACACCGTTCCCGGCCAGGTCTTTTACGATGCAAGCCGCAAGCTCATCCTGAAAGGGGTGGACGGCGTCGTGTTCGTGGCGGATTCGCAAATCGAGCGCATGGAGGCGAACATCGAGAGCATCGAGAATCTCCGCATCAACCTGGCGGAACAGGAATATGATCTGGATAAAATCCCCTTCGTCATCCAGTACAATAAGCGAGATCTGCCGAACGTCGTGCCGCTGGAAGAGATGAAAAAAGCCTTGAACCCCACGAGTGTTCCTGATTTTGAGGCCGTTGCCATGGAGGGCGCAGGGGTGTTCGACACGCTCAAAGCTATCGCAAAGCTAGTGATCATGGAACTGAAGAGGGGACAGGAAGGTTAGAAATGCAGGGTCCACAAGGGCAATGGTTCTAGGGTCAAGATAAAAAATAACTCATTGACAGAATAGGCTGTATATGGTATTTATACCAGCCTGCAATAAAGAATCGCTGAATGAATATCGAATAATTCCCCGGTAGCTCAGTCGGTAGAGCAGGTGGCTGTTAACCACCCTGTCGCTGGTTCGAGTCCGGCCCGGGGAGCCAAGTAAATCAAGGAGTTTAAGCATTTTGCTTAAACTCCTTTTTGTTACGGCAACCTCTACGGCAACCTCTGTGGTTTTTTTATATTAAACAGGACCCATTGGGAACATTTAGACAGGTTAAGGGACAGGTAGAAAAAACAGTCCCAATATAAAGACGTTCCTTAAACTGTAAATGTTCTGATTCTCCCGAAAAAAACGTTAATTTTTGTACATTCTAGTCGCTTCCCGGGTGGGCTCGGATTGTCTCCATATAATTTCGAAAAGTCAGGCATCGCGAATTTCAACCAGCATATCTATATCGAAACTCATGGCTAAATAGCCCATCCCTTCTTGCCACAATGTCTAAAAGGATTGCCCTTCCAAAAGACCCACTCCTTTAAATTCGTATAAGCGACGCAATATTAGTACACCTTCTTGTCGAAGCCGTCCATATATGACTTTTCTCCGGAGACAAAGCTATCAAAACAACATGGCATTGTCATGCCGAAGTTGCGCTGTAAATTTTTTTTGAATGTTTGCTGATGCGCTTACCGATGGGATCGTGAAGCAGTTTCTGGGGGGAATTTGTGAAATAAATGCTTCAAAAAACCATATCTAACTTATGTACGTCGATTAAATTCAATGATACGGTAAATCATAATGGTGAATTGCCCGCAGCATTTGTCAGCCCTTTTTTTTGTTTCTTTTTTTTGTTTCAACAAGGGGCAGAGTTTCGAGCCAGTTTTGAACCTCACTCGCCAGCCAGCCTATTCGACCAGGCCCGATTTTCCGCGGAGCCGGAAATGTACCTGCCTGAACATCTCGCCATAAACTTGTTGCGGACCTTCCGGTGGTAGATACAACAGCTTTTTTGTTCATAATATAATCGTCCATTATAAAAACCATCCTTGAATACCCAGCAGCTCTGCTGACGGGATGAAAAGGACAACCCTCAGAGCGTCGTACTGTCGCGTGAACCTTTTTGTATAAGGGCTAGCTTTAAGTTTTAGGCCTGCCCGATTCGGATTACGCCCAAACGATATGGGTGCAACGGACCGGTGCCCTGATGGGTGCCGATAATTTTTCCTGTGCAAGCATGCATTCCCTTCTTATTCCTTCCTGGAGCACAAGTCAGGCAGTGCATCTTTATCC
>DATJAO010000063.1:0-71145 GCA_035516175.1 Nitrospirota bacterium
AAACCAACCCTGTTTTGTTCTTTGAAACCATAAGTATGCGGTTCCGGCAAGAAGGTTGCCGGGTAAAACTTCTGCCGTCAAAGAAATAACCATAGACGCCAGATCATGAGTTTCGCTAAATCTACAGTTCGCGATGCATATGCTCGCGGTACCCAACGACCAACGCTGGGAACCTTGAGAACAATGGTTTAGCAAAAATCTGTGGTGTCATAATTAGCGCCTCTGTATAAAAGGTATCTCCCGAAACCAACTGGTGGTTTTTGGAGGTGTGGCTGCTTGGCACAACCTGCAGTCAACCGGTTCGCCCGGAAAAAAACCAGGACATCTGCATCAGCCCATGAACCGGGGACGCGGCAAACATCCCTGCCGCATCTGCGAACAGAATCAGTCTTGGCTCTCAGGAGATGCAGAGCCTGATTCGGGAATCCTCGGCCTTCAGGCCGGGGAGGATGTCAAATGCCATATTCCCCCGCAACAGTTCCTCCAATACTCCGCAACTAGCCGCGGACCGTGACATTTCCACATTACATTAGAAATTTTGCCTTCATTAACCTGCTACTGCCAGCCTCTTCTCGTAATCATTACACATGCAGCTTTAATATTATTGTCATCTGTTCAGGCGAATGTTGCAATGCAATCATAAATATACTCGATTGTGTTACTGATAGGGACGCTCGTTCAGCATCATGTTTTTTCCTCAAAATCGCCGAACTCGTCTTGATAATTTCCTTGTCACGTGATAATCTTTTTGCATGAAGAGACGCAGTTCTTGCCGGTTAGCATGGATTTCACCTGTGTCATGAACGGGAAAGCAGACAGTCAATTCCACGGCCGCCGGGGTCATACCGCACGGGGCATGGGCCAGTCATGCGGTATCCACAATGAACTAGAGGATCCTGTAATGAGGATACGGATAAAATGAAAAAACATACCATAAAAGAGAAACGAAAAACTGATGATAATCTTTATGAAGCTGAGCAGTTCTGTCGTACTGTATTCGAGCAGTCCCCCGATGGTATCTTGGTCATAGATACGAATGGGAATTTCATTGAATTCAATGAAGCTGCCCATCGCGAGCTCGGCTACTCAAGAGAAGAATTTAAGAGGCTTCGTATCTCTGACATCGATCCGATCCAGCGCCCTGAAGAAATACAAGCCAGCATTAAGGAAGTTGTAGATAAGGGACGCGCTGAGTTTGAAGTTAAGCATAGAACAAAAGAGGGAGAAATCAGGGATGTTCATGTTATTACTCAAGTATTCGTCTTGTCCGGCCGCACGTTTTTTCATACCATATGGCGAGATATCACTAAGTACAGACGCGCGGAAGAGGAAATCCGCTTCCTTGCATCAATTATAGAAAACCTTCCTAACGCCGTATGCGCCATCGATACAAAGGGTGCAACGATAGCATGGAACAGGGGAGCAGAGAAGATGCTGGGATACAAAGCCGAAGAAATAATCGGAAAGCCGATAACGACCATTATCCCTGAAGAGATCAGCCGGCAGGAACTTGAGCACTGCCTGACTATCTTGAACAAGGATGGGTTCTTTTCAGGATATGAATCGGTACGGCTTGCCAAGGATGGCAGAAGAATACCGGTGGAACTGACAGCCGTGGCGATCAAGGGTGAAGCGCAGAAAATCAAGAGCTATGCTTCTATCATGGTGGACATCACTGACCGCAAAAAAGCAGAAGAGGAACGCTTGAAGAGTCACATGCTTGAGTCGATCGGTTTACTCGCGGGAGGTATTGCCCATGATTTTAATAACCTTCTCACCATTATCTTGGGCGATATCACTGTTGCAAAAATGTTTGCTCAACCTGGCGATAAGTCATTCAACAGTCTGGGTCATGCGGAACAAATCTGCGAAAAGGCCGGTGATCTCAGCAAGCGCCTGATCACCTTTGCCACAGGCGGAGATCCTGTGAAAAAAATCACGTCGTTGTCAGGACCGCTTGCAAAAACGGTTAACACCTTATTGAAAGACACAAAGATTAATATGGTAATTGATTTACCAGCAGACCTCTATGGCGTTGCCATAGATGAAGGGCAGATGAAGCAGGCCATTGGTAATCTGGTCCAAAATGCAATAGAAGCAATGCCGCAAGGAGGCACTCTCACTGTTCATGGAGAGAATGTCCATATTTCCGCACAGGACAACTTACCGTTGCAGACTGGCAATTACTTAAAAATATCGTTCCGTGACACAGGTGCCGGCATACCCTCGGAAAATCTAGCGAAGATATTCGACCCGTATTTTACGACCAAGGACACTTATTACCAGAAAGGTCTAGGGCTCGATCTTGCGGTATGTTATTCCATTATCAAGAAGCATAATGGCCTAATTACTGTCGCATCTGAAGTCGGGAAGGGGACAACCTTTGTTATTTATCTCCCTGCGTGAGCTTTGCGGAGCCTGATCATTCGGGAGGTCATTGTTTTTTACTAAATACCTTTTATTGCATTAACTTGCATTACGGGCCGCCCTGAATGGTAACGTTATATCTCCATCCTCTAGGTATTATCTTCAAGCCTTTAGAGACGCAGCTTCTCGAAGGTGGTAAAATTAAGAAGTAAATCATCAGAATCTCCGTTTTCTCCTGTGGAGAGCGCAAGATCCATGTCGAAGAGGTAGAGGTATTTGTCCATGGCTGAACAGAGTGATTCCCATCGCGGAACGCGCATACTCGTCATCGTGGCAGCTCTCGCAATCATCTCGGGAGGAATTCATCAGGCACAAGAGATCCTGGCATCGTTTCTCGTCGCTGTTTTCCTTGCTGCCATTGGCACGCCATCGGTCATCTGGCTGGAGCGGAAACGCGTTCCTTATGTATTCGCGGTGTTGCTCGTAGTGGCGGGCATGGCTGCTATTCTTGTAATTATCGGAGTACTTGTTGGCACATCCCTTAACAGTTTTTATGCTGACCTCCCATACTATCAGGCGCGCCTACTGAAGCATGCTTCTGCACTCCAGACGTTCATGGCAACCAAGGGCATCCCGCTCGAGGACTCGTTTCTGGTCGACCTTGTCAAACCAGAAGCGGTGAAGAGACTGACCGGCAGCTTGATCAAGGGGCTGGGCTCGGCGCTGTTCGAAATCGTCGTGATCCTGCTCATCGTAACGTTCATACTCCTTGAAGCCTCAAGCTTTCCCGTCAAGCTCCGCGCCATCCTCGGTGATCCTCAAAAGGACTTTCATCCGTTTATGAGGTTCGTCTATGATATCAACCGGTATATGGTCATTAAAACGGCGATCAGTCTGACAGTGGGCGCTCTTATCGGGGCATGGCTGCTAATCCTCGGCGTAGATTTTCCCATTCTCTGGGGTTTCCTGGCATTTTTGCTCCACTATGTGCCTAATATCGGCGCCCTTATCTCCTCAGCTCCCGCAGTATTTCTCGCCCTTATCCAGCTCGGGATAGGTCATGCCGCGCTCGCGGCCGCCGGATATCTGGCCGTTGATTTCATTCTTGGCAACGTGGTTGAGCCGAGACTCATGGGTCGGAGGCTTGGCCTGTCCACGCTGGTTGTAATTCTCTCGTTGATTTTTTGGGGAGGCCTGCTCGGTCTTATCGGTGTGGTTCTGTGCATACCTTTGACCATGACCCTGAAGTTTGCATGCGAGAATAACAAAAGCACAAGATGGATCGCGGTCTTGCTCGGACCCGAGATGTCCCCTACACAAGTTCCACCGGCGTCGAAAAAGAAAACTGATTCTGTAACCTGAAATAAGTCAGAGAAGACTCGACAGAGAAAACAGAACAAAGAAGAAGCGGGTGGCGGAAAAAAGCGAATGAACGGAACTGAACGCACTGAAGGCCGTTATCGCGATTTTGTGCGAAGATCTGATGATTGAAAAAGGCTTCAGCGACGTGCACCGCGGTTGAGAACCAGGTATTATACTGCCATAGATTATTTCCATGAATGTCAAAAGAAATACGAAAAAGTTAATCAAAAAGAAAGGGATTCCCTTGCAACAATATCATTATCTATGATACTCTTGCAAGAGGACTTTATGGATACAGGAAGGAGACGATGAGCTATGGCAGACCGTGACATCATGCAGGAGATTGAGGATTTGAAAAAACAGCTGCAGGCGCTTGAGGCAGCCAAAGGCCGTGCAAGCGCGCAGGCATCCTCGGAGGAGCCTGAGCAGCGACCGCTGGAAGAGACCGGAGGAGAGGCGGGAACATGGCTCCATGACTTGATCAAACAGGCTGAGGAACTGATGGGCGGGCTGGACCTTCAGTTCAAGGACGTGCCGGCTAAGACCGCTCTCGTGATCTTCGCGCTCGGTGTCCTCATGGGCCGACTGCTCAGCCGCAGGGGGTAGAAGTATGGATGAGTTCCTCGTGAAGATACGCCTCTTACTGAAGGCAGAGATGCTCTTGTTTCGCCTTCAAATGCGTCGCACCGTCCGGCAGGCCGCATTCTACATTGCCGCCGCTCTTCTGACTGTTCTGGCTGTCGGCATGCTGAATATCGCTCTCTATCTGTATCTCGCACCGCGTCTTGGTAATGCCGGTGCTGCTTTCGCGGTTGCCGTCGTCGATATCGTGCTGGCCGCGGCAGTGGTCGTTGTTGCCGGCCGTCTGCACTTAGGCCCCGAAGTTGACGCCGTGACGGCCCTACGCGAGGCCGCGATGGCAAAGCTCACTGCGGATGCGGAGCGTGTCAAGACCCAGATCGCAGAACTACACGACGATATCAAGCAGATTCGTTCCGCAGTGACTGGCTTTCTGAACTTTGGCGGCGTCAATCTTACCTCGTTGTTCCAATGGGTGCCGGTGCTGATCCGCGTGCTGTTTCGGCGAAAGGACCTGTAGGGCGATCGGCAGCCGTCCGCCAAGCTTGATAAACGGCTTCAATAATTTCATGGTTTGTAAATCGGGTAGAGTCAAGAGAAGCCTGAGAAATGATTCTAATTATTCAGGTCGAGCGGTTAAACCCCTCAACAGCCCGATTGATGCATAGTACAACCAGTTCTATAATTTTTTCATCACATACCACTGCAAGCACTGGATAAAACGAACACTCGGGATTTTGCTCATTCAAAATTTGCAATTGCAATCGGCGTTGCATGAGCTTGCACTCTTCTAAAAGAATTCTATGACCGCACAGGAAATCAGGACTCGATTGCGACGACTCGCCAATAAAGAGAAGGCTGTAACCCTCCAGGGTTTTTTTAAGACCGGGCCTCATGAATATGGCGAGGGCGATGTTTTTCTCGGCATCACCGTGCCGAAGCTCAGGAATCTGGTGAAAGAGTGCGATGGCATTCCGATCACGGAGACGGCAACATTTCTCAAGTCGGGAATCCACGAAGAGCGCCTCCTCGCTCTCCTGATTCTTGTCCGTGCGTTTTCGAAAGGCGATGCCTCCGCACGACAGAAGATATATAACTTCTATTGCAAGAACACTCGCTACATAAATAACTGGGACCTCGTGGACCTTTCGGCTCCGAACATAGTCGGGAGCTATCTCCTGGATAAGAGCAGGAAAACGCTCTATGAGTTCGCGAAATCTCGCGATTTCTGGAAGCGCAGGATCGCGATCATGGCCACCTTTTGCTTCATCAAGCAGAACGAGTTCAATGAAGCACTCATCATTTCGAAGATGCTGTTAGCGGATGACCACGATCTGGTCCACAAGGCCGTGGGTTGGATGCTGCGCGAAATAGGGAAACGTTCTCTGTCTGTTGAAGAGAAGTTTCTGAAGCAGCATTATAAGAAAATGCCCCGGACCATGCTCCGGTATGCCATCGAGCGGTTCCCGGAAGAAAAACGCCGGCGCTATTTGAACGGCGCCGTCTAACCTCTGCGCACATATGATCATTTCCCTCATAGCTGCCATGTCGGAAAATCGTATCATCGGACTTAATAACAAGATGCCTTGGAAACTCCCCTCCGATCGTAAGAGGTTCCATGAAATTACGAGGGGACATTATGCCATCATGGGACGGAAGACGTTCGAGAGCATCGGCCGTCCTCTGCCCGGAAGAAAGAATATCATCCTCACCCGACAGAGAAACTACATGGTCGAAGGTTGCATTATCGCTCATGACCTGGATTCGGCATTCGCCGCATGCGGGGATACAGACGAGGTCTTTATCTGCGGCGGCGGAGAGGTCTTCCAGGAGACCATATTCCTGGCCGACAGAATCTATCTTACCATCGTACACGCCGTAATTGAAGGGGACACCCTGTTTCCGGACATCCCTCCTGATTTCAAAGAGGCCGAACGGGAGGAAGTCGCCGACGCAATCCCCTGCACCGTTGTTCTGTTTGTACGGAAAGACGGGTCGTAATCATGACGGGGAGGCACAGTAAAAAGCCTTGATATGGTTGCAAATAAAAATATCTTATGATAATCTTTGTGTCACAGGTTGATTCACGCCGTATGGTAGGCGGGGAGGCGCGTCATGAAACACGTCGAGAAGGTAGTGGCGAGATTCAACAACGGTCAAATCCTGAAAGGCCATGTCAGGAATTTCGAAATCGGCACCGAAACTGTGACGCTTGAAGACCCGGAAACCCATACGGCGCACAAGATCTCGATTGACAAGCTTAAAGCTATCTTTTTTGTAAAGACATTCGAGGGGCGAGGCGAGTATGTAGAGAAAAAGGCCTTTGGCATCAGAAAGAATCCCGGTCGCAAGGTATTCGTGAAATTTAAGGATAATGAGACGCTCATCGGCTACATTGACGGCGATATCCCGTGGGAAAAAGGCTTTTCTCTTACAAAAGAGGGCAACAAGGCCAAGGGATTTTTCCTGGTCCCTGTCGACAGCGACAGCAATAACATTAAAGTGTTCGTCGTGGGAACTTCCATTCAGGATGTAACGATCATGATTGTTTGAGCCTTCCACCCGCGATTGACCACGCACAGCGTGGTTATATGTTTTATCGGTTACGCGGCGTTTTCCATGGGCCGTATGACGCCTCAAGGCAAGTCATAGAGTCTTAGGACTTTACAGCACAGGAGGGCAACTGTTTGGCTAAGGGTAAGGTGAAATGGTTCAATGATGCCAAGGGCTACGGCTTCATTACCCAGTATAACGGCGAGGATGTATTTGTGCATTTTTCCGCCATTCAGGGTAGGATTCAGGTCCCTGCAGGTAAATCAAGAAGCTGAATTCGAGGTTGCCAGTGGACCGAAAGGTCCGCAGGCGACGAACGTTGCAAAGCTATAAAATTCTGAAGCATCTTACTAGGAGAACCTATACAAGCCCCGGTTGTTGAAAAACAACCGGGTTTTTTATTTTCCATGGCTGAGAGAGTGGATAGATAACAGTGGTAATGAAGTTGGACCATCGACCATTGATCAGTTAGCGGTGACGGGAATGTTGCCTATGTTCCTGACCTTGTCGGTTGCTTTGAACGGTGGCGCGGGCTGTGACGGGGCACCAACCTCTGACTGCTGCTGGGGTGTCGGCGCAGCGGGTTGGGTCGGTTGCAGTTCATTTGGTGTCTGCTGCGGAGACGCTTCGGGTGCCGGGACTTGCGGGTTCTCGGTATTTTTTTGTTCCGGTTTCTGTGGTAAGGGTTTTGCCGGCCACAATCTGGTCGGAGTGAAGTTCGGGTCCAGCTCGTAGGCCTGCTCAAAATTCTCCATGGCCTTCTTTCTGCTCTCTCCGTCGCCCTTCCTTCCCTTCATGTAGTATGCGTATCCCAGGTAGTAAAAAGCCTCAGCTTCAGGATAGGTTGAGGCTGATTTTTCTAATTCGTCAATGGCAGCGTCATATTGTTTTGCCTTGAGGTGTGCGATGCCTTTTGCCATGTGTTCTGCCGCCGTCTTAGCGTCGAAGAGCTCGTCCGCCGCATAGCTCACTATCTGTGTCCCCATTATTATGGCCGTAATGAGCAGCGCCATGATTAGTGATTTCCGCATCGAGTCCTCCTGAAATGACAGCTTTTCCTCTTACCATATCACAGGGTTGTAATTGATGTCAACAGGACTGTCGCTCTCCCTGAGAGTAAAAGTACAAATTTGTCGAATGCTAAATATAAGGAATTTCAAAGGGGAAAAATCTTTTTCTTCGGGACGAACGCTTCCCATCCGACAAAATTTTCCGCTTGTTTCTTCTAGAATATTCCTGATTAACTAACAATTTGTTTAAAAACAAAATGTTATAGATTTGGCACACGATTTGAAATATAAATCCAGAGAGTGATTAATGGGCACTGTCTTCGCCCTTATCCTCCCTGCCTCGGAGGAATTACCCATGACAGTGTCCATTGTTCGAGGTTCTTAAAAATCTCCGATCGGATAACGGGGTGAAGTGAGGAGTAGGAGGAGACAATGTTTTTTAATACGCTTAGCTGTCAGAACATCGGTCCAGAGGAGCTGACCGAAAAGATGAAATCAGGTGAGGATTTCTTTCTCCTCGATGTGCGGACACCAACAGAGCATGCAGCACAGGCAATCGAAGGGTCATCCCTAATCCCGCTTCAGGAGCTCGGGGGCAGGATCGATGAACTCCCCCGGGACAAGGACATCGTTGTGTACTGCAGAGTAGGAAATCGAAGCGCTTATGCCTGTGCGCATCTCGCACGGATGGGATATAACGTAAAGAACCTTGAAGGCGGAATCATGCTATGGAATATGTCTGGAAACGTCTTGATGACGGGGGCGTAACGAAGAAAGCGAGGAATCGTAAAATTACTTTTTTTATCATCTACATCTTGCTAATCTTCGTTCTCACTCTTGCAGTGGCGGTTTACAGCTACGCTGCCAAGAGCCTCACCCTTGAGGATGCTGTCGAGATGGCACAGCGGAACAATCCCCGGATCAAGACATCGGATGATCAGGTTGAAGATGCCGACTCGGGCGTGCTTCGCTGTGCATCAGTATTGCTTCCGAAGGTGACGCTCTCCGAGTCCTGGAGCAAGGCAGCAACCCACTCATGGGGCCTGGCACCAACCTGAACCAGGAGAATGTGACGCCGTTCACGGGCTGCTAGACGAAAGAGTACTGCAAGGTCGCACTCCCGTCGATCGAGACGAGGGCGAAGAATGAAAAAATCTTTCGAAATTAAAAAATGCAAGGAGGTAAAAGAGAATGGGAATCTGTGCATGGCATATCATGCGGGAGAAGATCAGTGCGCGGCCCGATGCAACGGCACGTGAGGTGGCAATGAAGATCATCTCATCGGGTCTGGCCGCGATGCCGGTCGTGGACGACACCCATGAGATCCTGGGTGTTGTGTCGGAGAACGCTATTCTTGACGCGATTCGGGAAGACCAGGACCTGGAAAACATTCTGGCGTCAACGATCATGGTGCCTGCGCCGGTCATAGCTGATGCAGGCACATCGACTGACGAGCTCATTAAGCTGCTCCTAAAGAGCTGCTGCTCCGTCGTCATGGTAGTTAAGGACAAGAAGTATGTGGGTGTAGTGAGCAGACACATGCTGATGGATATCTTCACCTCCCCCCACTATGCGCGGTTCGCTGCAAAGGAGCGGCAGGCCCCGTTTGCGTGCAAATAATAAAAGCAAAGGCAAGGGCATCAAGCAGGGGTCAAAAAATCATAGGCCTGAAAGCTTTTTACGTCCTGGTACCTGGCCCATGCGACTCTTTTATAACCAGGAGAAAAGAGTAAATCGCAAACACAAAAACGTGGTCTCTTGAAAGGCTCGTCCGGCTATTGGCCGGGGTTCTCGTGTCCGGGAGCGTGCTCTTCGGTCACTTCGTGCACCCGGGGAGGTTCATATTTCAGGCTTTGTGGGCCTCGTGCTCGCGATTTTTGCCTTGACAGGCCTCTATCCGGTGAGTATTATACTGTACGTTTTTGGCGCGATGGAGCATTATAAATTTTAATGTTATGGAGCCGGTGCTAGAAGGGAGTTCATACCATGCCGTTTTACGAATATATATGTGAGGCCTGTGGCAAGGATTTTGTGCTGCTGCAGTCACTGACAGCCAAGGCGGAAGATACGGTCTGCCCATATTGCAATGAGAAGAAAGCCAAAAAAATGGTTTCCAAGTTCTCTTCTTATGGTTCAGGCGAGCACGCAAGCTGCGGCACAGGGGGGCATTCCTGGGGCGGAGGCTGAGGCGTATAAGCGGATCTGCCGGGTGCAGATCTTAAAATTGTATGGAAGGCCTGAGAGTCGGTATGATTCTCAGGCCTTTTTGTGCATGCGAACAAGTTCTAAGCTCGAAGCACGGGACCATAGATATTTTTTTTAAGTCCGTGTGCCAGAATGCTTTAAAATCTATATATTCGACATTTTCTAAAGACAAGGATTTCAGAATCAGAGATCATCTTAACTATTATGCCCAACGTTTCCCTTCGTACATTTCTCCATCCCCGTTACTGGTATGCATGGCCGGTTCTTGCGCTTATGCATATCTTGAGCTGGCTGCCAAGCTGCGTACTTTGGGTACTGGGAAACGCGCTCGGCGGTTTTTTCTATCTCTTCCCCTCTCCAGCGCGCCGCGTTGCCGTCAGAAATCTAGAGCTCTGCTTCCCGGAGATGGATCAACGGGAACGCCGGCGGCTGCTCCGTCGCCATTTCCGGCTCAGCGGTTTTGCCGTCGTGAGCCTCAGTGTCGCCTGGTGGGCGCCTCAGTGGCGGGTCAAACGGTTCGTCGCACTGCGTAATCGTAACCTACTAGACGAAACGCTTAAAAGCGGAAAGAACATTATTTTGCTTACCCCCCATTTTATCGGACTCGACATAGGTGGTTCGCGCCTGACCGTTGAAGGTAACTTCGTGAGCATGTACCGGAAATCCAGAAATCCCTTTTTTGAGTACCTGTTCCAGAGGCGCAGCCGGTTCGGTGCACCGGTGGTGGAACGGATGGCCAGTTTGAAATCGCTCATCAAGTATATTCGCGAGGGCTGGCCGTTCTATTACCTGCCGGACCAGGACCTGGGCGAACGCGCAAGCGTGTTCGTTCCCTTCTTCGGTGTTCCCGCAGCAACCGTGACCGCTCTCAGCCGCATTGCCCAAAGCACGAATGCGGCAGTCCTCCCCTGCATCACCCGCATGCTGTCCTGGGGCCGGGGCTACGAGATATGTTTGTATCCTCCCATGCAAGATTTCCCGAGCGAAGACCCCTTGGACGATGCTAAACGGATGAACGAGGAGGTCGAGAAGTGGGTCCGCGAGATGCCGGAGCAGTACATGTGGTCCTACCGGCGCTTCAAGACCCGTCCGAACAACGAGCCATCCCTCTATAATAAACAATAGGACTGCACGTCGAAGAAGTCCGCGGAGATGGCAGACACATATTGGAGCCCTGAACCCCTGTCACCAACAAAACCGAGGATGCAGACTGAGAGAACAAAGGCGCTCGGACCTTTTGTTTTATAGTTTGTATCCTGTATCCTAAATCGTGTATCATAGCAAATCATGAGTGCCTGGAAATTCCTTGATACAGGCCCCAACATCGGTGCGTACAACATGGCCCTTGACGAGGAACTGCTTGCGCGGGCTCAGGCAGGGGATGCCATGCCAGTGCTCCGGTTCTACGGATGGACACCCCCTGCAGTCTCGCTCGGCAGGTTTCAGAAGATCGAGAATGCGGTGAATGCCGATGCCTGCAAACGGCTCGGTTTTGACATCGTGCGCCGGATCACCGGTGGCCGCGCCGTACTCCATCATCACGAACTCACCTACAGCATCATCTCACGTACGGACAACCCGCTCTTCCCTCCCGACGTTCTTGGCACGTACAAAATTATTGCCGCCGGCCTTCTCGCCGGGCTTAGGAATCTCGGGGTCCATGCGGATATGGTCTCGCGTTCGGACCGTCACGCTGCGCTAGTAAAAAAAGAAACGAAAGACCCTGCCTGTTTTTCTTCCCCCTCGTGGTATGAGATTCTGGTTCAGGGGAAAAAGATCGTTGGCAGTGCACAACGCAGAGTAACCGGCGCTTTTCTCCAGCACGGCTCCATTCTCATCGGTTATGATCCATCACTCGAAGCTCAGGTCATTCACGGCAGCGGCACACTTGAGGCCATTACCTGCATCGAACGGGAACTCGGCAGGGATGTCACCCTTGAGGAAGTGAAGCATGCGTTCAAAGAGGGATTTGCTCAAGCGCTCGGGATAATGTTTGTAGAGGCGTTATCATGATTTTATAGAAATGCTCAGATGCGCGGTTTCGCGATAAACGCAGGTTTTCTTTAGGTAAAAAATCGTGTCGCTTAGAAGCGCTTTCTTTATGGCAGCTACTAGATATGGTTTCTGAGCATGAGCTCAATAGGGTGGGGGTTAAGGTAATACTGCTTCTTGAGATATTCCACGTTGTATTTCCTCACATAGTGCTGCAGCAGAGTAAGGGGAACGATTAGCGGCACCAGTCCTCTGTGATAACTTTCGATGACCTCCTGAAGTTCCTGTTTTTCATCCGACGTAAGTCGCTTCTTGAAGTATCCTGTCATATGCTGAAGCACGTTAGTATTCTTCTTTGCCGTTGCAATGAGCCGTAGCCCTTCCATCAGGGCGGTGATGTACTTTTCATGAAGCGCCTCGCGATGATATCTCTTCGATTCAGCCACCAGATTTCCGAGCGCAGCGTAGTGCTTCGGACTGTGGGCAAGAGTGAGCAGTTTGTTCATGGTGTGGAACGAGACCAGGTCTCCCAAGGTGTCTTTCTCCCGCACCTGTTCCTTCCATCGTTTAAACACGAATACCCTCTCGATGAAGTTTTCTCTTAGTGCGGGGTTCTGGAGCCGGCCCTCGTCCTCCACCGGGAGAAGGGGAAATCGTTTCATGAAAGCCCCGGCGAATATACCGATGCTGCGCCCCTTCAACACGCCTTCCGGCGTGTAGAGTTTTACACCGCGCATGCCTGAACTGGGTGATCTGCTCTTGAACACGAAGCCACAGAGATCCATCCGTTCGAGCTCAGATAGTTTCTCATTCGTCCATCGAATCATACGGTTCGTATGATCGATGCCCGTATTAACGGTCACGAGGCGCGGCGCGTCAGGATCACCGACGAGGTGCATGGCATCCCGCGGCACGGGCAGTCCGCTCTCGACTTCGGGGCAGACAGGCACCCACTCGACATATTTGCCGAGGGTGTTCCTCAGAAAAGGGTCGAGCTTGTGCCCGCCGTCGTAGCGGACCTTTTCGCCGAGGAGGCAGGAGCTGATGCCGAGTTTTATTTTACCATGCATACCCAGTTTAGAGGGTATCACAGGACCACCATGAATGCAATGAGTTCCATCAGAGGATGTTGACTCCAGAGTAAATGGCTTATATAATCGAAGTAAATCGAATACAGGATTTCTCGTCCCGTGTGTGTGATTAAGAGATACTATCGGGAATGGAGGTCTCCCTGTAAAAAAAGAGATTGTTCCACTGCTTTATTCCTCATTTTGTCCTATTTCTTATTTATTGCGTGCGAATTAAAATGCGGGCGCGTCACGACCAGGGAGGCAACAATGAAGGCGGTCGTTTTCAACAAATATGGCGGAAACGAAGTGGTGGAGATCAAGGACGTGCCGATGCCGACCTGCGGGCCGGAGGATGTGATGATCAAGGTGTACGCCGCAAGCATCAATCCAGTAGATTGGAAGGTCAGGTCCGGCCACATCAAGATCATCACGGGGAGCAAATTCCCGAAAATACTCGGGAACGAGTGTGCAGGAGAAGTGACCGAGACTGGCATCCGGGTGAAGAAATTCAAAAAGGGAGATCACGTTGTCGGGTGGCCCAGTGTCCGCCGCCTCGGTGCCTTTGCAGAATACACCTGCTCGGGCGAAACGTCGACGTTTCCAAAGTCCAATAATATAACCTTCGAAGAGTCGACATGCATCCCGATCGCCGGGCTTACCGCGCTCCAGGCTCTTCGGGACAAGGGTCGGATATCTTCGGGCAAGAAGGTCCTTATCAACGGCGCCTCAGGGGGGGTTGGGCACTTCGCGGTCCAGATCGCGAAGATCTTCGGAGCGGAAGTCACCGGGGTCTGCAGCGAGGCAAACGTGGATTTCGTAAAGAACCTGGGTGCTGACAGGGTGATCGATTATACACAACAGGATTTCACCAAAGGCACTGAGCGCTACGATATCATATTCGACGCCGTGGCCAAGCGCTCCTTCGGAGAGTGTAAGAGCGTGCTCATGCCGAACGGCTGTTACGTCAGCACGCTTCCTTCCCTTTCTGTTGTTGTGAGCCAGTACGGAACAAGTTTTTTTACCGCCAAGAAGGCCCTGACCATCTGGGTCGCTCCGAATGAGTCTGATCTCGCGTGGATGACCAGTCGGATCGAGACGGGCAAAATCAAGGTCATGATCAGCATGGTCTATTCCCTCGAACAGGCCAAAGAAGCTCTTGCGCACAGCGAGGCCGGGAAGGCGAGGGGAAAGATCGTGCTCAAAATGATATAAGGAAAGGCGGGACGCTACATGTATGCACGGTTTGGTATCGCAATCGCAGGGATGCTGCTTGTTGCAGCAACAGGGTGCGCACCGGTGAAGTATGACTCGCTCCGGCAGCAGGTGCAGCTTCTCACTGATCAGAACGATGTCATCGCGGAGGCAAACAGACTGTTCATCTGCACGGACAACAGGGACTGGCAGTGCGTAAAGGACGTGTTCGCACCTGAGGTCCTGTTCGATATGACCTCGCTCACAGGAGGCCAGCCGTCAAAGCTTACGCCCCAGCAGATCGTTGACGGCTGGGACCAAGGCCTCAAGAACCTCAAGGCAATCCACCACCAGGCCGGCAACTACCAGGTCATGCTCAAAGGAAACGAGGCAGATCTCTTCTGTTACGGCATTGCGTTCCATTACCTGCCCAACCCGTCGAACCAGAACACGCGGACCTTTGTCGGCAGCTACAATTTTCACCTCATAAGGGCTGATGCCGGCTGGAAGATAGACCTGTTCAAATTCAACCTGAAATATATCGACGGTAATAAAGACCTTGGCGCTATAAGCAAGGAAAACAAGTAAATGATGTGAGGTTGCATTTTAGAGAGAGTTTGCGAACCGATCTTCTTTCCAATAACCTGTTCCATCACCGATCATGCGTCGGTATGGTAAGATAGAAAATCTCTCCGGGGGCTAAGGAGATAATTATGGCGGCAGGTGCTCAAATACCTCAACCTCAAGACATCATGTTATCCGGCCAAAGACTGCATTTCTGGCGAGGTGGGACGGGCCCCGGCCTGTTGCTGCTTCACGCAGCCTGGGGGGATGCCGAAATGTCCTGGAGAAGCGTATGGAACCAACTTTCCACCTCTTTCATGGTCATCGCGCCCGATCTCCCCGGATTCGGACAGTCATCGGGATTGCCCCGCCCCTCGCTCTCAGCGATGTCCCAACTGCTCCAGCAGCTTCTTGATGCACTAAACGTGGATAGCGTCATGGCTGTCGGAAATTCATTTGGTGCGGCAGTTGCCATCCAGTTTGCCGGAGACTTTCCGAACACGGCCTCCCAGCTCGTTCTTGTGAATGGGGGCTATATGCCTCCCGTTCCGGGTCTTGCCAGGAAGCTCGCTGCCTTACCGCTCCTGAACCAGGGATTCCGCCTTCTCATTCGACATCTCTCTTTTTCTTCGCACGCCCTGAAAAGATCCTTTGTCGATGCTCCCAAACTACCCCTTGGCTTTTTCGAAAAAATACTGCAATATGCTCCTGTATACTCTAAAATATCTTTTGATACCATCATGAACATCTCAGGGCCTCTGGCAAAGCCCCTTGTTCCCACGCTCCTCCTGTGGGGATCCCAAGACGGCCTGGTGCCCTTGAAGCAGGCCCAGGCGCTTCAGCAGTGGATACCCGGTGCCCAACTCATTGCAATCGAAGGAGCAGGCCATATGCCACAGGTCGAACGTCCCGACGAATTTGTGGCATCTATCGTGGGTCTGAGGCATTAGACAAGGACCTGGGAATGTTGCGTCTTTTAGGGAGCTTACGCATATGAAAAAGAAAATGCCGGTACTCTTTATCGGGCACGGATCACCGCTTAACATTGTGCTGGATAACAGCTATACTCAGAACCTGGCGGCACTGGGAAAGAGCCTTCCCAAGCCAAAGGGGATCATGGTCATATCCGCTCACTGGCTTACCAACGGTACTTTCGTCGCCTGCATGGAAAGACCCAGGACCATTTATGATTTTTACGGATTTCCCAAGGAGCTGTACGATATGCCTTATCCAAGTCCCGGTGCGCCGGATGAGGCGGAGTTTGTGACAAAAATCGTCAGGAAAACGGCTGTGCAATGCAATCTCGACTGGGGGCTGGACCACGCTTCCTGGGCAGTCCTCAGACATATCTATCCGCAGGCGGACATCCCCGTGTTCGAAATGAGCCTCGATTATACGTTCAATGAATGGCACCCGAAACCGGTCCAGTATCACTATGATCTTGCAGCGGAGCTTTCGGAGCTGCGGAACCGGGGAATATTGATCATCGGGAGTGGGAACATCGTACATAATCTCGGGCTGCTTGATTTTGAGGACATCGACGCGAAACCGTTCAACTGGTCTATAGAGTTCGATGAGCAGGTGAAGGCCAACCTGCTGAGCAGAAACCACCGAGACCTGGTCCATTACCCGAACATGGGACGGACTTCATCTCTGGCAGTGCCGACCCTGGACCACTATTTGCCCATGATCTATGCCATCGCCCTTTGGGAAAAAAACGAACCTCTCACGTTTATCCATGAGGGGTTTCAATACGGCTCGATCTCGATGCGATGCTTTCATATTGGGTAGAATGGGAGAATTACGGGGACCAGGGCGTAGGACTTGATGAGCCACTCCGTGCTTTAACGAATGATCTGATCGTCGCCGCATAACAACAGGTGAATCCCATGTCAGAATCCACAGCAATGCACAAAACTGTCTATCTCAAAGATTACCGTCCGCCTGATTACCGCATCGAAACGGTGAACCTCCAGTTCGAGCTCGATGAGACACGAACGCGCGTCGGGTCGCTCATGACCATCGTCTGCACCCACGATCGGTGCGAGGGTTTCCACCCGCTCGTGCTGAACGGAAGGGACCTCGTGCTCAAGGCAATCAAGATCGATGGGCGGCTTCTGGACGAGCACGACTACAAGCTCGATTCGGAGTCACTCACGATCCTGGCGGTGCCTGAACGCTTCACGCTTGAGATCGAGACCGAGATCAATCCCAGGGACAATACCGAGCTTTCCGGCCTCTACATGTCCAGCGGGAATTTCTGCACCCAGTGCGAGGCAGAGGGATTCCGTAAGATCATGTACTACCTCGACCGGCCCGATGTCATGGCCCGGTTCTTCACGACCATCGTTGCGGATAAAAAGAAATTCCCGGTGCTCCTCTCGAACGGCAACTTGATCGATTCCGGCAATCTCAAGGACGGCAGGCATTTCTCCAAATGGCATGACCCTTTTCCGAAGCCCGCATATCTGTTCGCCCTCGTGGCAGGCGACCTTGCGCGTATCGGCGATACGTTCACGACCATGTCCGGGAGAAAGGTAGACCTGAACATCTTTGTTCAGCATCATAACAAAGATAAGTGCGGTCACGCCATGGAGTCGCTGAAACTGGCCATGAAGTGGGACGAGCAGACCTACGGCAGGGAGTACGACCTCGACACCTTCATGATCGTTGCTGTCGATGACTTTAACATGGGCGCCATGGAGAACAAGGGGTTGAATATCTTTAACTCCAAGTACGTACTCGCGAAGCCCGAGACTGCGACAGACGGTGACTTCCAGGGCATCATGGGAGTGGTAGGGCATGAGTACTTCCACAACTGGTCCGGCGACCGCGTGACCTGCAGGGACTGGTTCCAGCTCTCTCTCAAGGAAGGTTTTACCGTGTTTCGGGATCAGCATTTCATGGAGGACATGACCTCGCGGGGTGTAAAGCGCATCAGTGACGTCAACATCCTGCGCACGCACCAGTTTCGCGAGGACGCAAGTCCCATGGCCCATCCGGTGCGGCCCGAGTCCTATGTGGAGATCAATAACTTCTACACTATGACCGTATACAATAAGGGCGCCGAAGTGATCCGCATGATGAGAACGCTCCTCGGTTCCGCAGGATTCCGCAAGGGCACGGACCTTTACTTCTCGCGACACGACGGTCAGGCAGTCACGACAGATGATTTCGCGAAGGCCATGGAAGACGCGAACGGTGTTGACCTCACCCAGTTCAAGCTCTGGTACACTCAGGCAGGCACACCGGAACTGCATATCTCCCGCGTCTATGACCCCCTGGCAAGAACGTACACGCTTACGATCAAACAGACCTGCCCGCCCACGCAGGGTCAGCAGGAGAAGAAGCCATTCCATATCCCCGTTTCCGTCGGGTTGTTGGGGAATGATGGCAAGGATTTCCCTCTTCATCTGAGCGGAAAGATGAATGCGGTTGTCGGAACGCGAGTGCTTCAGATCAAAAAAGCGGAAGAAACCTTCGCCTTCACCGATATCCCTTACGAGCCCGTGCCGTCGATTCTGCGCGGCTTCTCGGCGCCGGTAAAGGTGAAACTCAACTTATCCGATGATGAGCGGTTGTTTTTAATGGCAAATGACAGTGACGAGTTCAACCGCTGGGACGCCGGTCAGCAGCTCGCTGTAAAGCTCATTATGGACCTGGTGAAGGGTTTCCAGCAGGGGAGGGGAGGGAAGCTTGACCGCAAGTTCATTGATGCCTTCAAAAAGACGCTTGAGAGCGACATGAAGGACAAGTCTTTCCAGGCCTTTGCCCTTACGCTCCCGGCAGAGACCTATCTTGCCGACTTCATGGACGTGATCGACCCTACGGCCATCCATGAGGCGAAAAAGTTTGTGCAGCAGACCCTGGCAGAAGAGCTGAAACAAACATTCCTTGACGTGTATAACGGCAATCAGGATACCGAACCATATCGGGTGGACCAGGTGTCAATCGGCCGGAGGAGCCTTAAGAACACCTGCCTTGCTTATCTCATGGAGTTGGAAGATAAAGGCATCCGCCGCCTCTGCATTAATCAATTCCAAACCGGCGGTAACATGACCGACACCATAGCAGCGCTTGCGAACCTTGCGAACAATGAATGTCCGGAACGGCAGGCGGCGCTCGCCTCGTTCAATGAAAAGTGGAAGGACGATCCGCTCGTGATGGACAAGTGGCTCTCGATCCAGGCCATGTCTCGCCTGTCAAATACGCTCGAGACAGTAAAGGCACTCACCCGCCATACAGCCTTCAACATCAAGAATCCAAACAAGGTCCGCGCCCTCATCGGCACCTTTGCCCAGGGAAACCCTGTGCGGTTCCATGATCCCAGTGGAACGGGGTATGAGTTCCTAGCCGCACAGGTCATCACCATCGATCCCCTGAATCCCCAGATCGCTGCCCGCCTGGTATCTGCCTTCACCCTCTGGAAACGCTATGATGAAAAGCGCAGGGCCCTGATGAAGGCACAGCTTGAGCGGATTCTGAAAACCCCGGGCCTGTCGAAAGATGTTTACGAGATCGTATCGAAGAGCCTGGTTTAGTCACAGACGGAGATAAGAGGCGCCTATAAGCGGCACGGATAACATCAGGAGGAGGAATACCGGTGAAGGAAGGTTTTTCTCGAAATAGATTCCGATGTGCATGAATACCAAGAACTTGCTGATTGAGGCAATCAGTCGTATCGATGCCCGGAATGCTGCCGCTCAAGTGAATGGGGCTAAAAGCAAGAGATTCGTTAACGGACAATCCGGCAACACAGATATCATGTTGTGCCCCGTGGTTTTACCCCGCTAGATATATGCGGTATATTCAATAAGCAAACAAAACAACATAGGTCTTTCAAGCAAAGAGCGAATGCAGGAGGATGGATACCAATGAAAAAACGTAAACTCGGAAATTCGGCATTGGAAGTGGCTCCCTTGGCATTCGGAGGCAATGTCTTCGGATGGACGGTGGATGAGCCGACAGCATTTGAAATATTAGACGCTTTTGTGGCAGCCGGATTTAATCTTCTTGATACGGCGGACACCTACTCCCGGTGGGTCCCGGGTAACAAGGGCGGAGAATCGGAAACCATAATCGGCAAGTGGCTCAAGAGAAGCGGGAACCGTAAGAAGGTCGTCATCGCCACGAAGGTCGGGAGTGAAATGGGACCGAACAAGAAAGGACTATCGAAGTTCTACATACAACGCGCCGTGGAGGATTCTTTGAAACGCCTGCAGACGGATTACATTGATCTCTATCAGTCGCATAAAGACGATCCGGATACGCCCATGGAGGAAACGCTGGAAGCCTATGCACAATTGATCAAACAGGGAAAAGTAAGGGTGATAGGCGCATCGAACTTCAATGCGGAGCGACTTTCTCAGGCATTGCAGGTCAGTAAACAGCATGGGTATCCCGGCTACCAAAGCCTGCAGCCCTTATATAATCTCTATGATCGTGCAGAGTACGAAGCGAATCTTGAACCTCTCTGCCGGGAAAAGGGATTAGGTGTGATCAGCTATTACTCGCTGGCCAGCGGGTTTCTCACCGGCAAGTATCTGTCGGAACGTGATCTATCAAAGAGCGTCCGGGGCCAGGGGATCAAAAGATATCTCAATGAACGGGGGTTTAGGATCCTCAAGGCCTTGGACCAGGTGGCAGAGTATTATCATTCGACGCCTGCGAGCGTGTCGCTTGCCTGGCTGATCATGCGCCCGAGTATCACCGCACCTATTGCCAGCGCTACGAGCGTAGCACAATTGAACGATCTCATCGAAGCGGCAAAGCTTAAATTAGATGAGTCTTCAATAACTACCTTGAATAATGCGAGTGCCTAGTTCATGGTGCTGGTGATGCACATGTTCGTCGCTTCGGAGCACGCTAAGCAGCAGAAGACCGTAGGGACATTCAATGTCACACGAGTAAGCTCTGATCAAAAGCTGCCCCAGTCGATTGCGATCCGCAGACCGCAATATCCATGGTGTAGATCCTTGAGTACGACATATCGGTGTAACACAGTACCGGATGCCCATGTGCACAAAAATCGGTCGTGGGGGCTGGAAATAAATGAGCATTAACACCCATAAAGTGTGTTATACTTTAATATTATGCTAAAAGATTGCTTTCTGTCAACTGTCGTAATGTGTTACATCTGACATTTGAGCATTGCGTCTCGTTGAGCATCATTCCACCACAAAACATTAATCATGGCTAATGTTATACCATTTCTGATGCAGCATGGGTACGCTGTGCTGTTTTTCTGGGTCCTTGCAGAAACAATTGGGCTTCCGATACCAGTTGCCCCATTGCTAATTACAGTCGGGGCCTTGGTCGGTGTCGGCCAGTTGAACTTGTTTCTCTGCATCGCTTTAGGAGTCTGTGCAGCGTTACTGAGCGATATTTTTTGGTACATTATGGGCCGGCGGCTGGGAAGTAAAGTATTATCCCTGCTCTGCCGCATTTCTCTCGAACCCGACTCCTGCGTCCGCCGAACAGAAAATATCTTTGCACGTTACGGCGCCAGGGCGCTCCTCATAACAAAATTCGTACCCGGACTGAGTGCTGTATCAACACCGCTAGCGGGTACCATAGACATGCGTCCATTGCGGTTTTTGCTTTTTGACATTCTGGGAATCATCGCTTGGGTCGGCTCCTATGTTCTTTTCGGATATATCTTCAGCAAGCAGCTTGATCATGCTCTAGATTACGCTGAGGGAATGGGCAAAACGCTCTCTGTGCTCGTGGTCGGAGCGCTCGCACTGTATATCCTCCGGAAGTATGCTTTGCGCCGGCGCTTTTTACACGAGCTCTTCGTCGCGCGCATCACTCCGGAAGAACTGAAACAGAAAATGGATGCCGGTGAAGACATCGTGGTCATCGATGTGCGTCACTCTCTTGATTTTGAAGCAGAACCCTATATCATCCCTGGCGCTCTGATCATTCCGTCGGAACAATTAGAAAGCCATCCAGAAGTCCCGCGTGACCGCGAGATCGTCGTTTATTGTTCGTGACCCAACGAAGCCTCTAGCGCCCGGGTGGCGATACGATTGCGGCAGAGAGGAGTGACACGCGTCCGGCCGATTACCGGCGGCATTCGCGCGTGGCGTGATCACGGCTATCCCGTCGAACTGGCGGGTAAACGGAAATCATAGTGACGGCATTTTGCTGATTCGTCGCAGGAAAGGCTGCCGGACAACCGCAGGGACGCCCGCCCCGGTTCAGGGAGACGTCTGACACAGGCCATTTACTACTGAACCCCTGAGCACATTGTACTTTGAAGCATCGGACCGACACCTAATATCGGAATGACAAGGAGGATCCAGCAATGAAGTCCATCGGTTTTTTGACCCTAGGTGTCATCTTTGCTACATCAGTCTCTCTCCTTGCTGCGGCATCAGAGAGGGTATCGATTCTCGAGTGGGACATCCCGACAGCGAAGTCCTTTCCGCACGATCCGGCCGTCGGGCCTGACGGATCGCTCTGGTACACAGGCATGATGTCCAATACCCTTGGACGGCTCGATCCAACGAACGGCAAAATAAAAGAGTATCCTTTAAAGACCCCCGACTCGGGACCGCACGGATTGACGGCAGATAAGGAAGGGAACATTTGGTTCACTGCCAATTACAAGGGGTATATCGGCAAGCTGAATCAGCAGACCAACGAAGTGACCGAATATCCGATGCCTGACCCGGCTGCCGGAGATCCACACTCGCTGGTTTTTGACAACAAGGGTGTCCTCTGGTTCACCGTGCAGTTGGGCAATTTCGTGGGCCGGCTGGATCCCCGGACGGGAACGATCACCTTGAAGCCTTTACCTTCGATCGATTCGAAGCCATACGGGATCGTGATAAGCTTCAGGGGGATGCCTTTCTTCTGCGAGTTTGGGACCAACAAGATCGCAAGCATCGATCCCCAAACCATGAAGATAACCGAGTACCTACTGCCAAAAGGGGCGCGGCCGAGGCGACTGGCTATTACTCATGACGATATGATCTACTACACCGATTTCAGCCGCGGATACCTTGGCAGGCTGGACCCCAAGAGCCGCAAGGTCGATGAGTGGCCATCGCCGGGAGGGCCGGGGTCCGGACCCTATGGCATCACGATCACACCGGATGGCATGGTTTGGTACAGCGAATCGGGCATCACCCCGAACACGGTCGTACGTTTCGATCCAGCCTTGAATCAGTTCGCGAAATGGGCTGTTCCTTCCGGGGGCGGCGTGATCCGTAATATGACGGCAACAACCCGGGGTGATATCTATATTGCGTGCAGCGGCGTAAATAAGGTAGGCATCGTCAGAGTCGAGAGGTAATTTGCCCAGCTAGGGATTTGCGACGGGGTCAATAGGAGAACAAAGAAACATCCTTTAGGCTGCATAAAAAAGCTATTGATATCCGCTTTTGTGATAAAATAAAAATATAGGGATTGTAATGAAGGAAAGGGGTGAAAGAATATGATCGCCTATCTGAGCCTCTCTGCATCACCCCGCCTCCCCTGTAGTCCCATCTTATGTGTTATCCCCGGCACGCTCATTTGAGAGTCAAGAGGTTCAGTAGTATGTTTAAAGCGTGAGCGCGAGTCTATCGAATATTAGTGAAGGTGGTGATAGTTATGAGAATTCCCTTACAAATAACGTTTCGGAACATTGCACATTCCGCGCCCATTGAGACGAACATCAACGAGAAAGCGGCCAAGTTGGAGAGGTTCTACGACAGGATCATGAGCTGCAGGGTCGTGGTCGAGGAATCGCAACGCCGGCGTCATCAGGGCAAGCTTTACAGCGTGCGCATCGACATCACCGTGCCCGGCAAGGAACTGGCCGTGACCCGCGAAGAGAATGAAGATGCCTATGTCGCGGTCCGTGACGCCTTTGACGCCGCGGTCAGGAAGCTCGAAGAACATGCGCGGCGCCGGCACGGAGACGTGAAGGCCCACGCGACGCCGCCCATCGGCCGCATCATCAGGATCTTTCCTGATTCGGATTACGGATTCATAAAAACGTCCGATGATCGTGAAATCTATTTTCATCGAAACAGCGTACTCGATGATGTTGATTTCAAACAGCTGAAATTCGGGACAGAAGTGACGTTCATCGAAGAACAGGGGAAAGAGGGACCGCAGGCGGCGCGAGTGGCGATCAGCGGGCGGTAGGTCTCTTCATCCACAGAGAAGCGTGCGGCGCTCACCGCTCCGTGTCGCGCTGTCGTCGCTTCGTGTTTTTAACCTACATTGTGCGTTAAGCATCCGTCTTTCAAAGAAAAGACATCGTATATTATCTTGCCCTTTCATAGCAATTTATACTGTTTTTTGAGCGATGAAGTTGTCATGAACGGTTTTTCGTAAAGGTCGATCATTTTTCGAAAGAGGAGGATCCACGAATGAAGCTTTCTAAAATTGGTGCGGTGGTGCTCGGGATTTGGCTCATTCTGAAAGGCATTATACCGCTCCTGCATCTCAGTTTCTCCGGCAGCGGTACCGTTCTGGCGATCCTGGCCATCGCCGCTGGCGTCCTGATTCTCCTCGACAGATAAGTAAGTGCCGAGCGCAGTGCACCAGTGTTCTCCTTAACCTTTATACCGATAAAGAGAAGAAATATTTAAATTACCGTTCTAACGGGGCAAGCCACAACCAGAGTAACTGCGGTATTTGTCCGTTCGCTTTAAGTTTTGTTATGACAATTAGGAATTGTCATCGAGGGATCTCCAGACCGCCGTCCAGATGACGGTAGAGAAGGCTGATTCCCGGCGGAAGTTATCCCCTCTGCTTTTTTAACATCTGATAAAAATCACATTTTCTGCAATCTTCGTATTTCTGTGCAAAGGTTCCCTGAACTTTGCCTTCGCAGAAAGTACCCGCCACTACCCAGCAGACCCTGCCAAAGTTCGAATAGGCCGGACACTTCATTGTTGCATCTTTATCCCTTCCGCATTTCATGTAGTCCCAGCATTTGATTTCGCGTGATTCTTCCTCACGCGGCTGCGGGAAATACAGGCTGAACGTGGAGCCTTCCCCCGGATTTTTCTCTGCCTTAATAAAGCCGCCGTGCTCTTCTATGATCTTTCTCGTTATGGAAAGACCTAAACCGGTTCCGTGACCTGTCTTCTTCGTGGTAAAGAAGGGCTCGAATATGAATGACAAGCTATCTTCATCGAACCCTTGTCCCGTATCAGACACCTTCAAGAAAACATATCGCACATTGTGGAGGTCCTCATTCCCCGCTGTTATCTTCAAGGTGCCTCCGCGGGGCATTGCATCAAGTGCGTTGGTGATGAGATTAATGAGCGCCTGTTTGACCTGTTCTTTGTCTACCAAAACAGGCGGAAGGTTTTTTTCTATCATTATCTCCACGGTTACCGATTGTTCGATGCATATATATTCATGCATGTTTACCACATCATACACAAATTCCTCTAGATGGTGCTTCTCAAGATGGGATCGTGCATCCCGTGAAAACGTAATAACCTCCCTCAATATCTTCTCGAGGCGGTGAACTTCAGAAATGATGATTTCTGCGCGCTCCTTCTCTTTTTCACTTTCGGCACTTTTATAGAGCCTGCGCGCAAATCCTCCTATGGCGGTAAGGGGGTTCCGAATCTCGTGCGCCAGATCAGCGGTAAGCCTTCCCAGGGCTGCGAGCTTTTCAGCCTGAACCAATTTGTCCTGATATTTTTTCAATGAATCGGTCTTCTTTGCTACCTCCCGTTCGAGGCTTTCCGTCCAGTCCTCCATCCTTGCTCTCGCTGTTTTGAGCTCTTGCGTCATATCATTAAAAGTACGGACGAGCAGGCCTATTTCATCCGCTGATGTCGCCGTAACCGTTCGGCCAAGATTCCCTTGCGTAACGGTTCCCATGGCGTTCGAGAGGGTTGATACGGGTTTCAGTACAAATTTACGGAGGATAACATAGAGGAAGGCTGAAATTACGCTCATGAAGATAAGAGCATAAAACGTAGTATGTACCGTCTGTTCTTTAATGTTTTTATCAACGGCGGCGAGAGAAAAATCGGATTCAAGGATGCCAAGCACCCTCTGGTCTGGGGAATGGACGTGGCAGGCGGCTCTCGAGCAGGTGGGTTCGTTGTAAACCGGCTCGATGAACGTCAGCATGTTGTATCCCTCTTTGCCTCGATAGGTTGTCCATTGACTCACCCTGGTCAATGTTTCGGAAGGCCTTTCAGGATCAACATGACAGCCCTGGCAGACACGATCAGTCCTGTCCACCTGATGTCCGATTTCTTCCGGCTTTGACGAATAATGAATTTTCCCTTTGCTGTCGAATAGCTTGATTCCCTTGACATCCTTTGTCGACTTCAGGTCATCTATCGTCTGTTGGATGCCTTCCCTGTTAAACGTGAGCATGCTATACCGAATGCCATTTTTAATCAGATTGGAGTAAGAGGCAGCGTCCTTGACAGCTTCGTTGATAAGATTTTCCTTGCCGGTATGGATCAGCGTGTACCATGATATGCCACCGCCGATTATGATGAGCGATACGAGTGCAATAATAAGTTTTGCCGCAAGTGACTTGGATATGGAGGCGAGGAGGTTCATTTTGTCAGATCATTTATTTTACACCAATCCCTTCCGGAAATCATTAGCAAAAACCATCCATCTCCCGTCAAATAGATCTGCGTTCTCAAGCCGAAATCTGCTCACTCACTAGGAAACGCCATCCCCTTAGAATACCCTTCTTTTGTGCTTTAATTTGAAGCCATTTTTTATTATACTCTTGTTATGAGAAGCACACCGTCTTCCCGTGCGCAGCAGCATATAAGCTTTGCAGCCGCATTGATCCTTACCGCACAAGCGGAGGGTTTTATAAAAACGAGTTTGGTGAAATGCCTCTTATTGACCCATGAGCGGTTACAGGAGAATAGGGAAATTGGGGGTACGAATGACGCTGGAGAAGCGGCGGCATAAGAGATTCATGCTGGATTTAATAGAAATCAGCGGCAGGCTGGGTTTAACCGATAAAGTGGAGATCAATGACATGAGTTTCGGCGGAGTTTCCCTGAAAGCTGACAGGAGACTTAATATCGGTAAGGAATATTTGTTTACGCTCGGAGACAAGGGGAATCGTCTCGTCGTGAAAGGCACTGTAGTCCGTTGCAACTTAAGCGGAATCGAAGAAAGATACAGCGGGGAAAGGGCCTTAATATACACAGCCGGTATGAGATTTGAAGAGGGCTCAGCAGATAAGATTGCAGATTTTATACGCAATTCAATTTTAGCATAACAAAAAAGAGGAAGTGCCAGTGATAGTTGTTCGGGGCTTAAAAAAATTCTCAAAGAGTACAGGGTTAGGTCTCTTATCGTGGTATCGCGTCTTTATACGGCTATGCGGGATTGCAATATAGCTATGATCCGCACTTGCCCTCTCCCTTAACATTCATAAAATCGAGATCCATCCTCTCCCGCGCGAGAAGCATCCTTTCTCTCTACCCCTCATGGGTGTATACATCGTCCTAGCAACCGAGTATAATGCAGTTGTCACCCAGGCAGCCGCCGGATTTGACAAAGTCTCTGCATAAGCGGTTGCCAAAAGTTCATGAAAAATATCTTTTCAAAAGGGGCAACAAAATGGTGAAACCGAATTTCAATTTTCAAAAGCGTCAGAAAGAAATAGCAAGGAAAAAAAAGAACGAGGAAAAAAGATTACGCAAACTGGATAAAAACGCCGTACAGACAGCGGAGAAGCCGGTTCAGTCTCCGAACGAAAGAGAGATTAAGTAAGTACACAGGTTGATGTAAAGAAAGTAAAGACCAGAAAGAAGCAACCATCGGACAGGGAGACAGATAAACGAAAGGGGTGATAGCACATGGCAGCTTCACGACAGGGTGCAAAGAAGGAAGTTAAAAAACCGAAGAGCAAGAAGAAGTAATCTGGGCAACGGAGGAGAGGCAATAAAGGATGCAATTCGCTCTTTTTTTGTAGGAATGCAGCCAGAGGAGATATTTTTTGTCTTGTAAGCATTGAAGATTTGATTACATAAAAAAGGCTGCACGTCTCCCACGTCCGATTTATTCCACGGTTACGGGCATAAGCCACGACTTTGCCGTAAGATAACGTACATTCTCACAGGCTTTACTTGAGAAAGTGGAGGACGAGTGCGACGAGCGAGAACACGCAGGCAAACAGGGCGAGGTAAAAGACGAGTTTCATGGACGTGTAAATTCCCTCGAGCGCGGGCTTCAGGACCTGCATTTCGGTGATGAACTGTTCGTTCAGGTTCGACTGCAGGTCCATGTTCTTTTCCAGCCGCTCCACACGTGAAGGAAGGTCCTCAATTGGCACATCTCCTTTTTTCCTCCATTTCCTGACGATCTGAGTGGAATCGATGATGAGCGGGCTCAGCTTAAGGATGAGTCGGGCTAATATCTTTGCTGTCGTTACGATCGTCATATTCAGCCTCCTGTAGAGCTATTGTCCAAAAAACGGCAGTACATCCAGATCACTACGTGGATAAAGGGAGTTCAGGGTACGTTGTCCACCGCCGTACATTCAGTTTGGAGTATTAGACGGGTTGGAAACAAAAAATATTCGTAGAAACAACGTTCCTGGGGGAACCTCGGGTATTGAGAGTTTCTGCACCCCATCGAGGTCTCGCTCTTCGTATCGTTCAGCTGGCCAGCGCCCTAAACCGGGCGTCAATCTCATTTTCCGACGGGCGCGCTATCTATCGTGGCGGTCGGCGAGGAGAGAATAACAAGGTTCAAGTCGCTTTTGACGAGACTGAAGATGCCGAGCGGTCCGTCAGTCACACCGCTGCTGAGAGTCTGGAACATGTTCCGCAGGCGCGCGGCAGTCGTCTGGGCCAGCACGGCCATGCCGCTCGACGATAGGGCCTCCAGTTCCTTTTAGTTGATCCAGCCGGCCAATCTGGTCGCGCTACACCCCGCTCTGCATCTGGAAGGACATGGCTTTCATGCTCAATGCCCTTGTGCGAGAGCCTGGGGTTGACCATCTCGCGCGCCAGAACCTTCGACACTCAGAGAATTTAACGCCGTCGATGCTCTTAAAAATATACGAGATAATATAGCTCGGCGAACCCTGCTGTCAATCAGACCTTGGTATGATGTTGAAGAATGCTGGTAGAACATGAACCGGCTGGGGAATTGAGTTGTTGACCGTTTTTCGACACGTTACGTTGGTTTGGGAAATGCTCTCATACCCGCATTTTTTGTACTAGCTGGAATGAGGTCCTCGCGACGCACTGAAGCCTATTGGAAGCTTTCATATCACTATCAGATCTCTCCCCCTCATATATATTATTGCCCTCCCTCGGTATCTCAACTCCATACTAACTTCCTGTCGTCAGATGTTATCACGCTGTTGCACGATTCCGTTCCTGTCTTTGCGAAGCGATCCTATAGCGATGGACCCGTCTTCAAATTGTTGTTAAAAATCGGTTATACTTATGGATAGGGGAAGCCTGAGAATCAACGGCCTGTTATGATCGACCCGATAGTGAGTTGAAATCATTATGAGGAGAAGTGTCATGGCGAATGAGGAAACCTATGAGGTGATCATTGTGGGAGGGGGGCCTGCAGGGCTCGCCGCAGGGCTCTATTGCAATAGAGCTGCGCTGAAAACGATCCTCCTCGAAAAAGGATTGCTCGGTGGCCAGATCGCCATATCAAAAGAGGTTGAGAACTACCCGGGAGTGGAAGGCATAACCGGATTCGATCTTGCAGAGAAACTTGTCCATCATGCCCAGTCCTTCGGCTTGCGCATTATCCAGCAAGAAATAGCGGCGGTCAACGCCGGCCCTGATCTTCACTCTGTCCAGCTTTCCAATGGCGATATTCTCCACACCATTGCTCTGATTCTAGCATTGGGTGGAACCGCGCGAAAGCTCGGTATCGCCGGTGAAGCGGAATACCTCGGAAGCGGTGTTTCCTATTGTGCCACTTGCGACGGGTTTTTCTTCAGAGATAAGACCGTCGTTGTCATCGGAGGTGGCGATACTGCCGTCGAGGAGGCACTGTATCTGTCAAGGCTGGCAAGGAAAGTATTCCTCGTTCACAGGAAAAATACGCTTCGGGCGAGCCAGATACTCCAAGGTCGTCTTTTGACAAAGCCCGAAATCGAGATCATCTGGAACACGATCATTACTGAAATCAAAGGAAACGGGAGGACGGTTGAAGCTGTCTCGCTCGAAAATATCGTGACCGGAGCAAAGAGGGAATTAGCGACTGACGGGGTCTTCATTTTTATCGGCTATTCTCCCAACAATCTGTTAATACCCCCCGGGGTCCGCATAAACGAGCTGGGTTTTGTTATAACAAATGATAAGTGTGAAACGAGCGTTCCGGGCATCTTCGCTGCCGGAGACTTACGCCAGAAGTTTGCGAACCAGATCGTGGTTGCGGCCGCTGATGGTTGCATAGCCGCACTGGCCGCAGCGCATTATGTGGAAGTGCGGAAAATCGAGGCCCATTCGTCCTGATTATGCTTGATCGATTCGTATAATATCGGGAGAGGGCGGTTCATATTATTTCTTTAGCGGTTATACAGTGTCGAAATCTGTACAGCAACTCTACGCATGAGTATCGCCCTCCGTTTGCACTTCTAAAGTATTCGAACTGGCGAGCCGTAGTACGGTCGTTTATTTGAAATGGAGACATTGAATTGTAGGCATCTTGATACGGGGATGCTTTTAGTGATATAATATAATTATGGAAAAGTGAGGAGTATGAAATGAAAAAGTTGCTGTTAATAATATTGACAGCCGGCTTACTCCTTTATCCTTTCGCGACCTTTGCAGCAGACTACGGGTCGCAGCCATCGCAAACCCAACAAGCCCCTCCTGTAGCCCAGGCATTGGTACGTGAAGGTTATTTCGCAGTCAAGCTGGCAGCCATGCTCAATCTAGGTTCACCAACGAACGAAGCAGAGGCAGAGGATATGCTCGCAAAAGCAGGAGTTGCTCCGCTGAACGGATGGATTTCGGATTATCCAATGACTCCCGAGATCGTTGGACAGCTCAAGGACTCCATAGCCAGTGCAGCGTCGGAAGGTAAATTGTCGATGAACAGTGAAGAAGCGACGAAGGGGCTTTATTCGCTGGCATCCCAGATGACGTTGCCGACTCCGGCAGGCGAGGGAGCCACAGCGCCGGAAGGTAATAATGCCCCTGTAGGGCAATCCGACTCGCAGACGATCACCAACTACTATTACGATCAGGGTCCTCCGATCATAACCTACTATCCGCCTCCTGTCTATTATGGATACCTTTATGACTGGGTGCCCTATCCTGTCTTTTGGTTCGGTTTTTGGTTCCCGGGATACTACGTCTGCAACAGTTTCACCAAAGTGGTGTGGGTCAATTCCAGACCATTCATCGTGAGCAACAACGTTATCGACCATCATGGCAGAAGAGTCGCCGTAGTCGACCCGGTCGTCAGAACAAACACGGGTGGCGTTAGACCTATTACGACGCTCAGGACCGAAGACGGCAGAACTTTCAGGAATCTTACGGACCTAAGGAACGGGGCCAGCCTCACCGGGCCTAATACCGGGAGGCCAGGAGCTTATTCAAATAGCGCGCTCAGGACCCAAGGGTTCAGGTCTCCTGAGGCGTGGAAGAACGCCGAGGCTATCTACTCCAGAAGCGTTGAACGCACACGGTCCGCCGTTGTCCGTGATGGCGGCATGGCGGCCCGGGGTGTAGAGGGCAGGACCTTTGAACCAATCACACCTGAGAGGACATTCAACGGGCCGGTTCGGGGAGGTGGCGAGAGGCGGCTGTTCGCACCTGAGTCGTCCGGCAGGCCGTTCAGATACTCTATGATGAGGGGAAGCAATGGCTCCGTCAGGCGCTTCACAGCGCCAGGCGGACCTTCGATGGGAAGTGCAAGACAGCTTGTCGCGCGGGGCGCCCCTTCAAGGTCGTTCAGCGGCTCCATGGTCAGAGGTGGCAATTATTCCATGAGGTCGTTCTCCGGCAATGGCTGGCGAGGCAGGTAGCAGCAAGTGCGGGTAGGTGCTGAAACTTCGGACGGTTGGCAAAATAATAAAGTCCCTCAGAACTGGTAAGCAGAGGAGGAGCGTAAAAAGGAGAGTTGAGAGAGAATTTTAATACCTTACTCCCTCATCCCGAATTCGCTCCTCTTGTTTTTTTCGCCTTCAGGATGATACCTGCTTCGTGATGCTCCAACGTTCCTACAGCGTTTACAAGAAAATCATTTGTTAATAGTTAAGATACTCGACTGTAATTCAACATGTTTCGCATCTCGCGTGTGTGGCGCCTTTGCGGTAAATTCCCTTTTTTCATTCTGTGCTCCGCGCATCCTTTTACGCAAGTCTGTCGTGCTTGACTTCAGCGATGACCTTTGATATGTTCAATCTTGAGATTGAGTCTGCTGCATCGCATCACCGAGGAGAGCTGCATGCTGCTGCCCGATGATTCCGTTTTTACCCGCAATGATACTCTAGGGACGATTAAGGCCCGCCGCAGCGTCAGGACCTTCACGAAGGACGATGTGTCCGAAGAGGAGATCATGGTACTTCTGCATGCGGCAAACCAGGCGCCGTCGGCCCACAACCAGCAGGCGTGGCGGTTTGTCATCCTCCGGGGAAATAAGAAGCAGGAGCTGGCGCAGCTTGTGACGACGCAGTCCGCAGTCTTTCCCAAGCCGGCCGCAGCACTCCTCCGCATGGGAGCGAAGAGCATCATCTCAGCACCAGTGGTAATCGCCGTGTTGAACACGGGCGACCTCATCAAGCACGGGACCGATCTTTTCAAGGTCGAAAAAGAGATGGCCCATGATTTTTTTCGGACGATGGAGATTCAGAGCTCAGCTGCGGCTGTCGAGAACATCCTTCTTGCAGCAACGTCCCTCGGACTGGGAACGGTCTGGCTCGGGATTCTCTATCTCATCAAAGGAGATGTGCTCCGGTTCCTCGGCGAGCCTGAGGGCGAGTTTATGGCCGTTGTTCCCGTTGGCCGCCCCGCCAAGGTCGGCAGTGGACCGCAGAAACAGCCGGTAGAGATGAAGGCGCGGTGGTCGTCCTAAAACATCTCTAGACAGTTCTCCGCTCCCTGATCCCTCTTCTGCGTGCCCGGGTGCGTCTTCTCATTAACCCGGGCATATCTCTCCCATCTCACCCAACAGAGACAACCTTCTCGATAAGGCTCATACTCGTCTGTTATACTATAATATAGATCTTAACCTGGACCGGCTATGAAGAAATCATTGTTCCTGTATATTGGCCTCTCGCTCCTGCTCTCTCTTCCGGCCTTCGGTCAGGCGTGGCGCGATGTTGCCCCCGGGATTACTGTGGCATTGCCAAGGGACCTCTACTACCGGAAAGACTACAGGATACAGTGGTGGTATTTCACCGGCCATCTGTACGATGCGGCTGGGCGAGAGTTCGGCTATGAGCTCACGTTTTTTGGCGCAGGCGTTCAAAAAAGGATGTACAAGTCGAAATTCGGCGTAAACACCATATTTCTCTCGCACTTTGCGGTTTCCGATTTACTGGGGAACAGATATTATCATTTCAGTAACGCCGATGCCGGCGCATTCGGTTTCGCGGGCGCAGACAATATGCTGCTGCACGTATGGGTCGATAAGGATCAGTTGGAAGGGACCATGAAAAAGATGCATATCAAGGCTTCAGCAGACAATGCTGACCTCGAGCTGTCCCTCTTACCGGGCAAGCCTTTTATCTTGAATGGCGACAGGGGATATTCGCGCAAATCCGATGAATCGCCCCTGATCGCATCTCTGTACTTTTCCTGCACCAATCTGAGCGCAGAAGGGACCTTGAAGCTGGGTAATACCGTCTTTCAGGTGAAAGGGAAAAGTTGGTTCGACCGGGAGATTTCATCCCGGGGGCTGGGGAAGAACGAGGTCGGATGGGACTGGTTCGCACTTCAGCTCGATGATGAACGGGAAATCATGCTCTACACCATAAGAAACAGAGATGGGTCCATCAACCAGTACTCTTCGGGGACTCTCGTATACCGAGACGGAAAATACCGGCATCTTGATAGAAGTGATTTTTCGATCACCGTCCTGAGTCATTATATTTCAGCGCAGAGCGGCACGCGATACCCGTCAAAATGGGAGATAACCGTCCCCTCGGAAAACCTGAGTCTCCTTGTAACCCCCTTGGTACAGGACCAGGAATTCACAGCGGCAGACGAGATGGGGACCTCTTACTGGGAAGGGTCGTGCAGGGTCGAGGGCATTGCCCAAGGAAGGGCATACGTCGAAATGACAGGGTATTAGTATCTAAAAAAGTCAATTCTTGCAGGAATGAATAAACTTTTTTACGGCGAAGACGCTATGAACGCGAAGAAAATTTATGCTTTTATGTCTTAAGACAAAATACCTTTTCGATCTTCGCGCCTCGGCGGTTCGATGATCTTTCCTGCTTTGTCCGGGTGAGGGTTTGTGATACAGCTCTTCAACGTTGAAAAATATTACGGCACCAGGGCCGTATTCCGCGGGATCAATCTTGTCGTGGGCAGCGGGGAGTTCGTTGCGGTCATGGGCAGTTCAGGGTCAGGAAAGTCCACGCTACTGAACCTCATTGGCGGCATGGATGTTCCCGACAAAGGCATGATCACCATCGATCGGGAAGTCATATCATCCTACACCGAGGAGCAACTCACGGCGTACCGGCGGCAAAAGGTCGGCTTCGTCTTTCAGTTCTTCAACCTCCTGCCGAACATAACAGTCTATGAGAATATCGAGATACCGCTGCTCCTGAACGGGGAAGAGGGATACGAAGAAAAAATATCTGCGTATATAAGACTCGTCGGTCTCGAAGGAAGAGAGAACGACTACCCCTCTTCTCTTTCGGGCGGCGAGCAGCAGCGGGTCGCCATCGTGAGGGCCCTTATTCACGAACCCGGTATCATTCTTGCCGACGAACCCACCGGGAACCTGGACAGCCGTACCGGCGCGTCCATTGTCGAACTGATCAGAGATGCAGCCGGAAGAGACGGAAAGACGGTCGTGCTGGTCACCCATAATGAGGCTGTAGCGGAATATGCAGGCAGAATAATCAGGATACAGGACGGGACGCTGCTGCCGTGAAATACGCGAAACTCCTGATACGGACAAGCCGAAGGATTTAACCGAAAGCAGGAGCTCCTCAGCGACACGAATTGCATGAATTGTACGAAGAGCACAAATGAAACTCGGGACTTATTCGCGTAATTCGTTTCATGCGTGACAGTCATGGCAAAGTTGTTGATTTTGTTTCTTCCCATTCTAAAAAATGATTTGTAAGTTACTAAAACATATCGTGCTTAGGACCGTGAAGGAAGAACGTTTTCTCACGGCTCTCTCGGTGTTCGGGGTAGCGCTCGGTATCGGCCTGTTCATGGGAGTGTCCGTCGCTACAAACAGGGCGGTAAGGTCCTTCGAAGCGAATATCGCCGGTCTTGACCCGGCTTTCAAATATGAAGTCCTGGATTCATCCGGGATCGATTTCCCGGACAAGCTGTATAAGCCCATCAGGACCATTGCCGATAATAGCCTGCCGATGTTATTGGTGAACGCTTATATCCCTGGAGCGAATGAAACCGTCGATATTCAGGGAATATACTCGGTAAAGGCCCTCCCTCTCCTGGGGATGTCCTCGAAAAAGGAACTCGATATCGAAGATTTTTTCACAAATCTGAACGGTGTGATCATAACAAAGAAGTATGCCGATTCGCATGATCTCAAAAAAGGGGACACCTTCAGTGCGTATGTCTATAATAATGAATACCGCCTCAAGATCGTGGGAATCATCGACGCGCCTTCGCTACCGGCAAATACGGTCTTCATGGACCTCGGCAACTATCAGGAGTATTTCAGAAAGATTGGTTATCTCACCAGGATCGATATTGCTGCCGATGAGAAAAGGGCTGATGAGATTGCCCGAATTCTCCCAGCCGGGCTTACCCTTGAAAAGAAACAACGGATACTTCTGAACCAGAAGTCCTTGATCGACGCCTTCAGATTCAACCTCAGGTTCGTGACCTTCCTTGCTGTTTTGGTCGGAGTATTCCTCCTTTATAACACTGTATTTATCTCAGTGGTCAAGCGGAGGACAGAGATCGGCATCCTGCGCGGACTGGGTATGGACCGGAAAACCATGGTCGCCCTCTTCTCAATCCAGGGAATGATCCTGGGGTTCTCGGGCTCGCTCCTCGGCATCATATTTGGCCAGTTATGCGCGTGGTTTTCCATCATTGCGGTGGGAAAGACCATCGCTCAATTCTACCGCAGCATGGACATATCGGATTACCTTATCACCTGGGAAGATGCTCTCTCAACCTTGATATTGGGTCTTGTCGCATCATTTCTCGCCTCGCTTGTCCCCGCGCTCGAATCAGCGAATGTGAGGCCGAACGAAAGCTCGCGGGAAGGAACCTTCGAGAAGGCATATAAAAACCGTCAGAGGACTCTTTCGATTATCGGCGTCTTTTCCATCCTGTGCGGAGGCGTCATCACCTATGCAGACTATCGCTATGTTCCCTTCAATTTCCCCTGGCTGTCCTACGCAGGGATTGTTTTACTCATTCTCGGCTGCACGTTCAACGCACCTGCTTATCTCGGGGCAAGTCTCAGGGGGCTGAAGAGACCGCTCCAGAAATTGTTCAAGGCACCCGCGCGGATCGCCGTGGGTGACACAAAGGGAAGCCGTTTCCGGTTTTCCCTGGCGCTCATGAGTGTTGCCGTGAGTTCGGCACTGATCGTCGCAACGGTTTCGTCTGTTTATTCTTTTAAATCCTCGTTCATCGACTGGATCAATACCTATATCGCGGCCGACGTTTACATCAAGCCCGCCTCATGCACATCGAATTTCTGCTTTTATCCTTTGGATGATGAAATTGTGAATGCCGTGGAGCATTTACCCGGAGTAGAAAACATCGGCAAGTACCGGGCGCTCCAGATCGACTTCCATGGCCAAAAGGTCGTGGCCGGATTCGGAAATTCAGAATTGTTATGGAAATACGGGCCCAACATCGGTAACAGAGAGAAGGAGCGGATACAAAGACTCGCCCAATATCGGGAAGTTTCGATATCGGACTACCTCAAAGTAAAGTACGGTCTGAAGAGGGGAGACACCATCGAACTTCAAACACCGAAAGGAAGGGTAGCGTTCGCTATCAATAACACCTCCATCAGCTATTCAACGATGTCGGGATTCATGTATATGGACCGGCGATGGCTGAAGGAATACTGGGGCCTGGATGACACGATGCAGCTCAGCGTTTACCTCACGAATGGCCAGGACGCGGGACAATTCATACGAAACGTCGAGAAGACGCTCGGTGGCAAATATTCACTTGGCATAACTGACAACAGAGAGCTTCGTCAGGCAGCGCTCAGGATCTTCGACAAGAGCTTTGCCCTCACGTATACCATAGAACTGATCGCGATCGTAATTTCACTTATCGGCGTGGTGAACGCGCTTCTCATCCTCGTCTTCGAAAAGAAACGCGAGATCTCTGTATTGCGGTATCTTGGCGCGACCTGGCGTCATATCCGGCAGGTCATGGTTATATCGGCGGGCATTGTGGGCTTTACCGGGATCGCGCTGGGCTGCATCATGGGTTCCGCAATCAGCATCGTGATAACGCACGTGATCAACAAGATCTCTTTCGGATGGGAGGTGAGCTTGCGGATCCCGTTCCTCCCGATTTCCCTGCTCATGGCCTTCCTCTTTACCACGACGTTGCTGGCCGGCCTTGTGCCTTCCTACCTTGCACGGAAAATAGATCCTAAAGCATTCATCAGCTTTGAATGACGAGGCTCAGTCTGACTGGACAGCAGGTCATTCACGGGGGATAGTCGCTTTATGTGATCTTTTTTTCTGCTGCGCGATTCCGGCTACCGGCCGGGGATCGTAAAGAACAGGCGCATCTTGGCCGACTACGCGAAAGAATGGAAGATGGGCCGCTTCGTTTTTTGATGCAAACTGCGCGGCAGTTTCAGCACTTCGCTGTGTTTAGTTTGCGGACTTCTGGCAGCGGTAGGATTTGAAAAATGCCATTCTCCCTTTCCGGCAGAATCCTTTTGTCTTTCCACTTGCGGGTGCCCGCAGCTAATTCACCTTCACCATGAAATCAAAGAGAAGGACCTTGTCCTGGTGTTTCACCTGACAAAAGATCTTGTATACCCCCTTTACAGGAAAGACGATGAAGGCATCTATTTCCGGGCCGTACAGTTCTGAGGGCTTCACATGCATTTGCTCCGCATGCATATGAGAGTCGCCGGGAGTGACCCCGTGGGCGTGGATGAACTGCGTGAGGTCGGTGCGCACGACAGCAAGGTGCATGGGAGCGCCCAGGAAGGGCCCGAGGTCCGTAACGGGTCTTCCATTTTTTGTAATAAGAAATCGTAGCAGCGTCTCCGGGCCGGCCTCGATGCTCTTCGAGGACGTCATCAGGGAAACATGATATTCTCCGAAGCCCTTCTCTCTTGAGGTATCGACCATCGGCGCTCTCATCGTCGGCTGACCCGCGACGCTGAGAGAAGCCGATTTGCTGTAAAGCCCGTCTGGTAACGCAAAGTCGAGTCCGACGAGATACGCTCCCGCCTTCGGAAACGTGAAATGCAGCGGGAATGTTGCCGTGCTCACCATCTCCTCGGTGACGGGGCCCAGGTCCTCGGGATGTATATGCGCAAAGACATTCAGGTCTTCGCCGATGATGATGGCATGGAGTATGCGCTCATGGTGGACCGTCAATCCTTCGACGGGCCTGCCTTGCTGGTCTTCAAGGTGAACTATCATCGACACCGGGGTCCCGGCGGTGATATGGACGGGATTTGTCTCAAGGCGTAAGACAGGCGCAGGTCCAGTGCCGGGATGATGAGACATGTGCTCATCGTGCTCATGGCCCGCAAGTTGGCCTGCGCCATGCATATGTTCGAGATGTAAAAAATGTCGTGCGGGGATCTCATGCTGAAGCAGGGCGGCACAAAACAGGATTACCACAACGAGCAATGCCTCAATCCTTACGCTTCGCACGAACCGTATGGCAAGCGGGCGGCCTTTCAGATCTCGTGTGAGGGATAGGAGAATGGGCGCGACGAGGCGACTGATGATCCCCGGGCTCGTTGCAGGAATGCCTGCCCATTCCTGCAAACGTGGCACGCTAATATAACGATTGAACGCGCCGAGACCAAGAAGCAGGAAAAACAAAACGGTTTTTGCGATTACCGTCCGACCATAGGGTGATTTCAACACAGCCTCAATGCTGCCCGCATTAATCCATGCCTGATAAATTGCGGTACAGGCAATGATCCAGACTGCAATGCCTGCGATTCTTGAAAATCTGGCCGCAACACCTGCTATGGACTGCGCAGCATGATCATCCTGTTTCACCATGTGAGGAAGAATCACAACGGTAAGCGCAATGAGGCCGCCACCCCAGACCAAAGCGCCAAGGAGGTGGAGCCAGTCCATGATTTCGGCGACGCTGAAATCTCCCTTGTCAGCGGCATGCCCTGAAGCGCTCTCTGTAAAGGCAATGATCGTGCCGAGGCAGAACAGGATGATGAGGACAAGACGTGTGTCACGGATCTTTCTGATCTTTCCGGCAACAAGCATGAGAACGAGGCAGACGATGCGGATGAGCCAGACGTGGCCCGAGTGAGTTTTAAACAACACGGTCGGCACCATAGGAAAAGAAGAAATGACTGTCTCCCCGCTCATCTCCCCGACGCGCAGGAAGAGATTGATGACGCTTCCGGCCATTGCTGCTGCCACGGAGACGAAAAAGAAGAGCCATAATCGGTTTTGCGGACGGGGATCGGGGTTTTCTGCTTCAGAAAGGACGTAGAGGAAAAAAACGAGAATTCCTGTGCACAAGGCTATGGAGATGAGTTCGAGCCAAAGAGGCATGCTGTGGCTTAAGATGTCCATGGACAGCCGATCTCCTTTCTCACTTGATGGTGAATGTGAAGTTGCCCGAGGTCCGGTGTCCATCCCTCGCTACTACGCTCCACATGACGATATAAGAACCTGGCGGCAGGGGAGGCACGCTCACCTCCAGGAGCGTGGGATCGGACGGATCCACGCGGCCGTCGCCCTTATCGACCATCGTGTTGTCCTTCGCAGCATGCACCATGATCGAGGAAAAAATTGGCTCCAGATCACTGTCGAACCAGATGCGGACAAGAGAGGGAGGGGTTGAAACCGTGGACCCTACTTTCGGATCGGCATGGTCAGGGTATGCATGGGCGAAGGAATCTGTCGGTACCATGCACAGGCATATTACAGAGAAGAGCGCAGCCATGATGCAGCGCCCTGGATGCCGGCTCATTGCATTCATGGGAATATCGGCCGCCCTATGCTCTTCGGGAAAAGGTCGTCGATAAGAGATGAAAAAGGGCGAAGACCCCCGTCCCCGCTCCCGAACGCGGGTTCATGGGGATCTCCGCGGCAATGCCCAGCTCCGTGTATCTGCCGATCCAGGTTATCCCCGGGTTTACGGTCCCAGTCGTCTGATTCTTACAGTCCGCGTTCAGGCAGGTTTCCATGGGAAATTCAACCACAAAAACCATGCGGTTGAAGGGCTGACCGAGGCCGATGTCCTTTACGACGGACTGGAGATACATCAGGCTATACTGGACAGTGAACGCCCAGGTCAGTGTCGTAGGGTTCTTAACGTCGTCCGTGGTCTCCTGTGTAGGGATGTTCGGGCCGATGACGCCGGTGACGGCAAGGGGCCTCAGAAAGCTCGTTGGCTCAAACAGGTCGCCGAACCCTTTGCCGAAATAGAAGGCCGGAGATATTGTCGAGAACTGATTGGACACGTTATGATTTCCGGTGTTGCCGATCTCATCCGAAACGCCGACGGAAAGGATCGTTTCATGCTCGGCGCTCGTATAGAACTGATACTTTACATTCACTACCAGATTACCGTAACCGCTAACCGTGCCGTCCCCCTCCGTGTGGAGGCGTTGGTAAGATTCGTCGGCTTCTACCCCGAAGTTGGGTATGATACGTTTCGAATATCCTACATCAAGTGACGAGTTCTGGATGCGCGGCCCTCCAGCCTCGTCGTTCATCTTTATGGAATTGTAGAGCACGGAGAACTCATCGGAAATGAACGGATCATCAACGGCAAAGGTGGTAGGGAAAAACCGCTGTCCCGCAACCCCATGTGCCCATGAGGACGGGGGTATCGCCAGAACAAAAGCCAGAGCCGCACCGAATGCTGCCATGGTCATCCTGCAGGGGCGGCGTTGAGAGATGATCATATGCCTCCTTATTCCCATTACTAAATGTTCCTTCCAGGGTGTTTTATGGGGACAAATCATTTGTCTAATTCTATTAGCGAATCAGAACGGGGTCAAGCAACAGCGGACATTTTTGTGGCTCGCACGAGATCGTTTAATTGAGCCGACCATCAGAGTCACGTCTCAAAACATCATCGTATGAGCCCTGCCTTACTCTCCTGCCATGAGATCACATTAAAGAGGAATGCCTTGCTTCTTAATGTCGTGACACAGGCTGCTCATCGCAGACCCCGGGCTGTTTTTTTTCAGAGAGCCTTATCATCCCACTATGAACAATTCCTTACCTTGACATCCTGCCTTCGTACGTTATCATAATAAATAAGGATTGTCCCTACCCAGAGGACAAGACAGATTACTTGACATCGAATGGAGGAAAAACCATGAAAGCCATCAGGATTTCAAGCTATGGTAACGCTGATATGCTGAAGCTGACGGACGCTGAGCCGAAGCCGACGCCTGCGACGGGGCAGGTCCTCGTGAAAATTCACGCGGCAGGCGTAAACTTCGTGGATATTTACCAGCGAAGAGGAATCTACCCGGTGAAACTTCCCTTCATCCCCGGGTTGGAGGCATCTGGCATTGTAGAAGCAGTTGGTGAAAAGGTCTCCGAATTCCGCCATGGAGACCGGGTCTCCTATACAGGGCACATAGGGAGCTACAGCGAGTACACGGCAATCGATGCCGGAAGGCTGATCACCCTGCCGAAAGATCTGTCATTTGAACAGGGGGCGGCCTTCCCTTTGCAGGGAATGACGGCGCACTACCTTATTCATGATTTCCATGAACCGAAGCCAGGAGACACGGTCCTGGTTCACGCAGCAGCAGGGGGAGTGGGGCTCCAGCTGGTACAGTGGGCGAAACATCTCGGCGCGAGGGTCATCGGAACGGTCTCAACCGAGGAAAAGGCGCGCGCGGCGAAAGAGGCAGGCGCCGATCATGTCATCCTGTACACAAAGCAGGATTTCGTGAGCGAAACGAAGCGATTGACCGACGGGCACGGTGCTGATCTCATCCTTGACGGCGTGGCGAAAACCACGTTCCCGGGCGATCTCGAGGCAGCTGCAACCCATGGCCATGTAGTTATCTTTGGTTCAGCAAGCGGTCCCGCTGACCCCATTGTGCCTAATTCCCTCATGGCGAAGTCGATTTCCGTTTCCGGAGGAAGCCTGGTCAACTTTACGGCCACGCGCGAAGATCTGCTTCGTCGGTCAAAGGATGTCCTAAGCGCTATTAAAGAGGGTTGGTTAAAATTGCGTATCAGCCAGGTTCTGTCGCTGTCTGAGGCGGAGAGGGCGCATCGATTGCTTGAGGGCCGACAGTCCATGGGCAAGATCGTTCTGAAGGTGGTCGACTGAACGAAGAGGTGAGAATTGATAAAAAATTTACAGCGTAGATGCGAAAATTGCGGAGTGATCAGAAGTTTAGATCAGATATCAATTCTACGGGTTAAAAAAAACAGCCCGCTGAAAGGATTCTATTTTACCTGCTTGCTGTACTGAATGCTGACTTCGTAGGCGATACTGGCATGACCGAGGCGGAGGTTCTCGCTTTTCCCGTTACAAACGATCTTCCCCTTTATTGATTTCTTGCGGTTCTTAACCAGACTGGTAACCACCGGGGTCAAGTCAAAACCGCCATTGATACATTCTTCCCGCATGCAATCCATGCGAAAACAGGCATAATCGGTGGGAAAGAAATTGACTACGCGCTTCATCAGGATGGGGTCTGCCGTTCTCTGGTAATAGATCATGTGCAACACAATGCATGAAACTCCGGGCAAGCGTTCTGAAACCAGTCCAGCGGCGAGCATGGTGTTCTTCTTCAGTTCCATTTTTTCGAGATAATTTTGTTTGTGCGTCATTTTTCCCTTTTCAGGACAAAAGTGTCCTTAATAAAAATGCCACAAAGACACTCGTCTTTGCGGCCTTGCCAGTTTCAGTCCTTGCAAAAACTCTCAAATATAATCGCACTTTTTGTACCCAAAGTCAACAGGTGATTTGGTCTCCCTTGGGGCAGGCGGACCCTGTTAGAGATATCGGGCTCAGCGTGAGAGTATGCGCAAGAACAGAAATATATGAAATATCAGTAATAAAATTGATGAGATTAAATCCTTCATCCAGAACGTGATGAATGCAGTGCAACTTTTTTTCGACGCGATTATTGCTTCTTTAGTTTTATAACTATTAACTGGAATCTTCCCAATCTTGCCATTTCACCTGTTCCGCGCTATCTTTAAAAAGTAATCATTTCCATCTCAGCATGTATGATGCCGTGACATTGCAAGCGAAGAAGTTTAGTCCGTCCTGGAGAGCCGCCGACTTCTGTTAGTACCGTACGTTATGTAGAGGTGATGGTGGCGGAAAGCTGCCATCTAGAGCCGCCAGACAACTTTGTTCTCTAACTGAATTAACTTTGCAGATCTTGTCTCCCATGAGCATCTTTCCTTAGAATAAGGTAAACTGGATAATCATATCAGATCCGGTTATCTATCCTGGTGAGGAGGGCAGCATGAAGAAAGATGATGAGAAAAAAGAAGAGAACGGACAGGACAACGTTTCCTCTCACGGGATGACACGACGCGGATTCCTGACGACGATGGGAACTGGTGCCATGACCATCGCGGTATCAAGCAAGCTCTCCGCCCAATCCGCGGCGGAAGCGGAGATGACCGAGCGCGGCGAAATGACCAAAGTCACGCTCCAGATCAACGACCGTAAATATCGACTTCTCGTTGAGCCACGCTGGTCCTTACTCTATGTGCTGCGCGAACGGCTGGGTCTGACGGGCACCAAGGTCGGCTGCGAGCGGGGCGAGTGCGGCTCCTGTACCGTGCTCATCGATGGCGTTCCTCGTTACGCCTGCATGACCCTGGCAATCGAGGCGGAAGGAGCAATGATCACGACGCTCGAGGGACTCATGAAGGGCGAGGAACTCGGACCGGTGCAGCAGGCGTTCGTCGAGCATGACGCCTTCCAGTGCGGCTACTGTGCCCCTGGTCAGATCATGGCGGTCGAGGGGCTGCTGCGGGCAAAGCCGAACCCATCGCTCGATGAGATCCGCAGGGGCGTGAGTGGCAACCTCTGCCGCTGCGGCGCATACAAGCACATATTCAATGCCGCAAAGCGTGCAGCGGAGCTCAAAAAACCATCGTGACCTTTACCTGAGAAAACGCTGGGGAGAGCCTTGATTATCATCTGCGTCGTAAAACCCCGTCTCTTCAGGGCGGGGATATAAGGCGCTGGTTGCGAAACAACCAGAGTCGTGCTGACCTCAATAAGTAGTGGACAAACGTTCACTTTTTTGATATATTTAAAATAATGACCGAAACTGTTAAAGAGCCCGATCTGCAAACCATGACCACTGTTGGCAAAGTATTGGTAACTGATGACAGCACCGTTCTTGTGCTTGGCCTGCTGGGGTATTCCGCGACAAAGCTCTGGAACACCGCTGTGTGGCATGCCAAAGAAGCCTGGAAAACCACCGGCAAGATCCCTTCCTATGCAAAGATGGATGTTTCTATGAAGCAAGAGCATCCTCTCTGGTACCGCAAGCTACACTCGCAAAGCGCCCAGGCCGTCCTGGAAGAGCTTTGGCAGTCCTGATTCGGGAATCCCCGGCCTTCAGGCCGGGGAGGATGTCAAGATGAGCGTTTCGATGATAACGTGAGGTGGACCATGAAAAAGGACCCAAAAGAACTCTACTTTGCGCAGAACATACCCATACCCGAAACTCCGGTGCCCACCGGAGACGTAAAGCCCTGGCAACAGACGAACGTCATCGGCAAAGCGGTGCCCCGTGTCGATGCCTATGAGCGGGTGAGCGGCAAGGCGGTCTATCCCTCGGACGTGGTCTTGGCTGACATGCTGTACTGCGCCATCCTTCGCTGCCCGCATCCTCATGCCCTTGTCAAGGATGTGGACGTGAAAGAGGCCGAAAAGATGACCGGCGTTCGCGCCATTCTTACCGGCGCAAACAAAGAAGCCGATGTCCTGTGGCCCTGGTCAACGGACGTAAAAACGAAGATTTTCGATCCCCACTGCCGCTTCGAGGGCGAGGTTGTCGCTGCCGTTGCTGCGGAGACCTTGTATCAGGCATGGGACGCTGTCCGGGCCATCAAGGTGAAGTACGATGTGCTCCCTTTTATTTCCGATGAGCGCAAGGCGCTTGAGCGCGAGGCTGCGCTGGTGCATGAGAACGGGAACAAGGTCAAAACGGACAAATATGAGCGGGGCGACATGGCAAAGGGGTTTGCCGAGGCCGATGTGGTGCTCGAACATACGTACCGGAACGAGTGCGAGATCCAGACGCCCCAGGAACTGCACGGCGGTGTGGCAAAGTGGGACGGCGACAGCCTCACGATCTGGGAATCAACCCAGGGGGTGTTTGCGGTCCAGGCGCGGGTCGCGGAAGTGCTGCGTCTGCCGCTTGCGAAGGTTCGCGTGATCGGGCATTACATGGGAGGCGGATTTGGCAGCAAGCTGCAGGCTGACAAAGCCACCATCATCGCAGCGCTGCTCGCCAGGAAGACCGCGCGTCCGGTCAAGATGGTCTTCTCCCGTGAAGAGACCCTTCTCGCCGCCGGGAACCGGCCTCCGGGCACGATGAAACTGAAAGCAGGGGTGAAGAAGGACGGCACGCTCACGGCGCTCGAATTCACGGGCACCGGAGCGAGCGGCGCCTATCCTGCGGGCGGCACGGCGCTCATGGATTGGCTGGTGCGCGATCTCTACCTCTGTCCCAACGTGCGCACCGAGACCACGGACGTGTATATCAACGCGGGGCCTGCGCGTCCTTTCCGCGCTCCCGGCCACCCGCAGGGCGCTTGGGCGCTCGAGCAGATGCTCGACAGCTTGGCCGAGGCCATCAAGATGGACCCTGTTGACCTGCGGCTGAAGAATATCCCGACCTACAGCCAGGCGAGGCCCGGCAATCCTCCCTACACCACAACAGGGCTCAGGGAGTGCCTGGAGAAGGGGGCCGAGGCATTCGGATGGAAAGAGGCGCTCAAAAAGATGGCCGAGGCTCCCAGGGCCGGGCATATTCAGAGGGGGGTGGGCGTGGCAAGCTGCCTCTGGTTCGCCGGCGGCGGCAATCCTCCGTCCACGGTGATCGTGAAGCTCTTTTCCGATGGAAGCGCTAATCTCAATATGGGCGCGAGCGACATCGGCACCGGCACCAAGACCGTGATGGCCATGGTCGTGGCCGAGGAGCTGGGAGTAAAACCCGAGGCGCTCCAGATCGAGAATGCAGACACGGGCACGACTCAGTACGCCACGCCGAGCGGCGGCAGCAAGACCGTGCCGACGGAAGCACCGGCAGTCCGCGCTGCGGCGATCAGCGTCAAGAAGCAGCTCTTTGAGCTGGCGGCTCAGGATTTGAAGACCGATGCAGGGGACCTGGAGCTTACCGACGCAGAGCTTGTATCCGTGAAGGACCCGTCGAAGAAGATCAAATTAACGAATGTTACGGGCCTGAAGAAGCGTGGGGTACTCGTGGGGGTGGGATACCGGGGGCCGAACCCCGAGGGCAAGGTGGTGAACCCGTTTGCCGCCCAGTTTTGCGAAGTAGAGGTAAATATGAAAACCGGTGAGGCCAGGATCATCCGCTTCCTGGCCACCCATGACAGCGGCCGGGTGATGGACCGGCTTACCTTCGATAACCAGGTCTTCGGCGGAATTGTCATGGGGATCGGGTTCGCCATGACCGAGGCTCGTATCCTCGACAAGAACCAGACCGGCAAGATGGTGAACAAAAGCTGGCATGAATATAAGGTGCCTACTGCCCTTGATGTTCCTGCGGACATGGTTTCCCTTCCCGTGGAGATCGTGGACACAGAAGCGAATACCACGGGAGCCAAAGGTCTAGGCGAGCCGGTCACGATTCCCACGGCAGCGGCCCTTGCGAACGCGATCTTCCACGCCACGAGAGCTCGCGTTACCGAAACGCCTATGAGCCCCATGGTGCTGAGCAAACTATTCGCGCAAACGAAGCATTAACATCCTCCCCGGCCTCGGGGCCGAGGATTCCCGAATCAGGCTCTGCATCTCCTGAGAGTCAAGACTGATTCTGTTTGCAGATGCGGCAGAGATGTTTGCCGCGTCCCCGGTTCATGGACTGATGCAGATGTCCTGGTTTTTCTCCGGGCGAACCGGTTGACTGCAGGCTGTGCCAAGCAGCCACACCTCCAAAAACCACCTGTTGGTTTCGGGAGATGCCTTTTATACAGAGGCGCTAATTATGACGCCACAGATTTTTGCTAAACCGTTGTTCTCAAGGTTTCCAACATTGGTCGTTGGGTACCGCGAGCATATGCATCGCGAACTGTAGATTTAGCGAAACGCATGGTCTGGCGTCATAGTTATTTCCTTGACGGCAGAAGTTTTACCCGGCAACCTTCTTGCCGGAACCGCATACTTACGGTTTCAAAGAACAAAACAGGGTTGGTTTCCCTACAGTGCGACTACCTCAAATGTATCTGATGATTTATTATTCGTCAAACAGAAAGGAGTGGCCTAACAATGCATCCAACCATGTTAGGTCGGCGCCTTATATCCGGCCCTCAAGAGACGGGGTTTACGGCGTGAAAGGATAATAATACAGCACCTTGGAACCGCGAAGACGAAAGGGATGCAAAGTTTTTCTATGAACTAAAAAAAATGAAACCATTGGCTCTCTTCGTGCTCTACGCGTCTTAGAGGTAAAAATACAGCGTTATTTTTTGTGCAAAGTGGAGGGGCTCCCCATGCTGACCAACTTTTCCTACATCCGTCCGAAATCGCTGAAAGAAGCCGTGAAACAGCTCTCCTCCGAAGGGGCGGGGCTTTCTGCCGGGGGAACGGACCTGCTCGGATGCCTTCGGGACCATGTTTTCGATATTAAAAAAATGGTGAGCATCAGCGGTCTCAACGACCTGCGGGGCATCAAAAAGAACGCCGACGGAAGCCTCCGCATCGGCGCATTGACCACGATAGCCGAAGTGGCAGAGAATCCGCTCGTGAAGGAGAATTACCCTGCCCTGGCGCAGAGCGCCCTCGAGGTGGCAAGTCCGCAACTCCGGAACCAGGGCACGATCGGCGGCAACCTCTGTCAGAAGCCGCGGTGCTGGTACTACCGGGGTGAATTCCATTGTATTCGAAAAGGAGGACAAAAGTGTTTTGCCGTGACGGGCGAAAACCAGTACCACTGCATCCTCGGCGGTGGCCCGTGCTTCATCGTCCACCCCTCGGACACGGCGCCTGCCCTTGCGGCCTTTGAAGCATCTGTCCGCATCGTAGGTCCCAAGGGCACGAGGACAGTGACCGTAGAGAATTTCCATGTCCTGCCGAGAATTGATGTGCACAGAGAAACCGTGCTCGGCCCCGGTGAGATCGTCACGGAAATCATGCTGCCGGCTGCGCAGGGATTAAGGAGCTCCTACCGCAAGGTCCGCGCCCGAGCCTCCTGGGATTTTGCCCTGGCAAGCATGGCCCTCGCGATTCAGTTCAACAACGATGTGGTCGCGAAAGCTCGTGTGGTATTGGGCGCTGCAGCCCCTGTGCCATGGCGTTCAAGGGAAACAGAAAATGAAATCCTTGGCCGGCAGCTTGACGCGGATACCGTATCAAAGGCCGCAGAGGCTGCAGTCAGACAGGCGCAGCCACTTCAGTACAATGATTACAAGATTCCACTCTTTCGCGGCATGATCGAGGAGGAACTTTTTGCGATCAGGAAAACATGATAAATCCCTTGATTTATGATCATCGAAGGCGAAGTAGTCTGATAGCAGCACCCCATTGTATGCTCAGCTTTCTGGAGGACGATAATGAAAAACACTTCTTTTCTCCTCGCGTCATCGCTCGTGGCCGTTTCACTCCTGTGCGCCACGGTACCCTTCGCGGAGACACAAACGCCGGTACAACTATTGAAGCCGCAAGTGGACGGGGGGAGACCACTCATGCAGGCACTGAAGGACAGAGGTTCTTCCCGTTCATTCAGTACTGAAAAGCTGCCTCTCCAGGTGCTTTCGAATCTTTTGTGGGCGGCATTCGGGATAAATCGGCCTGACTCGGGAAAGCGGACCGCGCCCTCAGCAGTGAATTGGCAGGAGACCGATATCTATGTTGCTACTGCCGACGGTCTTTACCTCTATGATGCTAAGGCGCAGCAGTTACAGCCAATTCTTTCTGAAGATATCAGGGCCATGACCGGTACTCAGCCATTCGTGAAAGAAGCGCCGGTCAACCTCATCTATGTGGCGGATTTTTCGCGCATGGGTACGGCGTCAAAGGAAGACAAAGATCTTTATTCAGCTGCTGATACCGGCTTTATTAGCGAAAATGTTTACCTGTTCTGTGCTTCCGAGGGGCTGTCGACCGTTGTGCGCGGGTCTATAGACAAGTCATCGCTTGCCAAGGTGATGAAACTTCGACCTGACCAAAAGATCATTCTCGCTCAAACTGTCGGATACCCGAAGAAGTAGAGACAGGTCTTGTGCGCGATGAACAGGCGTGAGTTCTTGATCACCGTTGCTGCAAGCATGGTCTCGGCCGCGGCAGGGCGAGGAGGAGAGGAGGCAGTGGCTGGGAAGGCACAGAGAAACCCTCAGCGCGGAAAAGCAAAAGTTTCTCTCGTCAGGACATCTGAGAGGGCGGCGGGGATCAAAAGGGCAATCGATCTCCTGGGGATAAACCCCGTGAAGGGACAGGACGTGCTGCTCAAACCGAACTTCAACACCGCAGATCCGTTCCCGGGCTCAACCCACAACGACACCCTAACGCATCTGATACTCCATCTCCATGCTAGGGGCGCAAAGAGCATTACCCTCGGAGAACGAAGCGGCCCCCCTAACACAGCAGACGTCCTGAAGGAAAAGGGGATCTATGATCTGTGTAGGAATCTCAGCGTGGGCCTCATCAATTTTGAAGAACTCCCTCCAGAGGATTGGGTTCGGATAAATCCGGAACAGAGCCACTGGATGAACGGTTTTGATGTGGCCAAGACCGTGCTCCATTCAAAGTGCATCGTCACCACCTGCTGCCTCAAGACTCACGGCTACGGAGGAGTCTTTACCATGTCCCTGAAGCTCTCTGTGGGATTCACCCGCAAGAGGAACATGACTGAACTCCATACGTCGTTTCTGAGCATGCGGAAGATGATCGCCGAGGTAAACCAGGCCTACACGCCGTCACTGATACTCCTGGACGGTATTGAGGCTTTCGTGGATGGGGGCCCCGGGAAGGGCACGAGAAAGAGGGGCGATGTCATCATCGCAGGGAGTGACCGGATCGCTATCGATGGGGTGGGGCTAGCCGTCTTAAAAGAGTTGGGCAGCAACAAAGCTATCATGGAGAAAAGGATTTTTGAGCAGGAGCAGATTGCGCGCGCCGTTGAACTGGGCCTGGGCGTATCCCGGCCCGAGGACATTGAAATTGTAACGGACGATGTTGACGGCAGGCGGTATGCGGAGCGTTTGAGGAAGATCCTGGGACAAGGCTGAAGTAGGCGTCCTGCAGCACGAGGATCATGTAGCCCCGATCATGAGCCTGAAGATAATTGGCCTTAAAACCATCAGCATCTTACTCATGAGCGTCGCATTCGGACCATACCGGAGACAAATTCCCAGGCAGGATTCAGCAGAGGTCATCCATGGCAATAATCAGAAAGATCCAAAAAGTGATCAAGAGCAAACCCACACTCGAAGGTGCAGGCGTGCACTTGAAGCGCGTTTTCGGATACAGCGAGGTCCCGTTGTTCGACCCCTTCCTTCTGCTTGACGATTTCCGTTCGGACAATCCCGAACACTATATCAAAGGATTCCCCTGGCACCCTCATCGCGGGATCGAGACGATCACCTATGTCCTCAGGGGCGACGTGAAGCACGGCGACAGCATGGGGAACAAGGGGGTCATTTCCTCTGGCGACACGCAGTGGATGACGGCGGGCAGCGGCATCATACATCAGGAAATGCCCAAGGGAGACGCTGGCGGAGTCATGGAAGGCTTTCAACTCTGGGCTAATCTCCCGAAATCCCAAAAGATGATGGACCCCCGCTACCGGGACGTAAAGAGCGAACAGGTCCCTGAGGTGGAGCTGGAGAATGGTACGAAAATTAAAATTATCTGCGGCACGGTGGATGGCAAGCAGGGTCCGGTCCGGGACATCGTGATCGACCCGGAATACCTCGATGTGTCGGTTCCTGCCAGGTCCGAATTGATTCACAGGACTAAGCGGGGGCATATGGTGTTTGCCTACGTCATAGGGGGGAAGGGCCTCTTCTGCAACGAGAAGGACCCCTACGCTTACGATGTAGGGGGAGTAAACTATTTCGACATGCAAAGAGAACCCTTCGTGCAGAACGGGATGCTCGTTCTCTTTGGCGACGGCGACCAGGTGACGGTGACGACGCAGAGCGATGCCGTACGCTTCCTGCTCATATCGGGAAAGCCGATTAAAGAGCCCGTAGCCTGGTACGGCCCGATCGTCATGAATACAGAAGAAGAGCTGCGGATCGCTTTTGAAGAATATCAAACCGGCTCGTTTATCAAGCACCGTTGAACGTAAAATTTAAGGAAAAGAGCTTCACCCCGTTAGGGGAAACGAGTTCAAATAATCTATCCTCCACACCATGCCGACCTTCACCCCGTCATTCAATCGTCCCTGTGCCTTTCCATCATACCGCCTCTTCCATAGCCGTGTTCAGGACCACCACGCTCTCCCCGGTCGTGACCCTCGCTGTAGCCTCTTCCCCTTTCATGCCTGTCCCAGTATTTTTCGCGCTCCCATGTTCGCCAATTTGCCCTGACCGTACTGTAGGGCATGCGTCCGTATCCGGGAGGGACGCGCCGGTAATAGGGCGGTAATCCACGAAGACCAGGAGGGACCTTCCCAACGGCGACAGTACCCCACGGTCCGTTATATCCGGCGGATATGAACCACTGTCCTCGGTAAGGGCGATACCAGTACCCGTGATAAAAGAAAATATCCACGCCCACATCAGGTGGATAATACACATAGGTACCAGGAATCACGATCATGGCAGGCGGTGCCGATATGACCAGCCCGGGCAGGGGGATCGTGACGTTTACATTTACCCCGGCATTGCTTTTCAACGGGGAAAGAAGACTGAACACCAAGAGCATGCTACTCACACCTATTGCAGTGAATATCTGTTTCTTCATCATGCCACCTCCTCGAACTCGTAAAACAATAGATTTTTTTCGCAATTCTGAGATCTATGACTGCATTCTGATATTTTGACACCTACGCAGAAATTTCGTTGAATCAGACAACCGGGCAGGATTTCAAACACTGGAAGACAAACGCCTTTATTTTTTTTGATATGATTCCAGGTGTATCCTTTTAAATTAAGGTACACTTCCCTTGGAAGCAGCGAATAGTGAGCGTATAAGGTCAGTAATACTTTTTCCCGAGTCACGTGATCAGGCCCACGAATCGAACCATAAATTTGCGCTATGATCTACATAGTAAAGGAGATCGTCATGACTGACGAGGCTTTAATGCGCATATTAACGATCAACAGCGGGTCTTCCAGCATCAAATTCTCGCTCTACCGCATGGGCAGCATTGAAACGCAGATGCTTTCAGGAAGCGCGATAGGCATAGGCCTCGCTTCTGGCCTCTTCCACACCACGGATGCTGAAGGAAAGACGGAGATCGAAAGAAAACTCAGGCTGCGGGACCATGGTGCGGCTTTGCATGAGATAATCAACTGCTTGCAAAGCAACGCGGTTGACCGTGATGTGGATGCTGTGGGCCACCGCCTGGTGCATGGTGGGAGCGCATACGCTGAACCGCATCTGATTACCGCCGGAGTGTTGACCGCGCTCGAGGGGCTGGTTCCTTTTGCGCCTGACCATCTCCCGCATGAGATCGGTGCCATAAAAGAATTCACCCGTTCCTATCCGGGCCTGAAGCAGGTCGCCTGCTTTGACACCGCCTTTCACCGGACCATGCCTGAGGTAGCACAGCAGTACGCACTTCCCCGTGAGATCCGGCAGCATGGAGTTTTGCGGTATGGTTTCCATGGCCTGTCCTATGAATACATCCTGAGTGAACTCCGGAAAAAAGAAGGACGGGAAGCAACGGACGGCAGGGTGATCATTGCCCACCTTGGAAACGGGGCGAGCATGGGCGCTTTCCGACACGGTAAAAGCGTGGACACAACTATGGGGTTCACCCCTGCCGGGGGGCTAGCGATGAGCACGCGTTCGGGCGATCTGGACCCGGGAGTTATCGTTTACCTTCTCAAGGACAAAGGCATGGACGCCGCCGCTGTAAACCGCATGGTAAACAACCAGGCCGGACTCCTGGGCGTATCGGGCATAAGCTCGGACATGAAAGTGCTGCTGGATGAGGAAACAAGAAATCCGCATGCAGCTGAAGCCGTGGAGCTGTTTTGTTACCAAGCCAGGAAGTTCCTGGGCGCCCTCTGCGCTGTGTTAGGCGGGCTGGATACGCTGATCTTTACCGGTGGCATCGGAGAAAACGCGCCGCCAATTCGTGAGCGCATCTGTAAGGACACGGAGTATCTGGGCATCCGTTTCGATAAAGATCTCAATCGGGGAAATGCCTCCATAATATCCCGGAACGGGAGCTCAGCCGTCGTTCGCGTAATGAAAACCAACGAAGAACTTATGATTGCCCGTCACACTTATGATCACATCAAGAATACAACAGATGCCGCAGTCCTTAAGCAGAAGATACAATAAGCCGTACGTCCATTGCAAACACGGGCAACCGCATGACGTACACAAGTCAAGGCATCCATACAGGAGGTCCCTATGCCTGACGCTCTCTCCCCGGAACAGCTCAAAACCATGAACGCTTACTGGCGTGCGGCAAACTACCTTTCGATCGGACAGATCTATCTCTATGATAATCCGCTCCTCAAGGAGCCCTTGAAGTTGGAGCACATAAAACCCAGGCTTCTGGGACACTGGGGCACCACACCCGGGCTCAACTTCATCTACGTGCACCTTAACCGCATGATCAAGACTCATGACCTCAATGTCATTTTCATCTGCGGGCCTGGTCATGGAGGTCCCGGCTTGGTCGCCAACACGTATCTCGAGGGCACGTACAGCGAATTTTATCCCCACATATCCCGTGATGCCGAGGGTATGAAGGAGCTCTTCAAACAGTTCTCGTTTCCCGGCGGCATTCCGAGCCATGCCGCCCCGGAGACGCCCGGGTCCATCAACGAAGGAGGAGAGCTCGGGTATTCGGTCTCCCATGCGTTCGGGGCTGTCTTCGACAATCCCGATCTCATTGCAGCCTGCGTGATAGGCGACGGTGAGGCCGAGACCGGCCCCCTTGCCGCCGCATGGCATTCTAACAAGTTCCTGAACCCCATCACCGACGGGGCAGTGCTTCCCATCCTGCATCTCAATGGTTTCAAAATCGCCAATCCGACCGTGCTTGCACGGATCAGTCATGAAGAATTGCACGGACTGTTCACCGGCTACGGTTACCAACCCTTCCTTGTCGAGGGATCGGATCCCGAACTTATGCACCAGAAGATGGCTGAAACTCTGAACATGGCCATTGCCGAGATAAGATCAATCCAGAAAGAAGCACGAAGCAGCGGGGTCGCGAAACGTCCCCTCTGGCCGATGATCATCCTTCGAACTCCCAAGTGCTGGACAGGTCCGAAGGAGGTCGACGGCAAGAAAACAGAGTGCTTCTGGCGGTCTCATCAGGTCCCCCTTACCGATATGGCAACGAAGCCGGAGCATGTAAAATTGCTTGAAGCGTGGATGAAGAGCTACAAGCCGGAAGAGCTCTTTGACGAACACGGAAAGCTCGTTCCGGAACTGGTTGAATTGGCCCCCCGGGGGGATCGGCGCATGGGCGCCAATCCCCATGCCAACGGCGGCCTGCTGCTGAAAGAACTGACGATGCCGGACTTCCAGCATTATGCGGTTGACGTGCCTCAACCCGGTCAGGCTTCGGCCGAGGCCACCAGAATACTCGGCACTTTTTTACGGGATGTCATGAAGCTCAACAGGGAGAACAGGAATTTCCGGGTCATGGGCCCTGATGAAACCTCTTCGAACCGGCTCGATGCCCTCTTTGAAGTGACGGACAGGGTATGGATGGCAGACACGATCCCCGAGGATGAAAACCTCTCGCCTGAAGGCCGTGTGATGGAGATCCTGAGCGAGCATACCTGCCAAGGCTGGCTTGAAGGATATCTCCTCGCGGGGAGGCATGGGTTCTTCTCCTGCTATGAGGCCTTTATCCACATCGTCGATTCCATGTTCAATCAACACGCCAAGTGGCTTAAGGTGGCCAACAAAGAAATTCCCTGGCGGAGACCCATCGCCTCCCTCAACTACCTTCTGACGTCCCATGTCTGGCGGCAGGACCATAACGGATTCAGCCACCAGGACCCGGGATTTATCGATCATGTGGTTAATAAAAAAGCGGATATCGTCCGGGTATACTTGCCGCCCGATGCCAATACCCTTCTCTCCGTAGCTGACCACTGCCTGCGGAGCTGCAACAAGATAAACGTGATCGTGGCAGGCAAGCAGCTTGAACCGCAATGGCTCGACATGGACGCAGCCATCAAGCACTGCACGTCGGGGATTGGCATCTGGGAGTGGGCGAGCAATGACAAAGGGATGGAGCCGGATGTGGTCATGGCATGCGCCGGGGACGTGCCAACGCTCGAAACCCTTGCCGCCGTTGAGTCGCTCCGCCACTATGCTCCGGACCTGAAAATACGGGTGATCAACGTGGTGGACCTTATGACGCTGCAGCCCCAGGAAGAGCATCCCCACGGCCTTTCCACCAGGGAGTTCGACACGCTCTTCACGGTCGATAAGCCGATTATCTTCGCCTATCATGGCTATCCCTGGCTGATCCATCGCTTGACCTACAGGCGCACGAACCACAAAAATCTCCACGTCCGCGGGTATAAAGAGGAGGGGACCACCACCACTCCCTTTGACATGGTCGTTCGCAACGATCTGGACCGCTTCCACCTCGTGGCCGATGTGGTCGACCGCGTACCGGAACTGGGCCTTATAACTGCCTACGTCAAGCAGGCCATCCGCGATAAGCTGGTCGAACACCGGGAGTATATTGCGAAGTATGGTCAGGATATGCCCGAGATCAGGGGATGGACATGGAACGGAACGATCTCACCGCTATCAGGAAGGACGTGAAGGAGACGGTTGGCGAACCACCTCTCATGCGGCCTATATATAGTCTTCCCGTCTTACCACGCCGACAGGGATTTCTCCTTTCAGGAAATGCTTTATATTTTCGGCAGCCCGCATGGTCCCTTCGTCTGTTATGCCGGGGACCATCGCTGAATTATGCGGTGAACCTAGGACATTCGGCAGCGTCAAAAAGGGATAATTCGTGCAAAACTCACCGGAGCGGAACGGTTCGATCCACCAGGCGTCTATCCCCGCCAGGAACTCAGGATGGATGGAAAGATGAGCATAGAGAGCCCCCTCGTCGATAATATCTCCCCGCGCCACGTTGATGAGAATCGCATTTGGCTTCATCCATTCGAGCTCGCGCTTTCCGATCAGACCTCGCGTCGCCTTGGTCAGCGGCAGAGAAATGACCACCACGTCCGACGAGGAGATGACCCGCTGAAGATCGTTCAGAGTGCCGATGAACTCAACGGGTTCTTCTGTCCTGCCGCTGGTGTTCACGGCATAGATCCGAGCCCCAAGGGCGCGCATCAGGCGGGCTGTGGCGCGACCGATGCCACCAAACCCGAGGATCCCACATACGCACCCGCGCAGCCTGCGATTGAGTCTGGACTGGTTGAACTCACCCCGTGCCATGCCTTGATGTCCCCTGGAAAGGTTCTTTGCGAGGGCCAGCGTCATGGCGAGGACATGCTCTGCCATGGGGTCCGCGTACGCCCCCACGTTGCTTGCGATGACAATGCCCGGGGGCAGCCCGGTAAAAGGCACATGGTCGGCACCGGCGGAGAGGAGCTGGATCATCCGCACGTTTGTGAGCCAGCCGAGTTCGCCGGGTCCCAGTTCCTTCGGCAGATTCCACGACAGGAGCACACTTGCACCAACGAGTGTTTGTTCCCGCAGCCCGGAAGGCATATCAGCGAGAAAGGAAAGCCTCACCTCCTCGCCGAAGATCTCTTTGAGCAATGCGCGCTTTGCTTCGCTAATGGTATAGGTTACGACAAGGTGATGTCTTTCCATACTCTCTCCTTAAATAAACATCATACTTAGGTCGAGTTTCATTTTTTTGGTCTCTCTTTAAAAGGTAGCACCGGGCCTGACATTGTCAACTCCATGAGAGAAAAAACGTCCCCGTCTATTTTTCAGGTGACTTTTCTCAGTCCTGGCACAAACTGAACAGCTCCTGTCAGGGGAAGGACGCTCCTCCGACACTTTTGCTATATACTAGTGAACAGAAAAAAATGATTGTTATTCTCCTGTAGATATGAGATATGATATGCTGGAACTGCCCGATATCCTCGTCTACATAGAAGCGCTGGAGAGGCGCATTCTTAATCAGCGTCTGTTCTATGCGCGAATCGCCCATCCCTTTCTTCTTCGTACTGCAGAGCCGCCGGTGTCGGCAGCAGAGAACAAGCGGGTGCTTGAACTTCGCCCCATCGGCACGCGTATTGCCATTGGTCTTGAGGACGAGTTATGGCTCCTCGTTCACCTAATGATCATGGGACGGATGCATTGGCGGAAGCCCGGTGCCGTTCTGAGGGGCAAGGGGGACCTCGCAGCCTTTGACTTCCCGAACGGGAGCCTGGTGCTCTCCGAGTCCGGAACGAAGAAACAGGCTTCGCTCCATATCGTTCAGGGTCATACAGATCTTCACACTTTTGACCCGGGCGGCATCGATGTCCTTCAATCCGACCTTGAAACGTTCTCCGCGACGCTCACGCGGACTAACCACACATTGAAGCGTGCTTTGAACGATCCACACCTCTTCAGCGGTATCGGCAACGCCTATTCCGACGAGATCCTGTTCCGGGCAAGACTGTCGCCTGTGGCCCTGGCCCGGCGCCTCACGCCCGAGGAGATCAAGGGCCTGTATTACGCATCACGGGACACGATACTGGAATGGATCGATCGACTGCGGCGTGAAATGAGAGACGGATTCCCGGAAAAGGTCACCGCCTTTCGCAAGGACATGGCAGTCCATGGCCGGTATGGTCAGCCCTGTCCGGCGTGCGGCTCGCCGGTGCAGAGAATACGCTATGCAGCGAACGAGTCGAACTACTGTGCGCGATGCCAGACCGGTGGCAGACTCCTGGCCGATCGAGCGCTTTCCCGGCTATTGAAGCATGACTGGCCGCGGACCATTGACGATCTCGAGAAGCGCCATGGCCATTGAACGAAGATCCTTTTTACTCACGTCCGCCCCCCACGAGAATCTCATGGCTTATAGTACATGAGCTGCCGAGCAGAAGGCGATACGTCACGGATGAGTTTCCGCATTTCCTCGTCCGTCATGGGCTCGAAGGAGCGGGCAAACTTGACATTCTCCTCGAGCTGGAGGACGTCATCACAGCCGATGACGATATTCGTGACCGGCTGGGAAAGCGCGAAGCGCAGGAAGGGCTCCATGCTCTTGTACCAGGGCAGCCGCTCCGCAAGGCCTCGGAAATAAACCTTCATTCCGATGATTCCCATGTTCTTCTGCCGTGCATGAGGGAGCACATGCTCAAGGAAGCTCCTGTACTCCGGTTCTCCCGGGTTGGCAGGCAGGAGCACGGTATCGAAGTCGAAGAACGCGATGCATTTGTTGATAATGAAGGGATCGTGGTGCCCGGTAATGCCGATGAATCTCGTCAAGCCCTTTTCCTTCGCCTCCAGAAAGGCCTCGATGGCGCCCCCGGGGCGGAATACCTGCTCGACGTCGTCAGTGGTCCTCACATCATGCACCTGCCAGAGGTCCAAGTGATCGGTTCCAAGGTTCCTTAAGGTTTCCTCGAGGTGATTGAGCGCGCCTCTCTTGTCTCGTGCGTGCGATTTGCTTGACAAGAATATACCCTTCCTTCGCTCCTTCAATGCTTTCCCGTAATACGATTCACTTCCCGAATATGCCCGCGCTGATTCGCAGTAGTTGATCCCCAGATCCAATGCGCGGTTGATGAGGGCATACGCTTCCTTATCATGATCGTAAGTCCTTAGGACCCCCTCGCCGCCCAGGCCGAGGATGGTCACGTCGACGCCGGTTTTACCGAGTATTCTCTTTGGAATGTTCATAGGAAAAGTATATCACAGGACGCGAGCAGGTCGCCACGACGACAGCCTCTCTTCCCTTTACATTCTGCTCACGATATGCTAAAAATTCGACATGAGGTTATTAAGTCCAGCGGCGGTTCTGCTCTGCATGCTGATGTTTTCGTCGACTGCCTTTCCCGCCGCTTCCGGATTTTCCGGCCTTCCTGTGACCGCGATCGTGATCAAGAATGACCTCGGCAACCCTTGGCCTCATCCCGAACAGGTCCTGCCGCTGATCGAGGTAAAACCCGGCGACCATTTTTCCAGCCAGGCCATCAGGGACGGCATCGGTTATCTCTATCTCAAAGGCCTGTTCAGAGACATCCGCGTGGACGGGTTTCCCGACGGTGACGGCGTGCGGCTCGAGTACACACTGTTCCCCATCACCGTGGTGGACAATATCGTGATCAACGGCAATCACGCCTTGTCCAGGGGCAAGATACTGGAAGTGCTCACCGGCGTTGAAGGGAAGGAATTGCGCGAGGAAAAGCTGCCCGGGTACAAGGCTAATATTATAGCGCTTTATCAGTCCGAGGGATTCTATAACGCCCTCGTCAGTTTTCAAGCCAGACCGCTGAAGGATCCCCATCACGTGGCACTGCTTGTTAATATCCAGCAGGAGGGTAAACCGACGATCCTCGAGGAGGTCCACTTCACCGGGAATACGGTATTCAAGGAGAAAGACCTGCTCAAGATCATGAAAAGCAAAATGGGCGACCGACTCCGGACCGACCTGCTCCTGGATACCGACGTCGAGGCCATACGTCAGAAATATGCTAAAGCCGGCTATCCGGCGGCCAAGCCCGGCCCGGTGAACGTGAGCTTCCGGGACGGGAAGGCATACGTCACCATCCAGGTAAGCGAAGGCCCGAAAGTGACGGTGAAGTTTACAGGGAACCACGCATTCAGCTCAAGCAAGCTCAGGGATGCTCTCCTGATCTGGTCGGAGCACGACGTGTCCGATGCCATTATCGCAAGCAGCACAGACAAGATCAGAAGCCTTTATTATGATGATGGATACGCAAACGTCAGCGTGGGCGTTATGAAAACCGAGGCACCCGGTTCGCTCGACCTGGAGTTCTCGATCCAAGAAGGGCTGCGGGAGACGGTCCTGAAGATCGACGTCCGCGGCAACACCTACTTCCCGACCAAGCAGATCAAGGGAGAGATGTCCCTCCGTGAGTCCGGCTGGTTCACGTCGACCCCCTACCGCGAGGACCTCCTGGACAGGGACATGGATTACATACACGACCGCTACGTGGACGCGGGGTTCCTCGCGGTGAGCGTGAAGAAAACGGTCACCTTTGTCGAGGACGGGAAGGCCGTGGTCGAGATCGACATCGATGAGGGACCGCAGACGAGGACGGGGACCGTGACCTTCGAAGGGGATACGGCTTTCACCGCAGCTGAACTTCTCGGTATTGTGAGCCTCAAGCCAGGAGCGCCATACAACGAACGGCTCGTGGATGAGGACCGCTACCGCATCCTGTCAGCCTATTCCAACAAGGGCTATCTCTACGCCAAGGTGGACGTGGAGAAAAAAACTGCTGACGGCACCGTTGACATCAAATATAAAATATCCGAAGATCTTCAGGTGAAGATCGGCAGGATCATCCTGCGGGGGAATGAGAAAACCAAAGATAGCGTGATCATGCGTGAGCTCCTCGTAAAACCTGGGGGGCCCTATGACTACGGGGCTGTCCTCAAGAGCCAGCAGCGGATATACCGCTACGGTTATTTCGGCCTGGCGCGGTTTGAGCCACTGCACCCGGAAGAAAAAGATTATGTCAAGGACCTGCTGTTATCACTCGAAGAGCGGCCTGCCGGCTCCGTGGAGTTCGGCGTGGGATATGGTGACCTTGACCACTTCAGGAGTTCCGTTGAGGTCGCGTACCGGAACCTCTGGAACAGCGCCCACTACGCGGGCATAAGGTTCGAGGAGAGCACCATCCTGTCGCGGGTGGTCCTGAACTATCAGCAGCCCTGGGCCTTCGGGTACAACCTGCAGGGGAAGTTCGCCCTGCTCTGGTCTGATCAGAAAAATATCAACTCGGATACGCGAGAAATTTACTACGAGACCCGCAGTAACTCGGCGTCCTACGGTGTGGAGAAGGCCCTGGACCATGTCAAAGCTTCGCTCACCTATCAATACGAAAATGTGGATAACTACAACGTCGAACCGGGGGCTATCCTTTCGCCTGAGGATGTGGGCTTTGTATTTATCAGCAGCATCAGCCCTTCACTGATCTGGGACCTACGCGACAACATCTTCAATCCCCGCACGGGTGCCTTGTACGGCGTCGTCATCAAAGAGGCATTGAAGCAGTTAGGTTCTGAGGCAGACTTTACCAAGGTGTCCGTCCAGAGCAGCTGGTATATCCCTTCGGGAGCAGACTCCGTGGTGGCACTGTCTGCACGCGTTGGGATGGCATGGCCGCATCGCGATACGATCGAGGTGCCGATCCATGAACGGTTCTATCTCGGAGGCAGCACGACGGTGCGCGGATATACCCAGGATTCCGTGGGACCTCAAGCCGGCAGTCCCCTCGTCCCGACCGGCGGCGACAGTATGCTGCTGTTCAATGCGGAGTACCGTTGGAACGTGACCAAGAGCTTTGGGCTTGTCCTGTTCTCGGATGCCGGCAATGTCTGGATTGGCCAGGATCTGCATATCGACGACCTCCGTGCCTCGTACGGTGCGGGAATCCGCTATGGAACTCCCATCGGGCCGCTCCGGATAGACTACGGCCAGAAGATCCACCGTCGGCCCGGGGAAAGCCCGGGAGAGATCCATTTTAATATCGGGCACACGTTCTGACAGGGTGTAATGCTGCCCAAACCGAGAAAGCACGGAGCGCAAAGTGCATCGTGTCTCTTGTGCTGTGAGCTCTGAGCTCATGCCCAAGGCGCCGTCCCGCTGGACGGCACGGCCCGTTGGTGGTATTATTAAACTGTCTTTACGGCATGCACGTGAAATATGTTGTCTGCTGTTGCTGTGAACGGTGAAGGCGAAGGAAGAAGCATTATATGAAAATACACAGAAGACTTATCCTCCTGGTCGGCCTTGGGATGCTGCTGATCCTCTTGATCACGGTCCTGTCGCTCGAGGACATCAGCGGGGCTTTTTCCCGCACCACGAGAGAACTTGCGCAGAGCTCGCTCGAGTATGAAAAGATATGGGACATCGAAAAGTCGATCGCCGACGTGTCTCTTGCCATGCACAACTTCGTCGAGACCGGTAATGAGTCCTACCAAAGGACGTACGCGGCCGCGCTCAAGGAGTTACGTCAGACGCTAAATGATATATCCGTCATCGATCTCAACCAGAAGGAGACGGCGATCATTGCACCCCTCATTGTTGATACCCGGGAAATGGAGAAAAAAGCCGACCGCATCCTCTCCCTGCGGTCGCCGGCAGAGGAGAATCGGGCGCTTGCACAGAACCTCCTGGCCGGCCTCGACAGCCTGTTCATGCGGCTGGAGAAGGACATTGTACGGTACCAGAATGAACATGCTGCCCAGATGGGCATGATCATGAGGCAGATACGCGATAATAAGGTGAGGACCAACCTCCTGTTCATCATGATCCTTTGCACGTCCGCGGGATTTCTCCTTGCATTCGGCATGTATATCCACCGGAAGGTGTCCGCCCCCCTGAGCGACATGTGGATGGGGACCGAGGAGATCAGCCGGGGCAACCTCGACTACCAGATGAAGCTGCGCGGCGACGGCGATATCGCCAGACTGGGGGAACGCTTCAATCAGATGGCCCAGAAGCTCCAAGGGTCCTATGCAGATCTTGAACGGAAACTTCTCGACCGTACCCGCGAGCTCGCGGCGCTCGATTCAGTTGCCCTTGCGCTGAGCCATGCCGAGAACCTCAAGGATGTGCTCAATAAGTCTCTGCTCAAGATCCTGGACAGCCTGTCCGACATAGAGCCAAAGGGAGGGGTTTTCCTGTGCGATCCGGCCGGGGATGTCATGCGCCTTACGGCCCAGAAGGGGCTTGATCCGGAGTTCGTACAGCGCGAGGAAACGATCAAGATGGGAGAATGTCTCTGCGGCATGGTAGCGCAGACCGGGGAGATGATGTTCACGGAACAGGGATGCTCCGATCCGCGCCATACGCGCCTCCTCGGTGAAAAATGGCATTCTCATATCATCATTCCCATGAAATCGCGGGGGGTCGTGCTGGGGGTCATATTCCTGTACCCCAAAAAGGGATTCGCGCTGAAGCCTTCAGATGTCCAGATGCTCGAGGCCATCGGTGTGCAGCTCGGCATGGCCGTTGAGAATTTAAGGCTCTATGCAGAAGTGAAGGAGTCGAGCGAAAAATACTGGGACCTCTTCGAAAACGCCCGGGACATTCTCTTTACCATGGATACCGAAGGCAGGCTCACCGCAGTCAACAAGGCCGCCGAAAAATTCTCCGGATATTCGAAGGTCGAACTCGCCGGGGAGAGTGTCCTCGATTTTCTCACGCCCGAGGGGGCTGACGCCGCAAAGCGGGTGCTTGCCGGCGAGCACAGGAGCACGAACCGGATGATCGAGTTCGAGGTCGTGAAGAAGGATGGCAGCCACGCATTCATTGAGGTAAGCGCACGGAAGATGTTCAGGGGGCGGCAGGCGGCGGGCTTCCAGGTTTCGGCGAGAGACGTAACGGAGCGGAAAAATCTCAGGGAATTGCTCGTCAAGGCCGAGCGTCTCGGCGCCATCGGTCAGGTAGGGATCGCGGTCCGGCACGAAATCAACAACCCCCTCACCACGGTCATCGGCAACACCGAACTGCTGATCGAGCGCTATGAGAATACAGATCCCGATCTCAAGGCGCGGCTTGATATTATCTTGAACAATGCGCTCAGAATAGCGGAGATTGTGAAGCGGCTCGAAGGCATCAGACAGGACAAGGTCGTGGAATATCTCAGGGGCGTCACGATGACGGACCTGAAGCAGGGATAGCGGGGATATTGAGAATTGCTCATGTCAAAATCCAAATTTCAAATATTCGATTTCCAATCTATAGTCAAGCTCGCCATATGGTTGTGTCGTGTGTCGATTACACCAGTGGCTCTCCTAGTGCTCGTCCTCCCCTGCGCAGCATACGCCGAGCTCATTGACCGCATAGTCGCGGCCGTGAATTACGAGGTGATCACTTGGAGCGACCTTGAACAGGCAGTCCGTTTCAATGCCGCGCTTTCCGGCGGCAGCCGCGAAGGGGAACGGTTGCGGACAGAGACCCTCGAGGGGTTGATCAACAGGCAGCTGCTCATCCAGGAGGCAGGCAGACTCCGGTTCGTGGAGGTATCGGCCCAGGATATAAGCGCGGAAGACGAAAAGCTCCGGAAGCGGTTGGGGTCAGACAAGGAGTTCTCGGATTTTCTTGCCGGGCTGGACATGACCAGGGGACAATTGGACCGCATGCTGGGCCAGCGGCTCCTCGCGGAGCGGTTCGTGGAGAAAAAAATCGGGATCTTCGTCCGGGTGAGCCGTGAAGAGTCACAGCATTATTATGAAGCCCATCCTTTGGAGTTCAAGGGGAAGCGGTTCGAGGATGTCCAGAGGCAAATTACGGCACTGCTCTACCAGGACAAGTTCGGACGGCAGGTGGAGCAGTACCTCGTCGAGCTCCGCGGCAAGGCTGATGTGCGGATAAATTCGTGACGAAAGACGAGAAGGCACTTCTTCGTGAGCAGATTGAACGACCGTTGCTGATCATACATATCGTACAAGGAGCGTAACGATGAAAAAATTTATGTTTGCTGTTCTCGCATCCCTCCTTCTTCCCGCGCTCTCCGGCTGTGCTTTCATCAAGGTCTCTCTTGCGCCGGAGGTCCAGCCGCTCGAGGAGCACGTGCTTTCGGGAGAAGGCAAGGATAAGATTGTGCTTATGGATATTACGGGCGTGATCACGAGCGAGGAAGGCATCTCGGCTATCGGTGGCACCAAGAAACCAGGCATGCTCGCCGAAATGCGGGAAGGATTTGACCGTGCGCGCAAGGACCGGAACGTCAAGGCCGTCGTGCTCAGGATCAACAGCCCCGGCGGCGGAGTGACCGCCTCTGACACGCTCTACCACGAGATCAAAAAATTTAAGATGGAAACGGGGGTGAAGGTCATCGCTCACTTCCTCGACGCGGGCACCTCCGGTGCGTACTACGCGGCGCTCGCTTCGGACAGGATAACGGCGCAGCCTACGAGCATTACCGGCAGTATTGGCGTAATCATGCTCCGTATAGACGCTACCGGTCTAATGCAGAAGATAGGGGTGCAGACGCTCGAAATATCCTCCGGAGAGCAGAAGGGCATGGGCTCGCCGTTCCGTCCCGTCTCCGCCGAGGAGAAGAAGATATTCCAAGCGATGATCGACAGCCTCTATGGCAGGTTCGTAGGTGTTGTCGCCGACGAACGAAAAATGTCCCCCGAGCGTGTGCGGCAGTTGGCCGATGGCCGCGTCTACACGAGCCAGGAGGCAAAGGATGCGGGACTCATCGACGACATCGGCTACCTTGACGATGCGATCGTGCAGGCAAGGAAGCTGGCGAACCTTGAGCGCGCGACGGTCGTTACCTATCTGAGGCCTGGAGATTATCGGCCCAACATCTATTCCATGAACGTGATCAACATCAACTTTGGCGATCTTGCCGGACCAGGGGTCAGGCTCGCCTATCTGTGGTGGCCTTAGAAATACCGCGTAACGCATGCCGCGTAGTGAGTTGCGAGAAGCAAGAGATGATGTTCCGTCATGCGGGAGGAGTGTATCGGAAGGCCCGCGAATATCGAGTGATCAGCGCCGGGCGTAGAAAGATATCCGACATCCTGACATGCAGGACAGAGGGCCTTTTATGAAAAAAACGCTTCTGCTCCTTTGCGCTCAGTGCTCACCCGTGTACTTCTGCAAAGATTGACGTTCGGAGCAAGGGGGGGCATGCTCAGAGACAATATCGTGGTCCATTATCTGGAAGCGGGCCAGGGTTCGGCGCTCGTCCTTCTCTACGGGCTCGGCCTTTCTTCCGCCGTCTGGAGACGATATCGGTATTCTCGCCAAGACGTACGGGGGAATCGCACCCCACCTTCCGGCTTACGGAAAATCAGACGTACCGCGGGCCGATTATTCCATCGATTACCATGCAGCCATGCTCAAGGAGTTTATCGATGCCCTGGACAAGAGCAAGGTAGCCATCGCCGGAAAGACGGCCTGACAGAGGTTCTGTCTTCACTGCGGGCTACTTGCTCTCGGCTTGTACCCTTAAGGATTCTATCTGATTAAGAGCCTAACGTGCGTGATCTGCTGGACGTCTGCCTATCATGTCAGAAAGATAATCCTTGAATCCTTCCCGTTGTTTGTGGTAAATTTGCTACACTGCGGTTTTGCGGGGGGAGCGTGGTATGGGCAAAAGCCTCTGGATTTCCATCCTCATTATACTACTGCCATACGGACTGTCACATGCCTCCAATTTACAGACACCCGAACAGAAATACCGTATTGCGGACAAGCTGTTCGCCGCGGCCCGGTATAAGGAAGCCATCCCCTTGTACCAGCTGCTCCTCACCTCACCTCCCGAGCGGGTCCCCCTCAGCGATATTTACACCCGGATCGGTGACAGTTATTTCCGCCTCGGGGAGTATAAGAACGCGCTTCCGGCATACCGTTCCGCCCTCGGCAGCCAGAAAACTTCTGAGCGGCCCGCGACGCAGTACTGGGTTGCATTTTGCTGCTTGCTGATGGGCAATGACGCCGAAGCAGTGACCGAATTCCTGAAGATTCCCGAACTCTATCCCTCCTCGGGCATGTGGGTCGGTACGGCATATTATTGGGCAGGCAGGGCATCCGAGCGCAGGGGTAAGACAGAGGACGCTGCAAAGTACTACCGGGAGGCTGGAGGGAACGGCCGCTCCAACCAAGGGCGGTTTGCTCTTGAGAAAGCCGCGGCAGTGCAGGGGAAATAGAGAGACGAAAGAAAAAGAACCATAAATGCTTAAAGAACTTAACATCAGAAATTTTGCAATCATCGACCAGCTCCGCGTGGAGTTTGCGCCCGGACTGAACGTGTTCACCGGTGAGACCGGGGCAGGCAAGTCCATCGTTGTCGACGCGCTTAATCTCGCTTTGGGTGAGCGTGCAAGCACTGACCTCATCCGCACCGGTTGCCAGGAGGCAGTGGTGGAGGCTGCTTTTGAGCTGAACGGCCGAGGCACAGCTGAAATCACCTCGTTGCTTTCCGAGCAGGGCATAGAGGTAAACCCGGGAGAAGATCTGATCGTGCGCCGGGTGCTTTCGTCATCGGGAAAGAACAGGGTATATATCAACGGGAGCCTGACGAATCTCAATACGCTTACAGCACTCGGCGCGTGTCTCGCCGACATCCACGGCCAGCACGAGCACCAATCGCTCCTATCACTTGAGCGCCAAATGGATCTGCTCGATTCCTTCGGGGGGCTGTCCGAGTTCCGCGAAGTCCTGTCAGATGCTTATCACCGGTTGCAGGGTGTCAGGAAGGAGCTGGCTCTGCTCGAAGCAGGCGAGCGCGACCGGGCGCAGCGCGAGGACATGCTCCGGTTCCAGAAGAATGAGATAGAGGCGGCGATGCTCAAGCCGGGCGAGGATCGGGGTCTGGCGGACGAGCAGAAGCTTCTGTCCAATTCAGAAAAGATTGCCGGACTGTCGCATGCCGCTGACGAGGCGCTTTATTCATCGGAGAACTCGGTCCTCACCGGTCTTAAGAAAGCCATGAACAACCTTCGGGATATCGCAGCCATCGACAGTCGGTTGGCGCCGGTGGTCGAGCTCTGCGAAGCAGGCCGGGCACAGATTGAAGAGGCTTCCCGTGAGGTTTCCGCCTATGCCGACCGCGTGGAATTCGATCCTGATCGGCTCGAACAGATCGGCGATAGGCTCGACTTGCTCCAGAAGCTGAAAAGGAAGTATGGGAGCACCATCGATGAGATCATCGAGTTCGGAAAGAGAGCCTCGGCCGAGCTTGAGCGCATTGAGCGGAGCACCGACGAAATCGAAGGGCTGAGGAAAGAGATCCAGTTGATCAAATACGGGCTTACCACGAAAGCGCAGGAGCTCACAAAGAAGCGCGGCGCGGCATCGCGGGTGCTTGAAAAAAAGATCGAGGCCGAGCTATCTCATCTCGGCATGAAGAAGACGACCTTTAACGTGACAATCACTCAGGAGCCGGGGCAGGATACGCTCGACGGCCATAAGCTCGGCCCGCGCGGCGCAGACCGTGTGGAATTCCTCATTTCTCCAAACCCTGGTGAGGAGCCCAAGCCGCTCGTGAAGATCGCCTCGGGCGGCGAACTGTCGCGCATCATGCTTGCGCTCAAGACCGTACTGGTGGAGGGCGATAGCATCCCCACGCTCGTCTTCGATGAAGTGGACGCCGGCATCGGTGGCGCGGTTGCCGAAGAGGTCGGCAAAAAGCTCAAGAGCGTGGCAACGAAGCGGCAGGTTTTCTGCATCACCCACCTGCCGCAGATAGCGAGCATGGCGACAAGCCATTACGGTGTATCCAAGTCCGTGAAGAAGGACCGGACGAACACAGAGGTCCGGCTGCTCGATAAGAGGGAGCGTGTGGATGAAATCGCACGCATGCTCGGCGGCAAGATCATCACCGAGGCGACGCTTAAGCACGCTGAAGAGATGATCGAGAGAGGAAGCGCCTAGTTCATCCCGTAAGATAGAGGAAGGGTTTTCAATCCGTTTGATTGACGTATTTTCACGATTTTGTATTTATGCTGGTAACGTTTTGCTGCGGACCATTTTTGACATCGGGGAATCGCGGATTTCAGCGTGCGGCATGCCCCTTACCGCGAACCTCTCCCCCGCAGATAGGCGCGGAAGAGAAAAGCGTCCTCGCCCCGTGCGGCGTTGATTCAGGGGAGGGGAACATCATCTCGAGGGGAAGAAACGGAGCGAATACATGGGGAAGGTCGTTATCAACACAAAATACTGCAAGGGATGCGCGCTCTGCACCAGCGCATGTGTGAAAGAGCTGCTGAAGATCGGTTCGGCCTTTAACAAGAGCGGCTACTATACCGTCGAGTTCTGCGGAGAGGAGGGCGCGTGCACCGGCTGCGCGCTTTGTGCCGAGATGTGTCCTGATGTGGCGATCGAGGTCTGGAAATAATAATTCAGAACTTCTGCCCCTGAGACAGGGAGACACAGAAGAGGAAGCACTAAATTCGGAACATTAATCTTCAAGGAAGATCGAACGGTTTGATGATTTACTCTTGCATTTTTGAATTTGCCTGACGTCAGGATTAAGATTTTCTCGTGACCTCTGTGCCTCTGTTGCAAAAACTAAAAGATCAAGGAACGATATATGCCAAAAGTGCTTATCACCGGAAATGAAGCTTTGGCTGAAGCAGCGGTACGAGCCGGCTGCAGACGCTATTTCGGATATCCCATTACGCCGCAGAACGAGATCCCGGAATACCTGTCGCGCCGCCTACGGGAATTGGGCGGGACCTTTGTACAGGCCGAGAGTGAGATAGCGGCCATCAATATGGTCTACGGTGCCGCAGCTGTTGGCGAGCGCGCCATGACCTCGTCGTCCAGTCCCGGCATCAGTCTGATGCAGGAGGCGCTCTCGTTCATGGCCGCTTCGGAGCTGCCAGCCGTGATTGTGAACATGCAGCGCGGCGGACCGGGACTCGGGAACATCGGGCCATCCCAGGCCGATTACTTCCAGGCAGTGAAAGGCGGCGGGCATGGAGATTACAGGCTGCTCGTTTACGCGCCGTCAAACCTTCAGGAGATTGTGGATCTCACGGTCCGCGCATTTGACAAGGCCGACGAGTATCGCAATCCCGTCATGATCCTGGGCGATGGTGTGCTCGGCCAGATGATGGAGCCGGTCGAACTTCCGGAAATCAAGCCGAAACAGATTGAAAAACCGTGGTCGCTGACGGGTGCCAAGGGCAGGCCGGGCAAGGTCATCCGCTCGCTCTACATGTTGCCGGGAGAGGAGGGGGGTCTCGAGCGGCAGAATTATAAACTGAAGGCAAAGTACGAACGTATGGCAGAGCGCGAGGTAATGTGCGAGACTGTGTTGACCGATGACGCCGAGATCGTTGTGGTCGCCTTTGGCACCTCTGCGCGTATCGCCAAGACTGCGGTAAATCTCGCGCGGACCGAAGGGATCAAGGCCGGGCTCATCCGGCCGGTAACGCTTTTTCCCTTCCCGGAGAAGATCATTGCGCAGGTCGCGGGACGCGTGGAAAGCTTCCTTGTCGTGGAAATGAACATGGGCCAGATGGTCGAGGATGTCCGGCTGGCGGTGAACGGAAAGGTGCCGGTTTCGTTCTACGGCAGGCCGGGCGGCGCCGTGCTTTCGGTCGAGGAGATACTAAGCACCATACAGAGCAGCTCGGGCAGGGGCACAGATCGGGTTAAGACACAGACTGTTCCCAAGTGAGCAAAATAAAAGCAGGGAGGAACCTTTGATGCCGAACATAAAAAGCATACTTGACCTGATTGGGAATACGCCGATGCTGAGACTCAGCCGGCTTGTAAGTGAAGGCTCTGCCGAGGTCTGGGTTAAGCTCGAAGGATTCAATCCCGGCGGGAGCGTGAAGGACCGGCCGGCCCTCGCAATGATAGAAGACGCCGAGAGGAAAGGCATGCTCAAAAAAGGCATGAAGATCGTGGAGCCCACGAGCGGAAACATGGGCATCGGCATTTCCATGGTCGCTGCGGTCAAGGGTTATCCCGTTATCCTCACCATGCCTGAGTCCATGACCCTTGAGCGCCGCAGA
>DATJAO010000064.1:0-18060 GCA_035516175.1 Nitrospirota bacterium
AGAGCTATTTTACCTATGTCATTTCGTTTGCTGGAGATACTGTGCCCCAGTCGAAGCGAGATATCAATATGTGAAAGAAGGATAGATATCTACTTTGGGTTTTTGCGGAAACGAGAATATCAATTTTCTTTGAAAAAAAAACGCACTACGTTTTTACTACGTTTCTCGTACAGTGCGTTTTTTTGTAACAAGAATACTAATATAAGCAATTGATTAATGGTGCCGCTGACCGGAATTGAACCGGTACGACAGTTGCCCGTCGAGGGATTTTAAGTCCCTTGCGTCTGCCAATTCCGCCACAGCGGCGTCTTCTAACTGTTTATCTAGAGAATATTATAGAAACAAAACGGTTTGTCAAGAAAAATGTCAGGAACGGTGACAATAGTTCAAGTGAAAAGTTAAGTGATCATTCAGTCAAGGGACCGACGCGGACGTGAACAGGAGGAGGGGCTCAGAGCCCCTCCTGAACAATAATGCTCTACTCCATGGATATCGCTGTGACGGGGCAGCTGTCGACAGCCTGCTGACAGTCGCAGGTGTCACAGGCATTGGGATTGATGATCCAGGCCTTGTCGTCTCTAAGCTCGAATACCTTGGGGCAGAGTTCGCTGCAGAGCCCACATCCAATACATAAATCCATATCAACCTTCGGCGTTGCCATAATCATTTCTCCCTTCTCAATGATTTGAATGAGCGAAATAATATAATTCATTTTTAAGACTGTACACCACACCGCATATTACGTCCATGATTTACATCATATGACGCAGCACATCATCGAATGGTTTTCCCCTCGCAAAGCATGCTACGGATCACGTCATACACGGTCTCTGGTGATATTTTTCCCATACACTCTCGGTATACTGTAGTTTGACAGATGAGGCTTCGGCACGGGACACAGGGGACCCCCTCCGCCTGTATAACCCTGTGGCCGTGGCCCACGGGTCCTGTCCGTGCAGGATCCGTAGAGCCGAACAATCCTGCAACGCGTGTCCCGACCGCCGTAGCCACATGCATGGGTCCTGTGTCGCCGCTCACCAGTACATCACATTGCTCAAGGACCGCTCCCAGTTGCAGGAGGTCCAATTTCCCGGTTAGGAGAAGGGGCTTTGATACCGTATGCTGAGCAATTTCTTCAGATAACGCGATGTCATCTGATCCACCAACGATAATAATGTTCGCAGAAAGCTCCCTAAAAAGAATATCGGCAAGCGCAGCAAATTGGCTGGTGCCCCACTGTTTTAAGGGATGGCTCGCCCCCGGATTCAGTGCAATGAGTGGTCTGTTGCTGGCTTTGACGGCAGAGAGGAGATTCCCGGCGAATGCCTTGGCCTCTGGCCCCGGTGAAAGTTCGAGTTCCAGATCAGTCGAAGAAATTCCCAAAGGCGCAAGGGTCTCCAGATGATTCACCACCGCATGTACGGTCCTGCCTCTCGCTTTGTGGTACACCAAAATACGGCAGGGGAATGCCGCCAATGCAAGCAGCCATGCTTTGAGGTTGCTTCGTTGAAAATTAATGACAAGATCGAACTTTGTCGCACGTAGCCGCTTCCAGAGCTCGATGAAGGACGCCAATGATTTGTGCGCGCCGCGCCTGTCATAAACGATCGTTTCGCTTACGGCAGGGTTGAAACGAAAAAGTTCCGCTGTCGCCGCTGAGCCGACGAGTAGCGTTATCTTGGCGTCGGGATATTTACTCTTGAGCGCTCGAATGACCGGGGTCAATTGCAAGACATCGCCAATAGCGCCGGGTTTAATAATGAAGATATTATTTATTCCCGTCGAGCTTTTCATAGGTCAGGAAAAACAATCGCATATTAGTATAAATCATCATCAGACGCAAGCTTAAAAATAGTCTCGCTGAGCGAGTATCCAGAAGTAAAGAGAGCAAAAATTGTCTTTACAAACAAAGAGGTTTCTCATATTATAATATGATGTTTCAGAACATCTTCACATATATCAAAGAGAAAGAAGGCCGGCTTGCGAAGAAAGTTTTGCCTCTCTTGTGCGTACTGTTATTCCTCGCCCAGCAGGCACCGGCCGGCCAGGATCCCAAACAGAAGCCTGTCCATAATGTAGTAACCGTCAACCATGCCTTTTCTGCTGGCGAACGGCTGACCTATCTCATCAGCTGGTCCAACATTATAGATGCAGGTACGGCGGTTTTGGAGGTCAAGGAAGAAAAACAGGCGGATGGGAAAAAAGTCTACCGCATTGTTTCGACCGCACATTCTTCAGGGCTTGTTTCCGAGTTCTATAAAGTAAATGATACGATTGAGAGCATCATTGATTTCGAACATCTATACAGCCTTTTGTACAGGGCTGATCAAAGCCATGGAAAGAGGAAAAAAAAGAGAGAGATGATCTTCAACCAGTCGGAGGGGACGGTCGTTGTTGATTCGGAAGGCAGGCAGGACACCTATAGCACTCCTCCTGGCATACTCGACCCGCTCTCATCGCTCTATTATGTACGGACGCGTAAGGACTTCATCGTCGGGAAGCCGATCATCGTTGATGTTCATGATGATGATAAGAACTGGGCCGTTGAAGTGCAGACTATCGGGAGGGAAAAGATCCAGACATCCTTCGGAAAGTTCAATACCATCAAGGTCAAGACCTATCCTCGATATGAAGGCGTGTTCCAGCACAAGGGCGAGATCTACATATGGCTCACCGATGATGAGAGAAAAATTCCCGTGCTTATGAAGAGCGAAATATCGATCGGATCCATCATGGCTACGCTCGTCGCCATGCAGGCTGGAGAAGAAAAGAAATGATTCCGAACGTAGCATCAAAGCGGCTTATGAAGTATATAGACCGCTTTCCATCGACCCGTACGCTCGTCGTGGGCGACGTCATGCTCGACCATTACATCTGGGGCAATGTATCCCGCATCTCGCCCGAGGCGCCGGTGCCTGTCGTGAATGTGACGAAGGAAAGTGTGCTTCTCGGCGCTGCCACAAACGTAGTGAACAATGTCCACACTCTCGGCGGCAAGGTTAGCGTTTGCGGCGTGATCGGGCATGATGAGGCGGGAAGGCAGCTCGTGCACATGCTGCGCGTTCAGGGCATCCGCACGGACGGGCTCATCGTGGAAGACGGCAGGCCGACGACGATCAAGACCCGTGTCATCGCTCACAGTCAGCAGGTCGTCCGTTTCGACCGGGAGACCAAGGTCGGAATCGAGCGGGACACGTATCGGAGAATATTCGAGTATATCAGGCAACAGGAGGATAACGGTCTCGACGCGATCGTGCTCTCGGACTACAGCAAGGGCGTTGTCACCAAGGACTTGGTGCGGGACATCGTGAAGCTGGCGAGAAAGAAAGGCATCATCGTGTCCGTGGACCCCAAGGTAAACCATTTCGGTATTTACAACGGTGTCACGATCCTCACGCCAAACACCAAAGAAGCGTCCATCGGCGCTAAAATCGAGATAGAGGACGATGAGAGCCTGCTCAAGGCCGGTGCATTGCTGCTCAAACGGCTGAAGTGCAATGCCGTCCTGGTCACACGCGGAGAGCAGGGGATGAGCCTGTTCGAACGCGGCGGCAGGGTGACCCACATTCCGACCGTAGCGCAGGAGGTCTTCGATGTCACCGGAGCTGGAGACACGGTGATCAGTACGCTCACGCTCGCTATGGCCGCTGGCGCAGGGATGGTGGATGCCGCCAGGCTCTCTAATTACGCTGCAGGGATCGTGGTCGGCGTCGTGGGTACGGCTACAGTGAAACCGGGCGAGTTGAAGCAGAAGATCGCGGCCAGCTGATGCAGGGGAATGAAGGAGAGTGGAAACAAATGAGAAGTTCGTTTCGAGGGGACGCATGAAAGGCATCATTTTGGCGGGAGGCAGCGGGACGAGACTTTATCCCATCACGCGAGCTGTATGTAAACAGCTCCTGCCTATCTATGACAAACCGATGATCTATTATCCGCTCTCGGTTCTGATGCTTGCCGGGATTAGGGACATATTGATCATTTCGACCCCCGTAGACCTTCCCAGGTTCCGGGACATCTTCGGTGACGGAGCGGACCTGGGGCTTCGGTTTTCGTACAGGGAGCAGCCAAGGCCGAATGGTCTGGCCGAGGCTTTTCTGATCGGCGCAGATTTTATCGGAAGCGATACCGTCTGTCTCGTCCTGGGAGATAATATCTTCTTCGGGCATGGTCTCACGGAACTGCTGAAGAAGGCTGTCAACGACGTGCATTCGGCTGGTGGTGCCACGGTGTTCGGCTATTACGTGAAAGACCCCGAGCGGTATGGCATTGTGGAGTTCGACAGGAGCGGGAACGTGCTGTCCGTTGAGGAGAAGCCCCAGCAACCGAAATCAAGGTTCGCAGTGACAGGGCTCTATTTTTACGATAATGACGTGGTGACCATTGCAAAGAACATAAGACCATCAAATCGGGGAGAGCTCGAGGTCACGGACGTCAATAAAGCCTATCTCGCGAAGAAGAAGCTGCGCGTCGAGCTCATGGGAAGAGGATACGCATGGCTCGATACTGGCACGCACGAAAGCCTGCTCGAGGCCGGTGACTTCATTGCAACTATAGAAAAACGGCAGGGCCTCAAGATGGCGTGCATCGAAGAAATCGCGTATCGTTTGGGATATATCGATAAGCAAAAACTGATGAAGGCCGCGGAGAACCACAAAAAGAACACATATGGAGAGTATCTCCGGATGGTCGCGGAACAAGAGGTCCCGAATGCCTTTTGATTTTCAGCGGCTCGAGATCCCGGGACCTATCTTGGTCCGGCCTAAGGTCTTCGGAGACGATCGTGGATCTTTCCTCGAACTCTACAAACACTCCGATTTTGTGCATGCGGGGATCAGGGAATACCTCGTGCAGGACAACTATTCGAAATCCGTCCGCGGCGTGCTGCGGGGGCTCCATTATCAGAAAAATCCTAAGGCCCAGGGGAAGCTGGTGCTGTGTCTCAAGGGGAAGATATTCGATGTTGCCGTGGACATCAGGAAGGGTTCTCCTTCCTACGGGAAATGGATGAGCGTGGACCTGTCCGAAGAAAATCACCTGATGCTGTATGTGCCCGCCGGTTTTGCCCATGGATTTCAGGTGCTCAGCGACTCGGCAGACGTGATGTACAAATGTACCGAGGAATATTCCGTCGCCGACGACCGGGGAATCATCTGGAACGATCCCGATATCAAGATCGCATGGCCCTTGGGAGACCCTTTGCTTTCGCCCAAAGATAAGATTCATCCCTTGTTGAGGGCTGCAGATAATAATTTTACCTTTATGACTCCAGCATGAGATATCTTATCGCAGGCAGGAACGGACAGCTTGCCCGGGCGTTCATCCGAATGTTCGAGGAGCGGGCCTTCGATTTTAGCGCTCCCGACGAGTCTCATTTCGATATTACGGATTCGGCCTCGGTGAGCGATATCATTGACTCGTACAAGCCCGATGTGATCATCAATTGTGCCGCCTATAATCTCGTTGATAAGGCCGAACAAGATCGGAATAGGGCCTTCGCGGTAAATGCAACAGGCCCCGAACTGCTAGCACGCGCTGCCGCGTTACGGAAGGTATTTCTTGTGCATTACAGCTCCGACTATGTTTTTGACGGACAAAAGGAAAACGGATTATACATGGAAGATGATGCTGTGAACCCGCTGAACGAATATGGAAAGAGCAAGCTGGCAGGGGAGGGCGCGGTCCGGGTGGAGGCCGGTAAATACCTTGTCTTCAGACTCAGCTGGGTTTTCGGCGAGGGCAAGCAGAATTTTATCCATAAGCTCATGCATTGGGCTCAAAGCAACGAATACCTGAAAATCGCGTGCGACGAATTTTCGGTGCCGACGCATACCGATACTGTGGCAGGCGTTACCCTGAAAGCATTGGAACAGGGTGTAACAGGCCTCTACCATCTTACGAACAGCGGTTTCTGCTCACGGTATGAATGGGCACAAACGATCTTCAGGGAACTCGGCATCAATAAATTTATACGACCGGTGGCCTCGACTGTTTTCAATCTTCCTGCAAAAAGGCCAGGATTTTCGGCCATGAGCAACGAAAAGATTTCTCGTCTGCTCGATATCCGAATCCCCTCCTGGGAAGAAGGGGTCCGGTCATATCTCCACGAGAGGGAGTTGTTTCATGAATAACACCTCAGGTTTGCCGCACAATTTAGTCACCGACCTGCAGCCGGAAAAATCGAACATTATGGTAACTGGCGGCGCGGGGTTTATCGGCTCGAATTTCATCCGGTATATCTACGAAAAAACAGATTTTCGCGGGACTATTGTAAATTACGATAAGCTCACCTATGCAGGAAACCTGCTGAATCTTGATGATATTGCGAAAAAATTCGGAGGAAGGACCTATTTTTTCGAACGCGGCGATGTCCGCGATTATGAAAAGATCAGGGAGACCATCAACAAATACAGAATATCGATTATCGTACACTTTGCCGCAGAAAGCCACGTGGACCGGTCAATATTCGGGCCCAAGGATTTCATTGAGACGAATATCAACGGCACGTTTAGCCTTCTTGAAGCTGCGCGTCAGCTCTGGGCCGGCAGTAAGGACGTCCGATTCCATCACATCAGCACGGACGAAGTGTACGGATCCCTCGGTGATACAGGATATTTCACCGAAACGACACCGTATGATCCTCGAAGCCCCTATTCGGCATCCAAGGCGGGGTCCGACCATATCGTGAGGGCCTATTACCATACCTATGGGCTACCGGTCACCATCTCCAACTGCTCGAACAACTACGGTCCATATCACTTCCCGGAAAAGCTGATCCCCCTCATGATCCTAAATGCAATCGAGGGGAAAAGCCTGCCGGTGTACGGGGAGGGGAGGAACGTCAGGGACTGGCTTTATGTCGAGGACCATTGCGATGCGATCTGGCTAATCTTAAAGCGGGGGAGAAAAGGGGAAACCTACAATATCGGCGGCGAGTGCGAAAAAAAGAACATCGACGTCGTAAAAATGATCTGTGAGATACTGGAGGATCTCTATCCCGTCAAAAACAATCCCCATCTTAGGAAACTGGCGCTGAACATCAATCGGTACGGCGATCTGATTACTTTTGTAGCGGACCGCCCCGGCCACGACCTGCGGTACGCCATAAACTGTGACAAGATCAAGAATGAACTCGGATGGCAACAAAAGCATTCATTTGATGAGGGGCTGCGTCATACCATCGCCTGGTATCTGAAGAACCACGAATGGGTGGAAAGAGTCAGGAGCGGCGAATACAGTACGTGGATCGAAAAAAATTATACCACGAGGGATGCATAACGAGGGAGAAGGATGAAGATTTCTGTAATAGGAACGGGCTACGTAGGCCTGGTGACCGGTACCTGTCTTGCCGAGAGCGGCAACGATGTCATCTGCATGGATATCGACAAGAAAAAAATCGAGCTGCTCAATACCGGGGTCGTGCCCATTTACGAACCGGGATTGGAGGAGTTGATCAAAAGGAATGTGGCTCATGGACGTCTCAGCTTTACCGCCGATATGTCGCGGGCGGTGCGCTCATCGAGTGTTATATTTATTGCCGTCGGCACTCCTCCGGGGATGGATGGCTCGGCAGATATCAAATACGTGCTCGGTGCAGCCGAGGAAATCGCCAGATACATGAACGGCTATAAGCTCATTGTCAATAAGAGCACGGTTCCTGTGGGTACGGCCGACAAGGTCAGTGCCACTGTCGCTGGTAGGACCAAATTCAAGTTTGAGGTTGTATCCAACCCGGAGTTTTTGAAGGAAGGCTCAGCGATCGAAGATTTCATGAAGCCGGATCGTATCGTGATCGGCGCCAACAGCAACCGCGCGATGCAAATTATGCATGACGTCTATGCGCCATTCGTGCGCAAAGGAGACCGAACGCTTGTCATGGATGTCCGAAGCGCGGAAATGACAAAATACGCATCCAATGCCATGCTGGCGACCAAGATCTCCTTTATCAACGAAATGGCCAACATTTGTGCGAGCATGGGGGCGGATATCGACAGTGTGCGCCGGGGGATGGGGTATGACAAGCGCATCGGCTTCGAATTCCTCTTCCCGGGTGTTGGCTACGGGGGTTCCTGCTTTCCTAAGGACGTCAAGGCGCTGGTCCAGACTGCAAAAGACTGCGGATTCGAAGCGAAGGTCCTAAAAGCAGTGGAAGCCGTAAATGAGCATCAGAAAATGGTTTTGGTCGAGAAGATCGTTAGCCACTTCAGCGCCAAAGTTGCTAAAAAAGGGAGAGCCAACATCCCCTCTCTGGCCGGGAGAACCATTGCCGTCTGGGGACTTTCGTTCAAGCCCCGCACCGATGATATGAGGGAAGCTCCGTCGGTGGTCATCATCAGCAACTTGCTTCGAGCGGGTGCAGAGGTAAAGGCGCACGACCCCGTGGCTATGGACCAAGCGCGAAAGATCTTTAAAAAAAGGATCACGCTTACGGAGGACGGGTATGAGGCTCTCCGCGGCGCCGATGCACTCGCCGTGGTGACCGAGTGGAACGAGTTCCGCGCACCCGATTTCCAGAAAATGAAGAAACTGATGAAAAAACCGGTCATCTTCGACGGCAGGAATATCTATAATCCGGCAGAACTGAGGAAGGAAGGATTCTTGTATTACGGCATCGGCAGAAGATAAATGAACCAGATGGGCGATGCCTGATGCAGGATGGGATGATCGTAATAATTATGCATGTAGAGTATCTTGCACCCGTATCATGCATAACGTGTTTCTACTGTCAATTGAAGGAGAGAAATGAGAATACTCGTTACCGGCGGTGCGGGATTTCTGGGATCGCATCTGTGTGAACGCCTGCTTGTCGAAGGACACGAGGTGCTCTGCCTGGATAATTTTTTCACGGGCCGGAAAAAAAATGTCGAGCACCTGCTGAACCATCCCTATTTTGAGCTGATCCGCCATGATATTACCCTGCCTATCCTGCTAGAGGTGGACCGGATATACCATCTGGCCTGTCCCGCTTCTCCTATCCATTATCAGTATAACGCTATTAAGACCATCAAGGCCAACGTGATTGGTACGATCAATATGCTCGGCATCGCAAAGCGGGTAAAGGCGAGGATACTTTTCGCCTCAACCTCTGAGGTGTATGGCGACCCTGCAGTGCACCCTCAAAAAGAGGACTACTGGGGAAATGTGAACACTATCGGCATACGAAGCTGTTACGACGAGGGCAAACGTGTTGCGGAGACTTTAATGATGGACTACCATCGCCAGAACGGCGTAGACATCAAGATCGTTCGAATATTCAACACCTACGGGCCCCGGATGCTGCTAAACGACGGCCGCGTCGTGAGCAACTTTATTGTCCAGGCTTTGAAGGGTGAGGATATCACGATTTACGGCAAAGGCACACAGACGCGCTCATTCTGCTATGTCGACGACCTGATCGAAGGCATGGCGCGCATGATGGATGCAGAAAACTTTATGGGCCCGGTGAACCTCGGGAACCCCGAGGAATACACGATCCTAGAACTCGCGAAGAAGATCATCGTCATGACCGGATCGAGATCGAAGATATCGTACAAGCCGCTTCCTTCCGATGACCCGACGCAGCGGCAGCCTGATATCACGCTCGCTAGACAAAAGCTGAGGTGGGAACCTGCCGTTTCGGTGACCAACGGCTTACAGAAAACCATTGAATATTTCAAAAATGAATTGTCCCGTTAGGACGCTTAAGGCGTTCGCTGTTTTATCTGCTTGGCATGATCATGGATAAGACTCGCGCATCAATCATAGCGATCATTCCCGCTCGATACGGCTCCACCCGGTTTCCCGGCAAGGCGCTCGCTCTCATAAAAGACAAGCCCATGATCCGATGGGTCTACGAGCGTACGCAACGGTCGCGGTTGATCGATCGGGTTCTTGTAGCAACCGATGACAAGCGTATACTGCAGTCGATAACGGCCTTTGGTGGTGAGGCGATAATGACGTCACCGGAACACCCTACAGGTACGGATCGGGTCGCAGAGGTTGCGAATAAACTCCACTGCGATATCGTCGTGAATGTGCAGGGAGACGAGCCACTCATCCATCCCGAGATGATCGATCAGGCTATTTCCCCATTTCTGGATGACCCATCGATCCCGATGGGCACACTCTGTAAAGAAATCGACAACGAGGAAGAGGCTTTCGACCCAAACGTGGTAAAGGTCGTATTCGACGGAAATGGTTTCGCGCTCTATTTTTCGAGGGCGCCCATTCCCTGGGACCGTGATCATTGGTCCGGAAAAAGCTCGTTCGCCGAGCTGGCCCTCACTCGCCCTATGTACAAGCATATCGGCCTTTACGTCTATCGCCGGGACTTCCTCTTGCACTACACAAAGATGCCCCAGACCCCGCTCGAAGCCTCGGAGAAGCTCGAACAGCTCCGGGCGCTTGAATCGGGATATCGGATCAAGACCGTCGTGACCGAGCACGATTCCTTTGGTGTTGACATCCCCGAGGATTTGGGTAAAATATTGCAGCGTCTTGCAGAAAGAAGAGACTAGGCATGGAAAAGAAAAAAGTTCCGACAAAGTATATTTTCGTCACCGGAGGCGTGGTCTCGTCGCTCGGAAAAGGGCTTGCGGCGGCATCGATCGGCGCGCTCCTGGAAAGCAGGGGGCTGAAAGTCACGTTTCTGAAGCTCGACCCTTATATTAATGTGGATCCCGGAACAATGAGCCCGTTCCAGCATGGAGAGGTATACGTAACCGACGATGGGGCCGAGACCGACCTGGATCTCGGACACTATGAGCGCTATACCAATGTCACCACCGGGCAAAAAAATAATTTCACCTCCGGCAGGATCTATTATAACGTTATTTCCAAGGAGCGGAGAGGTGACTACCTCGGTGGAACAGTCCAAGTCGTCCCGCACATCACCGACGAGATTAAACGCTCGATCACTGACCTCGCGAACGACGAAGATGTTGTGATCGTGGAGATCGGCGGCACTATCGGCGATATTGAGAGCCTTCCATTCCTGGAAGCCATCCGGCAGCTGAGATACAGCCTCGGCAGGCAAAACGTGCTTTATGTCCACCTTACCCTCGTGCCGTTCATCAAAGTCGCGGATGAACTCAAGACCAAACCCACACAGCACAGTGTTAAGGAACTCCTGTCCATCGGTATCCAGCCAAACATCCTCGTTTGCCGGAGCGACCGGCCAATCCCCAAAGAGATGAAGCGGAAGATAGCGTTGTTCTGCAACGTGGAAGAGAACGCGGTCATCACGGCTCAGGACGTGGACACGATTTATGAGGTGCCCATCCGTCTGCATGCAGAGAAGATAGATGATCGGATCGTCGAGGCGCTTGAGCTCAAGACATCGAACAATGATCTCAAGACGTGGGAGACGATCGTCGAGCGCATAAAACATCCATCGAAGAGCGTCATTATCGCCCTTGTCGGGAAATATATCGATCTCAAAGAGGCGTACAAAAGCCTGTGTGAAGCGCTCACGCATGGTGGAATCGCCAACGATTCGAGGGTGGATATCTGCTGGGTAGACTCCGAAGACATCGAGAGCAAGGGGGCGGCAGAAATGCTCAGGGGCATGGACGGCATCCTCGTTCCGGGAGGGTTTGGCATCCGCGGTGTTGAGGGGAAAATTGCCGCGGTCAAGTATGCGCGGGAAAACAAGGTTCCGTACTTTGGTATCTGCCTTGGTATGCAATGTGCGGTAATCGAGGCCGCACGGAGCCTCGCGCATCTCCAGAACGCGAACAGTTCCGAGTTCGACCAGAATACGCCGCATCCTGTTATTTACCTGATCGAACAGTGGTATGATTACCGCAATAAGACCATCCAGAGGCGTGATATCACAACCGACAAAGGGGGCAGTATGCGCCTTGGTGCGTACCCATGTAAGATAGAGAAAGGCACGCTTGCATATCAGGCGTACGGGAAAGAGGAAATTTCAGAAAGACACCGTCACCGCTATGAATTCAATAATAAATACAAAGTACAATTGAAAGCCGCAGGCCTAGTGATCAGCGGCACCTCTCCCGACGGTGAACTTGTTGAGATCGCAGAAATTAGGGACCACCCCTGGTTCCTCGGCTGCCAGTTTCACCCGGAGTTCAAATCAACGCCACGCAAGCCCCATCCACTATTTACGGCATTCATTGGCGCCGCATTGCGGAATAAAGAACAAGGTATGAAGCAGTGACCCGGAAGATTGTTATCAAGAATTTCGCGCTTGGCGGCAACAACCCGGTGGTGCTTATAGCCGGGCCGTGCGTGATTGAGTCGGAAGCCTCCACCCTGGAAACCGCCGAGCGGCTCAAGCGCATCACGACGGACCTCGGCATGCCGTTCATCTTCAAATCTTCTTACGATAAGGCGAACCGTAGTTCGGCCAAGTCATACCGGGGGCCTGGATTGAAAGAGGGGCTCCGCATACTCGGCCGCATCGGCAGGGAACTCGACCTACCGCTCATCTCGGATGTACACCGTTTTGAGGAGATCGGTCCGGCGGCGGAGGTCCTCGATATTCTCCAGATTCCGGCATTCCTCTGCAGGCAGACCGATTTCGTCACGGATGTGGCAAGGACCGGCAGGGTGGTGAACATCAAGAAAGGACAATTTCTCGCTCCCTGGGACATCAAGAACGCTGCGGAGAAGGCCTCATCAACGGGAAACGACAGGATATTCATAACGGAGCGTGGAGTGTCATTCGGCTATAATAATCTAGTCGCTGATATGCGCTCTTTGCCCATCATACGCGGACTCGGTTATCCGGCGGTATTCGACGCGACCCATTCCGTCCAACTTCCGGGGGCAGGGGGCACGGCATCGTCCGGGGACCGGCATTTCGTGCCGCACCTTACCAGGGCCGCAACAGCGGCCGGGATCGACGGGCTGTTCATGGAGGTGCATGCGTGCCCGGACAAGGCACTCTGCGACGGGCCGAACATGCTGAGCCTTGACGAGCTGCCTGCGCTCCTCAAACAGGTTCAGGAAATAGACAGGATAGTGAAACGATGAAAGAACAGGCGAAACGAGTTCTCAAGATCGAGGCTGATGCGGTTGCTGCGCTCATCGGTCGCATTGACGAGCGGTTCGAACAGGCAGTGGAGATGATACTGGACTGCGAAGGCCGCGTGGTGGTGACGGGCATGGGAAAATCCGGCCTCATCGGAAAGAAGATCGCGGCAACGCTCGCCTCGACAGGCACACCGGCGCTTTTCCTGCATCCAGCCGAGGGCATCCACGGCGATCTCGGTATGGTTACGAGAGGGGATACGGTGATCGCCCTGTCCAACAGTGGCGAAACCGATGAGATAGCGAGGATGCTGCCTTCGCTCAAGAGGCTCGGCATCAAGATCATTGCGCTTACGGGAAATACCGATTCGACGCTCGCCAAAAACAGCGATGTGGTGATCAACGTCGGTGTCAAGGAGGAGGCCTGCCCCCTGGGGCTCGCACCTACCGCGAGCACCACTGCCGCTCTGGCGATGGGCGACGCCCTTGCCGTCGCCCTTCTTGACAAGCGTGGATTCAGGGAAGAAGATTTCGCCTGTTTCCATCCCGGCGGCACTCTCGGCAAAAGATTGCTGCTCCGCGTGCGTGATCTGATGCATATTGGCGACGCGATTCCGGCCGTTTCTGAGGGAACCCTGATCAAAGACGCGATTTACGAGATCTCCTCCAAAAAGATGGGCGTCACGTCGGTATTGGATGGCGCCGGGAAACTGGTGGGAGTGATTTCAGACGGTGATCTTCGGAGGTGGATGGAAAGAACCGAGAAAACCGGTGAAAATCTTCTGGCAAAAAAGGCCAAAGACATCATGACCAAAAATCCCAAAGTCACTAATAGAGATGCACTTGCCGCCGAGGCAGTGGCTATCATGGAAAGAAATTCGATTACCTGCCTGATCGTGACCGACCATGATGCGAAACCAGAGGGCGTGATCCACCTCCATGATCTGTTGAAGGCGGGCGTGGTGTAGAGCAAGGAAAATAGAGCATGGCGCATCATAAACAGAGCGCTTTGCGCTCTGTTCTTTGCCGATAGGGGCGTCCTAACTATAAGCCCGACACGCACTATGAACAAAACAAGACAGAGCCTGCATGTAAAGGCGAAGAAGATAAGGCTGCTCCTCCTCGATGTGGACGGGGTGATGACCGATGGAAGGATCATCCTCGATAACCTGGGGAACGAGCTGAAAGCGTTCCATGTGCGCGACGGGCACGGGATCAAACTCGCTCAGAAGGCAGGGATCATCGTCGGAATCATCACGGGCAGGAAGTCCGAGGTGGTGAATCTCCGCGCCCGCGAACTCGGCATTCAAGAGGTCCATCAGGGTGCGCATGAAAAAATCGCGGTGTATGACGCCCTGATCGCAAAATACGGGCTCCGGGACGACGAGGTCGCGTACATAGGTGATGACGTTGTGGACGTGGGTATCTTCAATCGGGTCGGTATTGCCGCTGCTGTTGCCGATTCGGACCCGGCTGTCAAGTCCCATGTCGATATGGTTACCAGGACCGAAGGAGGCCGGGGTTCTGTGCGTGAGGTCATCAATCTCATCCTGAAAAGCCAGGGCAAGCTGCACGTTTCATGAGCAACCGTGCGGTTAAGACACGGAAATGGCTGCGCCGCCTTTCATTGAAATGGATGATACGGCTCATTCGGTTTTGTGCCCGGCTTTTACCATATCGTCTCGGCGTATGGTCGGGTGGGGTGCTCGGAGCCATCGCGTTCTACGTGCTGCCGCGGGAACGAAAACGGGCGCTGCAACATCTGACCCTTGTATTTCATGAGAAGGGAGACGCATGGGTGCACCGTACCGCCCTGCGTTGTTTTGTGCACCTGGGCAAGGCACTGCTCGAACTCATGCTCATGAACAAAGAGCGTCTTGCCCGTCTCGTTAATATCCAAGGAGAAGAGAACCTTCAAAATGCGATTGCCCGGGGCAGGGGCGTTGTCTTCGTTACGGGCCATATCGGCAACTGGGAGCTCTTGGCCGGAGCCGTTGCCTTGTCTTACCCGGCCAGCGTGGTCGCAGCACCAATCGAGCCGAAAGATGTCAATGACATGATCGTGGGCCTGCGTGCCGGCATGGCCGTTAGGACCATCCTCCGGGGGAAGCCGGGCGCATCGCGGGAATTGATACGGGTATTCAAGGAGAACCGGATTCTCGGCATCCTTATTGACCAGGACACGGATGTCGAGAGCGTGTTCGTGGACTTTATGGGCAGGCCGGCCTGGACCCCGACGGCAGCTGCATCCATGGCACTGAAGTTCGGCGCACCGGTGCTATTCGGGTATATCCGTCGGGGTGAAAACAACAGGCATACGATCACCGTTGAAGGCCCTCTTGACCTCATTCGAACCGGCGATGACAAAAAGGACATCATCGCCAATACAGCCATGCTCACAAAGAAGATCGAATCGTGTATACTTGAAAATCCAGAACAATGGGTCTGGATGCATCGAAGGTGGAGGAGACAGCCGTGAAAATATTCAACGTACCGAACCTTCTTTCGATGAGCAGGATTCTGTCTGTGCCCGTCTTCATCATCCTCATGCTCGAACCGAGTCCTGTCCGGGCTCTCATTGCAGGTATCGTTTTTTCGCTTGCTTCGGCAACAGACTGGCTCGACGGATACCTTGCGCGAAAGTGGGGGCAGGTGACCAAGTTGGGCAAGCACCTTGACCCTATCGCAGACAAAATATTGATCATGTCTGCGCTGGTCGTCCTGGTGGAACTACGGTCTGATGTCGTCCACTCCTGGATGGCCATCCTGATTATCGGTAGGGAATTTGCCGTTACAGGCCTACGTTCCATAGCCGCAAGCGAGGGGATCGTCATTCCTGCTGAACCCGTGGGAAAATACAAGGTCGGTGCGCAGATTGCCGCTGTCCTTCTCCTCCTGCTTGATTATTATCTGAATAGGGGCTGGATGGCCGATCTGGGACGGGTCGCGCTCTGGATTGCGATGATACTTGCAGTCTATTCCGGGATACGGTATTTCCGGTCTTACTGGAGCAAGCTCGATCTTTAGATTTGTTTGACTAGTCTAGTTTGTCCGGTTTATTTAGTTAATTGGTTTGCACGGTCTATTCGGTTTATTTAGTTAGCAGATTAATTAAACAACTAAATAAACCCAAGAATGTTCGAGCCTATGAGTGTTCTCTTTCCCATACTGGCTGTCCTCCTTTCCTACCTCATCGGTGCCGTGCCCTTCGGGCTTTTCTTCGGCAAGATTTTTTCAAACATCGACGTTCGCTCGGTTGGGAGCGGAAATATCGGGGCCACGAACGTATTGCGTGCAGCAGGAAAGAAAGCAGCTGTTATGACGCTGCTCGCGGACTGTTTGAAGGGGCTCTTGCCCGTTCTTGCCGTCAAGTTCATATTTCACGACGATGTCATAACCGGGCTGGCCGGAGCGGCGGCTATTTTAGGGCACAGTTTCCCCATCTATCTTGCTTTCAAGGGCGGCAAAGGCGTGGCAACGAGTTTCGGCGTCGTTCTGGCCGTAGCTCCCTGGATTGGAGCTGCCTGCCTGATCACCTGGCTTGTCGCCGCGCGTATCTGGCGCTATTCGTCTCTTTCCGCACTCGTTGCCTTTGCCTTTTTTCCTATAATTACGTTCAGCTCTTACTCTGAATCAAGACCTCTCGGTCTTCTCTCGCTCTTCGTGTTCGGTATGATCTACTACAGGCACCGGGAAAACATCAAACGGCTGCTTGCCGGCACGGAACCGAAGATAGGGCAGAAGTAATGTACAAGCTCCATTATAAGCCCCAGCATAACAGGCTAAGCCACTTTTTCGTCGCGGCCTTGTTCCTTTTAGGTATAATGATTTCTGCTGCTTTTCCAGCTTTGGTTTTTGCCGAAGACCTCGAGATGATAAACAGGCCCGTTAATACAGCAGGTCTTACCGGACTTCTGTTCACTACGATGCCATTTACTCTCCCGACTGGAACAGTTGAGATCGGAGTGGCCGTCATGTCTGAAAATAGCACCATACCCAAGTATACGATTACCGAACTTCCTATTTTGACAATTACCACAGGTATTGCTCGGGACATGGAAGTTGCGCTGAAAGCATCTTACTTCCAAACGACAGACATTAGTGGAAACAAGAACCGAGGAGCAGGGAATACAGAGCTATCATATAAATGGAATTTCTGGCCACAGAAAGAATATTCTTCGGTCCCGGCGGTTGCCTTGATAACGACCTTTATTGCACCGACGGGTGATAAAGACATTGTCCAGAACGAGGTGAATAAGTGGGGTTTACGGTTTGGGCTTGCTGCCGGCAGCGAGATAGATTGGGGTGCTCATGTCCTAGGGGTATACGCTGACGGGCAGATTATGGCCCATGACCTATCAGACGACCAGCACAAAGACATATATGGCATCGTGAACGCCGGCATGCTTTTTCCTATAAGCAAATACCGGAACCTTCAGATGTTTGTTGAGTATACGATGGTGAGTGGTAAAAACAAAATGACTGAGGAAGATGGAGATTATTCTGCACTTACATGGGGCCTGAGGCTGGTGAGTGAAAGATTCAATCTCTCGCTAGGCACCCAATTCTTGCACAAAATGTTAACAGGATATGAAAACTCAAACAGACTTGTGGGGATGATTAGCTTTAAATTCTAATTTCTTGCCGCCGTTCTATATATTATTGATACGAGCAACCAACAGGGTATGAATAATAAATTATTTATAATAACAATATGTTGAATGCATATACATAAACCATTATATTAAATTCTATAAATGTCTGATAATGTATATTATGTCAAATCATAAATAATTATATACTTTGTCCAATGATTTCCTTTCACGAGATTGTCCTCCAATCCCCGACTACGTGTCCGTTTCTTTTCAGAGCTTTCTTATTCCATTTATGCAGACTGGTTCTTTATTCGCAATCCGTCTCTTGAGTATGGCAAGATTGTGCTGGTACTTATCATTCTCGAAACTCCACGATGATTCATGCCAGAGATGGAATATAATGGCGAGTCCCCGTACCGATCTGATCTGTTTACCCTGATTGAGTACACGGATGCCCAGGTCGTTGTCCTCAATTGAACCATCGAGAAAGTCC
>DATJAO010000065.1:0-7964 GCA_035516175.1 Nitrospirota bacterium
GCTCGTGGGAGTTTTCCCCTTGATGCCCATTTTTTCGAGCACAGCAACAAGCTCCTTGCTCTCCACGCCCATTTTCTTGGCCAACTCATGTACCCTGATCACTGTCATAAAATCCGATACCCCCAAAAAGGTTGTAAATTAGTACGATATATTACTCTAGTCCCTATTATTTATCAAGCCTTTTAATCTCTCTGCCTCTTTCCAGACCGCATCGGCAAGACCTTTCTCCTGGATTCCAAGCACTCCAACAAGTTCTCGGCCGAGCATCCTGCCCATCTCATCCCTGGTAAACAGCGTTGCCCTGCGCAACGATGAAGCATCCGACCCCATGACCTTTTCCCTCGTGCCCTCGGAAAGGTCTTCGGCAAAAATGAGCACCTCGACATTTTGCTTCTCCAGGGCATCACGCACTGCCGAGTATCCCGCGGCAAGTTTACCCGCTTTTGCCGACATAATGACGAGCGATCTTATCTTCTCAGTGATGTTCGCAATGAGGAGGGATAGAAATTCCTCCGGACCGGGAGAGGGCACCCTGAGGTGCAGTGCCCGCGCCAGGTTATCCCGGGAATGCGCCTTTTTTATGCACTCCAGCCTGGGGCAGACGTAGGCGGCACGGCCCGGTAATTTGTCGCGGTAATCGATGACCGCTCCCGCCGGACCAGCAACGATCCGCACCACCTCGTCCTTCTCAAAAACCCCCCTGCAGCCGATACAGGTCCTCTCCGGCTGATGTTTCATGGCATTCACCAGGAACACACCGATTACTTTTTGACCAACGCACGCGCCGACAGGAGTATCTTCTGCGCCGTCTTTTCGCCGATTCCGGGAACTGCAAGGATCTCCTCATCGGACATGGCTGCAATTTTTTCCACCGTGTCGTATCCGGCCTGGATAAGCTCTTCAGCTGTCTTCGGTCCGACACCCTCGATGTTCGTCAGGCTTGTTGGACCTGTTGGTTCATCTCCTACCGCGGCCCGTTCATCTCCTACCGCGGCCGATTCAGCCTGCGTCTTCATGGTCTCGGCCGCCTTGGTCTCAACAGCCATTTTTCTGGTCTCCTCGACAATAGCGGCCTCGATCTCCTGTTCACGCTCTTTCTGACGCTCCTGATCGTATTCGGATTCGCTCAGGATATCGATCTTCCAGCCGGTCAATTTGGCTGCAAGGCGCACGTTCTGGCCTTTCTTGCCGATGGCAAGCGAAAGCTGAGCATCGGCAACCACCGCCAGCGCGGAGCGGTCTTCCTCGGTAACACCAACTTTCTCGACAACAGCCGGGCTCAAGGCCTTGGCGATAAAGATGCGGGGGTCCTCGGACCAGGGGATGATGTCGATCTTCTCACCGCGGAGTTCACGGACCACGGCCTGTACGCGAGCCCCCTTCATGCCGACACATGCGCCCACAGGATCAACTTGAGAATCCTTCGACGCCACAGCGATCTTGGTGCGGTCCCCTGCTTCGCGCACCACGCCCTTGGTCTCAACGATATTCTCGTATATCTCGGGCACTTCCATCTCGAACAGTCTCGCGACAAATTCCGGATGCGCCCTGGAAAGCACCACCTGCGGTCCCTTTGATGTATCCCGCACCTCGAGCACATAGGCTCTTACGCGGTCTCCCCTGCGGTAGCTCTCACGCTGCACCTGTTCCCGGGCGGGAAGCACCGCCTCGGTCTTGCCGAGGTCAATGTAGTAAGCGCCTTTTTCATGGCGCAGCACAATGCCGTTCACGAGTTGGCCGATCTTGTCGTTGAACTCCTTGAGAATGACGTCCCGTTCCGCCTCGCGCACCTTCTGGACTATGACCTGGCGGGCGGTCTGGGCCGCGATCCTTCCAAAACCCTCGAACTCGACCTGGAGCGGCACCTCACCATCCATCTGCGCATCGGGATAGAGCGTCAGAGCCTCTTCGAGGGTGATCTCCTCCTCCGGGTTCGCGACCACGGGAACGACCTTCTTATAAGCGTACATGACGATATCGCCCCTCTTGGGGTCGATCTGCACGGCAACGCGCTGGGACCCGTACTTCTTCTTCGCAGCGCTCACGAGGGCCGATTCAACGGCCTCGATCACCATTTCTTTTGATATTCCCTTTTCCTTGCTGATCTGATCGATCACATGGATCAATTCTTGGCTCATACGTCCTTCGCCTCCTGAAATATTTTTACTTCAATGACCGGGCGGTCGCAGCCTATGGTCCTAGGCCTGCGCTATGAACGCGTACTTAAAGGTGCGGCCGCGACCCAGTTTTAATGTCTAAAACTCCACCTCGAGCGAGACCTTGGCAATATTGCTCAGCGGAATTTCCAGGACCTCTCCTGTCTTGAGCTCCAGTTTCACGATCCCCTCCGCCAACCCGAGCAGTTTTCCGCGAAACACCTTCTCGTCTCCGATCTTCTGGAAGGTCTTTACCTTGATCGCGCTCCCGGAAAAACGGATAAAGTGCTCGGGCTTGCTCAATGCCCGGTCGAGCCCTGGCGACGAGACCTCGAGCGTGTAGGCATGCGGAATGATATCTTCTACGTCCAGGGCCGTTCCCAGATCCCTGCTCACGGCCTCGCAGTCATTCAGTGTCACACCACCGCCTATTTCCCGGTCGATATAGACCCTAAGAAGCCATTTCGGGCCCTGCTTTTGAAATTCCAGGTCCCACAAATCCAGCCCCAAGGATTCGAGGATCGGATCGAGTATCTGCCGTATCTGCTCCTCGGCATCAGGCATTCTATCCCCCAAATAAAAAGAGTGGGCAAATGAAATGCCCACTCTCAAAGGAACTTCCCAGAGTGATGGATATCTTGTAACATATTGGGAAGAAGAATGCAAGCAAAAAAAGTGCGATATCCTGAAAAAGCATTTACCACAAGGGCGCGAAGAACGCCAGCAAAATCATACGAATTTAAGATGTTTCTGAGATGCATGTTCTTGCGATCCAGAACCCAAAATGGATATACGTTCATGGCAGCATCGATCATATTCCCGGCAATCTCCGGTCCCAATAAAACAGATTCACCCTTGTCTCACCCTTGCGACCTTCGCGCCCTTAAGGTTCAAGGATTTCGTTCCGTCATGTCCCGGTTCGGTTGGTCAAATCACTGTGGCGCATCCCCTGCCTTCGCATGACGATACCACTCCACAAACTTCGTTGCTTCAGGGTTGCCTTCTTCGGGTGCCCACACCGCGACATTCTGTCCGCTCGGCTGGACATAGGGCCCCTTTTTGACCTCGAAAAAGATCGTGCCTGGTTCAAGCGAGGCCATCGCGTGCCAGGTGTTTGCCGGGATCTCTACGCCGATGATCTCGCCTCCTGCGGAGAGCACCTTGCGCTCAAGAACGCGGCCCTCATCATTGAAAAAGAGCAGAACAGCAGAACCGCGTATGATCAGGAATACTTCAAAGGAAATGGGATCGGAATGTCGATGAGGCCTGATATACGTATCAGGCTCGATGGCATTGAATAAACGCTGAACGATGTCATCGGGGGTGGGATGCAGATTGTAGTTCATTCGTTTTCGCGGCGTCGCTTTCGCCCTTTGTGTAAGCGAATCCAAAAGGTTGCTGTCTATCCATTTCATGTGAACTCCTTATTTATGATACGTAATTATTTCCTTCGCTGAGCGACACGAGCCGGCAGATTCACACGATGCGGCACGCAACAACCATCTGCAAAGCATTATCGTGAGGATATGAAAGAATTAAGAAAAAGTCAAACAGGATAAACCGGACCTCTGTACCCCACGCCTGACTCGTTGCTGCAGCAAAGTTTATCGGACCCACCCATCACCTCTTCCTGGCGCTAGCGGCGGCAGCCTCCCGGAATTGATCAAGCGCGGATTCAAGGTCACGTGCAATGTCTAAAGAGGTGAATCGTTTCCATTGTTGCAATGTTGCGATATTTATTGACCGTATTCTACCTCTGTGCTATGTTTGGACATCCCAACACAAAAGGAGGAATACCATGCTGCACAAGTCGCTCATCGCTTTGTTCATTTCCATCCTGTCGCTTTGCATCGTACCATCCGCGCCGGCCGCGGACCAGGCCTTAAAGCCCTATCTTCTTGGTTACCGCGGGGCAGGGACCATCGAGGCTAAACTGCCCGAGGTAAAAGCCGGACTGGAGCAGAAGGGTTTCCAGATCGTTGGCGACTATGAACCGTACAAGGGGGCCCGCGTTCTAGTAGTGACCAGCGATGCCCTCAAAGCCGCCGCGGCCAAGTCGGATTTCGGTGCTTACGGCGCGGTTATACGGGTCTCAGTCACCGATACCGGGAAGGAGATCCAAGTGGCAGCCACAAACCCGCGATACTACGCGGCTGCGTACCGGATGCAGGGAGGCCTCGATGATGTCGCCGCAGCTCTCGAACAGGCCATCAACAAAACAGCTGAGTTCGGGTCTCAGGAGGGCATGACCGCTGCCAAACTCCGGAAGTACCACTATATGGTAATGATGCCCTACTTCGACGACCCGATAAAACTTGCCTCCTATCCGTCACAGGACAAGGCACTTGAGGTTGTTGAAGCTGCACTTGCGGCGAAGAGAGGCGGATCATCGAAGGTGTACCGCGTCGATGTGCCTGGCAAGAAAGAGTCGGTCATCGGCGTTGCCATTACCGCAGGCAGCGGCGCCGATGCCGCGATCATGAAGGTCATTGATCTTGGCGACCTGAAACACACGCCCCATCTCCCCTATGAACTGGTCGTCTCCAACGGTACGGTATACATGCTCCACGGCAAGTTCCGCATCGCACTCGATTTTCCGGACCTCACCATGGGCACGTTCATGAAGATCTCCGGTGCGCCGTCTGCCATCGAGGAAAAGTTGAAGGTTGTCGCTGAAGGAAAGTAAACCAGGGTCCGAGGCTGCGGATGCTACGGTAGCCTCGGCGTGAGTTTAGTTTTACTGATAGGCAGATTTGTCGCCGATATCGTAGGCTATGGGCATGAATACTTTTCGCAGCGTGAAGATGACGAGCATGACGGCGATCAGGACCAGGCTATAGGCCGCGCTCTGCCCCGTAAGGATGCCGCCTGAAACCAGCAGCAGGTAGACCGGCATCATCATGGCAAGGAGATAGCCTTCGACGAGCTTGAAGCAGAAGGCCTCCTTCGCGGTCACGAATCCCAGGCAGCCGGAAAGCGGCAGCAGGAGCAGCAGGCTGCTTGGTTGATGCGCCAGAGCGCCGGACAGTGACCCCTTTCCGATGGAGAGGAGAATGACAAGACAGACAAGGCTCACGTAGTACAGGTTCTTCAGGAAACCTTTGAACTTGCCGACGTAAAGATGAATGAAGAATACGCTGATACCAACGGATGCTTGAAGGCCGTAGGCAAGGATATCTGCCGACGGGCTGATGAGCGCCGTATTGGAGATTGAAGATACCGTTATCAGAAGATACGCAAGAGCGCTTATGATGATGGTGGATGTCACGATGCCTGCACGGTAGAGCACAACCGTGATCGAATCTTCCCTGGTAAGAGGCTGGAATTCCTGTTTATAGCCCATTGATCATTTTCTCCTTGCAGGACCTATTTCACATGCATCTCGTTTGAAGGTCACACCGAGTCCCTGGATCACCCTTTTTTCGCTTTTTTCCAGAAAGCCAGGTCGCTTATCATGAGCCCGAAAAGCTTGCGGGGTTTCATTACCGCGACTTCTTTACACCTGCAGATGTCGTCGCTGCCTGTTCCCCCAGGCTTTTCTGCGGGTTTTTTCTCTTTCTCTGGCCCGCTTGGCTCGGCATTTTTTTGGTTATGTATAGCCATACTCTACCTCAGTTCATTTTAACTCACTCTGCTAGAATAGGCAAACATTAAAGATCCTCGATCCTTTTTTTGTTCACACAGATCCGCGAGAGGCTGGGATGTCTTTCACGATTCGGTGGAGACCATTCTCCAGAGTTGAGGCCTGAAATCAGTGAGGGTTTCTCGAGATGATATAGAAGACACAAAAAAACGGGTTGCCTGAAGAAGCGCAACCCGAGTTGGGGGGGCATTTTTTGAGAGAGACCATTTACGCTCTCACGCGTCAAATAATCATGATGCGGCGTGCAGTACTTGATTCGCCATGGAGGCCTGTCTCCTGCGTTCATGCCGCTCCATGGCATAGAACATGATGCCGGCAAACACATACACGATCGCAAGCAGAGCCCAGTGGTTCACCTGAAGCAGTTCCGGCAGAGTGGCTGTTCCCATGTCGCTCGTCTTGTAAAACCCTTCAAGCCAGGGATAAAGCACGGAGAACAGCAGAGTTCCGCTGCCGATGCCGACCATCGTCACCAGCGCATCCAGCCTGCCGGACGCCAGGCCTGCGGCTGCCGTACCCGGGCAGTATCCGCTGACGAGGTAGCCGAGCCCGAACAAGGCCCCTCCGACCAGTTGGGACCAGAGAAACGTCGGGATGATCCAGACCCTGCTCATGTCCAGGATCTTGAGATCGGACAGCAGGCAGAGTCCGGTCGCGGCCACCAGGATCGCTGAGAACATCATCTTGGGTACGGCAAAATCTGTGCGATAGAATACACCGGTGAGCTTATGGGGGTTCCCCATTCCGCCCCGTTCAAGAAAGAAGCCAAAGAACATGCCGATGACCACGGCTGCTGCAAGATTAACAGTATCGCTCAAGACAAGGGGTGCGCTCATGACCATAACCTCCTGAACAGTGCCGCGAACAGAAAACCGCTCGCAAACATGGCTATGACAAAGACCCATCCTGACAGGGCCAACTGGGCACCGCCGGTCAAGGCAACGCCGCTCGTGCACCCGCGTGCGAGTCTGCTGGCAAACCCGAGGATGATGCCTCCGCCGAATGCCGTCATCACCCGCATCCCCACGGACATTGCCGATCCACGGTCAAATCGAATCTTGAAACCGCGGGACATGAGCACGCCGATCAGCGCACCCACCAGGACCCCGGTTACTTCGAGAAAGGTCCAGTCGCTGAAGGGTGACCGTTCCAAATACTTCGACAAATAGGTAAGCGTCGCCGTATATGCAGGGGCCACTGCGCTCATAGCCTTCCCCGCCGCCACCGTAAAGGCCCGTGATGCCCCAAGACCCTGTCCCGCAATGATGAACGATGCGAGGAGCGTGAGCCCAAGCCCGCCTCCAGCTAGATAGGGAGACCAGAAACGATTCTTATTCATAGGCACCTCTGCGTTAGGGGTTTATAACCGTCAAGGGGATGTCAGTTTCACGTGATGCCGGACTAGTGTCGGCTAGAGACTGGGGAAGACATCTGGATGAGAACATCGAGCATTGGCCTTCGTCTCCGTATGTGGGAAGAGAACTCATGACCCTGTCTCTTTGTTTGATTGTTAACAATATTCTTAACAATATTGTCACTCTCGTTCTTTTATTTGTCAAGAGTAAAAATGAACGTGGGGTAGAAATATAACGGCGTTTCACCTGGCGACACGGGTATATTGTTTCCATCCGTGCTTTTTCAATAACTGTTTACCGGGACCGGGAAAGCACGCTTAGAAACAACGTCACGAGGCTTGGCGTCCGGGATTCTACTGTAGAAATCGTAATAAGGTGGTGTCTCGAGACTTGTCATTACTCAGATCAGCAACATTCTCCCGAGACTTCTCGAACATAGCATCGAAGTCTTCCACGATCTCGCGGGAGATCACTAACCTAATCATCAAAGTCGCCTGTCACTACGTTCAGGGTGACGTGGAATAAGTTCTTTCCGCATTTCCGATACAGGGAGCCATGGACGCGCTGCACGTGATCCTTACCCTTCCCTGCACCATGCCGCAGCGCGGGAAACGTCTGCCATTGACCGCGCGAATCTCTCCCGCAGAATCGATGCTTTTACGCCACCAAGGCAGTGTTGCCTGCCGCTTTTGCGCCGCATGCAACTTTTGTCCACTTGCTGTGCTCTTCCCTACACTTTCTCGGGCTTTTTAGGATAATTTACTCCCCTCAATAGGAGTTTCTTCCCATTTACATAAAACAGGATCACTG
>DATJAO010000066.1:0-85487 GCA_035516175.1 Nitrospirota bacterium
GAATGGTTCCCTTTTAGGGTGCCCTTAAAAGAATCTTGGAGGGGCTTAATACTCCGGCGCTCCAGTTACACATCTTTTATTTGATAATACCAAAAAAATAGTATTAAGTCAAGGTTTTTGCCTAAGAGGGTATGGTGCACAAGAGGTACACAAAATGAAAATAGTAGAAATTAAACCATTGAAAATAAATGGGAAAAAGCATAGGGTCGAGGGTTCGAATCCCTTCTCGTCCACCAAGTTATTCAATAGCTTACAAGGTAGCTCCACCTTCATTTTGCTGGACAATGCTAAGATTGTGCTTATCCTGTCCGGTGTCTCAACCCCGTCCCTCAAACCTTCCGAATAATGATGCGTATATCGTTGCGTCATGATAGGGAATTGGTGTCCTAACAGCCTGTGCACTTGGCAATGATCAACACCTGCCTGAACAAACCTAGTCACTAAGGTATGGCGCAGATCATGAAACCTGCAATGTGCAATCTTTGTCTTTCAACCGCTATAGGGAAATCCATCAGAACATTTCTGCCGTCCAGTCCTGCGTCCTCTTCACGCAAATGACATGATCAGAATTGATTGAGCTCAACTTGTAGCCTGCGTTTCGTACTCCAGGACCTGATCATTGAGGGGCCGGATTATTTACCTGAGCAACGTAATTCTTCACCTTCTCCCCTATGCTAAAGGAGAAGAATCTCCTTTGAAAAGAATAGCCCTTTTTGCTTAACAGTTCAGTTTTTGGATATTGACACTATTTGACATCCACGTTACAATGACAATGCAATTTTGCCGCCCTGCATGAGGAATATCCCAGCCGACATCCATCAGCTGTGCGAAGAGATCTCGACGATTCAGGTAAAGAGCAACGCTTCTGGCCATGCAGAAAGACACGGAGGGGGACAGGACATTGAAAGACCTCGGAGCGCGTCAGTTCAAGCGGCAGCGAATTCCGACCTGTCAATAATTATGCGGAGCATGCGAGAGCTGTCTCCCTGAACCTTCGCGTCCCGTAGGATGTCCATTTAAAATGAAGAAGAAGATTATCATAGTCCTGAGTATCGTGTCCCTGCTCTTGCTTCTGGGCGGCGTTTACCTCATAAGATCGATCGATACCAATGCATCAAAGTTCAATGAAATAATCATGTTCCATCAAGTTGAGATATTGAGGGAGAACCTCCTGCTCAATATCCGTGAGGTAGAAGCAGACCTGTATTCTCAAAGCACGGACCGGCCCGAGAGCGACGATGCGATCGAGAGCCATGCAATTGATCTGGCGGAAACGATCAACTCCTGTTTTAACTGTCATCATGAGGAGAACGTGCTGGAGCGGCTCCATGATTTGCGTCATCAGATCGACGAATATGGTTATGCGGTAAACAAGGTATTGAGCACTAAGGCGGATGCTAGCCGGTTTCGAGCTGAACAGGAAAACGCCCATCTCATCGGCGATTCTCTCATCAACAAAGTCAATACCATGATCGTCATGACCAGCAAGAAGCTCACCGAACGGACAGAAGACACTAAACGGGAATTGCATCAGACGAGAATCTTCCTGATCATGCTTGTTGCCACCGGTCCCATTCTGGTTGCAGTATTGGCCGTCACGGTGATCAGAGGCGTCACGGGACCGATCCAGGCTCTCATCGATGCAACGAGGAAATTAAAGGCGGGTAATCTGGAGCACCGGGTCGAAGGGCTGCAGGATGAATTCGGCGAGCTGGCGGTAGGATTTAATGCGATGTCGAGTTCACTGAAAGAGCAAGTAAAAAAAATAGAGGAAAGCGAGAAGCGCTACCGTCTGCTGTTCGAAAGCGCCGCAGATGCCATCTTTATCCTGGAGGGAGAAGGAGAACAATCGGGTAAAATCGTAGCTGCCAATAAAGCGGCTATAGCGATGCACGGCTATTCGCTTGATGAACTGCTAACATTAAACATAAGAGACATTGATACCCCTGACGAAGCGGTCAAAATATCGGGCCGGATCCGGCGCATATTCAGCGGAGAGTGGATCAAGATGGAGGTCAATCATACCAGGAAAGACGGAACGGTTTTCCCCGTTGAGGAAAACGCCGGCCTGCTCGAATTTGGTAACCACAGATATGTTCTCGCGATTGATCGCGACATCAGTGAACGGAAACAGGCGGAGGAAACACTGCGGCGTACTGAACAGCTCAAGGTTGCGGGAGAACTGGCGACGGGACTCGCTCACGAAATCAAGAATCCCCTTGCCGGCATCAAGGCGTCGATCGAGCTCCTCTCCATGGCGCCGTACCTGCCGGAAGATGATAAAGGCATTCTTGTGCAAGTGATCGGAGAGATCAAGCGAATAGAAATGTTAATTAAGGGCCTTCTCAATTTTGCCAGACCCTCCCGGCCCCAATTCGACGATATCGATGTGAACACCGTTCTTGACGCCGTTACAAACTTGGTGCTGCAAAACCCGTCTCATGCCCTGAGGGCCTCACGCGGCATTGCGATCGTGAGGGATTTCGACCACCATCTTCCGGTAATCACGGCTGATCCGATGAAACTGAAGCAGGTATTCATGAACCTGCTCTTGAACGCCGTTGACGCCATGCATGACGGTGGCACCTTGGTCATGAAAACCCGGTTCGACGCAGCGGCTCATGCCGTACAGATTGAGATATCCAATACTGGCAGGGAAATGGACGCTGCGGTGATGGCTAAGATATTCCAACCTTTTTTCACGACTAAGCCGAAGGGAACGGGGTTGGGGCTGGCGATTTCGAAACGGCTGATCGAGGATCACGGGGGAAGGATCGGTATTGCACAGAACACCGGTGGAGGGGCCGTTTTTAAAATAGTCCTCCCCGTTAGCCAGTCCGAAAGGGTGCCCTCGTTCTGAAAGGCACGGAGAGCATTCGTTCTCGTCCGCCAATTTTATCCATTTGCTCCATAAAACCCCGTCTCTTCAGATGGGGAGGATGCCCATGAGCCTTCACTGCGGATTCATCAGGAAGGCATCTCCCGCATTTTCTCCGTTGGATACGAGGACCCTTCTGCCCTCGATCTTCAATCTTCCTTCGGCAAAAAGCTGGATCGCACGTGAGTATATCTTGTGCTCTTGTTTGAGGATGCGTTCAGACAGGCTGTCCTCGGTATCGCTGTCCAGAATCGGCACCACGGCCTGGATGATGATCGGACCCGTATCCATGCCTTCATCCACGAAATGTACAGTGCATCCCGAGAATTTCGCCCCATGATTCAACGCTTTCTTCTGCACATGGAGCCCGGGGAAGGCCGGCAGGAGAGAGGGATGAATGTTCAGGATACGATTGGGGAAGGCCCTTATCAGAACCGGTGTGATAATGCGCATGAATCCTGCCAGGCAGACAAGGTCCACATTTCGTTCACGCAACTCCCTTACCAGCAGAGCGTCATATTCCTCCCGCTTGTCCTTATAGCCCTTTGCGATTACCGGCACGGCCGGGATGTTATGCTTGCGCGCGCGCTCCAGGGCATAGGCGTCTGCCTGGTCGCTAATGACGACAGAGAGCTCAGAAGAGAGCTGACCTTTTTCTATGTTGTCGATGATCGCCTGGAGGTTCGACCCCCGGCCGGAGACAAGAACGGCGATGCGCACTTTTTTCATATCGAAATCCTTTTTACCAGAGAGACGCAGAGGGCACAGGGATCATCAGCTTTTAAGATCCCAAGAAGAGATCCAACCGTAGCGTTCTCTGCGCACTTTGCGGGAAAATCGTTTCATAAATATTCCACAATCCGTTTCCCTCTGCCGATCTCGCCGATAAGAAATGCCTTCTCACCCAGCTTCTTTGCGCGCTTCATCACAGCTTCTGCTTGTTTTACAGGCACGGCGAGGATCATGCCGATGCCCATGTTGAAGTCGCGGTACATTTCATTATCGTCTACTGCGGCCTTCTTCTGGATCAGGTTGAAGATGGGATGAGCGTCCCAGGCTCCCTTGCGGATTAATGCCTTTGCTCCTTTCGGGAGCATGCGCGGTGTGTTCTCGGTGATTCCACCGCCCGTGATGTGCGCCATGCCACGGATATCGAACTCCTTCAGAAGTGTTATTATCGTTTTCGCGTAGATCCGCGTGGGGGCGAGCAGCACGTCGCCGAGCGGCCTCCCGAGTTCCGGCAGGACGTCGTTCACCGTATACCCCGAAGCTTCGAGCAGGACTTTGCGTACAAGGGAGTAGCCGTTGCTGTGCAGGCCTGATGAGGCAAGGCCGATGAGCCTGTCGCCGGGCTTGATCTTTGAACCATCGATTATCTTCCTTTTCTCCACCACGCCGACGGCAAAGCCTGCCAGGTCGTATTCATCCTCGCCGTAGAACGACGGCATCTCGGCCGTCTCACCACCGATGAGCGCGCAGCCCGATTGCCTGCAGCCCGCTGCGATTCCCTTGACGATATCAGCATGCTCCAGCGGTTTGAGCCTGCCCGTGGCGAAATAGTCGAGAAAGAAGAGCGGCTCTGCGCCCTGGACGATGATGTCGTTCACGCACATGGCAACGAGATCGACGCCCACGGTGTCATGCCGCTTCGTAAGGAAGGCAATCTTGAGCTTCGTACCAACGCCGTCGGTGCCGGAGACGAGGACCGGGTCTTTGTATTTCTTCAGCGCGAAGAGCCCGCCGAATCCGCCGATGTGCGTCATGACCTCGGGCCTGAACGTGGATTTTACGTACGGTTTTATCTTCTGCACGAAGAGGTCTCCGGCGTCGATATCAACGCCCGCGTCTTTGTAGGTGATGGCCATACCGTATCCCTCAAAAATTTTTCACGATAGTACCTGTAACTCCGGGTGATGTCAATATGTTTTAAGGCATGAGAATGCCGGATTGGTTGTATTCGAAATCTAAAATGTTCTGTTCAGCTATTTGACTTTGCTCTGTATCTGCCGCACGGTGGAGTTGTCCAAGAGTTTCATGAACCGTGGATTGGACATGAGCGCAGCGACATCGCCGGAATTTACGGCCTTCATCACCGCAGGGTCTTCCATGATCTTCTGAAATTCGGGATCGTTTTGGAGTGATTGGATCATGCTCATGATTTCCTTGTCGCTCATCATCTTATCCTGGATGGAGCGTGTTTCGCTACCCGACCCTGACACGGCATCCTTGCGTGCTCCATGGCCGGCAGATTTTGCACGGATAGCGCGTATCTTCGACTCTTCGAGCTTGATAATGCCGAGGCTCTCGGTTTTAATCGTGTATATCCCACCTGCCAGAGACAGGACCTCACCCTGTATGATACTGCCGTCGGTCATCTCTATCTCTCGTGCCTCGCCAGCATTGGCAGTGACAGCAGAAATAAACAGGATCAGGATTAAGGACGGGAATATGACAAATACCTTCATGGCGCCTCCAGCAAGCGGAAAGAGTCAGGACTGATGATTAAAGATATGATAATTATCGTTCCCTGTCAAGATAGATCCATCACGCACGCTGGCAACCTGGCCCCTGCAGTGCTACACTATGATTAGGAAGAACGATGAAGACCGCAATCGACATATGCAGCCTTGATTACCTGATCGGAACACTTGCCACAGCGTACAAAGGAGTGATCACTTCACTTGTGGTTAAGGATTTCTGCATGACCGAGGAGGGGAACCTGGTAACGCTGAAGGGAACGGTCCTCTCCATGCCTGAAGGGGACTATGAGGGGTGCCTGATCCAGAGTGGGGCAGAGCTTGCGCGCACGGCGCTTGAACGCGGATATTTTGAGCTCAAAGCCGGGAGTGAGCGGGTGAAGAGCGCGAAGGACCTTCAGATAGACATTGTTCAGAGCGGCAGGCATGTCGGTACTTTCCTATTGAAGAAGGAGAGCACAGACGGCATCTATATTTCGGCCGTGGAGCTTTCGGATGAGCTCAAAGACATGGATTTTAAGCGTCTCACCACGCCCCTGCGGGACAAGGTGGGGCTGCTCCAGAAGGCCGAAGAGATTATCTCTAAAATTCTGTCAACGAAGAAGGACTGGTCGGCTTTTTCCGAGAAATTGAACGGATTTTCTATCGACCTTTTTTGGTCTGCCAGGAATGTATATTACGGAGCGTACACTATTCTGGTTCATTTCTTATTAAAAGCGGCCGAGAGGACTGACGTAATAGGTACGAGCAAACCCGTGTCAAACTTACTTGAAATCATGGAGTTGCCCCTTGAGCGCGAGACCGACCCAAAGAAACTGCAGCTTGCCGCCGCTGCATGGCTGCGGGAGGTCAAGGATTCATCGGTAAACCTCTCCGTAAACTTGCGCAGGGCAGTGAACGTCCTTTCCTCTGTGGATGAAAAATTTTCTGATGCTGAAATCGAACCTGTTATCAGAAATCTCCTCAATTCCGTGAAAGAGAAAGCAGCGAGCATGCCAACCTTTGGTCTAGCTATTCTCCATCCCGTGAGCACATTCCTGAGCCTTGATGAGTACGAACTGCTCAACAAATACGGTGACAGGGGGAGGCAAGAGTTTTCACATAAATTATCAGATGTGGTGAGGTTTATCGAATCAAAAGAGTACCGGAGGGCTCTCGATATTTTCGCCGATCTGGATACAGATATCCTTGACGATGAAAAAATGGTTGCTGCCTTTTTCGAGATTGCCGGCAACCATATCAGCGAGGACCATGCAAGGTCCTTTTCCACGGCCCTGATCGAGCTGTTTGCGATCTCACCGAAACTGTCTCGAAATGCATTGGAAAACATTAAATCGAACACGCCGATGATGTTTGAAAAGTTGTCCGGTTTCGGCAGGATCGACGCCTGTGCTGGTTTGCTCTCGTGCATCCGGGAGGCAGGCTCACCACTAAAAGAAGACATCATGACGGACCCGAAGCTCGCGGCGTCCCTGCTGAATTCAGGAAGTGATGAGCTTATCGCCCTATACACAGATGATCTGAAGCAGATCGTGATACCTGCCGCAAAAGTGAGCGGTCATTCGGCGGACACTTGGGCTGAGATCGTGAACCCCCTGCATCTCGAGCGACTATCGAAGTTCATGGACATGCTGCAGCTCGGCAGCAGACGTCTTCAGGATGTCTTCATCCATGTGATCGCCAATCTTTACGTGAGCGGCGTACATATTCCCGACGACAAACTCTATCAGCGCAGGGTCTCGGCCTATCTGAATTCAGAAGCCATGAAGCTGCCTTTTTTCCTGAACCACTTGTTCTTGGAAAAACTGCCGGTATACTTCAATGAAGTAGGGGCCGTGAGCAGAACCCGGGATTATTCCACGGAGCTCGACTCCTGGGGAAACGACCCCGTGCTTTACTTTTTGAGAAAGCAGGTGCATGTCAACGCGAGCAATTACAATGTCCGGCTCATCGAGGAGATTATTAACTCATGGGTAAACGACGATCCTGCTCTATTGCGGGCCATGGTACCTCGTGACATGTTTGGTACTCTCAAGCCGGAGTTGTTCCACCGTTATTCCACGGTCATCAAGCCGTTCCTGGAATCCGTTGGCGTGATTGATGCTGATGGCCTGCACATCAAGAGACTGCTCGATGTCACCGTGAGTGAGAACCATCCACAACTCCGCGACGATGGACAGGTCGATGAAATTCGTACCAAGGTGATACTGATCTGCAAACTGTATCAGGAGATCGTCGGAAAGTATTCTCTCCTGAGCCGAGATCACGTGCGCAGGGACCCGTTCATCAGGCTCTCCGAGCAGTTCGATAAGGTGAAAAGCCTCAAACAGACCGTCCTCTCGCCCGAGAAAACCGTTGCGCAGGAGTCGCTGTATTTCAAGCGGCACATCGCGTTCGGCATCCCCTCCGTGCTCGGCTCCTATCACGAGCCCAAGTTCGACGCTCTTGGAGAGATGCTAAGACGGGAAGCTGAGCTTGGTGCCCTATTTGAAGAGGTGCTTTCGGGCATAGAAGACAAGGCATGGCAATTTTTACGGAGGGATCTCTCTCGATGGTTGTCCTCGCTCACGGTTATGCATGAATTATTGAAGCTTGAAGGGCTTGAAAACGCTCAGGTCGATGAGATAGTGACAATCCTGAAGAATGGCAGGCTACGGATATCACAGATCGTCGACTTGCTCGGGATGTGGCAGAAGGAGCTGGCGTGGATTGTTGAATTCGTGACCAGAACATTTCACCAGTCGCTCGTGGGAATCCTCGGTCGGTACCCGAAAGATGAACTGCCCGAATACCTTATGAACCTCAATTCAGATGAGAAGGATTTTGCAAACAAGGCTGCTGACATAATTATCCGGGACATGATGACCGGCCTGACGGGCCTTGTGGAGGTTGACAGAATCATCGACAAACTCATACGCGCGCTAAAATCTCATGTAGCAGATGGAGCCGATGAAGAGTTGGACGTTGATGAGCCAGGTGAGCATAAAACATTTTTTGTTATCCAGGAATTGACTGCCCGGGACGCAATGCGACTGGCTCCGCTCATAGGCGGGAAGGCAAAGAATCTGGTCTACCTCTCAAATCTCGGTTTCCGCGTTCCCCCCGGACTTGTATTCTCCTCGTTGCACACGCCCCGGTATAAGGAATTTACGAACAGTCCGAATTTCATGACCGTACTCAAGCAGGCTGTGAAGAAAATAGAGGATAGGTCGGGAACCTTTTTCGGGGACAAAGACAACCCGCTGTTCCTATCGGTCCGGAGCGGTTCGTACGTGTCTATGCCCGGAATCCTTTCAACGATATTGTACTGCGGAATGAACAGGGATACGCTTAGGGCATTCATGAAGAATACGGGCAACCCAAGCCTGGCATGGGATTCCTATCGGCGGTTCATCGAGCACTATGGAACGGTGGCACTCGGCCTCGATATGGCTCTATTCGACAACATCATGAACGATGTCATGAAAAAGCACGCCGTGACGACGCAGGGAGAGCTTGCTCTTGAACACCTGGAAGAGATCGCCGGCCTTTATGAACGTGAATTATCCCGAAGAGGCATGGATATCCCCAACGACGTGTACGAACAATTACGCCAGTCCGTACAGGCGGTCTACGCATCGTGGTACAGTGAACGCGCAGAGCAGTTCAGAAACGTCACCGAAACGTCTGTGCATTGGGGCACGTCCGTGACCTTGATGCAGATGGTTTTCGGAAATGATGCCGGTGCCGGAGCATCGGTGTTCTTTACGCGAAATCCATTTACGTATAAACAGGCGATCTATGGTGAAACCCGGGAGAACGCCACGGGTGATGATCTCGTCTATGGCAGACAGGAAAACCGTCCCCTGTCAAAAGAACAGATTCGCGCAGGACGGGAGAGCCTTGAAGAGGTAGATCCTCATTTGTATTTCCAGCATCAGGAGCTAGCAAAGAGGATCGAAGACGCAATGGGCGGGCTGCCGCAAGAAGTGGAGGTTACTTATACGAAAGATGCGGATGGCAACCGGGTCATTTCCGTTCTCCAGACAAGGCGCATGGAAGCGGGGGAAGATTTCTTCCATACGTTCGACGATATCTGCAGGATGGAATCGCGCATCATAGGCCGGGGCATCGCCGCGTATGGTGGGGCGCTGAGCGGGGTCGCGACGTTCACTTCTTCTCCGGAACACATTCAAGAGTTAATAAAGACAGCCGGTATGCCCGCTATCCTGCTTCGAAAAACAGCGAGTACCGATGACGTTTCACTTATGCCGGTGATCAGAGGGATTATAACTTCCGCAGGGGGTATCACGTCGCACGCAGCAGTGCTTGCCTGGAAGTTTCATGTGACGGCTGTCGTTGCCTGTTCTGATATGACCATAGAGATCAACGAGCAGGGAGAATCTTACGCGATGGTGGGAGGCGTTGTCGTAAAGGAAGGAACCGCCATCAGCATCGATGGTTCGACAGGGCTGATCTTCTCAGGTATCTGCCTGAGCACCGGAAGGATAAATCGGCACTAATATGGCTACTCCTCTTGCTGCGGTGCCAGTTGGAAATACTCTGGCGCCTCTGTCACTCCGTGAGTTTTAAGGTCTTCTTCGGGATATTATGATCAGACAGGATGATGATATCGCGAATGCTAAATTCTTTTTTTAGTATTCCTATATTGGAACGTTGCTGACCGATAGAAGCTGATATGTCAGTGGGATTGACCACGATCACTGCTTTATGCTCAGGGAAGACCTTGCCCGTTAAGACTGCACGCATCTTATCCAAGAATATCGAAGATTCCACGTGCTGTCTGAACGAAGGGTGGTATGGTCCGGCGACGATAGTGCCTGGTTTCAGCAATTCCTCTGTGGGTTGGAGTCCGATCCTGATAACTTCAATTCCTTTCTCTTCAAATCTGGTAAGCGCATCCCGGCAGAGAGAAACCGCTTCATCAAACGAAAGCGGTGTGTACCGGCCTGTATGGTAGAGCTCTTCGAGGGGGGTATCTTTGATCACGAGCGTGGGGTAGAGGCGCACAAAGTCAGGTTTGAGTGCGATTGCCTTATTGACCGTATTCAAAAAGCCGTTCGCTGAATCGCCCGGAAGACCGGGCATCAATTGCAGGCCGACCGTAAAGCTGTATTCCTCGAGCAATGTTACTGCGTGCACTGTGTCGGCTTCGGTATGACCCCGACCGGAGAGCATGAGCACGCGGTCGTTCATGGACTGGGCGCCGAGTTCTATGGTTTCGACATGATATTCACTGAGGAGATCCAGGACTTCTCTGCTGATGCGGTCCGGTCTCGTGGACAGTCGAATACTTTTAATTTGGCCTGATCGAATGAAAGGGCGAACTGCTTCCAGAAAAGACTTTTGTGTATCCAGCAGTAGGGCTGTAAAGCTCCCGCCGTAAAAGGCTATTTGCGCAGGGTAATCGGAACTGTCGTTCTTGAGATATTCATTTATCTTCTGCGGAAGCCGGGTTGCGTCCAGGGACTCATGTTGTCCCGTGATCTTCTTTTGATTGCAGAATACGCACTGGTGAGGACAGCCTGCGTGGGGGATAAAGAAAGGGATGATCATGGTTACGGTGCTCGCATTGTAAATTGGAAATTGAAAATTAGTGGACAGAAGGATAATATTTCTTGCCGTGTAACGTATGCATAATGTGCTCGGCCAACTTATGATGAGGGCGCGTCCTCTGTCAGTCGCACTATTGCTTCCTTTGCAGCACGCTGTTCTGCTTCCTTCTTGTTCCTGCCGATACCGCGGCCGCTTAATTGGCCCTTGATCCACACTTCGACTTCAAACTGCTTCTGGTGGTCGGGGCCGGACTCGGACACGACCTTGTATTCCGGGAGCTGCCTTAGACGCTCCTGGCAAAGTTCCTGGAGTTTTGTTTTGTGGTCGAGGATGCCTCGCGAGGCGCAGGTCTTCTGGATTATGTTTTCAAAGAACCTGATGATGAACGCATCGGCCGATTCCTTCCCCGTGTCGAGGTAAATGGATGCAATGAGCGCTTCGAGGCAGTTTGCGAGCAGAGAGCCCTTGTCTCTGCCGCCGGTCCGTTCTTCTCCCCGGCCGAGCAGGATATATCTGCCAAGTCCGATCTCGCGGGCGATCGCGGCGAGGGCAGGTTCGCTCACAACGGCTGCCCTGAGCCTCGACATATCTCCTTCAGTCGAGTCAGGGCAGGTTTTCATGAGATATTCGCTCACCACGAGATTAAGGACGGCGTCCCCGAGGAATTCCATCCGTTCGTTATGATAGGGGACTCTGTTTTCATTTGCATAGGACTTGTGCGTCAGGGCTCGCTCAAGGAGTTCGGTGTTTCTGAACTGGTAAGCGATTCGCTGCTGAATGTCCGCGAGGGGAGGCATATTACTTGCGGGATCGTCTGAAGACCAGACAAGCGTTCGTGCCGCCGAAGCCGAAGGAGTTCGACATGGCTACGTCCACCTGTACTTTCCTCGCCGTCTTCGGGATGTAGTCCAGATCGCACTCCGGATCAGGATTATCGAGGTTAATCGTCGGCGGAAGAATCCCGCGGTCTAGGGCAAGAATAGAGATGACAGCCTCTACTCCGCCGGCTGCGCCGAGTAGATGACCCGTCATGGATTTTGTAGAGCTGACCGGTATCTTATAGGCATAATTGCCAAACACGGTTTTGATGGCAATGCTTTCGAGCTCGTCGCCAAACTTGGTGGAGGTTCCGTGGGCATTGATGTAGCCCATTTCAGTTGGAGCGATGCCTGCGTCCTGGATCGCCATCTTCATGCACCGCGCTGCTCCCTCACCATTTGGAGCTGGTGCTGTTATATGGTAGGCGTCACCCGAGGCGCCGTAGCCAATCACCTCCGCATAGATGCGGGCGCCTCGTTTCACGGCGGATTCCATTTCTTCGAGGATGACGACACCGGAGCCCTCACCCATGATGAACCCGTCTCGTTCAGCATCGAAGGGACGGCTTGCGCGCTGTGGTTCCTCGTTTCGTGTTGACAGCGCCTTCATGGCGTTGAATCCGCCAACGCCGAGGGGACAGATGCATGATTCCGTGCCGCCGGCGATCATTGCATCAGCATCGCCGCGCTGGATCCATTTGAAAGCATCACCGATGGAATGGGTCCCTGTAGCACAGGCAGTAACCACGCAGATGTTGGGGCCCTTGGCGCCGTACCGCATGGAGAGATGTCCAGCGGCCTCGTTTATAATGAGCATGGGGATGAAGAAGGGCGTTATCTTACGGATACCACGCTCGAGATAGATCTTGTGGTATTTTTCGATAGCCGGAAGTCCGCCCATACCGGCGCTCACGATAACACCCACGCGATCGGCGTTCTCCGGAGTAATTTTGAGCCCAGACATATCCATGGCCATCTGGCTCGCGGCGATCGCCAGATGAATGAAACGATCCATTTTTTTGATCTCTTTCAGGTCGATGTATTTTCCGGGCTCAAAGCCGTGGACCTCTCCAGCGATCTGCGTCGGAATGGTCTTGTCATCGAACTGCGTTATAGGACCGATACCAGACTTGCCGTTGATCAGGCCATCCCAGCTTGCCTCCGTATCGAGGCCGACCGGGGTGATCATCCCGACACCGGTGACAACAACTCTTCTTTTCAAAAGAGGGTACCTCCTGCATAATAAATCCGAAAAGCCAAAAAACCCGTTCCCGCACCGGCGTGAGAGGTCTTCTGGCTTTTGGAATTACGTGTGTGGATGCAATTTTTACTTCGCGTTACGAACGACGTTATTTGGACTTTGCCTTGATATAGTCGATTGCGTTCTGAACGGTCGCGATCTTTTCGGCGTCTTCATCGGGAATCTCCACGCCGAACTCCTCCTCGAGGGCCATCACGAGCTCAACCGTATCGAGTGAATCAGCACCGAGGTCGTTTACGAATGATGATTCGGGTTTCACATCACCTTCGGGTACGCCGAGTTGCTCAGAAATGATCTTTTTTACTTTTACGTCTAAATCTGCCATAGTTATCCTCCTGTGGTTATATTCTCTGCGCAAAATCCTGGTTTTCTTGAATGTTGAACGTTGAAGCGTGAATATTTCTTTACATGTACATTCCACCGTTCACGTGGATTACCTGGCCGGAAATGTACGACGCCCACGGTGAAGCGAGGAACCGCACCGCGTTCGCCACGTCCTCGGGTGTCCCGAGCTTGCCCATGGGGATCTGTTTTGAGAGCTCGGTCCTCACGTTCTCGGAAAGGGCTTGTGTCATGGCCGTGTCGATGAAGCCCGGTGCCACGGCATTCGCTGTGATGCCGCGGTTAGCGTATTCCCGAGCAATGGTCTTGGTAAGGCCGATGAGACCCGCTTTGGATGCCACGTAATTCCCCTGCCCGGCATTGCCCATGGCGCCGACGATCGAGGCGATGTTAATGATTGTGCCACCGCGCTGCTTGGTCATATATTTAAGCGCCGCCTTGGTGCAGATGAACGCACCCTTGAGGTTAATGCTGAGCACCATGTCCCAGTCCTCTTCCCTCATCCGGAGGATGAGCCCGTCCCTGGTGATCCCGGCGTTGTTCACGAGGATGTCGATTCTGCCAAGCTTCTCGACGACCTGGTCTACCATGGCCGTCACTTCGGCTGACGCCGCCACGTTGGCCTTAAGCGCCATGGATTTTCTGCCCTTGGCCTCGATGTCCGACGCCGTCTTCTGCGCGGCATCGAGGTTCACGTCACAGATGGCGACATCAGCACCGTCGGTTGCGAGCGCGAGCGCAATTTCTCTGCCGATGCCTTGTGCCGCGCCGGTGACGAGTGCTATCTTGCCTGATAAAATCATTGATTTCTCCAAAATAAAGTCATACAGATTCTTTACCTCGCAGAGGCGTAAAGCTTGCAAAAAACCTAAATTCTAGAACCCTTCACCTGGCGTCCTTTGCGTCTTTGCAAGAGACTGTGTTTTTAGATTCCCAGCGCGTCGAGTGTTGCGCTCATGCTCTTTTGATCCTCGACGTTCAGGACTTTTGCATCCTTGGCTATGCGCCTCACGAGGCCTGAGAGGACCTTGCCTGGTCCGATCTCAATAAAGGTATCGAAGCCGTTTGATGCCATGTTCTTGATTGAGTCTTCCCAGTAAAGGGGGGAGCTGATTTGCCTGACGAGCGCCGGCCTGAGCTCCGACGCCGTACGCAAAAACATCGCATCCGCGTTGTTTACGATCGGCATGCGAAGATCGCTGATATTCACTTTTTCCAGGTCTTGTGCCAGCCGCTGACCGGCCTGCTTCATCATACTGCAGTGTGACGGAACACTTACGGCGAGGGGGATAACTTTTTTTGCCCCCGCACCTTTTGCAATTTCCATAGCCTTTTCTACAGCTTTTTTCTCACCGGCGATCACAATCTGGCCGGGGGAGTTGTAATTGGCAGGGGCAACTATACCATTTTTGGCGGCTTCATGGCAAGTTTTTTCTACGTCCTCCCGCTCCATGCCCAGGATGGCCGCCATGAGCCCCGTTCCCTCAGGAACGGCCTCTTGCATATACCGGCCGCGTTTCTGGACGAGCGCGACAGCGTCCTTGAGCTCGAAGCCGCCGGCCGCTGTTATCGCCGTATACTCTCCGAGACTGTGGCCAGCTGCAGCGCTGGCTGTGAGGCCGCGTCGTTCAAGAGGACGAAGGATGGCTATGCTGGCGGCGAGAATGGCCGGCTGCGTATTCTCCGTGAGATTCAGTTTTTCCACAGGGCCGTGCAGGCAAAGGTGTTCTAGATCGTATCCGAGCACCGAGCTCGCTGTCTCGAAGACTTCTTTGGATTCTATGAAATTTTCTGTGAACTCTTTGGTCATGCCCGCGTACTGCGAACCCTGACCTGGAAAGATGAAGGCGATTTTCATGTTATGCTTGTAGTTCCCTGATTTTCTTGATCATAAGCGGAACGACTTCATGGACATCGCCAACGATGCCATAGGTGGCGACGTTAAAAATAGGCGCGTCGGGATCCTTATTGATGGCAACGATGACGTCCGAAGACTGCATTCCGGCGACATGCTGGATTGCGCCAGAAATGCCGCAGGCAATGTAGAGCTTTGGGCAGACGGTCTTTCCGGTCTGACCCACCTGGTGAGAGTAGGGGATCCATCCCTCATCAACTGCACCCCTTGTTGCTGCAACAGCGCCACCGAGCGCTTTTGCCAACTCCTCAATCATCTGGAAATTTTTGGCGCCGCCGAGTCCGCGCCCGCCGGCCACGATTATGTCTGCCTCGCATATATTCACCGTTTCGCCCAGTTCTTCAATGGTTTTTATGACTCTCGTGCGAAGGTTGCCGGAATGTGCATACCTAACCTCGACGATGTCTCCGGTCCGGGAGTCATTGCGGGGGGCAGGTTTCATAACCTTGTGTCTGACCGTTGCCATTTGGGGGCGGTGATTTGGTGACACAATGGTGGCCATAATGTTTCCGCCGAACGCCGGACGGGTCTGGTGCAGGTGCCCGCTTTCAGTATCAATATCGAGCACCGTACAGTCGGCGGTCAGGCCGGTGTGAAGCGCAGACGCGACTTTGGGAAAGAATGACCGGCCGATGGCCGTTGCGCCTGCAAGAATGATCTCCGGTTTGTGCTGCTTTGCGAGCGTCATTAGAATCGCTGCGTAGGAATCATCGTTGAAATCCTTGAGCCCCGGGTCGTCGGCAATGTATACGATGTCCGCCCCGTAGGCGATGAGCTCTTTTGCTTTATCCTTGATGCTATGGCCGATGAAAATGGCTGAGAGCTTGGTCTTCTTTTTATCAGCTAGCTTTCTGCCTTCCCCGAGCAGTTCAAGGGCAACAGTGGCTACGCTGCCCTTGTGCTGCTCGGCAAAGACCCATACCCCCTTGTATGCAGAGAGATCGGAGGCAGGCGCAGCGGCCTCTTCCGTTCTTTCTATTGCCTTGAATTCACAGACCTCGACGCATGCACCACACATGGTACAGGCCTCAGTGATAAAGGCCTTGCCTTCGCGCATCTCGATTGCGCCGAAGGGGCACGCAGTGACGCATGTCTCGCAGCCGGTACATTTATCAGGTATGACCTTTACGCTCACAGGGGACTCCTTAAGACCAATTCAGTTTGGAAACTGTAAATTAGAAAATGAACGTGATCGCGTGCATAATTATCAATCTTCAATTTTCATGTCGGCATTCACAGAGAGTCGGGGCTATATTAACGATTGCTCCTTCAGTTTCTTTATGACGGTTGTAATCTGATCTTCAATGCTACCAGTTAGAAACTCACGCTGGCCGCGAGGGGCAGGTGGAAAGATCTTTACGACCTTCGTAGGGGAACCCTTGAGGCCGATCATGTTCTCGTCCGCATCGATGTCTTTTGCCGTCAGGGTCGTGACCTTGAGGCTTTTGGCCTTCATCTTTCCTTTGAGAGACGGCAATCGGGGCTGGTTGATCTCCTTCACCACCGTGATGAGGGCGGGAAGAGAGGTCTCAACGACGTCATAGCCTTCGTCCATCATGCGCTCTGCCGTCATTTTACCGTTTTCAACCTTCTCGATCTTCCTTATGTAAGCGACAAAGGGGATCCCGAGCATGTCCGCGGTCTCCGGCCCTACCTGTGCTGTGTCTCCGTCTATGGCCTGTTTGCCTGCAATCACAAGATCGAAATTCCCGATCTTTTTGATGCCTTTCGCGAGGGTGTACGACGTAGCCCAGGTATCGGCACCGGCAAAGGCACGGTCAGACAAGAGCACAACATCGTCTACACCCATGGCCACGGTTTCCTTGAGTGCCTCGGCAGCCTGCGGCGGCCCCATAGTCACGGCTGTAACCTTGCCGCCGCGCTGTTCGCGCAGGCGAAGCGCCTCTTCTATTGCGTACATATCATAAGGGTTTATGATGCTTGGGACGCCATCGCGGATCAAGGTGTTTGTCTCTCTATTGATCTTCACTTCCGATGTGTCCGGGACCTGTTTGACCAAAACGATAATGTTCATTTTCTATAATTCTCCCAACGTGGGCAGCCACACAGGGCTGTCTGTCCCTACATTGCTCTGTTTCCTGAATCCTATTTCTGCCTCGACGCTTCCTTGATCATGTCGAGGGCAATAACGTTCCGCTGAATCTGGTTCGTGCCCTCATAAATCTGGAGGATTTTGGCATCGCGCATCATTTTCTCAACAGGATATTCTTTCATGTAGCCCGAACCGCCCATGACCTGTACCGCGTCCGTGGTCACTTTCATAGCTACATCAGTTGCGAAAAGCTTGGCCATGGCCGAAGCCCGGGAGAAGTCCTTCGCGCCGCTGTCGATAAAGCGCGAGACCGAGTAAATGAGCGAGCGTGCCGCTTCGGTCATGGTCTGCATGTCAGCAAGCATGTGCTGGATGGCCTGGAATGAGGTGACGGGCTGGCCGAACTGGACCCGGTGCCTGGCGAATCGGATCGCCTCGTCGATGGCACCCTGAGCCACACCGACGCCCTGGGCTCCCACACCGGTCCGGGAACTATCGAGGGTCTTCATGGCAACGATGAACCCCATGCCTTCTTTAGCGATAAGGTTTTCCTTGGGGATGCGGCAGTTATTGAAGATAAGTTCGGTGGTGGATGAGGCGCGAATACCCATTTTATTTTCCTTCTTGCCGAAAGTGAAACCGGGCGTTCCTTTTTCCACAATGAAGGCTGATGCACCGCGGGCGCCTTTGGACTTGTCCGTTATGGCGATGATGGTATAAACATCTGCTTCTCCGCCGTTTGTGATCCACTGCTTGGTGCCATTGATCACGTATTCGATGCCGTTCAGCTTGGAGGTGGTCTGAATGCCGCTAGCATCGCTTCCCGCATTCGCTTCAGTAAGGCCAAAAGCCACGAGCTTCTTGCCGGTGGCGATATCCGGGAGGTATTTTTTCTTCTGAGCATCGGATCCGTAGAGAAGAATGGGATAGGAGCCGAGGGCGTTGGCAGCATAACTGGTAGAAACGCCAAGACAGGCCTTAGACAGCTCTTCGACGGTGATGCAGAGTTCGAGGCTCTTTTTCCCCAAGCCGCCGTACTCTTCTGGTATGTAAATGCCGAAGAGGTCTGCCTGGGCAATGGCCTTCATGATGTCCGAGGGAAACTTGTTCTGCTCATCAAGTTCGGCACGCACCGGCACAATCTTTTCAACGGCGATCTGTCTGGCAAGATCGCGGATCATTATCTGTTCTTCTGTCAGCAGGTAATCCATTGGTCCTCCATGTCCCATTTGTGAAAAGGAATCTGAAAGCGATCAGAGATGCGCTTAGTTCATTACCACCGTACCAGGGCCGATGCCCAGGTAAGGCCCCCTCCAAAAGCTTCGAACAGGAGGAGGTGATTTTCTTTTATTCTGCCACGGCGGACTGCTTCATCAAGGGCAATGGGGATGGAAGCCGCCGATGTGTTGCCGTATTTGGGAAGATTAAGAACAACCTTTTCCATGGGCATATTCAGGCGTTGCGCCATGGCCTGGATGATCCTGAGATTTGCCTGGTGCGGAACAAGGAAGTCGATCTCTTCCGGATTCACCTTGTTGTGCTCCAGAGCTTCCTGCACCACTCCCTCGAGCGCCCTCACCGCTGCCTTGAAGGTCTCGTTGCCCTTCATTTTAACAAAGTGCATGCGTTTACGGATCGTATCATACGACGCAGGATGTTGGGCGCCGCCGGCAGGAACTTGGATTAAATCTCCAAGTGAGCCATCGGAATGAAGATGGGTGGAGAGAATCCCACGCTTACCCGCGTATCGCTGGATCACGGCTGCCCCGGCGCCGTCTCCAAAGAGGATGCAGGTCGTGCGATCCTCCCAGTCCGTAAACCGCGACAGGACTTCGGCCCCCACGAGGAGAATATTCTTATAAACATCGGCCTTGATGAAGGCGCTGGCAATGGACATCCCATAGATAAAGCCGGAACAGGCCGCGGAAATGTCGAAGGCTGCCGCGTTTTTGGCGCCGAGCTTTTCCTGGAGTACGCAACCCATGCTCGGCAGGATCATGTCCGGCGTCATGGTCGCTACCATGATCAGATCCAACTCGTCCGCTACAAGCCCGGCGGCTTTGAGCGCTTTCCGGCTCGCCTCATAGGCGAGGTCCGAGGTGGTCTGGCCTTTTTCCGCGATTCTCCGCTCCCTGATGCCCGTGCGTTCGATGATCCATTCATCGCTGGTGTCAACGAGCTTTTCCAGATCATGGTTGGTGATGACTTTCTTGGGCGTATACGATCCAGTCCCTGTTATGCGTGCATGGATCATTTGGTTTTATCCAGCTCCATATTTTTTTCGATGTCCTCTTGTATGTGTTTGTTTACTTCGCTCTTCGAGAGTTCCGTGGCTACGCGGACCGCATTTTTGATTGCCCGGTCCGACGACCGGCCGTGGCTTATGATGCTGATGCCGTTGATGCCAACGAGCGGGGCACCGCCGTACTCGGCGTAGTCGATGCGTCGCTTGAGCGCTCGAAAGGCCGGCCGCATCATAAAATATCCGAGCTTCCGGATCAGGTTATCGCCTATGTTCTCCCGGATCATGAGGCCGATGGTCTCGGCTACAGCTTCTGATAGCTTAAGCACGACGTTACCGATGAACCCGTCGCAGACTACGACATCTGCCTTGCCGCTCATCACGTCGCGACCTTCCACATTGCCGATGAAGTTGACCGAGGTCTCAGTCAGAAGCTTGAAGGCCTCCTTGGTGAGCTCGTTCCCCTTGGTCTCTTCTTCGCCGATGGAGAGCAGGCCAACCCTGGGGTTGGGGTTTTTGAGGAGATACTTTGCATACACCTCACCCATGATAGCGAACTGCAGGAGATGGTTCGGCTTGCAATCTACGTTGGCACCTACGTCGAGCACAATGCACGTCTCTTTCATGGTCGGCATGAAGGTCGCAATGGCCGGACGTTCCACCCCTTCAAGCGGTCCGAGGACGAAGAGCGACGTGGCCATGGCAGCACCGGTATGACCCGCACTGATCACGGCGGCTGCGTCGCCGCTTTTGACGAGTTCATTGGCCACGCGGATGGATGAGTCTTTCTTTCTGCGGAAGACCGTTGCCGGTGAATCGAGCATATCCACCACTTGCGTGGCGTTCCGTACTTCTATCGGGAGTGTTTTTGCTTGATGGTGCTTCTTGAGCTCTGCCTGAATCAGTTCTTCGATCCCGACAAGGATGATGCCAATCCCGAGGTCTTTCGCCGCCTGCACAGCCCCGGCAACGACGGCTTGAGGCGCGTTGTCTCCCCCCATGGCATCAACAGCTATCTTCATAACCTGCTCCCTGTAATATAAAAGGCAAAGGGGTATACCGAAAAAGACGGTATCATCCCTTTGCCTTTGAGAACGCGGACATTATATCTGTTGAACGGTTACAATTTCGCGGCCGTTATAGGTACCGCAAGACAGGCAGGCATGGTGGGGCTTCTTGACCTCCTGACACTGCGGACAAATCGATAGGTTTGGGGCTTTGAGGTGCTTGTGGGTACGCCGCTTATCCCTGCGGGATTTGGATGTTTTGTGTTTTGGGTTAGCCATCGTTTGTGTATTACTCCTTTATTTTTTAAATAAGTCCTTCAGTATGGAAAACGCGCCGAATTCGCCATGGCCGTCTTTCTGACAACTGCATGCCGCTTCATTCAGGTTTGTTCCGCAGACCGGACAGAGCCCTTTGCAGTCGGGACCATGGAGCGGAACCATAGGAATGGAGATAAGTAATTGCTCCTTTACAAGTTCTACAGGGTCGATTTCGTCCCCTTGGTAAAACTCCGTATCAAGCTCCGACATCTCGAGCTCATGTTCTGGAGACGTTCTCAAGGAGCTTATCGGCGCGAGATCGATGTTTAGTTCCGTATCAATTTTGTACGGAAAGTTCTTCAGACAGCGGCTGCACTCAAGCACGAGCTCGGCCTTTACCCGACCCGTTATAGTAAGGATTCCCGCTCCTGTCGGCTTGATGCTGAGAGCTGCTGTGAACGCTGTGGACGCCGTTCCTCTGTCGAACAGATCAAGCTTTTGCTCAAGCTCTAGTGTCAGCCCCTCTGGCGGTATGTCATTGATCTTGATAGCCATTTTATTTGATTCCGGGGCTGTAAGCTTCGAATTATATAGAGGAGCTCTCATTTTGTCAAGAAAAAAGACCGTGTATCCGTGTATGTACGTACTATGCGAGATCAGGACTAAGGGTTAAGGAGAGGGATGCGGAAGTGTTTTCAGAATGGTCAGCCTTACCATAGATGACGTCAAACATCATTCAGAGGAAAAAAGGAAGAAGGCAGCCCGAACGATCAACTCGCTCGATGCCCTGTCCGAAGGAGCTCAAAAAGCGCAGAAAACTCCCGTTCCAAAACCGTCGGATCGGGAAAGTATGCGACTGGTCCTCAGTGCATTTCCGTAACCGTTTTAATAGCTCCATATACGATCTCAATCAGCCTCTTCAGCTCCCTCACCGAGATCGAAAGCGGCGGCATGAGTACGATGACGCTTCCCAGGGGCCTGATGATAAGGCCATTCCTCCTTGCTTCTTGGATTACCCTGATGCCGATTTTTTCTTCCAGCGGGTATGGTTCCTTCGTCTCCTTGTTCTTCACGAGTTCGATACCGACCATGAACCCCTTCTGCCTGAAGTCGCCTACATGTTCAAGTTCAGCGAAACGTTTCAGTTCTTTATTAAGAAGCGTGATCTTAGGCTGGAGTTTCTGGAGTGTCCGTTCCTTCTTGAAAAGATCGATATTCGCGATAGCTGCGGCGCAGGCGAGAGGGTTACCGGTATACGTGTGGCCATGAAAAAATGTCTTCAGTTCCTTGTATTCACCGAGGAACCCCCGGTAAATATCTTCGGTTGTGAGTGTTGCAGCCAGTGGGAGGTACCCGCCGGTGATGCCCTTGGCCATTGCTAGAATGTCTGGAAGGACCTTTTCATGCTCGCAGGCGAACATGGCGCCCGTTCTCCCAAAACCCGTTGCGACCTCATCGGCTATCATAAGGATATTGTACTTCGTGCACAGTTCCCTGATCCTCCGCAAATATCCGGGCGGCTGCAGAAGCATGCCCGCGGCGCCCTGGACGAGGGGCTCGATGACGAGTGCTGCGACCTCATGGCTATGGGTGCGGATCACTTCTTCAGCCTGTTCCGCGCAGACGATTCCGCACGCAGGGTAGGTCCTTCCGAAGCTGCATCGATAGCAGTAGGGCGTCTCGATCTTCCAGGTATGAAAGAGGAGGGGTTTATATGTGGAATGGAAGAGGTCGATGCCGCCGACGCTCACGGAACCGATGGTATCTCCATGGTATGCTTCTTTGAGGGAAATGAAGCCGGTCTTTGCCTTATGTTTTTCCCCTTTCTGCTGCCAGTACTGATATGCGATCTTGAGCGCGATCTCCACTGCCGTTGAACCGCTGTCGGAATAAAAGACTTTTGAGAGGCCTCTCGGTGCTATCTTGACCAGCTTTTCCGCAAGGAGAATCGCGGGCACGTTCGAAAGTCCGAGCAACGTGGAGTGGGCGATCTTCCTCAGCTGGGCGGACACGGCTGCGTTGATCTCTTTTTTCCGGTGGCCATGGATCGTGACCCAGAGAGATGACACTCCATCAATATATTTTTTCCCGCGGATGTCGGAGAGAATGCTTCCGATGCCGCTCTCGATTATGACCTGCTGGTCCTTTTCCCATTCAAGCATCTGGGTGAAGGGGTGCCAGATATATTCTTTGTCGAGCTTCTCAAGGCGAACTGCGGCAGGGTGTTTCGATGACAAGGACTCTTTCTCCGTTTCTTGCTCTTCGTGATGATTGTATTATATTTTATCCGCCCTTTTTGTCAATGACAAAAAGGGCTTGAAAAGTCTCACTTCTTTCTGGTACAATACAATTTGTTCTCTTTAATGATAGCACGATCCACCAGGAGGATTTTTTTAAACCATGACTAATAAAAAGAGATTCTATATCTCTGCTGGGTTCATTCTTGTGCTTGGTATCTTTGTCGGCCTTGTCCTGTCTTCTCACCTCGGCGTTATCTCGCCACTCCCGGCCAAGAGTCAGATATCATCCAAGTCCCTTGACATCCTGACACAGTTGAGTGATGCGCAGTCCGAGGTCGCCGCAGTTGCTACTCCATCGGTAGTAAATATTTCCACGACAAGGGTCATCAAGTCACGAGAGGAGGCCCCCTTCGACTTGTTTGATGATCCGTTCTTCCGGAAATTTTTTGGAGATCAGTTCCCGCATCCCAATGTTCCAAAGGAGCATAAGGAGCAGAGCCTTGGATCTGGTGTTATCGTTTCTGAGGACGGGTACATCGTCACGAACAACCACGTGATAGAAAAAGCTCAGGAAATCAAGGTTTTGCTCTCGAACAAAAAGGACTATAGTGCCAAGCTCATCGGAGCGGACCCGAAGACCGATATCGCCGTCATAAAAATTGACGGAAAAGGGCTGACGGCACTCCCTTGGGGCGATTCAAACAAGCTGAAAGTGGGCGAGATCGTATTCGCGATCGGGAACCCTTTCGGGTTGAACCAGACGGTGACCATGGGCGTGATCAGCGCCGTTGGACGGGCGAATGTGGGTATTGCGGACTATGAAGACTTTATCCAGACCGATGCGGCTATCAACCCGGGCAACTCAGGCGGGGCGCTTATCAATGCCCGTGGCGAACTCATCGGGATCAATACCGCCATTCTCTCGAGGACCGGCGGCTATCAGGGTATCGGGTTCGCCGTACCGAGCATCATGGCCAAACAAGTTATGGACAGCCTGGTGAAGTACAAGAAAGTGGTGCGGGGCTGGCTTGGCGTTAGCATTCAGGACGTCACGTCGGACCTGGCGGAAGAATTCGGGGTGAAGGACCTGAAGGGTGCGCTCGTGAGCGGTGTCATCAAGGGAAGCCCTGCGGATAAGGCTGCCATCAAACAAGGGGACGTGATCCTGCAGTACAACGGTAAGGTCGTCGAGGATACGGGACATCTCAGGAACATGGTATCGCAGACGCCCATCGGGACAAAGGTGCAGGTCAAACTGCTCCGTCAGAAGAAAGAAGTAGAAGTTGACGTGATCATCGCCGAACTGCCGAAGAAAATGGCCGAAGCGTCCTCAAGAAACACCGAAGAGCCTGAGGAAAACCCGGAGGAAAGCAGCGCGCTCACCGGACTTGTCGTCCGCGAGCTTACACCCGATCTTGCCGCGCGCCTCGGCATTGATGAGAATGAAAAGGGCGTCGTGATCGTCAAGGTTGACACCGACAGCAAATTGTTTGAGGCCGGCATCAGACCCGGGGATATCATACTCCAAATAAACCAGAAGAACATTGGTACGATAGAGGATTATAAGAAGGCAGCGTCAAAGATACGGTCAAAAGAGAGAGTGCTGCTTCTCATACGCAGGAAGGGTGAAGACCTTTTTGTTTCAGTCAAGCCGGAATAGCTTGTCTTTCTCCGGAGTGCGTTGTTCCCCCGATATCCATGCGGTATATCCATACTATTATTATAATATTCGTTTTTTCTTTCATATCACTCAAAGGAGGTGAAATGGATGGGACTTATCCTCATTCGTATATTGTTTGTTTTTTTAGGCACCCTGCTCGGTTACTATGTGTCTACGCAGCTTTATGACCAGGTCAGCAAGACAGAAGGAATGGCGATCGGATTTGGCGTTGCAGTGTTCATCATTCTTACCGAATTCCTGTTCAGAAAGGTCTCATTAAAAGTCATCGTCGGTGGTATCCTCGGATTTATCCTCGGTTTGATGTCAGCAAACATTATTGCGGCACCGCTCAAGCTCGTACCGCTCGAGCGGAGCATCGTGAACTTTATCCTCCTCCTGATGAATGGCTTCTTCGGATACATCGGCATTACTATCGGGATCAGGGAGGGTGAGAAGTTCAACCCTGCGAACATCAAGAAGCTCTTCAAAGGAAGCGGGGAAGAGAACATCAAAATCATGGATACGAGCGTGATCATCGATGGCAGGATCGCCGATGTCTGTGAGACGGAGTTTCTGGACGGGACGATACTCATCCCGCAGTTTATCCTTCACGAGCTTCAGCACATTGCCGATTCATCCGATTCCCTCAAGCGAGCGCGGGGGAGGCGAGGCCTCGATATTCTACACCGGATCCAGAAGATGAGCCATATGGAGGTCCGTATCACCGAGGAAGATTTTCCCAAGATCCGCGATGTGGACAGCAAGCTGATCGCATTGGCGAAGAAGCTCTCCGCCAAGGTGATTACAAACGATTTCAACCTCAATAAGGTTGCGGAACTCCAGGGGGTCAAGGTACTCAATATCAACGATTTATCAAATGCTGTCAAGCCTGTGGCATTGCCTGGAGAGAGTATGCGAGTATTCGTTCTAAAGGAAGGCAAGGAGCCCGGTCAGGGTGTGGCATATCTTGATGACGGAACGATGATCGTGGTGGAAAACGGTCGCAGATATATCAATAAGAACGTGGAAGTGGCGGTCACAAGCGTGCTTCAGACAGCCGCGGGAAGAATGATCTTCACGAAGCTGAAGGAAGATTTGGAACATGAACTGCAGAATGCAGAACGGTAGCTGAGGGGCAAACACAAGGCTCCGAGCGCCACGTGGCGGAAGTTTCAGAAATCCGTTATTGGAAATTGGATATTATTTGGAATTGATGATGTGGGGTTTCAATTTTAGGAGGCTCAATGTCAGGTCATTCAAAATGGGCAACAACGAAACACAAAAAAGCTGCTACTGATGCAAAGCGCGGCAAAATCTTTACCAAGATTACCAAAGAGATCACTGTCGCAGCCAAGCTCGGCGGTGGCGATCCCAATGGGAACCCCCGGCTCAGAACAGCTGTCGCCAAGGCGAAGGCGGTCAGCATGCCTGCTGACAATATCAAGCGCGCGATCCAGAAGGGAACGGGCGAACTTCCTGGCGTCTCGTACGAGGAGATGACTTACGAAGGATACGGACCGGGCGGCGTAGCGGTTCTCGCGGAAGTTATGACCGATAACCGGAACAGGACCGTTTCCGAGATTCGTAATATTTTTAGCAAGGCTGGAGGCAACCTGGGTGAAGCGGGCTGCGTTGCGTGGATGTTCCACAAGAAAGGGTATCTCGTGGTTAAACGCGCAAAGATTGATGAGGATAAGCTCATGACGCTAGCCTTGGACGCAGGGGCCGAGGACATGCAGACAGAGGACGATAACTTCGTGATCACGACGCCTCCGAACGATTTTGAGAGAGTGAAGAAAGCTCTTGAGGACGCCGGCGTTGCTCTTGAGGTCTCCGAAGTCACTATGGTCCCGCAGACCTATGTTAAACTCGACGGCAAGGAAGCCCAGCAGATGCTGCGACTTGTCGATACACTTGAGGACAACGATGATGTCCAGAATGTGTATGCGAACTTCGACATCCCTGAAGAAATTATGAATGCAGTGTAGGCGACGGCATGCATAGCAGCATGCCGAATTGTAGGTTGAAAGTTGATAATTGACAAAGTACCAAAGGACAGGTACTTCGAATTTCGAATCTCTAATTTCTCATTTGCATTTTTTAATGATATTCGGTATTAAGGCGGGGGAGGATGTATGAGGGTACTAGGGGTTGATCCGGGTACGCTCACGAGCGGCTTTGGCATCGTGGCGGAAGAGGACCATAAGTTGTTCCATGTGGTGTCGGGCGGCATTAGTCCGTCCGCCAAGCAGCCATTCCCTAAGCGGCTCAAAAAGATATACGAAGAGCTTGAAAAAATCATCGATAAGTACAAGCCTCACGTAGTTGTTGTCGAGGATTTGTTCGTTTCCAAGAATATCAAATCAGCACTCAAACTCGGACATGCGAGGGGGGTCGCCATCCTAGCGGCCATGAACGCAGGGCTGCCTGTGTTTGAGTATGCTCCCCTGGAAGTGAAACAGGCGGTGGTCGGGAATGGAAAGGCCGAGAAAAAGCAGGTCCAGGTGATGGTCAAGACTCTGCTCGACCTACCCAAGGTGCCACACCCGGCAGATGCGGCAGATGCATTGGCGGCAGCGATCTGCCATATCCACTCTTCGAGGCTCAGAGAAATACTTAAAACCCCGCCGTCCCTCCGTCAAACGGACCGGGGAATGAACACCCTCAGGGGCACGGGCAGGATGCGATGATCGCTTCAATCACGGGTAGGCTCAGACGCAAAGCGACCGATTATTTAGTCATTGATGTCGCCGGCGTCGGTTATCAGGTGCAGGTTCCGCTCTCAACATATTACGGCATTCCTGATGACGGTGAGGAAGTCAGCCTCCATATCCATACCCACCTGCGCGAGGATTCGCTTTCGCTCTACGGCTTTCTTACCCAGGAAGAGAAAGACATGTTCCTCCTTCTCATAGGGGTCTCCGGCATCGGCCCGAAGCTTGCCCTTGCTATTCTGTCCAGTCTGCCGGTTGCGGACCTTTCAACCGCCATACAGGCCTCAGATGATTCCGCACTGCGTGCCATACCCGGCATTGGCAAAAAGACCGCTGCAAGGATGGTCCTTGAGCTAAAAGACAAGATAACATTGATGATGCCCACGATCGCAGCACCTCCGTCTACGTCTGCAGTCCTAACCGATGATTGTGAAGATGTGATAGCGGCTCTCGTAAACCTCGGGTATAAGAGGCCGCAGGCGGAAGAAGCGGTCAGAAAAGTCAGGTATGGCCGCTCCGGTCTGACGATCGAGGAACTGATAAGGGAAGCGCTGTCCGTTTTAATGAGGAGATAGCGTGAGGCAGAGGGTCAAGGGGGGCGGCAAAAGCTCATGCCGGAAAGAATCATAAAGCCTGAACAGAATGATGATGACGTGCAACTTGACAGGAGCCTGCGACCGGTCCGTTTCGAGGATTTCGTGGGGCAGGACAGGATCAAGGAGAATCTGCGTGTTTTCATTGATGCAGCCAGGGGCAGGGGCGAGGCGCTTGACCACGTTTTGTTCTGCGGCCCACCGGGGCTCGGTAAGACCACGCTCGCCCATATCATTGCCCATGAGCTCAGAGTGGGCATCAAGAGTACGTCCGGTCCCGTGCTTGAGCGTGCCGGTGACCTTGCTGCCATACTTACCAACCTCCAGGAGCACGATGTTCTGTTCATAGACGAGATCCACCGGCTGAGCCGTGTGGTGGAGGAAATCCTCTATCCTGCCATGGAGGATTTCCAGCTCGATATCATCATAGGCCAGGGGCCGGGCGCACGGTCCATCAAGCTCGACCTGCCGCGCTTTACGCTCGTGGGCGCGACAACGAGAACGGGGCTGCTCACCTCACCGCTCAGGGACAGGTTCGGCGTGATCGACCGGCTGAACTTTTATTCGACCGAGGAACTGCGCACGATCGTCCAGCGCTCAGCCAGCCTGCTAGGGACAAAGATCGAACCAAGCGCTGCCGCAGAGATATCCCGCAGATCCCGGGGCACGCCGAGGATTGCCAACCGTCTGCTCCGTAGAGTAAGGGACTTTGCACAGGTCCAGGGTGATGGGATGATCGCCTTGGAGCTCGTTGTCTCCGCTATGAAGCGGCTTGAGGTGGACGAACAGGGATTCGACGAGATGGACCGAAGACTTCTCCTCCTGATCATCGACAAGTTCGAAGGAGGTCCAGTAGGGGTTGAGACGCTGGCTGCGGCGCTTAGCGAAGAGAAAGACACTATTGAAGACGTGTACGAACCGTACTTGATTCAGGAAGGGTTCCTTGATCGCACTCCCCGCGGAAGGCTGGCGACGCGGCTCTCCTATGAATATTTCGGGAGAAAGAAACCATCATCGGTGCAGGAGCGGCTATTATAGGCTGCCAGCTCCCGGTCGGGTTATGCAAGGGAGGAGAAGGGAATCAAACACGATGGTGCTTTCTCTCGTTTACCGAGATTTGAAAGCAGATGCTCGAAGTGATGAATATGCTATTTTTCGGGATATTTGCTGCGATGACGATGCTGATTTTGCTGGCGAATGCTTCATAACAGAAGGACACCGTGCAGCACATGCTTCTGTGTCTAGATCACGATGCATCGGTAAAGATATGCCCGAAGGATCGAGTGCGCGTACGATCTCAGTAATTGTTACAAAATTTTCAAAAAACCATTCATGGCCAGAGAAGAGGGCAAGACCACGTCGTCCTTTAAGGCGATGCACAACAATATTTCTTATAATCGCGTTAAAAACATTTCTCGAGGAGTGGGAAACACACAGCACTGAAAACCGGCTTTATTCCCTTTTGTCATGAGAATCCTCTTCCATATATGCTGTGCGCCGTGCGCGCTCTATCCCTATTACCGGATGAAGGAAGATGGCATGGATGCGGTGGGCTATTTTTACAACCCTAATATCCATCCTTACACGGAATATAAAAAACGACTTGATACGGTAAAGGACTTTTCGCTCCGTGCGGGGCTCGAGGTCCGCTACCGCGATAGCTATGATTTGGACGAATTCCTTATGCGTGTCGCCGGCAAAGGTGTATTTCGGTGCGAACAGTGTTACCGGATGCGGCTGGACGCCGCTGGTGCGGCAGCACGGGAATTCGGGCTTACTGCCTATACAACCTCTCTCCTGTACAGTAAATATCAGAAGCATGATCTCATCAGGGGAATTGCTGAGGAAATGGCATCAGAGCACGGCATCGAGTTCTACTATGAAGACTTCCGGCGAGGCTGGCGCGAAGGAATCGTAGAATCAAAGGCCATGGGACTTTACCGCCAGCAGTACTGCGGTTGCATCTACAGCGAGCGGGATCGCTATTTAAGAGCAGGAGATCGAGGCACAAAATCAAAAGACACGACGAAGTGACATGGGGTCGTTTCAAATCTTTAGTCATTATGGGCAAGTCAGCGAGAACAATCGGGCTGAACATATCGTGTGTTATATTTTTCTTTCTCCCCCTTGTCGCATTTGCCTCTGAAAACATCCGTGTTGCCATAGCGGATAACCAGAGGGCCGTGACGCTCAAATCCTCGACCGGCTTAATCGTGGAGGGCGTTCCAGCGGGACATCGGGAAAAGAAAATGATTTTCGGGTATGCTTCTGTGAACGGGAAGCCCGTACGCATAAGAGCAGCAGGAGAATATATCCGAGTGAACGGCAAGGAGTATCGGGGCCGGGTGGAGCTCAGGAAAAAAAGGAACGGGCTTCTCATCGTTATCAACGAGCTGGATATAGAAGAATATCTCCTCGGGGTGATAGCCGCAGAAGTGCCTTATGACTGGGAGTTTGAAGTGTTGAAAGCCCAGGCTGTGGCTTCAAGGACCTATGCGTTGTACCAGAAAAGAACCTCAGGGAAAAGACCCTATCACATCCTTGCCACGGTTGACGGTCAGGTTTATTCCGGGAAAAACGGGGAACGCGGGAACGCCATGAGAGCAGTTAGGGAGACGAAGGGGATCGTTATCACGTATGGAGGAGAGGTGATTCCGGCATTTTATCATGCGAGCTGCGGCGGACATACGGAAAATGCCGCAGAACTCTGGGGCATAGATGAGCCGTACCTCAAGGGCGTTGACTGCGAATGCCAGGAAATTTCGCGATATGGGCTGTGGGAAAAGAGGATATCAACCACTAAGCTTGCGACCCTGCTCGTCCGGGAGGGATACAGGGTGAACGGGATTACGGGAATAGGAATGGACAGCATCACTCCGGCGGGCAGGGTGCGACAGGTTATGATACGGCACGCGGGCGGAACCACGTTCATTCCTGCCGAAACACTTCGGGCAGCCGTAGGGTATTCTTTTCTTCCGAGCGTTTTTTTTGAGCCGGCACTGGAGGGGAATGAAATTGTTTTCTCCGGAAGGGGCATGGGACACGGCGTGGGCCTGTGCCAGTGGGGCGCAAAGGAAATGGCGCGGCATGGTGTTGATTTCAAGTCCATTCTTTCGCACTACTATCCGGGGACGACCTTGAAGAGGATAGAGGAGCTTTAGCTATGGGGAAAAAATCATCCCGAACACGTCCTCGCCGTAATGTTGTTATCGAGGAAGTTCAAACGCGGAAAACAAGTTACCAATATCCGTCCTCCATCTTGCTCCTAGGCATAATCATCTGCCTGATAATTGCTGCAAACGCGCGTAACGGAATCTATAAAACACCGGTCACCATGTGGACGGATACTGCTCTTAAGTCGCCGACGAAACGGAGAGTTCACGAGAACTTGGGTCAGGCTCTCTCTACCGCAGGCGTATACAATGATGCAATGCGCGAGTTCAAGACCGTCCTCGCCCTTAGAGACGACGGGAGTGTGCCTCCCCGTGACCTTTACCGGGAGATCGGCGTGGTTTATTTCCGGGTTGGCATGATTGACGAGGCCATCACATCCTGGCAGACGGGGTTACGGTTTGCTCCCTTTGATGCGAGCCTCCTGAATAACCTTTCAATAGCATTTTTAAAGAAGGGACGACTTGACGAAGCAGCAGCGAACGCCCGTCTGGCGCTTTCTGCTGCTCCCGGCATGCCGCAGGCCATGAATACGCTGGGAGAAGTTTTAATGTCGCAGGGAGAATATAGCAATGCCGCGGAGTATTTTGTCAAGGCGATCCAATACGCGCCGGAAGATAAAAATAAATACTGGAACGCGGCCCTCGCATTTGCGAAGGCAGGCAATCCGGTCATGGCATATCAATATATGAACAGGTATGCTGCAATGGAACCGGACCCCGCTGGCAGGCAACGAGCCATTCTGATCATGAACAGCCTGAGGAAAGCGTCACCAGGTGGCGGTGGGCCGTAGACAGTCAATACGATCTTCTCTCCCTCGACTTCTTGTATCGTTAGGTCATGCCTTAGACGACCATTCAAAGTTATCGAGTGAATATGAGCCTGGGCTCCCGTGTCAGAATGGTTCTGTAAGATTTTTGAACAGAGTAGTCCACTGCAAAGATTTCGTGACCGTTCGTATATTTGCATCTACGCGGAAATGGAATCAAATTCTTCTCCAACTCCCTGTATCTGCTTTTTTGACGAACCCTGGACGGATATTCTCTTGCCATGCTTATTAAATATGTTGACACCCTGCTAATAGTGGATCAATGCGGCATAGGAAGCCTTTTAAATAGGTTGCGAGTTGACGGTGACTTGCAATATCTTACGGCAAGAAATCAACGGCCTTGATGAGCGATGACTACTGTTTAGCTGCGGGGAGGATGAGCGCTCTAGTGGCTTGCTGACGGCGAATAGCTGACGCGGTTCCTGCCGGTCCTTTTTGAGAGGTAGAGTGCCTCATCGGCTTTTTTGATGAATTCCTCAAAACTGATGTCTTCCGAAGGGCTTATGCCCGCGACGCCGAGACTGACGGTTACCGTGTCTCCCGGTTTTTTGTCCTTGATGCTAAACGAAGTTTTTTCAACGACCATCCGGAGCCGTTCAGCGACACTGACGGCGTCGTGTAGCTCAAGCTCCGGCATGATGATCGCAAATTCTTCCCCGCCGTACCGGCAGCAGGCATCAATACTTGTGCATCGACACTGCTTCTGCATGACCGCAGCCAGTTCTTTGAGCACCAGATCTCCCGCCTGATGACCATAAGTATCATTAAATTTTTTGAAATGGTCGATATCGAGCATAATGAGCGATAAAGACTTTTTGGTCCTGTCGCGCCTGCTGATTTCCAGACGAAGTTTTTCCTCAAACATGCGGTGATTGTAAAGGCCCGTGAGGCCGTCATGCTGGGACAGGTGCTCTGTCTTGTCAAAGAGACGCGACTTTTCGATACCTGCAGCGATCTGGTGCGAGAGAATGGCCATGAAGTCCATATCGTCGACGCCAAGACCGTACTTTACGGAATTATCCAGGCCGATCACGCCGATTGTTTCGTTATGGACTTTGAGCGCGATACCGATGTATGAGCCGTCATATTTTTTTTCGTCGGGGCAGTGTATGAAATCGCTGGACGTCTCATAGAAGATAGAAAGGTCATGGATATGGACGTGCTCGCCGCTTTCTGCTATCCTACCGGGAGTCCCTTCTCCCATTTGCAGTATCACCTTCTGCTGAATATCCAGCCCACTGGAAAAGGTCAGTTCGAGTTTTTCCCTCTTCTCGTCCGCCAGGTAGACCGATAAACGATCAAAGGGGAGGGATTTTCTTATGATGCCGGTCACCTGCCGGAGCATCTCCTGCATGTCCAGCAGCGAGCCGATCGTTCGTGAGATATGATAGTGAGCGTAGATTTCGTTCAGTTTTTTCTCGAGGAGGTCTTCGAGCGCCTTTTCAAGGCTGAGCGATTGTTTGAGTTCCTGCTCAAGCTGAGTGATTCTTTCTTTTAACTGTTCATCAGACATAGAGTCCCCCGTGACTGAGGGGGCCGGGGGGGAATGATATGGCGTGGAGTGTTTTTGCTCGTCTGCCATTGCCTTTCTCATATTCTTCCTGATTTGTTAATTCGTATGCGGTTGTGCCGGTTTTATGGGTATCGCCTTCGGCGCCGTATTGGGAACGGCTCCCTGTACAGGAGGAGCTGTTTTTGACTGGGGGGCAGGCGTCCTTTCGGGCTGGGCAGCAGCATCGTATCCATTGGCGGCTGGCACCGGGCTTATCATGATTATGGTCTTCCTGTTCTTAATCTTGAAGCCTCGGTCAGGCAGTTTTGTCGAATACGCGAGTGCAGCGAGCGAATCCTGAGGTGCGCCATACTTTTCTAGATACTTTACCAGTTCTTCTGACCGTTCCGATGCGAGCGTCAATGCGTCCTTGGGCGGCACCCTTTTCCTGCCCTTGCCATGCGCGGCAACGGCTTCTGTAGCATTTCCTATGAAAATATCCTTTCCCTTCAGCCCTTCTTTTTTGAGGAGGGAGCCCAGCTTCAAAAGTGTCTGGGTGTCTTTGGCAAAGGTTTTTGAGCCCGGTGTATAGAGTGCATCTTCAGCAATGTTTACAATAATGTTGTTCCCTGCAGAAACGACCTCTGCTTTACCGGCCTTTATCTCATCATTCAGACCGTTACTGAATGTTTCGACAAGGGGGGCTATCCAGGCGTTTTCCTGTTTTTCTCTGTCTTTGTATCTCTTCAACTCGGCCTTTGCCTTGTCGAGCTCCGGGATGCCGGCCTTCATTCGTGCGTAGTCAGCGGCCATGGGCTGGAATGTAAGGAAATAAAAGATGGCTGCAGCTCCGAGAGCGGCAAAGAGCAAGGCTGCTAACAGGTATGTCACGACTTTCATATGGACCTCCCGGTAACTATAAAATATTCAGAATATCGACATCCGGCATGCTTGCGGTCACGCGAGCTTGTTGACTGCACGCTCGATTCGGTCAAGTCCCTTGACGATGGTTTCCATAGAGGTGGCGTAGGAGAGCCGCATGTACGCATCAGCACCGAACGCATCACCTGATACAAGGGCTACCTTCGCTTCTTCCAACAGATATGCAGCGAGGTCCGAAGAATTCTTGACCAGCTTTCCGTTTATGCTTTTGCCGAAGAGGGGGGATACGCGGGGGAAGGCATAGAACGCCCCGACGGGCATAAGACAGGACATTCCTGTTATCCTGTTGAGCCGCTCAACCATGTACTTTCTTCTTTTGTCGAACTCGCTGTTCATGGCCTGAATAAAATCCTGGGGACCACGGAGCGCCTCCACTGCCGCCTTCTGCGATATGGATGTGGGATTCGAGGTGCTCTGGCTCTGGATATTGGCCATGGCTGTAATAACGTCCTGCGGTCCTGCGGCATAACCAATGCGCCAGCCGGTCATGGCGTGAGATTTGGACACCCCATTTACCACAATGGTCAAATCCTTGATCTTCGGACCGAACGAAGCAATGCTAAAATGCTGAAATCCGTCGTAGATGAGCTTTTCGTATATTTCATCTGAGATAACGTAGAGCTTGTGCTTCACGGCAACGGCAGCGATCTCTTCAAGGGTCTTCTTGTCATAGGCAAGGCCGGTAGGGTTGGAAGGGCTGTTCAGGATGACGGCCTTGGTCTTGTGAGTCACCGCATTTTCAAGCTTTTTCGCCGAAAGCTTGAACCTTTCATCTTCCGTGGTTTCCACAATGATTGGCGTGGCATCGTTCAAGATGACCTGGTCCGGATACGAGACCCAGTACGGTGAAGGAATGATCACCTCATCCCCGGGATCGAACAGCGCCTCCGCGATATTGTACAGGCTGTGTTTCGCCCCGCATGATATAAGGACCTGAGATCTGTTGTACGTGAGCCCGTTATCTTTTTTGAATTTATCTACGACCGCTTCCTTGAGTTCATCCGTGCCCGAGGCGGGAGTGTATTTGGTAAACCCGGCTTGAATCGCTTTCTTGGCGGCTTCTTTGACATTCTCCGGTGTGTCGAAATCCGGCTCACCGACGCCGAAATCAACCACGTCGATCCCCTGTGCCTTCATTGCCTTGGCTTTGGCCGCTGTTGCCAGCGTGGGAGAAGGCTTTATCGCCGAAGCTCTTTTCGCAATTCCCATATGCGTTTAAAAACCTTTCTTGCACCTATGATAAATTATATGGACCGTAAAATTTTTTATCACATACACAGGTTAAAGTCAAATGGTTTCTTGGCGACTGCACGGAAAAACCAGAGATTGTCGTTCTCTCAATCGTGTTTACACAAAGTTACTCACGAATTTATTCATGGGTTGCAAATGCACCAGAAGTGTGTTAGAATTTTTTCATTTTCGGAGGTGGTATGCTTGGATTTTTGCTGCGCTGGTCTATAAATCTGCTGGCCTTGGTCACTGCAGCGATCCTCATAAAAGGGATCCGGATACAAAGCATTGAGATGGGAATTCTCGCAGCTGGCATCCTCGGTATCGTGAACGCCGTCATTAGGCCAGTGGTACTCGTTCTCACGCTCCCCATCAATCTCCTCACCCTTGGACTCTTTACCTTGGTGATTAATGCGGCCATGCTCAAGCTTGTCTCCATGGTGGTGCCGGGATTCGTCATCGAGAGTTTCGCGTCCGCATTCCTTGGTGCCCTCATTGTTAGCGTTGTCAGCTGGACGCTGAATATCTTTGTAGGTGGGGACGGGAAGGTGGTCTTTATCAAGAGAGTAAATAAGAACGGCGACCGGCGCTGATGGAAGTGCTCACGTATAAGAATACCGGGGATGATACGATATGACACACATGCATATACCGGACGGCATTTTGCCGATCTGGCTTTGGGTGGTCGGGTTCATCATCATGGCTTTCGCGCTGGCATTCAGTCTGTACCGGCTCCGTGCAATCGATAAGAAGAAAAAGATCCCGCTGCTCAGCGCCCTGTCTGCCGCCATGCTGGTGGGCATGAGTCTTCCCATTCTCCCCGGATATCACATCAATCTTACGGTCGTGACAGGCATTCTAATCGGGCCCAGCCTTGGATTCGTTGCTGCGTTCATCGCCAATCTTATCCTCGCCCTCATGGGCCATGGTGGCATCACCGTCATTGGCCTCAACACCCTGCTTCTCGGCTCGGAAGCTGTTCTGGGCCATTCTCTTTTTTATCTGTTCAAGCGTCTGCCCGTATTCCCGCGGGCCGCGCTTGCCACGATGGTGACCCTGTTCATCACCACGACGATTCTTATCGGGATCGTTGCCATATCCCATATTGATCTGGAAATGCTCCACCATGGCCAGGAGACAAGCCATGGGTCGCAGACGAAGGGATCGGTCTCGACCTTTGCGCTCGTAGTGCTCTCGGTTGGCGTCTTTGGGTGGATCATAGAGGCTGCGATCACCGGCGCAGTGGTTAAATTCATTTCCCAAGTCAAGCCCGACCTGCTCGGCCATGCGCTGCATAAGGGCAAAGATTCAGGAATACAATGAGGAAACGGTCGTGATCGATGTTGCAAGGATTGACTACTGGGCGGCGAGCGGAACGGGACCCTTTCATCGGGCTTCGACCCTCTCCAAGATACTGTTCCTGCTCCTTGTGGTAGGGGGGGCGGTAACAGCAAAGAGCCCCTACCCGCTCATGGCTGGATATGTCGTGATCCTCGTGGCGGTCTCCAGTTCGCGACTGCCCTGGGCCAGGATGGTAGTGCTCTCTCTCTATTCGGTTATATTCGCGCTTCTCTACGGCATCAGCCTCCGGGGAGGGGGATGGGTCTATGCACTCTTGATCTTCAAGGCGATTACACCTGCTTTTGCCATGCTTGCGCTCATTGTGAGTACTCCCTATCCGAAAATATTTTCCCTAATCAGTACAGCACTTCCCGAGATGCTGGCCGCGGGCCTGTTCATGACCTACCGCACGCTTTTCATCCTCCTCGACATGATGGGCAATTTCGCCGCTGCCATACGACTGCGCGGCGGGTTCTCTCCGGGGAGCCTCTTTAAAAATAGCTCCAACATCTCGAAAGGCATCGGCATGCTGCTGGTGAAGGCCGTTGAGCGCTCCTCGCGGCTCTACGCGGTCATGGCGGTCCGGGGCTACAGCGGGAGCATGGCGCGAAAAGGCATGGATCGACTTCGAAGGGAAGACTGGCTCCCGCTAGCAACAGGCTGTGTCGTACTTCTGCTCGCGGTTATATGGAAGTAAAACCAAGGATAGACGTAGGCGGTAGGCAGTGGTAACTTGCGACTCATATTTCTGTCCACATGGCAAGAAGAGTTCAAGAGATACTATCACGCATGGTGCAAAGGGGAGGAATTACGCGAATAGGATACTTGTGAGAGTTTACATGCGTGATAATCTTCCCATAATTCTTGAAATTTATGTCGCTTAGATGCGCCTACTTTTGATAAAGTTTTATACTCCGGCCTTTCCGGATTCAGGATTTTATGGAACCCCTTGTAACGGTAAGCTGTCTTAAACATATCTATCCAGACACTACGGAGATCCAAATCTGCGGCCTGGATTTCGTGGTGAAGCGGGGAGAGCGGGTGGCGATACTCGGTGGAAACGGGTCTGGTAAAACCACCCTGCTCTACCATGTCCTCGGCTTGCTCGCGCCGAACGAGGGCAGGGTTTCTGTTTTCGGTGTGAACCCATCGTCACGCTATAATGCCATCCGGGAGCGTATCGGCGTGCTCCTTCAGAGCGTTGATGAGCAGATCCTGTCCCCGACGGTGTGGGATGATATTTCTTTTTCTCCTCGGAACTACGGCTATGATAGGGAAGAGATTGCGCAGATGGTCGAGCAGGTCATGGCTGAGCTCGGGATTCAGCACTTGCGTGATAAGATCTGTCACTATCTCTCCGGCGGAGAGAAGAGAAAAGTGGCGCTCGCGGGGGCGCTCGTGATGCGCCCCGAACTGCTGATCCTGGACGAACCGTTCGAGGGGCTCGACTCCCGCTCGCGGGCGGAACTGGTGACGCTCTTGAACAAGCGGAACCAGGAAGGCATGACGATTGTCATGTCCACACACGACCTCAACCTGGTGGCAAGTTTCGCCGACCGGGTCTATGTTCTGTCCAAAGGAAAGGGTGTGGTGACGGCCGGTACGCCAGCGCAGATATTTTTGCAGGCCGAGGCGCTCAGGGCTTCGAACATCGATCCGCCACTTCTGGCCGAGCTTTTTCTCAAGCTGCGGGAACGGGGAGTGGCTGTCGGCATGCCAGCCTACGTGGACCAAGCAGTCGACGACCTAGTCCGACTTTTGAAAGCCCGATAAACGGGTGAGGGATCAGCCTGTATCTAACAGGGAGGTAAGGAGAATGCCGAACGGGAGTTTTGAACATAGGAAGGATATCTTGATCTTTTCCATAATATCCACGCTGCTTGCTGCAGTCATAATCGGAGCTGCTGCAGGATTCTCCTTTTCTCGCGGGAACGGAGCCGGTCTTCTTCTGATCATAGCTCTCTTGCTGGTTGTCCCTCTTTTGTCATATCTTCTCTACAAGAAGATGATTTTCCCCTATTATAGGAGGTTGGAGGATTCGAACCTTGAACTGCATCTTAAGCATGAGGAACTTCTCGATATCAAGGACGACCTGTTCATAAAATTTCTCGGCATCTATGACGTGAACTACGCTGCAAATTCGCCGCGCATGTTCAAAAGCCGTATGCAAGATGTTGCTGACATTACGGCCCGGGTCATGGAGGCTGATGCATGCTTCATCTTTCTCTACGACAGAAAAAAGGATGAGCTTGTGCTCCAGGCAGCAAACAAGGATTATGAGGAGAAGGAGGGGAATGTCCGCATACCACTGGGTGAGGGCATAGAAGGTTGGGTCGGGAGGAGGCTTGAGCCTGTGATGTCGAAGGATTTCCTTCATGATGCACGGTTCCGGGAAACGTCAGGGCTTGTCCTAACCAATTATACTTCGCTCTATTGCTTCCCTCTCTATGTGTATTCAAACGGCGCCCTCGTAGGGGTCATGGAGGTGCTGTATAGCAAGGCGAAGAACTTCACCGATGAGGAAATAAACTTTTTTACGACCCTTTCAGGTATTATTGCCACGACCGTTCAAAACGAGCAGATGCAGCTTGAGCTACGAAAGATGAACATGGAGCTTGAACAATGGGTTGCGGAAAAAACCGAGGAACTGCGGGCTTCCGAGGAGCGCTATAGGACGCTAGTCGAGAACGCCTGCGAGTCCATCTTCGTTCTCGCAGAGAATGGCGATATCGTCTTTGCGAACGAGCAGGCGGCGCGTTTGACCGGTTATAGCAAATATGACCTTTTACACAAGAACCTTTTCGAGCTTTTTGTCGAGCCTGGCCAGCCCAAAGGAATCCTCGCTGACGTCACACCGGAGCACCAGTCAATCATGCACGGGGCTCTCAGGCAGACCGATGGCACGGTCGTGCCGGTAGAGGTCAGCGCTGTCGGGCTTTTACTGATGGGCAAGCGTTTTGTCCAGTCCGTGGTGCGTGATATGTCATCCCGTGTGCGTCTCGAAAAGCTCTTGGAAGAGAAGGAAAGCGAAATATCCGCCCTCAAGTCTAAATTGAAGGCCTTACCATAATCGTCTGAGCAGGCATTGCTATCTCCTTTTATTTTTTTACCTTTACATATCTGTGAACCTATGGTATAAATTATGCATATGGCGGCCTTACAGGCCGCCATAATAACTTTATTAATTATTATGAAGGTATACGGGAAATTTTTCAAAGCATTCGCGGCACTCCTTGTAATTGCAGCGTTAGTCTATAGCGGTTACCTTCTGCTGCGTGGAGCAGATCTTACCATGCCAGCACTGTTCACGCCGGTTCCCGGCGCACGGCTGCTCATGAGCATGGAAGGCTTCAAATTTGCACAATCAGAGGACGGCAGGGTTTCCTGGCGGATGAACGCTCGCAGTGCCAATCTCTATTCAAGTAAAGAAGCACAGTTGAAGGATATAGAGATTGTCTATATTACACCTGAAAATAAGGAAGCTGCGCTCATCGGGGACGTGGGGATTATGGACACGGTCACGGGAAATGCTTCCGTACGACGGGACTCGCATGAAGTGAGGGTGGTTACGGGTGACGGCTATCTTCTCACGACAGATTCTCTCACGTGGAAGGCCGGCGATCGCCTTGTGTTGACACCCGACCCGTTCAAACTGCTCGGCAGCGAGATCTACCTCGAAGGACGTGGACTGACGGCGAACGTGGACATGCGGAAGATCGTTGTGAACAATAATGTTAAAGCAGTTCTTCAGGAATAGCTTCTTCATGATCGCTTCTGTTGTTCTTGTTGCGGCCATGCCGGTGAATGGTGGTCCGGAGAAAGGCAAGCGGGAGCCTATAGTGATCACCTCTCGGCGCATGCAGGCCGACAAACTCGGTGACAAAGTGACGTTTACGGGAGACGTGATCCTCAAAAAAGAGGCGATGACACTCAATTCTGATTCAATGATCGTTTTTTATGATGTTGCGACGAAGGGCATAAGGGAGATCGAGGCATCCGGCAACGTCGTGGTACGGAAGGAAGGCAGGGTAGCATTTTCGAACAGGGCGGTCTATGACAGCCGAGAAGAAAAGATTGTCTTGACCGGAGACCCACGCATCGTAGAGAACGAAAATCAGCTACGCGGGGAGAAAATAACGCTGTTTATGCGTGATGACCGCAGTATTGTCGAGGGAGGGAAAGGCCTCTTCTACCAGGACAAGTACCAGGGTAAGCAAACCGAAATCAAGAAGAGGCGATAATCGAGAAGCATGACGCAGGCTCTTGAGGCAAAAAAACTGGAAAAGAGCTACCGAGGCAGGAAGATTGTCCAAGGGGTAAGTGTCCAGGTTAAGTATGGAGAAGTTGTAGGCCTGCTCGGTCCGAACGGGGCGGGAAAGACCACGACCTTCTACATGGTCGTCGGGCTTGTGAAGCCGGATAAGGGGAGGGTACTTCTCGACGGTACAGACATCACCAAGATGCCGATGCACCAGAGGGCGCGGGATGGAATCGGTTATCTGCCGCAGGAGCCATCGGTTTTCCGGAAACTCACTGTAGCCGAGAACCTCATGGCTATCCTTGAGACCATGGACCTGTCGGTGCTTGAGCGCAAGGAACGAAGGGACAGCCTTTTGCATGAGCTAGGGATCGCGCATCTTGCGGACAGCAAAGCCTATACACTCTCGGGGGGAGAACGGAGACGCCTTGAGATCGCTCGGGCCCTCACACTGTCTCCCAAATTCATCTTACTGGACGAACCTTTCGCTGGCATCGATCCGCTTGCGGTACAGGATATCCAGGGGATCATTTCCCTCTTGAAGAGCAAGGGGATCGGGATCCTGATCACTGACCATAATGTGCGGGAGACGCTCGCTATTACCGACAGGGCCTACATCATCAGTGAGGGAAAGATCATTGAAGCAGGGACACCAGCGGAGATTACGACAAGTCCGCGGGTCAGAGAATTTTATCTGGGTGAGGCTTTTCGGTTATAACATAATTAGACATATGAAATCTCAAGTTTTTTCTCTGCAAATCATAATATGGAAGCAAGACTAGAACTAAAACTTTCACAGAAGCTCATCATGACGCCCCAGCTACAGCAGGCTATCAAGCTGCTGCAGCTATCAAGGCTCGAACTGGTGCAGTCTATCTCGCAGGAGCTTGTTGAAAATCCTGTACTTGAAGAACTGGCTCCGGAAGCATCCGATGAAACCTCGGAGGTCGAGGGGGAGTCGGCATCTGATTCTGATTTATCGGCGGTAGCTGAATCTGTCCCGGAGAGTAATGAGGCGGAACCGGGAGAGACTGCAGAGCTCAAGAGCGATTTCGAAGTCGGGCCCCAGTGGGACGAATATCTCAACGAATTGGGAGATGGCCGCGATTACGGTTACACTGAGGCTGATGAGAAAGAGTTACCTTCGTATGATCAGACACTTACGAGGCTGCCTTCCCTGAGCGATCACCTCCTGTGGCAGCTCCGGCTTTCTACGTCAGAGCCCAATATGGTAAAAGGAGGAGAGTTGATCATCGGCAACATTGACGATGATGGGTACCTGCGGGCCACCCTTGAGGAGATTTCCCTTGAGTCCGGTATCCCGGGTAAGGACATGGAACGCGCTCTCGAACTTGTTCAGAGTTTCGATCCCATGGGAGTAGGGGCGCGGAACCTCCAGGAGTGCCTGCTTATCCAGGTCAAGCAGCTGGACCTCCAGGGAACGCTCGTCGAAAAGATCATCATGAACCACCTCCCGGATCTCGAGAAAAGAAAATATCCGAATATTGCTAAGGTTCTCAACGTCACTCCCCAGGATGTGATGGAGTCGTCTCAGATCATCATCAACGAACTGGAGCCCAAGCCCGGCAGGCCGTTTATCACATCCGATACGAACTACGTCGTGCCGGACGTCTATGTGATCAAGGTGGAAGACCGCTACGAGGTGCAGCTCAATGACGAAGGCCTCCCCAGGGTGCGTATCAACCCCTATTACCGGAAACTTTTAAGCCGCAAGGAGACCGTTGACAAGGTCACCAAAGATTATATCGAGGAACGGCTACGCTCTGCACAGTGGCTCATGAAGGGGATGGAGCAGAGGAGCAAGACGATCTACAAGGTTGCCGAGAGCCTCGTCAAGTTCCAGCGAGAGTTTCTGGACCAGGGGATCTCCCACCTCAAGCCCATGGTGCTGAAGGATGTGGCCGAGGATATCAGCATGCACGAATCCACGATCAGCCGTGTGACAACGAATAAGTATATGCATACGCCGCAGGGCATATTCCCGATGAAGTTCTTTTTCACGACTGGTTTTTCCGTCGGCGCCGGTACGGGCACCGAGGTTTCTTCCCTGACGGTCAAAGACGTCATACAGAAGATGGTCAAGGAAGAGGATCCGTCCACGCCGCTTAAGGACCAGCAGATAGTCGAAGCCCTGAGGGCAAAGGGAATTGACATCGCGCGGCGGACCGTTGCGAAATACCGCGAGGAGCTCAGGATCCCGCCGACGAGTGTGAGGAAGCGTATTGGATAGGTTCTCCATGGGGATGTGCTTTTATTAACATTGGGTAAGGAGGATACTATGCAGGTTACGGTTATAGGAAGACACATCGAGGCAACAGATGCCCTCAAGCAGTATGCGCAGGAAAAGTTCAGCAGACTGGAAAAGTATCTACCGAAGAACTGTCAAGCGATCATTACCCTTTCGGTCGTCAAGAAGGTCCATCACATAGCGGAAGCCGTGATAAAGTCTAACGGTGTGCTGATACAGGCCTCGGAAGAAACCGAGGAAATGTATTCTGCAATCGACCTGCTCGTTGAAAAAATTGAACGAAGGGTCAGGCGATACAAGGAAAAGCTGGTGGACCATAAGCACCAGACTAATAAAACTTCGGGGCTCGCACCGTCACCGTCTTCTGAAGAAGACAGGATTCCGCAAATAATCAAAATCAAGCGGTTTGATCTCAAGCCCATGCTCCCGGAGGAAGCCGTCATGCAAATGGAGCTTCTGGACAAGGATTTTTTCATATTTTCGAACGCCGGTAGCGGGCATGTCAATGTGATTTATAAAAGAAAAGACGGGAATGTCGGACTGATTGAGCCCGCGGTGTAGAGGATCTGCGGGATGGCCAAGATTATCGGAGACCTGCTACAGGATGACCTGGTTATCGAAGAGATTAAGGCAACCGACAAAATCGGGGTGATTCGCGAATTTGCGGGGATCCTCCAGGCAACGGGCAAGGTCATAGATGCAGAGGCTCTTGTCCGTGTCCTGCTCGAGCGTGAGTCGCTCGGCAGCACCGGCATAGGAGACGGCGTTGCTATCCCACACGGAAAATTGAGTTTCATCAGCAACATGGTCGTAGCGTTCGGTAGATCCAGCAGGGGGGTTGACTTCCAGTCTCTTGATGCAAAACCCGTGTACCTCTTTTTTCTGTTGGTGACGCCCGACAGTAAGCCGGGAGACCACCTGAAGGCCCTCGCCCGTATTTCCCGCATCCTGAAAAATCCGGTTTTACGGGAAAACCTGAAACGCACATCTGATCGGCAGGAGCTCAAGAGGCTGATATACGAAGAGGACAGCAAATACCCTCAGAAATGAATGTTACCGTAAAAGAGGTGGCGGGAAAGACAACAGTACTCGCCGGTGGTTCCGGGCTTGGCAGGGAGGTGGCGTCTCCACAGGTGTGTACGCCCGAACTTTCCTCACCTCTTTTCTGGAAAGGTATGACATCGAGCGTTGTTCACCTTCTCCCGCGCCAGATGGCCTACCTCTGTTCGCTTCCGAAACGAGAACGCCTGCGTCTCGTCCGTGCCATAGTACGCCAGAAACCCGCCTGCATCGTCGTGAGCAACCGCACCGTCTGCAAGGAACTCCTCGATAAAGCAGCGGCTGCGGCAATCACCGTACTCAAGACCGGAAGTGTGTCGAAAATGGCCCGTCTGATCGCATCAAAACTTACGCCGCAAATCAGTCTCCACGGTGTGCTTGTAGAAATTTTCGGTCTTGGTACTCTCATTATTGGTGAGAGCGCCATCGGTAAGAGCGAAGCAGCACTTGATCTTGTGCTTCGCGGTCATAAACTTGCAGCCGATGACATGGTCATCCTTGAAAAGACCAGCAGTGAAATAAGCGGCCATGCTACGGATATGGGAGCCGACCTTCTGCAGATCAGAGGGCTCGGTATCATCAACATTCGTGCGTTATACGGCGAGTCGGCAACAGTAAACTCCTGCAGGATCGGGCTGGTGGTGGAGCTTGAGGAATGGAAAAGGGGACACCACTACAGTCTCATCGGACTGCGTGAACGACGCTATAAACTCCTCGGCGTCAATCTGCCCTATCTCAGACTACCGGTCAAAACAGGGCGGAACATGGCAACGCTCATCGAGGTAGCTGCAAGGAACCAGATGCTTAAAAACAAGGGGATCTATACGGCGAGAGAAATTAATAGAAAACTCAGGAAGAGGCTTGCCGGATGAAACAGACACGCACGGTGGTTGTCACAGGGCTTTCAGGGTCAGGTCGGAGCGCGGCGCTGAAGGCGTTTGAGGATATGGGATTTTACTGTGTTGACAATCTTCCGCTCGTGCTCCTTTCGGCATTCGTCGAATTTGCGCAAGGGGCCGAAGATGTGCTGTATTCCGCTATCGGCATCGATATCAGGGAGAAGGGCTTCCCGGAACGGCTCCCAGCCCTCTACTCCTCGCTCAAGGCTAGTGGCCGTGCAATTGAGATCCTCTTTCTCGATGCCTCCGATCAGACCCTAGTACGCCGTTTCAGCGAGACGCGGAGGCCTCACCCGCTCGCGCGTGGGACTACCCCCCTCATAGAGGGTATAAAAAATGAGAGGGCGGCTCTCGGCGAAGTTAAAAAGCTGGCTGACCGGATCATAGACACGTCGGATTATACAGTCCACGATTTGAGGCAGGCAGTGGAACGTCACTATTCCTGGGGGGGCGCTGGCAGGCCTATGGTGGTCACCATTGTCACCTTTGGTTATAAGTACGGCGTGCCGTATGATTTGGATTTGATGTTCGACCTGAGGTTCCTGCCGAATCCCAATTTTGTGCCTGAACTGAAGCCGTATACGGGCGAGGACGTGAAGATTAGGGAGTATATAATGGAAAAACCTGATTCCGGGGAGTTTTTGTCCAGACTGTTCGCCTTTCTTGAATATCTTTTGCCCCGTTATCGGAGCGAGGGAAAGAGCTATCTCACGATAGGATTCGGGTGTACCGGTGGCAGGCATCGTTCGGTTGCACTCTCACTTATGATTGCGGAGCTGCTCATAAAGGCTGGCTACGAGGTCAACGTCAAACATCGGGATATCGGAGTCTGAGAGAGTCTGTTGCGTTCTTTACATCTGAAGAACGCAGAGAGCAATAAAATCCTCTTTTTTATCTCTGCAGACTTGTTAGTATCCATAGACTCTCTTGGCTCTTCCGAAAGGAGAAGGGAATGATTGGACTAGTGGTGGTATGTCACGAAGACATGGGCGTTGAGCTGATAAAGGCCGCCGAAATGATCGTAGGAAAGATTGACGGGGTCGTAGCGGTCAGCGTAAAGCAGGAAAGCGCGCCGGAAGTTCTCCGGGACGAGATACAGAATGCCATAAAAAAAGTTGACCGGAAGAAAGGCGTCATGCTTTTTACTGATATGTTTGGCGGAACCCCGTCGAATATCTCCCTTGCTTTTCTCGGAGAGACTGTCGAGGTTGTAACCGGCGTCAACCTTTCGATGATAATAAAATTTGCAAACCACCGGGATGAAAAGCCGCTGCCGGAACTCGCGAAACTTGTACAGGAGGCTGCGCAGAAGAGTATTGTGATCGCGAGCCAGATGTTGAAGGGGAGGAAATAATTTCACATGATTGTTTTTGTCCGCATAGACGACCGCCTGATCCACGGGCAGGTGGTGGAGGGGTGGGTGAATTTCCTGAAGGCGACCTGCATTCTGGTTGCCGATGACCACGTTGCGACGAACGCGCTCCAGAAGTCCATCATGGAAATCTCCGCGCCGCAAGGACTGAGGGTCGCTATCGGCAGCGTGGAAGATGTCTGTGCTCAACTTCACACGGCAGCGTTTGACACTGAGCGGGTCATTTTACTTTTCTCGAATCCTTCTGATGTCCTGCGAGCGCTGAAATTAGGGCTCGATTGCCGGGAGCTGAACATCGGCGGGATGCATTATGTACAGGGAAAGCGCAAGCTCCTGGATGTTCTCGCGGTCGATGATATCGACCTTGATGCGCTCAAGGAGATTGCCGCTAGGGGCATTAGGGTTGATATCCAGGCGGTCCCGACGCAGAAGCCGCTGCTGCTCGACAAAGTATTCAAGGCCTGCCATCTTGCGGCAAAGCCATGACTGCTTGCGGGTAGAAAACGGAACGGTGAGAGACAGGGATGCTTTCCGAGGAGTGAATTCGCGTTCATAAACATGATTGCCTTCGATTTTCATATAGTCCTTTCCATTGTCGGGGTGGCCTTTGCTGGCGGAATTATAGGACTCGATAGGACCGCCGCAGGGCAGTTCATGGTCTCCCAGCCCATTGTTGCCGGTCCCATTACGGGCTGGATGCTTGGCGATGTTACTACGGGGCTTGTCATAGGAGCCGTGCTCGAACTCATCTGGGTACTCGATGTGCCGGTAGGCACATTTGTTCCGGCCGATGCTTCCATCGGAGCCGTATCGGCCACGGCCATTGCCATCCTCGGAAGTGGAGGCACTGCTTTGCCTGACGTAATCGGGTTCAGTATTTTGCTGACGACCGCGATTGTTCCACTGACCATGATGATTGATGTGATTGCGAGAAAAAAGAATTCCGGGCTAGTCGAGTATGCCCTTGCGCCGGGGGAAGTTGTCAGCCGAAAACTTGCCTTGGCGCACCTCTCGGGGCTCGTAGTCTTTTTTATGAAATCATTCATTCTCTATCTGATCGTGCTGCCTGCAGGGCTTGCTGCCCTGTTACTGTTCGCGCGCATGCCGACGCAATTCCACAGCGCCATGGCTTTGTTCGTGAAACTTCTACCCTTGCTTGGTGTTGCCCTGGTGGCGCGCAAGCTGTCGATAAGAACGCTCGACCTTTTTCTGCTCATGGGTTTTGTGACTGCGACAGTATTCACACAGTTTATCCATGTGCCTGCGCTGAGCGTGAGCGGCCTTGTCATCATTGCAGGATTATTGGGGGTTCGGCTCAGTGAACGATGACCGCAACAAGGTGGAAACCTCCGAGATGCTTAAGGTCTTCTGGAAGTCTTTTCTCATCCAGGCATCGTGGAGCTTTGACCACATGCAGTCGTTGGGTTTTGCCTATGCTATTCAGCCGGTGCTCAGAAAGCTTTATCCTGAGCAAGCCGAATACGAGTCCCGGCTCAGGGCCCATATGGAGTACTTCAACACGCAACCATACCTCGCTTCATTCATCCTTGGCGCTGTAGCACGGATGGAACAGGACCGGGCCTCGGGCCGGAACAGTTCCGCAGACGTCTCAAGTCTGAAGACTGCGCTCATGGCTCCACTCGGTGCACTCGGCGATAGCTTCTTCTGGGGTGCGCTCAGACCGTTTTCCGCAGTTGTAGCGGTTTCCCTGCTGATGGCCAATGCCTGGTGGGCGCCAATCGTTTTTCTGATTCTGTACAACATTGTTCATGTAGGGCTCAGGGCAGAGATGTTGTTCCATGGATTTATGAGCGCCGGTGGTGCTGCGGAGCTCATAGCTCATTACCATTTAGCGAAGATGGCAAAATTGTTCAAGGCCGTTTCGCTCACGGTCCTTGGAGGCATTCTGGGCATGCTTCCCACCTGGCGACTGGAATTCAGGATGCCACTTCCCCTTCCCGGTGCTGTTTCGGCCCTTACGGGGTTATTGGCGACCCTTATTCTGATTGCGATACTGAGAAGAGGGGGCTCTCCAATAAAACTCATGCTCGGGCTTGCCGCTCTCTGCCTCGCGCTGGCTTATGGAGGAGTTATTTAATGAAAAAAAAAGAACTGTTAATAGAAAATAAACTCGGCCTGCATGCAAGAGCCGCAGCGCAGATCGTGAAATCTGCGAGCGCATACTCTTCCAAGATAATGCTGATTAAGGACGGTCTCGAAGTGGACGGGAAGAGCATTATGGGAATCATGATGCTTGCTGCTGCCAAAGGGAGCAGTGTTATGCTTCAGGTGCATGGTGCTGATGAAGAGAAGGCGGTTGAGGGGCTCGAGAGGCTTTTTAAAGATAAGTTCGGAGAGAAGGAATAGAAAAAAGCAGTAAACAATAAGCGGGAAACAAGGAACGGGAAAGAGATAATGCATGAAAAAGTGTACAGAGGTATTGTTGCGTCACCGGGCATCGTGATCGGGAGAGCGTACCTCCTCGACCGCCGCAAAATTGTCATAGCAGGACGGAGGATCGAGGAGGTCAACATCAAGGATGAAGTGGCGCGCTTTAAGCAGTCCATCGATCTCTCCAAGACCCAACTGGAAGAACTCAAAAAGCGCTTTAGCAAAGGGATGGGGAAATCTCACCTGTACATCCTCGATACGCATATCATGCTGCTCGAGGATAAGATGCTGATTGACGGGACGGTCAAGCGTATCAAGGAGTCACGCCTGAATGCCGAGGGAGCACTCAAAGAAACCATAGCTGCCATCGGACTCAAGTTCGATACGATCGAGGACGAGTACCTCCGCGAGCGCAAGCGCGATGTGGAGCAGGTCGGTGAACGCATTCTACGAAATCTCGTGGGGCATAAGCAGGAGAGCCTCTCCGACATCAAGGAAGAGGCGGTGATCATCGCCCACGACATCGCTCCAACTGACACCCTCATGATGCGCAAGGACAAAATCCTCGGGTTTGCTACGGATGCGGGGAGCCGAACGTCCCACACCGCTATCCTGGCGCGCTCTCTTGGCCTTCCCGCTGCCGTCGGCCTTGAGAATATCACGGAGGCGGTCAAGACCGGTGATGTGGTCATCTTGGATGGCATCCACGGCGTGGTAATAGTCGATCCAGATGAAGAGACGTTCCTTGACTACCTCAAGAAGCAGCGCAGATACAAATATTTTGAACAGGAGCTCGAGAAACTCAAGACGCTCTCAGCCGAGACACTCGACGGCCACGTGATAAAATTGCAGGGTAATATCGAGCTGCCTGAAGAGGTCGCGTCTGTGGCAGAACACGGCGGAGTGGGCATCGGACTTTACCGCACGGAATTTCTCTTCCTGAACAGACAAACGCTGCCGACTGAAGAAGAGCACTACAACGCCTATCGCCTCGTGGCAGAGAAGGCCTCTCCCTATGAAGTGGTGATTCGTACGCTCGATGTCGGGGGGGACAAAATCGGCTTTCCCGGCATTTTCGAAAAAGAAGCTAATCCCGCGCTAGGGTTGCGGGCTATCCGTTTTTGTCTGCAGAAGCCCGACATCTTCAGGACTCAACTGCGCGGTATCCTCAGGGCAACTGTGCACGGGAATATCAAGATCCTGTATCCCATGATCTCGGGACTTCCCGAACTGTATGAAACCAAGAGAGTCCTTGAAGAAGTCAAGAAGGAGCTCAGATCCGAAGGTAAGGCATTTAACGAGCATGTGGAAATCGGAATGATGATTGAGATACCATCAGCCGCAATGATATCTGACCTTCTTGCCGCAGAGGTAAATTTTTTCAGTGTGGGTACGAACGATCTTATCCAGTATACGCTTGCAATCGACCGCCAGAACGAGCATGTTGCATATATGTATGAGCCGCTCGATCCCGCCGTGCTCCGCCTGCTCCAGCGGGTGTCGGACGCCGCGCACCAGGCCAGGATCACCCTCGCCATGTGCGGAGAGATGGCGGGAGACCCGATCTATGCCGCGATTCTCCTTGGCATGGGATTTCAGAACCTCAGCATGAACGTGGCCTCGATTCCATGGGTGAAGAAGGTGGTCAGGTCGGTGCGTATGCAGGACGCGGTCGAACTTGCTTCTCTTGTCATGCGGCAGCCGACGGCGTCGTTAGCCAGAAAGACTGCCGAAAACTTCATAGAAGAGCGGTTCCCGGATTTGGTGGCGGAACTGTAAATCAAGTACGGAGCGAACAGTATCGAGTGAAAAAAGATATCTAGTAATCCGTAATCATAAATCCGTTTCTGTACGGGAAATGGGAGAGCCGTGTGCAGAATACAGAATGTAAAACAAACGATGCCTTGAGCGACGGAGAGAACACGCAAAGAACAGACAGGATCCACGGTGGGGATATCTACGAAGCGGCAAAACGTTTTGGAATCGACGAAGAAGAAATCATCGACTTCAGCTCTAGCGTAAACCCTCTCGGTCCGCCGTCGTCTGCCAAGCGGGCAGTCAAGAGATCTATCAAGTTTCTTGGCCGTTACCCCGATCCTGAAATGAACGGTCTGCGGAAAGCGATTGCCCGCTATTTCGGTATCAAACCTGGGCAAGTTATCTGCGGCAGTGGAGCAAACGCGCTGATTCGCCTCATCCCTCAGGTATTCAGACCGAAGAACGTCCTCATCCCTGTGCCGACCTTTATGGAATATGCCGCCGCAGCGGCGGATGCCGGTGGCAAGGTTGTGGCGTTTCCTCTCAGGGAGCGTGAAGGATTCCGCGTGGACCCTCTCGAGATGGCCTTTGCGCTCAAAGGCATGGACATGGCATTCCTCTGCAATCCCAACAATCCCACTGGTCTCCTCATCCCCAAAGCGGAGATGCTCGAGATCGTGCAGTACGCGCTCCAGCACGGGGTACGGCTGGTGGTAGACGAGGCGTTCATGGACTTTAGCGATTCCGATTCGATCGTTAAGGAGGCTGTGCAGTCTTCTCGCCTCATCTGCCTGAGGGCATTCACCAAGTTTTTCGGCATGCCTGGGCTCCGGATCGGGTATGCGGTCACCGACGAGACAACTGTTGCTGATCTCAGGGACGGTCAGGAACCCTGGGCCGTAAGTATCCCTGCAGAGCAGGCCGCGATTGCCGCCTTGAACGAGTGGGGGTATATCAAGAAGACCCGTCGACTGATCGAGAAAGAACGCGCACGCCTGCTCTCAGCCATCCGGTTATTGCCCGGCGTGGAGCCGTTCCCGTGTTCGGCGAATTTCATCTTGCTCAAACTCACCTCAATGGATGCATGGCATCTGACGGAAAAGCTCGGTCAACGCGGCCTCCTTGTCCGCGATTGCTCTTCAATTCTCGGCCTCAGCAACCGCTACGTGCGGATCGCGGTGCGCACGCGGAGAGAGAACAAACGTCTTGTGGAGGCGCTGCGAGAGCTCCTTATTGGATGATGTCCCCGCCAAAAAATATTTTGCAAAAATATCATCTCTGTGATAAAGTAAATTTAAACCTCATGAAAATACATGGATTTTGTGTGCTGCCGAAGAAACGCGACTGATCTTGGTGCTCTGAAAAGTGCTCATTTGTCCGCATATGTTATCTATGCCGAAAAGTGGGCAGAGAGTTGTTTCCATCCCCGTATTGTCTGTTCAGCTCTGCGGGATGAAAATCGGAGGGTCGACTATGGAACCGATCATGTGCCCCTTTTGCGGCGGGACGAATCTATTTCAAGAAGATGATTATAGTCTCGAAATGGACTTCGAATATTGGACTATTCATCACTGGGAGTGTTTGGACTGTGCACAATCATTCGACAAGATAGAGATACTGCCAACATCAAGCACTTTTGAGGAGATCAATGAGAGCACCATACACTGAAACGGTTCCTGACCGTACGGCGCCATCTCTTTCGTCTTCACTTCCCGTTACCGGCAGACCGACCGCTGCCAAGATCAACCTGCAGTCTCTCTCTCACAATTTCAATGAGGTAATGCATCGTGCCGATGGACGAAAGATTCTCGCCGTCGTCAAGGCACAGGCGTACGGACATGGCGCGCTCAGGGTTTCCCGGCATCTCCTGGAACTTGGCTCCGATATGCTTGGCGTAGCTCTGATTGAGGAAGGGAGTGAGCTTCGGGCAGCCGGCATCGAAGCGTCAATTCTGGTGATGGGCGCGGTTTTCCCGGAACAGGCAGAGACGATCGTAGAGTTGGGCCTCACGCCGGTGATATATGACATGAAGGTCGCGCGTGCTGTTGCCGATGCAGCGCAGAAGCAAAAGACCAAGATCGCGGTGCACGTGAAGATCGACACCGGTATGGGCAGGATAGGCATTCCTCCTGCCGCAGCCGAAGATTTCGTCGTGGACCTGGTTAAACTTCGCGGAATCACAGTGCAGGGCATGATGACGCATTTCGCTGATGCTGACCTGCGGGACAAACGGTTTGCCTCGAAGCAGATGGGCCTTTTTGAGTCTCTTCTGAAGAAGCTCGACTCGCGGGGTATCTCCATTCCCGTGCGTCATGCCGCCAACAGCGCCGCGGTACTTGATTACCGACGGGCACTCTTCACCATGGTCAGACCGGGGCTGATGCTGTACGGGTATAACCCCCTCGAAGGAGAAGCGGCTGGCGCTGATTTGCGGCCGGTTCTGTCGCTCGTAACGCGCATTGCATTCCTTAAAAAAGTTCCTGCAGGGGTTCCTATAAGCTACGGTAGGACCTTTGTCACGAAACGCGAGAGCATGATCGCCACGATACCTATCGGGTATGCAGATGGATACAGCCGCAGCCTTTCGAACAGGGGCGAAGCCATTGTCCGGGGTGTCAGAGTACCGGTGGTCGGTCGGGTATGCATGGATATGACCATGCTGGACGTAACGGAGGTGCCCGCCGTGAGCGAAGGGGATGAGGTGGTGTTGATTGGAAGCCAGGGTAAGGAGAGGATCACGGCTGATGATATCGCCGTCAAGACGGGCACCATATCGTACGAAGTGCTCTGCGGGATCAGTGGCCGCGTACCGAGGGTGTATGTATGATGGCTTTAACTTGAATGAGTTGCAGCATGGTGAATTGGAATTGGATATTGGGGCCTGAATAAAGTCCACTGCTAAATTTCAATTTTCCAATATAAAATCTTCATTATGGAGCGATGCTCCCTATGAACTACTGGCTTGAACTGTTGGGCCGTAAAACCACCCACTTCGTAATGGAGATGGGCCGGGTGCTCATATTCCTGAGCCAGACGCTCCGTTGGACGTTAGGCAGGCCGTTCTATCTGAAGAATGTCCTAAAACAGATGGAGCAGATCGGTGTCAACTCCCTTCCCGTTGTGCTGACGACAGCCATCTCCACCGGCATGGTGCTGGCGCTGCAGAGCTATACGGGATTCAAGCGGTTCGGCGCCGAATCGCTCATCGGTGCCGTTGTCTCGCTCTCTATGACACGAGAACTCGGGCCTGTGCTCACAGGCCTCATGGTTGCAGGCAGAGCCGGTGCGGCCATGGCCGCAGAGCTGGGAACCATGAAGGTAACCGAGCAGATCGATGCTCTTACGACGCTCGCCACGAACCCGATGAAATACCTTGTGGTGCCCCGTTTCGTCGCAAGCACAGTGATGATGTTCTTCCTGACGGTACTCGGGATGATGATTGGGGTCGCCGGCGGTTATTTTGTCGGTGTCAAGGTGCTTGGTACCAATCCCGTTACGTACATCAACCAGAGTATTGATAATACCGAGGTGACGGACATCTGGTACGGGCTTATCAAGTCTCTCGTATTCGGTGCGGTGGTCGGTCTCATCGGATGTTATAAGGGCTTCCATACCGAGGGAGGGGCGGAAGGGGTTGGCAAAGCCACGACCGGCGCGGTGGTGGTCTCGTGCATGCTGATCCTGATCCTTGATTACTTTCTGTCAGCGTTGTTGTGGTGACGGCCATGGCCATGATCGAGATCATCGACCTTCATAAGACCTTCGGCGATAACCACGTTCTCCGCGGGGTGAATCTCACCGTGGAGAAGGGAGAGAGCATGACGGTGATCGGCGGCAGCGGTAGCGGCAAGAGCGTGCTCATCAAGCACATCATCGGGCTGTTATTTCCCGACAGGGGGCGGGTGATCGTTGACGGACAGGTCCTGAACAATCTCGATGAGCAGGGCTTGAACGAGATGCGCAAGAAGTTCGGCATGCTGTTTCAGGGCGCGGCGCTCTTCGACTCCCTGACGGTCTGGGAGAACGTAGGCTTTGCCATAAAACAGCATACAAAGCTGTCCGACCGGGAGATCAGGAAGATCACGACAGAGAAGCTCGCTCACGTTGGGTTGAAGGATGTTGAGGATAAGATGCCCTCGGAGCTTTCAGGAGGGATGAAGAAAAGGGTTGGACTCGCCCGCGCGATTGCCATGGACGCCGCCATCATCCTCTATGATGAGCCAACGACGGGGCTTGACCCTATAACGGCTGATTCCATCAACGATTTGATCGTCGATCTTAGAAAGAAGCTCGGTGTGACGTCTGTGGCCATTACACACGATATGCACAGTGCTTATAAGATATCTGACCGGATCGCCATGCTCTATAAGGGGGAAATCCTGGATGTTGGTACGCCCGATCAGATTAAGAATTCTCCGAATCCTATTATTCACCAGTTTATAACGGGAAGTGCCGTTGGACCGATAACGGCAGAGTGATGCGGACGTGATATATAATTTCAGGGAGATTGAGGTGCCTGCATGTTCAAACTGAGCGCTGAGGCCAAGGTGGGGTTGCTGGTCCTCGTGGGGTCCGCCGTTCTCCTCTGGATGACCTTTGCCGTTGGCAAGTACGAGTTCGGTGAAAAAAAAGGATACACCGTGCAGGCGGTCTTTGATTCCGTGGCTGGGCTCGACGCGAAGGCTGCGGTAAGGATGGCGGGCGTAAAGATCGGTACCGTGGAGAAGGTCGAGCTCGAGGACAGCCGAGCAAAGGTTACCCTCAGGATTTATCCTGACGTGAAGATACAGCGCGGGACAAAGGCTATGGTCAAGACCCTTGGCCTCCTGGGCGAAAAGTACGTGGAACTCGTCCCTCCCGAAATGAAAGCGAAGGAGGCTGCTGCACCCGGGGGGGCCCAATATCTTCAGGAAGGCGAGCGGATCGAGGCCACGGTTTCGCCGAGCGACGTGGACAAGCTGATCAACCAGCTGAGCTCCATATCGGACGATGTCAAACAGGTGACCGCATCGTTCAGAGAGGTCTTTGGAAGCGAACGGGGCACCCGTTCCATGGAAGATATTCTTGCAGACCTGCGCAAGACCACTGCAAACATTAAGGAGTTCTCGTACGCCCTGCGGAGCGACGGGAGCGAAGTGGTCATGAGGCTCAACGACCTCATCGCCAGTCTGAACGGCATCGTGGCCGACAACAGGGATAACCTCAAGGTAACCATGGAGAACGTCCGGGAAGCTTCGAAGAACGCTGAGTTGGCACTCGCATCGATAGAGAGCACAGCCCGGAAGATCGACCGCGGAGAGGGCACGCTCGGCAAACTCGTGAACAACGAAAGCATGTATAACAACATCGACAGCACCGCCAAGGGGTTCGGTGACATTACAACGCACTTCGAGCGCCTGAGGACGGTTATTGGATTTAGATCGGAATATATGTTCCCGGAATGGAAGAGCTATTTCTCACTCGACGTCAAGCCCACGTTCGACAAGTACTATACGCTCGAGGTAATTTCAGACCCCAAATACAAGTTTACACAGACTGTAACGTCATTGACCCCGCCGGGGACGACGATTACGCAGAATACCTACGAGCAGAAATTCCTCTTCAGCCTGCTATTCGTCAAAAGATGGGGAAATCTCGCACTCCGGATGGGGCTCATGGAGTCCACCGGCGGACTCGGCGCCGAATACTATACGATGAACGATAGGGTCAAGTTCAGTTTAGACGCCTGGAACTTCGCAAGCAAAGAGCCCGGCAATTTGAATACTCATGTGAAAGCCACGGTGAGTTACGATCTGAACAAGCTGTTCTTTCTTGATGTCGGTTACGATAACATCCTGAATTCCCAGCGCGCGTCAGTGTTTGCCGGAGCAGGCCTCCGGTTCGACGATGAGGATCTGAAATATTTGATGGGATCCGTGCCGATAGTGAAGTAATATAACGCGGCTTTATGCGGATGCGTCCTTGACTTTTGCAAGGTAGTCTCTTAGAATGCAACGAGGAGAACGTGGTGCAAAAAGTGATTACAAAGGCGGTGTTCCCGGCCGCAGGTATGGGTACGCGGTTTCTTCCGGCAACAAAGGCGTCTCCCAAGGAGATGCTTCCGCTCGTGGACAAACCGCTCATACAGTACGTTATAGAAGAGGCCGTGGCCTCGGGCATCGAGGAGGTTGTGCTGGTCACGGGGAGGAATAAACGGGCGATCGAAGACCACTTTGACGTGGCATTCGAACTCGAGGAGGATCTTAAGGCAAAAGGTAAGCATAAACTGCTTTCGGAGGTGCAGCGCATTGCCAACTTGGTGACGTTCTGCTATATCCGCCAGAAGAAAGCGCTTGGCCTCGGTCACGCTGTATTGACGTCCAAGAGAGTGGTTGGCGGTGACCCGTTCGCAGTGCTTCTCGGCGACGATATTATCGATTCAGACGTTCCCGCGCTCAAGCAGATGATGGCTGTTTATAGGCGGTATCCTTTCACGATCCTTGCCATCCAGAAAGTACCGCAGTCCCAGACACAGCAATACGGCATCATTGACGCAAAAAAAATCGAGGACGGTATCTATCTCGTGAAGGACCTTGTGGAGAAACCTTCGCCCGATGAGGCGCCGTCGGACCTCGCGATCATCGGCCGGTATATTCTGACGCCTGAGATATTCGGAGCGCTCGAACGCACCCAACCGGGCAAAGGCGGAGAGATACAGTTGACCGACGGTCTAAGGTTGCTTATGGAAAAGCAGCCAATCTATGCATATGAGTTTAAGGGCATACGGCATGACGCGGGTGATAAGTTAGGATTTCTGAAGGCCACGGTCGAGTTCGGGTTGAAGAACGTGGAGTTTGGCGCGGAGTTCAGGAACTACCTGCAACAGTTGAAGCTCTGAGCATTCCGTTGATGAGGGCGAATCGAAACAGAACTTATGGTGCACTCAGCATGAGGAGGATGATTTGGCAAAAACGGAAACGAAAAATATTGATCTCCAACAATCAATAGAAATACCGAAAAAGCTGCCGCTGCTCCCAATCAGGGACATCGTGGTTTTCCCGTACATGGTCCTTCCGCTCTTTGTCGGCAGAGAGATGTCCATCAAAGCGATCGAGGTGGCACTTGAGAGTAATCGCATGATATTCCTGACCTCTCAGAAAGATATCAATGTGGAAAATCCCTCTCCATCCGATCTGTATTCCGTGGGTACCGTTGGCGTGATTATGCGGATGCTGAAGCTGCCGGACGGCCGTATCAAAATACTCGTCCAGGGAGTGGCCCGGGCAAAGACGGTCAAATTCCTCCAGAAGGAACCTTTTTATCAGGTAGAGATTAAGACCTTCCCCGATGTTTCCACTCCGGTCACGCTCGAGACCGAGGCGTTGATGCGGAATGTGAAGGAGCAGATCGAGAAACTGGTCTCCTTCGGAAAGGTCATTCTTCCGGACATCATGGTGGTCATCGAGAACGTGGACGATCCGGGAAAGCTTGCTGACCTTGCCGTTGCCAATATGGGTCTGAAGGTCGAGCAGGCACAGGATATTCTAGAAGTTACGGACCCGATTCAGCGAATCAAGCGCATAAATGAAGCGCTAGGCAAGGAAATAGAGCTCCTCTCCATGCAGCAGAAGATCCAGGCGGACGTCCGCGGTGAAATCGACAAGACGCAGCGAGAGTATTTCCTGCGCGAGCAGTTAAAAGCGATCCAGCGCGAACTCGGCGAAACCGATGACCGTTCCGAAGACCTGCGTGAGCTCCGGGAAAAGATTAAAGAAGCGAAAATGCCGGATAAAGCCGCTAAGGAGGCGGAGAAACAGCTCAGGAGGCTCGAGAGGATGCATCCGGACGCTGCAGAGGCATCCATGACCAGGACCTATATCGAGTGGCTCGCCGATCTTCCGTGGAGCAAGGCGACAAAGGACAACCTTGACCTCAAGACGGCGCATAAGGTGCTCGAGGAAGACCATTACGACCTCGAAAAAGTAAAAGAGAGAATTTTGGAATACCTCTCGGTCCGCAAACTCAAGGAGAAGATGAAAGGGCCGATTCTCTGTTTCGTCGGCCCTCCGGGCGTGGGCAAGACGTCGCTCGGAAAGTCCATAGCTCGGGCTCTCGGGAGGGAATTCGTACGCATTTCTCTTGGAGGCGTCCGGGACGAGGCGGAGATCCGCGGCCACCGGCGGACCTATGTGGGTGCGCTGCCCGGCAGGATCATTCAAGGTATCAAGACCGCTGGTTACAACAATCCCGTATTTATGCTGGACGAGATCGACAAGCTCGGTGCCGATTTCCGGGGAGACCCGTCTGCTGCCCTGCTCGAGGTGCTTGATCCCGAACAAAACAACTCGTTCAGTGACCATTATATCGGTCTGCCCTTCGACCTTTCACGCGTGATGTTCATTACTACGGCGAATATGACCGACCCGATTCCGTCGCCGCTCAGGGACAGGATGGAGATCATCAATCTGTCAGGATATACAGAACAGGAGAAGCTTGGTATTGCGAAGAGGTATCTGATTCCCCGGCAGATGGCGGAGCACGGCATAACGGAGAGACAGATCAGTATCCCGGACAAGACCATCCTCCAGGTCATATCGCAGTACACGCGTGAGGCAGGCGTAAGAAACCTGGAGCGCGAGATCGGCCACCTTTGCCGCAAGGTCGCGCGGAAGATAGCCGAAGGAGAGACCGGCCTGTTCACAATTACGCCGAGCAACCTTCACCAATACCTGGGCGTACCCAAATACTTGCCGGAAGTCGAGCGGGAGAAGGACGAAGTGGGCGTTGTGACCGGACTTGCCTGGACCGAAACCGGAGGCGATGTCCTATATATTGAGGCGACCACCATGCGCGGCAAGGGGAATCTTACGCTCACTGGCCATCTCGGCGACGTGATGAAGGAGTCGGCACATGCAGCGCTCACCTATGTGCGCTCCCGGGCGGGAGAACTTGGTATTAAGACCGAGCAGTTCGGCAAGACCGATGTCCATATCCATGTACCGGCAGGGGCCATTCCTAAGGACGGTCCGTCGGCGGGCGTTACCATGGCCACGGCCCTAGCGTCGGTTTTCACGAACGCGCCGGTGAAAAAGGACCTTGCCATGACCGGGGAGGTCACGCTCAGGGGACGGGTCCTGCCCATTGGCGGGCTCAAGGAAAAGACCCTCGCTGCCAAGCGGGCGGGGATCAAAACCATGATCATCCCGAAGCAGAACGAAAAGGACCTGGACGATATACCGAAAAATCTTAAAAAGGATATGAAATTCATCTTTGTCGAGACCATGGACGAAGTGATCTCGTCTGCGCTTCGCAAGAAGTCGCCCCGTCGGATAGCGCACCGGAGGCTTCCCGGCAGGTCCCGGGCCACGCACTAACCCATGAGAATCTCAGACCTGGGTGAATTCGGCCTGATACGGAATATCCAGAGGTTGTCTTTCCGGACGCCGTCTTCAGCGCTGATCGGCATTGGAGATGATGCCGCGGCGCTGAAGGTCTCCTCTTCAAAGACCCTGCTCGTCACAACGGATATGCTCCTCGAAGAAATTCACTTCGACTTTACCTTTACGGATTTTCATTCCCTGGGCTGGAAATCGGCAGCAGCAAATTTGAGCGACATCGCTGCCATGGGAGGTGTCCCGCGTTATTGTCTGACTTCGATAGGCATTCCGGATCAAATCTCAGTGGAGCAGATCAAGGATTTTTATCAAGGATTCCTCTCTTTGATGAAGACCCACAAGACTGTGCTTGTCGGGGGAGACACCTGTCATTCCCCCAAGGGAATGGTAATCAGCGTTACCGTTCTCGGTGAAGTTGATAAAAAAGATCTCCTTTCCCGCGCTGGTGCCGAGCCAGGAGACAGGGTGTTCGTAACAGGCACGTTGGGGGATTCAGCGGCTGGACTGGAGATTTTAAAAAAAAGAGCCGAGGAAAAAGGGGGAATGGTCAAGGGAGCAGAAGTAAGAACGCTGATCGCAAAACATCTCCGGCCAGTCCCGCGCGTGGCAGAGGGCAGAGCAATCGCACGCTCCGGATGTGCAAGCGCGATGATCGACATCAGCGACGGACTCTCTTCCGACCTCGCTCATATCTGCGAACAGAGTGGAGTTGGCGCAGAAATTCACAGCGACAGGATCCCGGTTTCTCCTGCTCTCACGAAACTTTCCGGGGGGCTCACGATGCCGGCGCTTTTTTATGCGCTGTCGGGAGGGGAAGACTATGAACTCTTGTTCACAGTGCCCCCCCGCAAGACAAAAAGGCTGCAATCACTGCGTATCCCCGTAACCGAAATCGGGTCGGTTAAACGAGGGAAAACACTGATGCTTGTAGACGATAGCGGCATGAAAAACACGCTTCAGGCTACAGGGTATGACCATTTCCGAAGGACTCAGCGAGGCAGGCTGCTGCCGTAAGCATTCTTATGAAGTATATCAGAGACCGCATTAGAAGTCTTCTCCATTTGCACGACTCGCCGAATAAACTGGCATCTGCTTTTGCCCTTGGAGTGTTCATTGCGTTCTCTCCTACCATAGGATTGCATGCGATCAGTTGCCTTTTTTTTGCATGGGTTTTCCGGCTAAGCAAGCTTGTGGTTCTCACGGGCGCTTTTATCAACAATCCCTGGACCATGGTGCCCATGTACGGCTTTTGTCTGTGGTTCGGCATAAAAATAACCGGCAGTAATATTACGACACCGCACATTACATGGACGGAACTTACGTTATCAAATGCATACTTCATTCTGAAGCCATACCTCTGGCCATTTATTGCGGGGACCCTTGTGGCCGGAGTTGTTGCCGCAGTTATTGCGTATGGAATCATTTACTGGGCCGTTATGCAGCACAGAAAGACAGAACTGCCTAGAGGCGATTTCTGATTCCTTTTATTCGTGCGATGCTTGATGTCCACCCGGCTTGAGTAGTACTTGCTGAAGCAGTTTCTGTACCCCATGGATCCGCCCGAGAGCGACGCATACAGTGGCGGGGGTCAGGCATGAACCGAGACTGCGTGCGGCGTATGCGCAACATATTGCCGTAAAAAAAATCACCGTGCATGTTGTTTATGAAGATTAATTGACTGCCTCACGTGTGGACATCATGATGATGAATTACAGATGTAGAGAGAAAAACAGCATTCGGGATGGAGGATAGGGTCTGAAAGCACCGCTTGTTTCTATTGTGATCGTCAATTGGAACGGCAAGCATCTTCTGGGAGAATGTCTCGAATCGCTGCGCCGGCAAACATTCCAGGATTTTGAAATCATTCTCGTGGATAACGGCTCGCGAGACGGTTCCGTGGAGTACATCCGCGAACGGTATGGGGAAGTCAAACTGGTTTCTCTGTCGGTCAATAAGGGCTTCGCGGGGGGCAATAACGTCGGGTTACGGGTTGCTTCCGGTAATTATATTGCACTTTTGAACAATGATACAAAAGCCGATCCGGCATGGCTTGAGAACGTGATTAGGGAAGCAGAATCAAACCCTGCTGCGGGGATGGTGGCGTGCAAAATCCTTTCCTATGCCAATCCTGATGTCATAGATAATGTCGGGCTTCTTATATACCGGGACGGCCTTGCCAGGGGGAAGGGCCGGCTGGAACGAGACCGGGGACAGTATGATCAAAAAGGAGAGGCGCTCTTCCCGAGTGGATGCGCCGGACTTTATCGTAAAAAGATGCTGGATGAGACAGGTCTGTTCGACGAGGAATTCTTCGCATATGCCGATGATGTTGATCTCGGGCTCCGCGGGAGGCTCGCGGGCTGGGGATGCGTCTATGCCCCCTCAGCAAAAGTGTACCACAAGTATTCCTCTTCATCGTCGTCGTATTCTTCGCAGAAGGCTTTTTTGGTTGAACGAAACAGGCTTTGGGTGCTGCTCAAGTACTATCCTATCGAACTTATTGTTGCAAGCGTTTACTTCACAGCCAAGCGGCTCCTGCTTCAGTTCTATGGTGCATTATCCGGGAAGGGGGCAAGCGGCAGGTTCACAACTGAAAACAGCATGTTTCATGCGGTCACCATATTGCTGCAAGCATGGTGCTCCGCCTTTTTAGCGATACCACATGTACTGAGACAGCGATGGAACTATTCCAGGAAGAGGCGGATCGGAAGGCGTGAATTCTACAGATTGATTCGTGAGTTTGGGATCTCGGCGTCAGAGCTAGCGCTGAAGGACTAGATTATGAAAACATTGATCATCGTACCGGCGTATAATGAGGAAGAAAGCCTTCCTGGCGTGATCCGCGATCTCAGGGAGAACATCCGTCTAGCGGATATCCTGGTAGTAAATGATGGCTCAAAGGACGCGACTGCACGAATTGCCCAAGAGGCGGGCGTGGCTGTTTTAAACCTTCCATTCAACTTGGGCATCGGTGGGGCAATGCAGGCTGGATTTATGTATGCGGAGCAGGGAGGCTACGATATAGCGGTACAATTCGACGGTGATGGTCAGCATCTCGCAGGGGAGATAGAAAAGCTGCTGCGACACGTAAGGGTAGGGAACGCAGATCTTGTGATTGGATCCCGTTTTCTGGATCAGGGAGGATATTATACCTCTGTCTTCCGGAAGTCAGGTATATTGATTTTTTCCACAATCCTTTCCCGCATGCTCGGCATGCGTGTGACCGATAGCACCTCTGGTTTTCGTGCGGCAAACCGCCGCGTAATCGAATTCTTCTCTCGTATGTATCCCGATGATTATCCGGAAGTGGAAGCTCTCGTTCTTCTCCACAAGGCAAAAATGCGTATGGTAGAGGTGGCAGTTAAAATGCGCGAGCGTACCGGCGGCACGTCCTCGATAACGCCTTTACGCTCCATATATTATATGGTTAAAGTGCTCCTGGCGATATTTATTGATTTGCTGAAAAAGTGAGGTGGATCATGGACGTATTAAAAATCTTGGCGATCGTTGGAAGCGGGACCGTTTTATTACTCGTAGTCGAATTAATACGCAGAGGGAGGCTCAAAGAGCGCTACTCACTTCTGTGGCTTTTTGCTGGTGGTGTATTGCTGGTCCTCTCATCCTCAAGAAATATTCTCGAATATATATCAAACTTGGTGGGCATCTATTATCCTCCTTCATTTCTTTTCCTGCTGGCTTTTTTGTTCCTGCTCCTGATCACCTTGCACTTTTCTGTGACCATATCCGGACTTTCAGAAAAAAATAAAAGGTTGGCACAGGAAATAGCGCTTTTGCGGCAGGAGATGAGAGAACTGATGCTAGTTAGGACAGACAGTAAAAAGAGCATGGATGAATAAAAAGAAAATTGGACTTTACAGGAAAATGCATGCATGGTAAATTTAACTGTGATTCATGCTGATGATAGGGGAGGGCTGTAACTCTATGGGAACACTGAGAAGTAGTTTAGAAAGGTTGTATAATAGCAAAAAGTTCAACATCTTCGCCCTTGGACTCATTGCGGTGATCATACTTATAGCGTATTCCAATACCTTTACGGCAAGTTTTCACTTTGACGATACCAATTCCATAGAAGAAAATGCTTTGATCAAACAGGTAACCGCAGATAACATAGTCAGCATTCTGAAAAGCGTTCGGCCCGTGGTCTATCTGAGCCTCATGCTTAATTACCAGCTGAGTGGCCTTCATGTCGTGGGCTGGCATATTTTCAACATAGCATTCCACATTGCGAATAGCTTCTTCGTTTATCTGCTCATCAGCTGGACGCTGGGTTTGCATCCGTTAGAAAAGAAGTATGGCGATAGGGCAAAGAGAATGGGCCTCTTTGCGGCGCTCTTATTTGCTGTACATCCCATCCAGACAGAGGCTGTCACTTACATTATAAGTCGTACGGAACTGTTGGCGACATTTTTTTACCTTGCTTCTTTTCTGCTTTTTATCAAGGGGACGCAGAAGCATAAATCTCTCTATTACATCGGTGTCTTTCTCTCAGCGCTGCTGTCGATGGGGTCCAAGGAGTGGGCGGTGACGCTGCCGGCAATGCTTATGCTCTATGATTATATGTTCCTTTCGGAGAGGAACGTAAAGAATGTTCTATCTCACTGGAAGGCATACGTGCTTGCAGCACTGCCGTGGGCGCTGATCGCGTATAACCTGAACTTAACCTCAACGGGGGGAAATGTGAGCGTTGGCTTTAATATAGTCACCACGTCCGGCATAACTCCTGTGACATATCTGCTCACTTCTTTTAATGTTCTCTGGACCTATATCAGGCTCTTGTTCCTGCCGATACATCAGAATCTTGATTATGATTATCCGATCGCGAAGACACTGTTTGAATTCCCAACATTACTATCCTTTTTGGGACATTGTGCAGTAGTGGGGGTGTCATTCTGGCTCTATAAAAAGAGAGGGTGGCTCTTGATACCGTTCGGGGTTGCATGGTTTTACATCGCCTTATCTCCTGTGCAGAGCTTTGTGCCGATCATAGATGTTATTTTTGAACACAGGCTCTATATGCCATCAATCGGCTTCTTCCTCGTCTTTGTTGTCGCGTACGAGAACCTTTTTGAATGGATCGAGGCAAAACAATTTTTTAGGAAAAGTACGGTGGTGTGAAACAGAAACAAGGGCTCTTGGTCAGAATAAGCGTGCACGCTGTGTGCCATACAGAATGTTATTTCCCGTCCTGTCCATACTGTCATCGTTCTCTCGACGAATCTTTTTAATATTAAGACATGGGTTAAAAAGCTTTCGATGTTACATGCGGACTTCTCCTTTTTAAATTCCATTGCTCTTAGCAGACCCTGATCAATGAACTTTATCCGTCACGTCGTCCCTAAAAGTCGGTAGAGCACCCTGGTAACATCTCAACAATCGCATAGGTTCACAAACAGGGCCGTATTTGTGGCAATTTCATTCAGGGCTCCATGCAGAAACTCCCAACTGGCAACTACACCGGCAATCGCTTTCACTCGATTGGAATAGACCTTACTGCCCATTCGGCAGCGGCTGTCTGCCGCTCGTAATCATGGCCAGTACAGGGTATCACGGTATTGAGTATGTCCCCGGCAATACCTGATTTCTCCTTGCGTCTATATAACCTTTATCGCAGAAGAATTTTAAGTCTGATCAAAAATAGAGTACTCAGCTTAATACTTACTGGAGGGACAGGAATAAAACGCTTTACACGATTTTGACTTGATGCTATCATTGTTGTACATTAAAAAGAATTAAAGTCTCTACCGAGGAGTCTCTATGGAGCCGAAGGTATGTCTGGCATTGGGAGGCGGGGCTGCGCGGGGACTTGCCCATCTGGGTGTACTCAAAACCTTAGAGGACGCCCGAGTGCAGTTCGACATGATAGCGGGCACCAGTCTAGGCGCTCTACTTGGCGGGCTCTACGCATCGCAACCCGATGCGGTTTATTGGATGGGCCGGGTGGAGCAGTACCTTCGGAGTTTTCGGTCCCGAAAGACGCGTCTTGAGTTCCTCAGGAGGCTGGAACAGCCGGAAAACACGAACCACGGTTTCTTCAGCGACATGGCTAACCTGATTCGCAAGGGATACTTCTGGGGTGTCACCGCCACGAAGCCCGCATTTATTTCCGAAAAAGAATACGAAACGTTCATCTATCCCCTTATCCCCGACATATTAATTGAGCAGACCAAAATACCCTTCGGCTGTGCCGCAACGGATATCCGGAACGGTAAACGTGTCCTGTACACAAGCGGTTCACTCCGCAGGGCGGTGAGCGCCAGTTGTGCCTTGCCGGGCATATTCCCTCCGGTCGTCGACGGCGATATGCTACTTGTGGACGGCGGGTGGGTGGAACGTGTTCCCGTTCGCTGTGCCATGGACATGGGAGCCGATATTATAATCGCCGTGGACGTGTCGAGCGAGATCGGCAGATTTGAAGAGAAGATGGGGCTGGATGTGGTACTGCGTGCCGACGCCGTAACGAGGATTTACTTGAATGAAATCCTCATGCAGGAGGCGGATGTCATCCTGCACCCCACTGTCGGCGCCACGCACTGGGCCGACTTCAGCAACCCCCGGGAACTATACCGGCAGGGTGAGGTAGCAGCGCTTAAGAAACTCGTGACCATCAAAACTGTGATCCACAGAGCAGCCGTGACCATGAAGCCGCAAAAAACGATCGTCGAGCATATCAAAAAGATCACAGACAATATTATCGAGAAGGTTGTCAAGGGGAAATAGGTGAAAGGGGCCTGACACTATTCACCGTACTGGATTCTATTCCCCTCACGCATTATTCTTTCCGAATCCGTCGATCAAGTTCACTATCTATGGCAATAGATAATGTTTATCAAGTCTTTCTTCCCATCTTCCCTCTTGGGTTGCGGATTTTGAAAATTTAGGTATAATCTAACAATGTATATGCCGATCGTCATCGCACACCGCGGTGATTCCTCCCGGGCTCTCGAGAACTCGCTCGAGGCACTTCGCCTTGCAATCTCTCTCTCTGTGGACATGATCGAGATCGATATCCGGAAGAGCCTGGATAATGCGCTCTACGTGATGCACGATAAGCACACGGGCAGGACCGCTGATAAGAACGTAGATATCGAAGTGTCCATGTCCGATGATGTATCCAGAATCAAATTGAAAAACGGCGAGCCTATTCCCACACTCAAGGACGTACTCAGTCTCTTCACGGGAAATGTCGGATTAAATCTCGAGATCAAGAGCGAAGGCGCAGGGAAGTTGACAGCCGAACACCTTCGCGACTCCGGATATCGGAGGCCTGTACTGATTTCGTCTTTTCTGGAGAACGAGATTCTGGCCGTTCGCGAGGTCGCCCCTTTCATTTCCACATCTGGTATTTTTGATACATTTACCGTGCAAAATCTTGCTGAGTACTGTGCTAAAAGATACAGCTTAATAAGCCTGAGAAAAAAAACGGTGAGCAGGGAGTTGATAATTGCCTGTCACAATCACGGGATTAAAGTATACGTTTGGACGGTTGATGACGTGGCAGATATGGAAAAATTTATAACTTGGAGGGTTGATGGGATTTACACCAACAGACCTTCTTTGTTAAAAGATTTGCTGTACGGTTTACAGCGGTGAGGGAGAGCAAGGATGTCCAAGAACGGTGATTTAAAACAAGAACGCCTTTTCGACCTTATCGTCATCGGTGGGGGCATAACCGGGGCAGGCACTGCAAGGGACGCGGCGCTTCGGGGGCTATCATGTTTGCTCCTTGAAAAAGGCGACTTTGCTTCGGGCGTCACATCCAAATCCACCCGCCTAATCCACGGAGGTCTCCGGTATCTGGCGAATTTCGAGGTGGATCTGGTCGCCGAGTCCCTCCGGGAGCGCGCGATATTGCGGCGGCAAGCGCCATACCTCATCCATCCTATGCCTATCCTTATCCCCATTTATAAGGGCGATCCCCACAATAGACCGGTCATTTCCATCGGCATCCATCTTTACGATATGCTCTCACACGAGAAAGACCTCCCGCATTATTTCACCTCGGGGCGTGAAAAAACCCTCAAGTTCGAGCCACGACTGAACCGGGATGGACTCACGGGGAGCGCGCTGTTCTACGACCACCAGATCCTGATGCCTGAACGTCTTGTGTTCGAGAACATCATCGGAGCGCGCGAAGCCGGGGCAAACATCCTAAACTACGTCCGAGCTGAGAAGATCGAAGAAACGAACAGCGGCATCGTCGTCACGGCCCGGGACATTTTTACGAATCAATCCCACACCTATCGCGCGAAGGTCCTTATCAATGCAGCAGGCCCGTGGATAGATACCGTGCGAAGGGCAGGAAACATTGATACCCAAAATATCATCTTCCCCACGAAGGGGGCGCATCTCGTTCTCCCCAAGTTATCAGAACACGCACTGTTCATTACCTCTCGGGACGGAAGGATGTTCTTTATCATCCCGCTTGGGACATATTCGCTCATCGGCACGACTGACACCAAATACAACGGTGATCTGGACGAGGTGCATGCCAACGGGGATGATGTGAACTATTTGGTCACCGAAAGCAGGCGGATACTGCCAGGCATGAACCTCGCAAAAGAGGCAATCCTTTACACCTATGCGGGGATACGGCCGCTTGCGTTTTCAGGCTCGAACGAGTCAAAAATATCACGTAAGCATCGGGTTATCAGTGAGGGAAGGACCAAGAGGCTTATCACTATCGCTGGAGGCAAGCTCACTACTTACCGCACAATGGCGAAAGACGTCGTGGACGCCGCGTGCAAGAAGCTCGGAATTAAGAACGCCTGCTTTACAGAAAAGAAACCGTTGGCCGGAGGCCTGCCTATGGGGTATGATGATTACTTGAAGGAGGCTGTGCCCGAGATGTCAGCACGCCATAAGGTTAACGCCGAAACGGTCCGTCATCTCATCCAGTTCTACGGCTCGAGGGCAGAAAGGGTGCTCGAACTTGTCGATATGGATCCATCCATGGGCGAGGCTATCTCGTCCGAGAGCCGGGACATCTATGCCCAGGTTGTCTACAGCACCATGGAAGAAGGCGCGAGGACGCTCTCGGACATCATCCTCCGCAGAATGCACCTCGGTATGACCGGGACGCGCGGAAGAAAGCAGGCGGAGAAGATCGCAGAAGTCGCGGGGAAAGAACTCAAGTGGAGCGGGGAGGAGAAAGAGCAGCACCTTGAAAACTATTATAAAGACTTGAGTAAAGACAATGACTGTCTGAAACTTTAAAGAATTAATAATGCATTCGGACTCTGCCATTTTGATCCGACACGGAGGAGATCCTTCCCATGAATTGGGCGCATGTCCATCTCATGATAAATCACATTCCGGTCATCGGTATTATCGGCGCCATTCTAATGCTCGTCTATTCCCTGATCAGAAAAAGTGAGGAAGTGAAAATGGTGAGCTTGGACCTATTCGCGATCATCGCGCTGATAACGCTTGCTGTGTACTTAACAGGTGGAGCTGCGGAGAAAGTTGTCAAGAGCCTTCCCGGTGTCACGGAAACGTACATCGGCAGGCATGAAGAGAGCGCGTCATTTACCCTGGTCTTGATGGAGATACTGGGGATAACTTCCTTGGCGGGGCTCGTGCTATTTCGGCGTTCCGGCGTCATCCCGAAGTGGCTCGTGGTCATGGTCTTGGTCCTGTCCTTGATCACCGCCGCAACCGCCAGCCTCACTGCAAACCTTGGCGGCCAGATCCGCCACACAGAAATTCGAGATGATGTCGGTTCGCTGGCCGGTCCCGGTTCTAGATGAGACACGAAGCAACCGCTTTTAATAACTCGTGTCGATGCGTGGTGTTTCGTGTGGCTACTAAATCTTCTGGAGGTTTTATGGCGAAGTTGATGAAAGGCATCGAGATTTCCTCAAAGATCATAGCAGCAGTCAAGGAGGAGACCAGCAGGCTTGCTAAGCACGGCATCCGGGCAGGTCTGGCCCTGCTGCTCGTGGGCGAAGACAAGTCTTCTTACCTGTACTATCAGGCGATCCAGAGCGCAGCGGTGCGGGCCGGCATCGATATCTTTAACCATGCCATGCCAGCCACGGCCTCCCTGAATGAGATCCTGAACCTCATCAAAACGCTCAACAATGACGAGCGTGCGAACGGCATTCTGGTGTTCATGCCGCTTCCCCGTCACATCGATACCAGAAAGGTCGTGAACGCTATCGTTCCCGAAAAGGATATTGACGGACAGGGCGCAATCTCCGTCGGTCGACTTTCGGCGGATGAGTCTACGTCCTACCTGTTCGAGCCCGGTTTCACGCTGTCCGTCAGGCCCACATTCCTGCCGTGTACTCCTTACGGCGTCATGAGGATGCTGGAGCATTACGGCATTGATCCCAAGGCCAAGAAGGTCGTGATAGTCGGCAAAAGTCTGGCTGTGGGTAAGCCCCTTGCGATGATGATGCTCGTCAAGGAAGCAACCGTGACCGTCTGCCATCGCGAGACCGGAGACCTTGGGGCAGAGACTAGACAGGCCGATATTCTCTGCACCGCCACCGGCCGGCCGGGCCTGATCAGGGCTGATATGGTCCGGCAGGGAGCGGTCGTGGTGGATATCGGAATCACGGTTCTGCCGAACGGTATTACGGTAGGGGACGTGGATTTTGACGCGGTCTCGAAAAAGGCATCTTTGATCACGCCCGTGCCCGGCGGAGTCGGCCCGGTCACCATCGGTATCCTGATGAAAAATACCGTTATCTCTGCCAAACGTATGGTGGGTGTTGGTTGAGATCGGGAAGAAAGAAAACAGGTAGCAATGATACTAAGTCTGTTGCCTGACAATCTGCTGCTGATCAATCAAAATGAAGCATAGCCGTAGCAAGCGAACAAGGATCGAACCTTAATAAACTCTCTGCACGTAATCGGACAGGGAGTCTTTTTTTCGAAATCGTTCAGGTCTATTTCGGGGTGATCCTCAAATCCAGAGAATTTGGCGTCGAACTCACGACCTCGACAGCGAACGTGCCGAAGTCCTTGAGCAGCAGATCGTCGGAGAGCGTCTGGGCGCTTACCTTAGAATCAACCGATATTCGTGCCGTCGTGCCATTGAAGCTCCGCTCATGTAAATCCGTGATGCCGCGGACCTGATTCCTGAGCGCGTCCTTGAACTTCACGAACTGGGTTTTGTCCAGCCCCGTAATCGTGATGTTGATCGGCCTTGTACCGCCCGCTTCCCGGGAGTAGACAGTAAGGATCTTCTCCATCATTTCATTCGCAGCTTGATTTGACGCTTTCTTCAAAGCCTCGATTCCCGCGCTGGTATCGGTGATGTGAACGGCGGCGGCGTGGGTGGTTGCCGTTGCAATGACCTGGCCTGTATCGGTACGAACCGCTTTGGCAGAGAGGTCAGCCTGCACCGACTTCATACCACCGCCGATATCGCCGTACAGCTTGGCCAGTGCCTTGCCAACGATCACGACTTCCGCGTCCGCCTGATTGCCGAGCGTCCTGGCCTGTTCAACGGTAAGGTCCTGGGTTTTGTATGCCGCTGTCACCCTGATCTCCTTCGCTGCAGTCGCGTGGTCGATAAATTCAAAACCCTTTTGCGTAAAGACATCCATGAAAGTGTTTTCCACGACACCGATATCCGTCTGCTCTCCATGATATCCCAACCACCAGGCATACCACTCATGCCCGATATTCTGTTCTGCGATCATGATCATGGTCCGAGGCTTATGCATCTGGCCGAGAAGGATCCCGATGGCCGAGAGGTCATCGTTCAGTTTGCCGAGGGAGACCTCAGCAGTAACACGGACGCGAAGGAGCGATCCTTCTTGCGTCTCGCCAGTCACGTTGTACCGGGAGATGTATCCCTTGGTCTGTGACAGGATCTTATCGCTGATGAGCTGGTAGTTCTCGACTTGGGTCTGCGAGTCGATCAGGATGCCGATAGCCTGTTCCACCGCCCGCTTCTGGGCGTCCTCAAGCGCCGCATCGCGCGCCATGTCGACGGCTCCCTGCTGTATCGAGGCCACGCCCTCGGCCGATACGGTCCTGGTCTCCTGGGCAGACGCATCGCGAACGCATATGATCGACAATAAAAGCACAAGACAGAATTTTATCCCGCGGACCATATAACTACCTCCTTCGAATGCATGTAAATAACTATATCAGAGACGCCGTGTGTGGTCAAGGTTGGAAGTTACCATGTAGCAGTCGTCAGGAATGATAAGCAGGACAGCCTGTCGTACAAATTTTCTGGATATTTTGGCGGAGAGGTGCTAAAATCTTAAAAATTAGGGATTTGCAGGAGGAACAGCGTCGTGCCCGGGTTGTCTGTGAATATCGATCATATTGCCACGATCCGCCAGGCGAGAAAGGGTATCGAGCCTGACCCGGTTGCCGCGGCTGTGATCGCAGAACTTTCTGGCGCGGATGGGATCATTGCGCATCTCAGGGAAGACAGGCGGCATATTCAGGACCGTGACCTGAGGCTGCTTCGTGAGATGGTGCAGACCAAATTAAACCTTGAGATGGCCGCAACCGAAGAGATGCAGCGAATCGCCATCGATACTAAACCGAATATTGCGACTCTCGTGCCGGAGAAGCGGGAAGAACTGACGACCGAGGGAGGACTGGAAGTGGCTTCCCGTGTTTCTTTTCTGAAGGAGTATGTTGCGCGTCTTCAGGAGAGAGGGATTATCGTAAGCCTTTTCATCGATCCCGACGAAAAGCAGATCGCTGCGTCGAAGAAGACCGGCACGGACTGGATCGAGATCCATACGGGTGCGTATGCAAATGCCATGGCCGGGAAAGCTCGAGAACGAGAACTCTTGCGAGTTGACGAGTGCGCAAAGCTTGCGGCGAGCCTCGGACTGCGCGTGGGCGCAGGACACGGCCTGAACTATTTCAACGTGCGGTGGATCGCCCGGATTACTGAAGTGGAAGAACTGAACATTGGCCACAGCATCATTTCGCGCGCGGCGCTCGTTGGGATCGAGCGAGCGGTGAAAGAGATGAAACAATTAATTTGAATCATGAGCGTTGCATTTTGAGTTTGGAGAACACGGGGGAAGACATGATCATCGGTATCGGTATTGACCTTGTGAAGATCGACCGAATCGACAAGGCCGGGAAAAATCATTCGGGGTTCCTTGAGCGGGTATTCTCTGAGCGTGAGCGTGAATACTGCGCTCGGCAAAAATTCCCGGCTCAGCACTACGCGGGGAGGTTCGCGGCGAAAGAGGCGGTGCTCAAGGCAATAGGCACGGGGTGGAGCACAGGTGTGAAATGGACGGATATGGAAGTGCTTCACGGCGATGGTGGGGGGCCCGTTGTGAACATCTCCGGCAGGGTCAAAGATCTTATGGACCTCAAGGGCGTCAAGCAGATATTCCTCAGTTATTCGCATGACGAAGGGTATGCCGTGGCACATGTGGTGCTCGTCGGAAACGCGACATATTAAACAAGCGAGCGTCGATAGAACTCGTTTTGAAACAGGTGCTCACATTCCGTACCGGATAGAACAATGAAGATAGTCACAGTTGAGCAGATAAAGAATATTGACCGCAGAGCGATCAAGGACCTCGGTATCCCCGGTCCTGTCCTGATGGAGAATGCAGCTGCAGCAGTTATGGTCGAGATGGAAAAGTTCTTCCCCAGCCTCGCAGGCACAAAGGTGGGCATCATCTGCGGCAAGGGCAACAACGGCGGTGATGGACTGGCGCTCGCCCGGCGGCTCAATATCCGCGGCGTGCCGGTGCGGGTTGCGCTGCTCGCATCCTTTGGCGAAGTAACAGGTGATGCAAAGATCAATCTTTCCATTCTTAGAAAAATGGGCATGGAGATCGCGCAGAATGCAAGAACGCACGCAATCTCCGATATTATCGCATGGTCTGACATTCTTGTTGATGCACTGCTCGGCGTGGGGCTCTCCACACCTCTTAAAGGAATTTACGCATTTGCCGTGGAGATGATGAACGCGTCGGGTAGACCCTTGGTCGCCATAGATATTCCCACCGGCATCAACGCCGATACGGGTGAGGTCATGGGATCAGCGGTGAGGGCTGACCTTACGGTCACCATGGCGCTTCTGAAAAGGGGGATGGTGCTCCAACCCGGTGCTCGGCATGCCGGCACAGTAAGGATCGCAGACATTGGCATCCCGTCCCAAGTCGTTGAAAAGGAAAAAATAAACGTTCATCTTTTAAATCATGATTACGGGTGGGGTCTTATCGGCCGTCGAGAGCCTGATGCTCACAAAGGCGACTTCGGTCACCTCATGGTCGTTGCTGGTTCATTGGGCAAAGCCGGCGCAGCGGTCATGGCCGCACGCGGCGCCCTCAGGGCCGGTGCAGGGCTTGTGAGCGTCGCTACGCCAAATAGCCTTGTCCCGATCATTCAGCAGCAGATTTTCGAGGCCATGTGTATCCCTTCGGCAGAGAGCATCGATGGGACTTTCGGCATAGGGGCAGAGGATGAACTGCTCAAGGCTGCTGCGAAGATGAACGCATGCGCCCTCGGACCCGGCCTTTCGACACACTATGAGACGGTCCAAGTGGTGAGGAGCCTTGTCCAACGGCTTACTATTCCCATGGTGATCGACGCAGATGGGCTCAATGCTCTTATCGGGTCTCTCGATATAATCAAGAAGACCAAAGCGCCTGTCATTATGACACCTCATCCCGGCGAATTGGGCAGGCTTCTCGGCGTCTCGCCCGGTGATGTGCAGAAAGACAGGATTGGCATCACATCTGATTTTGCCGCCAAATATAAAGTAACAGTCGTGCTCAAGGGTGCCGGCACGGTGATCGCAACTCCGGACGGACGGGTGTTCGTTAACTCCACAGGCAACCCTGGCATGGCTACAGGCGGCACGGGCGATGTGCTCACTGGAATGATCGGCGGTCTTTTGGCCCAGGGATATACCGCAACTCAAGCAGCATGCCTCGGTGTCTATCTTCATGGCTTGGCCGGAGACCTGGCTGCGAAGGAGAAAAGCGAGGAGAGCATGATCGCCGGAGATTTGATCGAGAAGATCCCGGATGCAATAAGCGAGATTTTGAAATAGTATCAACGGGTAAAGTTTATTATAAAATGAAAAAGTAGGGTGGTGACATTATGCTAACCGCGAGAGACATCATGACCAGAAACGTAGTAACCGTTAAACCCGACACCTCCATCGAGGAACTGGCTACCATCCTCGTCGAGAACGAGATCAGCGGCGTGCCGGTGGTGGACGATGCGGGCTCGCTCTTCGGCATCGTGACCGAGAACGATCTTATCAGTCGAAACAAGCGCCTCCACATCCCAACGGTGATAAGCTTCCTCGATGCGGCTATCTACCTCGAAAGCTCCCGGAAATTCGAGGATGAAGTGAAGCGCGTGGCCGCGACCAAGGTCGGCGACATCTGCGCCCGCAAAGTCGTTACGATCACAGAAGATGTTACGGTAGTGGACATCGCCACGATCATGGCCGAGAAAAAAGTACACTTGCTCCCCGTGATGAAGGACGGCAAGGTTGTGGGTATTGTAGGCAAGCGCGATATGGTCAGGGCCGTCGCGCGACAGGCTGAATAATGTTCAGCGTGGTTACGTCAAGTCACGAGCAGACCTGGCGGATAGGTCAAATGCTTGGATCACGTCTTGAAGCAGGGGACACGGTTTGCCTTTACGGCGACCTCGGTGCGGGCAAGACAAGCTTCTCCTACGGGATCGCTCTAGGGCTCGACGTGAAGGACCAGTACATCACGAGTCCTACATTCACCTTCGTGAACGAGTACAAGGGGCGGATACCATTTTACCATATCGATCTTTATCGACTCAAAGACCCCGAAGAGCTTGAAGGCATCGGATTTGAGGAATATATTGATTCCGACGGCGTTACGGTGATAGAATGGGCCGAGCGTGCGGAGGACGAACTTCCTGATGACCGTCTCAGCGTGTATTTCAGTTATGTTGATGAACGCAGCCGCGAGATCGGTTTTATCGCCGAGGGAGAACGGTACGAGAAACTTTTGCACGACTTACGTAACGAGTTATCAGTCAATAAGGTTTCGGACATAATAAAATATTGAGATTGTCGAGATAGACTGTTCCTGCTGGGGTGGGTTATCAAATACGCTAGACCACATGCCACCATCATATCCGTTTTGCAGAACACGCAACGGTAAAAATACCAGAATGAAAAAAATCGGCATCATTGCAAAAGATATTCCTGCGGCGCAGAAGGCGGCAAAGAAGCTGACTGCATGGCTTGAGTCGCGAGGGAAAAAAGTATTTATCGATAGTCAGACTGCTGCATCCATTAAAGCGAAGGGATATGACCGTGCAGAAATCCCATCGCTTGTCGAGATGCTGATAATTCTTGGCGGCGACGGGACTCTTCTATCCGCTGCAAGGTACGTGGCCGATGCGCATACCGACGTCCCCATTTTCGGGGTAAACCTTGGGAGCCTAGGGTTCATGGCTGAGGTCTCGCTTGATGAGCTGTACGGAAACCTGGAAAAGGCGATCGCGGGCAAGCTCGAGACCGAGGACCGGATGATGCTTACTGCGAGCGTTCTTCGTGACGGACGGCGCGTATCTCAGTACCGTGTGCTGAACGACGCGGTGATCAACAAAGGTGCCCTCGCGCGGATGATGGAGCTTAAGGTCTCGGTGAATGACCGCCATTTGACTACGCTCCGATCCGACGGGCTGATCGTTGCAACGCCCACGGGTTCGACGGCGTATTCGCTTTCGGCAGGCGGCCCCATCATCCATCCTACGATACACTGCTTTGTGGTGACGCCTATATGTCCGCATACGCTCTCAAACAGGCCAATAGCCCTGCCCGATAGTGTCGTTGTCAGGGTGTGCCTTTCCTCTCAGAGCGAAGACGTATCGCTTACACTCGATGGCCAGATAGGTTTCCCTCTCCAGTGGAGTGATATCGTAGAGATCAAAAGATCCCGATTCAAGATGAGGCTGATTAAACATCCTACCAAGAGTTACTATGAAATTCTTCGAGCCAAACTCAAGTGGGGCAACTAAGATTGCATTCAACGTGTTAAGGCCAAAGTACACGCCGCTTTGCTCCTAGCAAGGACACGATTATAATTTGAAATGAATGATATCGAGAGCGAGCTTTTAGACATTGTGACACAAATCAGGAAGCATCTTGAGTACCAGCGGATGCTGGGGGTAGGCTCGATCGAGCTGATCCCAACAATGACCGCGTTACTGACGGATAAAGCTGATGCCCCGTCTGCGGTAAATAAAGGACAATCGTCTGCAACAAAGACAGGACATGTTCCGAAAACAGAAGAACGAGTCCCGTGTCCATGTGGGGGACTAACGGCGGTTCGCGAGGAACTGGGGAACTGCAGCAGATGCAAACTGCACAAAGGCAGAAAAACCATTGTTTTCGGCGAAGGCGACCCGAGCTCTGTGCTCGTGTTCGTGGGGGAAGGTCCGGGATACGAAGAGGACCAGCAGGGAAGGCCATTCGTAGGTGCGGCTGGACAGCTTCTTACGGATATTATCGTCAAAGGCATTAAGCTCAGTCGCGAGGACGTTTACATCTGCAACATTGTAAAGTGCAGGCCGCCGAACAACCGGAACCCTGAACCTGATGAGATCAATGCATGCGAGCCATTTCTCCTCAAGCAGCTCGAGGCTATCAAACCGAAGATTATCGTAGCGCTCGGTAATATCGCAGCCAAGACGCTGCTCAAAACTGGTGAAGGAATCACGTCGCTTCGAGGTCGATGGCAGACATACCATGGCATAGCGGTCATGCCCACGTTCCATCCTGCATATCTGCTCAGAAACCCGAAGGATAAGGCGCTGGTATGGGAAGACATCAAGAAAGTCATTACAGAATTGGATAGGATCCGGCAAGGATAAAAGCAGAGCTCAGATCGCAGACGAAAGCAACAGCTCATCTGTCCTCTTTTCTTTTTTCTGACATCTAAATCTCTCGGATTTGGTCCGGGCGCCATGGCACATGAGATATATCCTGAATAATACGACCGCTGCAGGATGCATCCCGTGCGATGAAGTGAAGAGGAGTAATGACCGAATAAACTACATTCTCTTTTGTGGAACGAATTACTCGTACTCATGCATCTCTATTCCTTCAAAAATGGTCATTTGGTCATTGTGCCGCATACCATGAGACCGCTTCGACAAGTTACCCGAAAAAGAGCGCGGCGTCATCATGAAGGTCACATAGGCATTCACGAAGATGCGCGAACTTGCTCTGGGTCCAGATGGGTCCAATGTAGGTAATAATATTGGAAAGTCGGCGGGCGCGGCGAACCCCCAACACCTGCGTGTGCAGATGGTTCCGCCTGGATCGACGATACGAGCAATATGACGGTTTTCGACAACTCCCGTGTGATGCCGGCGCTGCTCGGTGAGTCCCCTGAGCTGCAGAAAATGGATTTTTGGGGACTGAAAAGCTGACCAAGATTTTCACAAGTATATTTTTGTGAAAATAACTGCACGAGGAGAGATCGTGGTGAGGAAGATGGGGAGAGGGAGATGTCTACATATTATTCTTCCGCCATTTTCCCAAGTTCCCCTTCTATCCTTATGATTTCTGCTGAAATTACCATGTCAGACCTCACTCCTCTCATGAAGCAGTACCGCGAGATCAAGCGTCAGCACCTGGACGCCATCCTGCTTTTTCGCATGGGCGATTTTTACGAGATGTTCGACCAGGATGCGGTCACCGCGTCTAAAGTGCTTGAGATCACGCTTACTGCCCGCAACAAATCGAAGGGCATCGAAACGCCGCTCTGCGGGTTCCCATATCACGCAGCCGATGGCTACATAGCGAAGCTCATTCGTCGCGGGTTCAAGGTTGCGGTCTGCGAACAAGTGGAGGACCCGAAGCTCGCAAAGGGCATCGTGAAGCGCGAGGTCATTCGGGTGGTAACGCCGGGAACCGTGCTTGATTCCAATCTGCTCGATGCCAAAGACAACAACTACCTTGCGGCTCTCTATCCGGCCAAAGATGGTTACGGGCTTGCTTTCCTCGATATATCAACGGGCGACTTCTTCATGACGGAGATTGACGGGACCGACAACCTTGTGGAACTGGATACCATGCTTGCGCGTTTTGCTCCCCGTGAGATTGTGCTTCCCAAGGGGTATCAGCCCGATACAGGACTTTTAGGAATGCTCCGGCAATACACTCAGGCTATCAATGCCTATGACGACTGGACATTTGATTGGCAGACCGCCAACCGCAAGCTCATCGACCATTTCAAGATGACGTCACTCGAAGGGTTCGGCTGTGGCGGTATGAAGATTGGCATCTCTGCCGCCGGCGCAGCACTCAGCTATATCGAGGAAACGCAGAAGACAGGCCTTGCAAACATTCGCCGGATCAAGCCGTTCCTCTCACAGGCGTACATGGTTCTCGATGCCTCATGTCAACGCAACCTTGAACTTGTAAGGAACATCTACGATGGTTCCTCAAGAGGAACACTGCTTTCGGTCCTTGATCACACGGTTACATCCATGGGGGGGAGAAAACTTCGTGAATGGCTTCTGAATCCACTGATGGATGCAGTCGAGATCGAACAGCGCCTCGATGCGGCCGCTGAGTTCAAAAATGCCCACCAGCTACGTTCTGACCTCAGGACCGCGCTCGGCACGATCTACGACCTGGAGCGGCTTATCAGCCGGGTTTCGCTTGGCGCGGCGAACGCCCGGGACCTGCTCGCGCTCAAGCAGTCTTTTTCAGTATTGCCGCAGATTCGCGAACTTTTATCCCAGTGCAATTCCCGGCTGATTTATGATTTGACGGCAGGGTGGGATGACCTCCAAGATTTGCTCAAACTCATCAACGGCGCCATCTATGATGACCCGCCCTATACCCTGCGGGAAGGCAGGCTGATCAAAAAAGGATACAATGAGGAACTGGATGATCTTCGGTCCATCAGCTCCGAAGGCAAAGGATGGATCGCCGGTATTGAACGGCGAGAACGAGAACGTACGGGCATTGGCTCGCTCAAAGTGAGCTACAATAAGGTCTTCGGGTACTTTATCGAAGTGACGAAGACGAACCTCCAGAATATACCACCGGATTATATTCGCAAACAAACGCTGGCAAACGCGGAACGGTTCATCACGCCAGAGCTCAAGGAATACGAAGATAAGGTACTCGGTGCTGAAGAGAAGATCCTCGACATGGAATACCGCCTATTTCAGCAGGTACGGGAATCCGTTGCGGGCTCAACCGTCAGGATTCAGGATATGGCACGACGGCTTGCACTCTTAGACTGCCTCGCGTCCCTGGCTGAAACGGCTGCTAAGAACAATTATGCCAGGCCGGTGATCATCGACGGAGACACTCTCCGGATCATCGAGGGAAGGCATCCCGTCATTGAACAACTTTCTGCGGAAGAGAGGTTTATCCCGAACGACACGATTCTGGACTGCGAGGAGAATCAGCTTGTGATCCTCACTGGCCCGAACATGGCGGGAAAATCTACCTATATGCGGCAGGTGGCTTTGATTACGATCATGGCTCAGATGGGCTGCTTCGTTTCCGCGCGCGAAGCGCACATCGGCCTCGTGGACAGGATATTCACGCGTGTGGGTGCATCTGACTTCATCTCCCGCGGTCAGAGCACCTTTATGGTAGAGATGAGCGAGACCGCAAACATTTTAAATAATGCAACAGACCGGAGCCTCATCATTCTTGACGAGATAGGCAGGGGCACGAGCACCTTTGACGGGATCAGCATAGCCTGGGCCGTGGCCGAGTATATCCACACAAAACTCGGAGCCAGGACTCTTTTCGCCACGCACTACCACGAACTCACCGAGCTTGCGCTCACCATGGGTCGTGTGAAGAACTACACGGTTGCCATCAAGGAATGGAACGACCAGATCATATTTCTTCGGAAAGTGGTGGCAGGCGGGGCGGACAAGTCATACGGTATTCAGGTGGCACGGCTCGCAGGACTTCCGCAGGCCGTGATTCAGAGAGCGAAGGAAGTGCTCGCTAACCTTGAACAGGCTGAATTCAATGAACTGGGCGAGCCGGTCGCGGCGACAAAAATCAAGCGGGAAAACGGGGAGACGGAGATATCCATTAATCAAAGCGAAAAAGGCCGAAAAACCGCTGAATCGGAGGTAATTGAACCGCAACTCGGACTGTTCGCAAGCGAGGCAGGGCTCCTCTTTAAGGAGATTTCGGACCTGAATCTCGATGCCATGACGCCACTCGACGCTATGAACAAACTGCATGAACTTAAAAAGAGAGTAGGCGGTGAATCCTGATGCCGGGCATCCTGAATGATAAGATACCGGTGCAAATCGTTGTTGACACTTTGCCCCGGTTTCTGGTAGTATCTTGCCATCCATAAAAGCTCGAAAGGAGTTGCAACATCAATGCAAGTAATTTTACGGGAAGATATTGATAAGTTAGGAAAAATAGGAGACCTCGTTAAGGTGGCCGACGGGTATGCAAGAAACCACTTGGTCCCCCTGAAAAAAGCCATTGAGGCCACGCCGAAAAACCTTCGCGCCATGGAACATGCGAAGAAGATGGTGGCCGACCGCATCCGGAAATTGAAAAAAGAAGCAGCAGCGGACGCCGACAGGATCAAGGGCCTCTCAATCACGATCAAGGCCAAGGCAGGGGAAGAAGGCAAACTCTTTGGTTCCGTCACCTCTATGGATATTGCCGAAGCCATGAAGTCGCAGGGTGTCGCTATTGACAAGAGAAAGATCTTGCTTGATGAGCCCATCAAGCGGCTTGGAGAATTCACGGTTCCGGTTAAACTGCATGCCGATGTCCATGCGGACCTCAAGGTCTCGGTGGTTGCAGAGGAATAGTATCGTACGCTTAATGAACTTGTACGTTTATGATGCAGACCTGACGGCCCGTTCTCTGAACGGGCTTGTTATTTCAGGCTGTTGTATTTACTTGCCTTTAATTTGTTTGCTCCGTTAGAGAAAGCCGGCACTTGTCGGCAGCATATATCATATCTTGACGATGGCATCATAAAGCTGCCATCTTGACCGATAGAGATTTGATCTCTAACGGATTGTACTAGTTCCTAACCGTAAGTTTCGAGGTAGAACCATGTCTGTTCAGACCGAGGTTTCGCTCCAAAAACTCCCCCCGCAGAATATCGAAGCAGAGCAGATGGTGCTCGGTGCCATACTCATCGAAAATGACTCCATCAACAAAATCGTCGAGACTCTTTCACCTGATGATTTCTACAAGGACAATCATCGCCGGATCTTCTCCATGATGCTCGATATGTTTGAGACCGGAGAAGCAATCGATCTCATCACGTTGACGGATGCACTCCGCGGCAAGATCGGGCTCGAATCCGTCGGAGGTGCGTCGTATCTCGCTTACCTCGTCAGCATCGTACCTACGGCAGCCAATATCAAGAACCACGCACGGATCGTGCGGGAGAAAGCAGTTCTTCGTAAGCTTATACATTCTGCCACTGACATCATCACGCAGAGCTACGACGATTCTCGAACCGTTGAGGATATCGATGAACTTCTGGATCGGGCAGAGCGATCGATTTTCGAGATTGCCCAAAACAAGATTAAGGACACCTTTGTACCCTTGAAAAAAATCGTCGGTCACAGTTTTGCGATCGTCGAACGGCTCTATGAACGCAAAGAGATGGTTACTGGCCTGCCGACAGGTTTTGTAGATCTTGACGAGAGGACATCAGGGCTGCAGCCGAGCGATCTTATTATCGTGGCCGGTCGGCCGTCGATGGGCAAAACGGCATTCTGTCTGAACATCGCTTCCTACGCCGCGATTGAAAAAGGGAAGTCTGTTGCCATCTTCAGTCTTGAAATGTCCAAGGAGCAGCTTGTGCTTCGTTTGCTGGGTTCCGAGTCAAGGGTGGATGCGCACAAGCTGCGGACCGGGCACTTATCCGAACGTGATTGGACCCCGCTTTCCAATGCCGCAGGAAGGCTGGCGGAAGCTCCAATCTATATCGATGATACAGCTGCAATCTCTGTGCTCGAAATGCGGGCCAAAGCACGTAGGCTGAAGGCAGAGCACGGCCTTGACCTGCTAATAGTAGACTACCTCCAACTCATGCGGGGCAGGGGAGATGAAGGCAGCCGCGAGCAGGAGATATCGAACATCTCACGTTCTCTCAAGGCGCTCGCAAAGGAGCTGCAGGTTCCGGTCATCGGGCTGTCTCAGCTCAACCGCGCTGTGGAGACGCGTCCCGGTAAGGAAAAGAGACCCATGCTTGCCGATCTCCGCGAGTCCGGGGCCATAGAACAGGACGCGGATGTGATATTATTTATCTATCGTGATGAAGTCTACAATAAATGCGAATGTCCTCATGATGGCGAATGCCTGTGCGGCAGGAGAGGCGTCGCAGAGGTGATCATAGGAAAGCAGAGAAACGGGCCAATCGGGAAAGTTGACCTGACGTTCATAAACAGGTTCACAAGGTTCGAAAACACTGAGAAACGGTTCTGAGATTCTCATAATCCAGATATTGTAAGTCAGAATAACGGTAAACGGAATATAGAGTTATAATAAAAAAGAGTACCGGTAGTGCTTTTCCCGGCAAAGATGGGGAGAACGATCTTGACCACGGGAAAAGAAATGATCGCTGACAGCGTTCGGCAGCGGACTCCGAGCATTGAGTTTTTATTTCAGCGAGGTGCATATGCTCCGTCATCCGGCAGTCGCAGGTCATTTTTATCAGGGGACAGCGGAAGCCCTCAGGAAGCAGGTCAAAGGGTTCATCATCCCCGGTACCAAAAGGGTAAATGCGCTTGGCATCATCGCGCCTCACGCAGGTCTAATGTATTCCGGTGCTGTCGCGGGCGCCGTCTATTCGAGCGTAGAGCTTCCTGATACCTTTGTCCTTATTGGACCGAACCATACGGGCCTCGGAGCGTCCGTTTCCCTGATGTCCAGTGGGCGATGGGAAACGCCGCTCGGCACGGTGGATATCGACGAACAACTCGCTGCCGCAATTCTGAAAAAATCCACGCATATCCACGAAGACACGCTTGCTCATCTTCGCGAACACTCTCTTGAAGTGCAGCTTCCCTTTATCCAGTATTTCAAGCATGCTTTCAAAATAGTACCCCTGCAAATGCTCGACACCGCCCTTACGACCTGCCTTGAGGTGGGCCAGGCTATAGCAGCAGCAATTAAAGAACGTGTCGCGGGGAGTGCGGATCATGAACCTGAACGTCACCATGTGCTCATCGTCGCGAGTTCCGATATGAGCCATTATGAGCAGGCTTCGACAGCCAAAGAAAAAGACTCAAAAGCTATTCACCAGATCCTGAACCTCGATCCCCTGGGCCTGTACCGTACGGTCAGAGATAACGGTATCACCATGTGCGGGTATGGTCCGGCGGTTGCCATGCTTGCCGCCTGTAACGCCCTCGGCGCTTCCCATGCTGAGCTGGTCAAGTATGCAAACTCCGGAGACGTAAGCGGAGATTATGATCAGGTGGTAGGATACGCCGGTATCGTTATTAGGTAATTCATTACATATCTGTGAAGTGTGCACTCCATTTTCCTACCTAAAAAATCTGTTAATTAATTGAATACATTAAGCTATTGTTCATGGTATGAATGTTGCTTTTATTCTTGCTAAAGAGTAATAATGTAATGTCTATGGAAAGGTAGACAAAATGACCAAATATATTATCATATGTCCGGAATGCGGCGCAGCAATGATTACCACAGCTCCTTCAGCAACCATATGGGAACTCTGCCCGTACTGCAGGCATCATGTCGTGGACGGGTATGATGTCATGATGGCGCAGGCAGTGCCGGATGCTCCGACTTCCCAGACCGACGTCGCTGCACTGATCAACAAAGTGATCAGTAACTGAACGGGAGACCATCTATGAAGATATTACAGAGGCCCGGAATCATAAAGGCTTTACGTTTCTGGAATTGCTCATTACGGGTTCATTTCTGGTAATAGCACTTCTCGCCGTTGCGGGATTGCAGACTACGGCCATACAATGAACTACCCGCCACTAAATCGCTGCTGCCCTTGTCGTGGGGGTTTCACGGTTCAATGAAGGATGCGAACTAAAGGTATTTCCTTTAATACGGCTTATCTCCTTCTCCCCGTGCGTTACTTCGGCCAGTTCCTGGCCTA
>DATJAO010000067.1:0-7157 GCA_035516175.1 Nitrospirota bacterium
CCCTACAGGTAAAAGCAGATTGTGTCATCACACGGAATAAGTCAGATTATAATGAGAAAACAATCTCGGTTTTGACGCCGGAGGAATTTCTTTCCACCTTAGAAATGTAGTTGCTTATTCTTTTTGCAGTTTGGTACATACTTCCTAAACTCTGCACCAGTCATATCTTAGTTTATGATGCATAATTCACTCTGAATTTATCATGCGTAACTAAAACTATCGTTGTACGCCGTATGTAAGCGCATTTGACAATTGCCCAATCCTCAATAATAATCTTCTTAAGCACTCACTTTAAGCATGCCGTATAAAAGGCCCGGTCCGGCTTCATCCCGGACAGAAGTCAGGGGCCTGCTGCGCCGCGTGGTTATGGTTTTCAATCCTAGGAGCTTCGTTATTCCATGAGTTGTGTCACCATCATCTGGTCCATGATCGCGTCCGCTTGTCTCATGCTGGCGGCGATGAATTTGCTCGTCTGGCTTAAGAAACGCACGGCGTGGTCCAATCTGCTCTTTTCCTTGATGGCGGTGGCGACTGCCACCTTGGCGTTCTTCGAGTTGCTGATGATGCGGGCGGAGACGGTCGGGGAGTATGGCTGGATCCTGAGATGGCTCCATGTGCCGGGCTTGGTGGTAGTCGTCACGCTGGTCGGCTTTATGCGGCTTTACTTGCGGGCAGGGCGACTTTGGCTCGCGTGGACAGTCTGTGGCATGCGCACTCTAGCACTGATCCTCGATTTTATCTTCAAGCCTAATCTCGCTTACCGGGAGATAACTAACCTGCGGCACATCCGCTTCCTCGGGGAATCCATCTCGGTTGCCGAGGGCGTTTCGAATCTATGGATGCTGGTCGGTCATATGGGCTTTCTTTTGCTCGTGGTCTTTGCCGTGGATGCAACGCTCTCTGTCTGGCGGCGGGGCGACCAGCGGAAGGAGCTGTTGCTGAGCAGCACCATCGTGTTCTTCGTCGTGGCGAGCACGGTACAGCTCGTGCTGGCTCTCTGGGGGATCATCTCCATGCCAATCACGGTGAGTATCTTCTTCTTGGGCATCGTCGCGACGATAGCCTACGAAATGAGTCGTGACGTGCATCGGGCCGCGCAATTGTCGGAAGAACTTCGTGAGAGTGAAGAGCGGCTGAGCCTGGCTGCGGAGTCCGCTGAGGCGGGCCTGTGGACCCTGGAGGCCGACACCGGCCGCATGTGGACGACGGCAAAGGCCAAGGATCTATTCGGCTTTGCGCCGGACCGAGAAAAAGGTTTTGAAGACATCCTGAATGTGATTCATCCCAATGATAGGGAGAGAATCCGTCGAGCCGCGGAAGAGGTCATGCGGGTGGGAAAGGATGACAGCGCTGAATACCGCATCGTTCGCCCCGACGGAAGCATCCGGTGGATCCTCTCCCGGGGACGACCGTATTTCAAATCATCCGGCGAACCGGATAGATTGATGGGCGTTTCGATCGACATCACCGATCGCAAGCGCGCGGAACAGGAGTTACAGCACAGCGAAGAGCGATTCCGGCAGGTGGCAGAGAACGTCAGCGATTTTATCTGGGAGGTTGACGCGAAAGGCCTCTACCGTTATACGAGTCCGGCAGTCGAGAAGATCCTGGGCTACACTCCCGATGAGTTGATCGGGAAGAGGCATTTCTATGATCTATTTGCTCCGTATATCCGGGAAGAGCTAAAGACATCCGCTTTCAACGTGTTTGCTGTGAAGGCGTCGTTCCGAGCATTCCCCAATCCAAATGTGAGAAAAGACGGAAAGATCGTGCATCTGGAAACCAGTGGGGTACCGATGCTGGACGAGGCCGGAAACCTTGTCGGTTATCGCTGCTCTGATACAGACATCACCGAGCGGAAGCGGATGGAGGAGCAGTTGCAGGCGCGGCTCCAGGAGATCGAGCAACTCAAGCAGAAGATCGAGCAGGAGAACCTCTATCTGCGGCAGGAGGCCGCGCTTCTCATCGAGCATGGCGATATCATCGGCGAGAGCGCGGCGATGAAGACCGTCCTGGCCCAGACAGAGCAGGTGGCCCGGACGGACTCCACGGTCCTCATTTCGGGCGAGACCGGAACAGGCAAGGAATTGCTGGCACGGGAGATCCACAACCTGAGCTCGCGGAAGGACCGGCCGCTAGTGACGGTTAACTGCGCTTCCCTGCCTCCCACGCTGATCGAGAGCGAGCTGTTCGGCCGGGAAAAAGGCGCGTACACGAGCGCCATGACAAGAATGGCCGGCCGGTTCGAGGTTGCCGACGGATCGACGATCTTCCTCGATGAGATCGCCGAGCTTCCCCTAGAGCTGCAGACGAAGCTGCTCCGGGTCATAGAGGAAGGCACGTTCGAACGGCTGGGGTCGACGAAGACCATCCACGTCAACGTCCGGATCATTGCGGCCACCAATAGGGACCTTTCGCAGGAAGTACAGCAGGGTATTTTCCGGGAGGACCTGTTCTACCGGCTGAACGTATTCCCCATCACAATCCCGCCCCTCCGTGAGCGTAGGGAAGACATCCCGCTCCTCGCCTGGGCGTTCGTCCGTCAATTTGAGAAAAAGCTGGGCAAGCAGATTGACAGCATTCCGCAGCGGAGCATGGAGGCATTGCAGCGCTATTCCTGGCCCGGGAACGTCCGGGAGCTTAGGAACGTAATCGAACACGCCATGATCGTCACCCGCGACAAGACCCTTAAGCTGCGAGCACCGGTGGCAGTTTCCGTCGCCGAAAAGGCTGAAGACAACAACTTCCAGCTTGAGGCTATTGAACGCAATCACATTCTGACAACACTTCAGAGGAGCGGTTGGCGTATCAATGGCGCCGCTGAAGCCCTCGGCCTCAAACGCACGACGCTTCACTCGAAAATGAAAAAGCTTGGTATCGAACGCCCCACAAACTAATGGCGATATATCGTCATTATGACTAAATGTAGACTGCCCACAGAGTATTCTCTCCTTGTTGTTAAGAACAATCTTCAATAAAAGCCATTAATTCATAACATGTTGTCTCAATGAATGCGTGGCACACTCTCCCCAGGCATGAATTTCGCAATATCATAATCGAAACTCCTCACTAATTATTATCCGTAAAAAAAGAATAAGTTAACGACTAACAGTCTGATAAAAAGTAGCCTCCTTCTGTATTACGTTCACATCGTGCAGTAAAAAACACGCTTAGGAGATGCAGATGATTCACTCGACGATACGGCTTATTGTAAGTCCGGAAAAGCGGGAGGAAGCATTGGCAATTCTCCTTTTGATGGCGAAGCGAGGCCGGGTTGAGCCCGGCTGCATCAGTTGCCGCATTTACCGGGACGCGCTGGAAGAGCGCATAATCATGATCGAGGAAGAATGGAAGAACGAAGAGGACCTGAAACGGCATCTCCGCTCGGATGAATACCGCAATGTACTTATAGCCATGGAGATGGCCGTTGAGCTGCCTGAGGTCAAGTTCGAGACCATCTTGCGCACAAACGGCATAGAGACTATCGAGACGGCGAGAAGTGTAGCATAATTGATACTTAAATAAAGGAAGATATGGTTATGAGACAGACGCTAAGAATCAGTGTTACATGCTCGAAGAGAAATAAGATATGACCAAAGGCATGACTATCGAATCGATCTCTCGTGAAGAGGCTGCGACGAGGTTCTGCGCGACCTGGGCGGGAGAGGGGCAGGCATTCTTTGTAGCATCGGTACGATCTCCCGCAGATACTGCTCAGACTGCAGAAGATGCCTATATCCGGATCGCGGAAGCGCTTAGGGAACACCAGCTTGAGATCGTTCATGAGCGGATCTTTGGGAGCCTGTCCATGGAATGCTCTGTCATGGCAGCACGGCAACGTGCGTTTCGTACATGCGGTATTGCTCCTGATAACCCCCTCACTTATATTCAGGGAAATCCTCCCTGGGGAGAAGGGTTTGCAGGTTTGATCATCCATGCTGTCCATAGGGGAAATGGTGTCTGGTCGATTTGGGATGGTGATATACCCTGCGGGCGCAGATGGAGACACAAGGGTTCCACCTATATCATGCTTCAGAACATTAATGGGCAGCACGACTTTTCAAGGGAGAGTGAAAGCAGACCCATCCAGGCGTGGCGGATGCTCGACCGCGCTGACCGCATTCTCCGCGAAAACGGTGCATCCTATGGTGATGTGGTGAGGACGTGGTTCTATCTCTCGGACATTCTCGACTGGTATGCCGCATTCAATAAGGTGCGGAATGAAAAGTACGGGGAGTTCGGTATCATGCCGGGCCCCGACGACACCAGACTTCTTCTTCCTGCAAGCACCGGGATCAGTGGCGATACACCTTCCCGTGCAGGAACCACCATGGATCTCATTGCGATAATGGGAGAATCCAGCTCCCGTCTTGCGGTAAAGCAACTGACCAACATCGCACAGCTTGATGCTTTCCGCTATGAATCGGCCTTCTCCCGGGGAGCTGTGATACATGAATCGGATGTTTCGTTAATCCAGGTCTCAGGCACTGCTGCAATCGACCAACAGGGCAAGACCCAATTCGTTGATGATATCCACGGCCAGATTACCTGCACCTTTGAGAAGCTCGAAAAACTCATGGACAGGGAAGGGGCCAGCCTTAAAGACATTGCTGCTGCTACTGTTTTTGTGAAAAGACCGGAGCATGCTTCTGTCTTTTGGGAGATGGTAAGGAAGCGTGGACTGGAAGAATTTCCGGGTGTGTGTATTGTCGCCGATGTCTGTCGGGAAGAGTTGTTGTTCGAGATAGATGGGGAGGCAGTAGTGGGAAGAAAAGGGTTCGAGGGGAAAGACAAAAAACAAGGGGAGCGACTCTCCTACAGACTCGACGCAGGTCGTGCTGTCGGGCGTGGTAATCTGTAGAACAAAAAATGGGCTTCATTTGCTGAAATAGTCTTCCAAATCATCTTGTATCGAGACAGGATCGGAAGGGCCTGCTGATGTTCACGGAGGAAATGCAAGACTTGCAGCGATGAATTCAAGTCTCAGCAATGAGCTTGTCCTTGCTGAAAAATATAATGACAACTGGATCGGCCGATATTACGTTCATGAGCCGACACAACTGGATCTAGACCGTTTCTGGCAAAGGCTGGATGGTCAGGCTCCACGTTTACGGCCCGCTCCAATCGTTTTTCATCAAAAACTGTGACAGGGAAAGATCGAGTGGTAAAGTACCAAACCAATCAAGACCATAGGAGGAGAAAATGACACGCGCAATCAATTGGTCGTTTACTGCGGTGGCAGTTTTGCTGTTGGTATCTCAGTCCTTTGCAGAGGAAAAATCTGTAACGTACTCTGGCAAACTGTGGGACCGATCGACCCTGAGCGGTGATTGGGGCGGGACCCGCAATGACCTGGCGGTAAAGGGCGTTACCTTTGACGCTAGCTGGACTGAGATCTGGCAAGGCGTCACCAATGGCGGCAATAACTTCAAGGAAGAAGGCTGGCAGTACGGAGGGCGAGGAAACCTTACCATCAACGTGGACAGCCAAAAACTCGGCTTGTGGCCAGGAGGGTTTCTGACAGTGGAGGTGGAGGGCAATGTCGGCAGTGACATCAACGGACAACCGGGGGCGATCATGCCGGTGAATAGTAATCAGGTCTATCCCACGCCGCCCATAGTGAACAGCGATAATCTGAACGTGCCCGAGGTGGCAATCATGCAGTTCTTTTCGTATTACGTCGGCATGGTCGTCGGGAAGCTTGACACCACTTCCGGCGATGCGAACGAGTTTGCCCACGGCAAGGGTGACGTCCAGTTCCTCAACCTTGCGTTGAACATTAATCCGGTGACTTTGCTGGTGTCGCCCTACTCGACGCTGGGGGCGGGGTTGATCATATTGCCAACCAAGGACCCCGATGCCGCCCTAGTCACCTTGAGCGCTATTCAAAGCGTTGGGAAAGCCAGCACCGTCGGCGATTGGAGCGATGACCAGGTGACCTATGCCGGTGAAGCCCGGGTGAGAACGGACTTTTTCGGACTAACCGGGCACCAGCTCATCGGCGGGGAGTATTCGAACAAGGACTTCACTTCCCTCGATCAGAGTCTACGCTTTATCATCCAGAACGGCGAGATCCAGATGAAGAGTAACTCATGGAGCGCGTACTACAACTTTGACCAGTACGTGTACGAAACGAAAAAAGGCTCAGGTCGGGGCATCGGCATCTTCGGCAGGTATGGAATTTCGGACGGTAATCCCAACCCCATAAACCACTTTTTCAGCCTGGGGCTTGGCGGCAAGGGCGTCATCCCGGGCCGGCCCTATGATGGCTTCGGCATAGGGTACTACTACATCGATGTGAGTAATCCAACATTTACCACGTCCCTTGCGACGAGATCTTTATTGAGGGACGAATATGGGGTCGAGGCCTACTACAATTACGCGCTGACGCAATGGATGAAATTGACGGAGGACATCCAGTTTATCAGGCCCAGTCAGAAGGATTTCTTCACTGGTCTCACCCGGGAGAACTTAAACAACGCGACCGTCTTCGGCGTCCGGCTTCAGGCGATATTTTGATGCTGTCGATCGGCATTACGTTCGGCAGACCTAGCCAGGGGTCTCTGGGCAGAAATGGATGCCGCTGCATGAATGTACAGAACGCAAGGGGCGCTGCAATGAAGTAACAGATTGCTGTGATCACGAAACTGCTGCTGGTGAGCGTGATTCCCTCAGAAGCGTCCTGTCAATCAAAGGGTCATACTCGAGAGCGTCAGAAATTGTGTGATGTGAAAAAACAATTTATACAAGTATGAGTCTAGATCATCACTCATGTCATCATCGGCTGCCGGTGTCGACATGAGGATTGCCGACAAGAGCCTTGCAACATCGATTGGTATTTGGGAAACCATCACAAAGGTTACGGAGATATGGTCCAAGACGTTCGCGTTCGGGCTGTGCCAGGATCGGGGCGCGACGGACTGCATTTCACCGTTCCCGACAAATAAACAGTGCAGCTGTGCTGCTAAACAGCGATTGAAGGCGATTGTGCTTAGCAGGTATTGATTGGTTTTGTGGATCCGGAGGAACAGTCCCAAGCCGTGCTGTTCTTTCACACGGTTGCGGAGAAATCATTTCTCAGAATGAGTCTTCTGGGAACGTTTCCAAAAAGGAGGGGACAGAGAATGGCATCAGGGATTTGGCCTGCTGGCCCTATT
>DATJAO010000068.1:0-7989 GCA_035516175.1 Nitrospirota bacterium
TGCTCGCCGGTATCGCCCTGGTCATCACGTACCTTCTTCTCACAAATCCCAAGTTTCCGGCAATGTTTATGCTCCTCATCATCGGGATCGCTTCCGCCGTTATCATGAACCCTCAAATACTGTCGGAATTGGCCAAGATTCATATCGGCTTCAAGCTGCCGGTTTTCAGTCTCCCTATGATTACCTGGAATGATCTCGTTACGGGAACATTGCTTTTCACCATTCCCCAGATACCATTGACCTTGGGAAACGCGGTAATAGCGATCACCGCCGAGAACAATGAGCTTTTTCCAGACAGGCCGGTTACGGAGAAGAAGATCGCCACTTCCCAAGGCATCATGAACCTGGTTTCGCCCCTTTTTGGCGGTATTCCCATGTGTCATGGAGCCGGCGGGATGGCAGGGCATGTTCGCTTTGGAGCAAAGACCGGTGGGGCGCTGGTTATTCTCGGAAGCATACTCATTCTTATCGCTCTTTTATTCAGCGATTCCGTCTCCATTATTTTCAAGATATTTCCGAATGCGATTCTGGGGGTGATCCTATTCTTTGCGGGTTCTGAACTGGCCATCGTGGTAAAAGACATTGGCGATAAAAAAGCCGACTTTTACGTCATGCTCATCGTAGCCGCTGTTGCCATGTGGAATATGGGTGTTGCTTTCCTCGTGGGAGTCATTATGGATAATGCTCTCAGAAGAGGGTGGCTCAAAATATGATGCGGTGAGTTATATGAATGTGAAGTCCGCGGACGCACCCATAAAAAACATCTTGGTTCGGCTCCGACAACAAAGCGGCAGATTGAAGGAGCGTCTTTTCCTTCGGAAAGGGGAACGATTTATGATAACCTATAACACCGTTAAAATTGACAATGTTGACATTTTTTATCGCGAAGCCGGGCATCCCGACTCCCCGGCAATTGTCCTTTTGCACGGCTTTCCTTCTTCATCGCACATGTTCAGAAATCTGATGACGAGGCTTGAGGGCGACTTTCATCTTATTGCGCCCGACTATCCCGGCTTCGGAAACAGCTCTTGTCCGCCCGTGGATGCGTTTACGTACAGCTTTGATCACTTGTCGGACATAATAGAGAAATTCCTGCAGAAGCTGGGTCTCAGAAAATTCTCCCTTTATTTGCAGGATTATGGCGGGCCGGTAGGTTTCAGGATTGCCGAGAGGCATCCAAAGTGGATTGAATCGCTCATCATCCAAAACACCAATGCCTACGAAGAGGGGTTGACCCCTCTCATTGAGCGCGGGAGGCCACTATGGGGGAAGAGGACGCGAGCTAACGAACGGCCTGTGCTTAAGACCTTCAGGCTGGAAAGTACCAAGTGGGTATACATCAACGGAGTGCGTGACATGAGCAGGATAAACCCCGATGCTTGGAATATGGATCAGTATTTTCTGGAGAGGCCCGGCAACAAACTTATTCAGCTCGAGCTGCGGTCGGACTTCGGCTCCAACGTGAAACGTTATCCTGAGTGGCATAACTATTTCAGAAAGTACCAACCGCCGACGCTTGTCGTATGGGGAAAAAATGACGGAATTCTCAGCCCTCAGGGCGCCAAAGCGTACACGCAAGACCTCAGGAACATCGAAGTGCACATGCTTGATACTGGGCATTTCGCCCTTGAAGAGGACTGCGACGTGATCGCAGGCCATATGAGGAGGTTCTTCAAGGCCTACAAACTCAAAAAGAGGCCTGACACAAAAAGGAGCGCCTCATAGAGACGCTGTTCGCTTTTCTCCCCACAGGGATGTGGACATCTGCAGAGGAGTGAAAGGGACGTTCGCGAACATGGAAATAACAATGATCCTATCATGAAACAAATACTTTCACGCACGGCGGCCGGCTTTCATCCCGGCTCTTTCTCCTTCGTCATGGCTACGGGCATCGTGTCCCTTGCCGCATTCCAGCATGGAATGGAGACGATTGCTTACCTGCTCTTTGGCGTCAACGCGATTGCTTATGCAGCGTTGGCCGCTGTCATGATCACCCGCGGAGTGCTCTTTCCAGGCGAACTGCTCGCCGATATGACGACGCCGTCCCGGGCGCCAGCGCTCTTTACAGTTACTGCGGGGACATGCATTCTCGGTAGCCAGTTTCTCTTGTTTTCGGTTAGCGTTCATATAGCCGCTGCGTTCTGGTTTGCCGGCATGTTCTTCTGGGTGGTCCTTAGCTATGCATTTTTTGCCGCTGTAATCGTGAGGAGCAATAAAGACGCAGGTGAGCTGGAACTGAGCGGAGAATGGTTGCTCTACGCTGTGGGGACCCAGTCCCTGTCAATCCTCACGATCTTGCTCGCCCCTGATGCCCCCTGGCAGGACGACCTTGCTCTGGCGGGTACAAGCCTCCATCTGTTAGGTACATCGCTTTACTTCATTTTCATCGTCATGATTGTTCGCAGGATGTTGTTTTTAGATTTGCCTCCGGAGGAGCTCATCCCCCCTTACTGGATCAACATGGGCGCAGCGGCGATCAGTACGCTGGCCGGCGCGGACCTCATGCTTCACGCCCAACCGGGAAGTTTGCTTGAGAACGTTCTTCCTGCACTCAGATGGTCGACCCTGCTGTGCTGGGCTGTGACTACCTGGTGGATTCCTCTTATCGTTATTCTAAATGTCTGGCGGTACAGCTACAAACGTTTCCCGATAGCCTATAATGTTCAGCACTGGAGCATGGTCTTTCCCCTCGGGATGTATGCAGCATGTTCATATCAGTTGGGGAATGCTATGAAGCTGACACCCCTTATACAAGTCTCACAATATTTCGTATATCTCGCTCTGGCAGCATGGACTATAACGTTCATGGGGATGGTGAGCGGATTTATTCGAAAATCGTATTAATAATCCGTATTGTAAATACAGGAAAGACTCTCAACGCTCAATTTTGTTTCAAATTTGAACGCATCGTCGGAGCTCAGTATTTATGATGCGAATTAAGTATTATTGCATTTGTCGAATGATGTGCTAGTCTTAATAATGAATGCTAACGCAATTGACTCCACCTACGGACACGATGCGTTCTTGCTCGAGACGGAGGAGGAGCGATTTCTTTAACAGGATTTTATTGGAACGGCACCCCATTCATAAATACAGGCCCCTCATGACTATCATTGCCAGATGCATGCTGTGCGGGCGGGATGGCGGAAAGCCGTATCAGGAAGAATCGACGGCCCTTAGTAGGCAATGGATAAGATACAGCATATGGGACAGAGATCATGAAAAAAAAGAGCGTAGTCGTTGCGTTGTGTTGGTCTGTGGCGTTCTTTATGCAGGGGTCGGACGCTCGCGCTGAGCAAAAGTCCAATGCTTGCGTAACCTGCCACACATTTCTCGGCGGTGAGCTTGGCAGGCCCGTGAAGGAATGGGCGGGTTCGATCCATCAGCAGAATGGAATAACCTGCGATCCTTGCCATGGAGGAAATGCGGACGTTGATCTAGGGAACATCCAGCATCTCACAGGCCAGGATTTCGAAGCGAAGCGGTCTCAGGCAATGTCGGCGTCCAGTGGCTTCGTAGGAAAACCTTCAGGCAAAGGATTGTTTGCAATGTGCGCCCGTTGCCACTATCCATCAGTTGCTCGGTTCGAAAAAAGCATCATGGGGAAGGCGTATCTTGACAGCAAAGGAGGGCCCTCCTGTGTCACCTGCCACCATGCCCACCGGAATGTGATGCCCGAGGTGCCCAAGGTTTGTGGACTCTGTCACAAAGATACCGCGGGGTTTGATCAGATCGATCCGATGGATGTGACCGAATCGACGGTGAAAGCTCTTTCGGGTATAAGGATAAAGCTCGCCCAGGAGAAAATGACTGGAAAGACGCCGCCGTTCATTCCTGAGTTCCCCAGCGACCTCGATTCTTTTCAAATAGGTTTCTTTGCACTTGGCGCGGTTCTCGTTTTGTTTGTCATGGGATATTTCGTCTATACTGTATTGGAAAAGAGGGAATAATATGAGCTTTGAGATCATACGGGAAAGGAAGCCCGTTTATCCGAAGGCCGCCGTGATTGCAGTCTTGATCCTGTCCATCTTGCTTGTCTGCGCGGGAGCTGCCTTCACTTATCTCCTGATAACCGGCAAAGGGAGCGATTACCTCGTAGGCACGCTGCTCGCTTTCGAGTTCTTGGTTGCAGGCCTTGAGATCGTGATCTTCGCACGATATTTCATCTCCTTCAGGGAGGTATCGGAGGCCCGGGAGGAGGAACTTCTATGGTAGACGGGATCTCCGACAAAGAGATTGCCAACAAAGGGATCACCCGCAGAAGCTTCACCCTCGGGATGATACTAGCATCGTTTGCAGTCGCCTTTGGGTCTCTTCTTGCCATGCTTAGAGTGCTTGCCCCCGAAAAGAAGGGCGGGGGATATGTGACGTCGATACAGCCGGGGGATGCTCTCGTCTATGCCCGAGGCGGCAATGCGGGTGCTTCCATTGTGGCTTCCTCCATGAAGGCAGGCGATGCCGTGCTTGCTTATCCTTTGGGCAAATCATCGAATCCGGCAAACCTCGTTCAACTAATCAAGCTGGATGAAAGTGCAATCAAACCGCCCACCGATATCTCGCTAACGGACAAAGGTTTCGTGGCCTACAGCGCCATCTGCACCCATCTTGGCTGCACCGTCTCATGGGTCGCGAATGTTGAAACGCCTGATGCATCCTTCACGGAATGTTACTGCCACAACAGCGTATTCAATCCAGCCGAGGGGGCGAAGGTCATGGGCGGTCCTGCCCCGATTCCGCTCTCCCAGGTTGGGGTGAAGGTGAGCCAGGACGGGACACTTGCCTTTACGAGTGATTTCAACGGTCCCATCGGACCGCAGGTCTAGGGATGCGCGAGAACATTACATGATTTTTAAATGGTTGGATGAAAGACTGGAACTCAGGAAGTTCAAAGAGAAATTCCTGAGCAAGACATTCCCAACTCACCCCACGTTCTTGCTCGGCGAAACGGCCTTGTTTTCCTTCGTTGCCCTTGTCATAACAGGCATCTTCCTCGGGTTTCTCTATGAACCCTCGACAAGAATGGTTTCTCTCTTCGGAGCCTTGGTGCCAGCAGCCTATGCGAGCGTGGTAAGAATCGATTTGCTCCCAATGGGCCTGATCATCAGGCGCATCCACCACTGGTCGGCAATGATCATGATAGCCGCCATCCTGGCGCATCTCATGAGGATTTATTTTACCTCGGCATATCGGAAGCCGAGAGAGATTAACTGGCTCGTAGGCCTCAGTTTGTGGGGCATGGCGATGGTTGCGGCGTTTACCGGCTATCTGCTGCCCTACAGTCAATTCTCGGTGACTGCCACTTCCATTGCCTATTACATGGCAAAGTCGGTGCCTTGGATCGGGGACTGGATATCAAGGCTTCTCTTTGCCGGAGAATTCCCCTCAGACGGGACCGTCCCTCGCTTCTTCTTCATGCATGTCATGCTTATTCCTGCCGCGCTGATCGGCCTCATCAGCCTGCACATGCTAATCCTGATAAAACAGAAACATACCGAGCCCGGGTTCAACAGGGACCGACGGGAGGCGCAGGGCGGGAGGAGGCTCATCGGCATCCCGATCTGGCCGGAACAGGGCGTCATCAGTCTGTCGTTTTTCCTACTCCTGCTGTTTGTTATCGTGCTGATGGCGACCTATATCCCCTTGAACCCGATAGAAACGTACGGCCCGCCGTCGCCGGGAACACCCTTGATGAGGCCTGACTGGTATTTTCTTGTCATATACGGATTCCTGAAGCTCGTGCCCGGCGATCTGATCTTTACAGTCCTGGGAGGGAAGATCACGCCCGAGACCATCGGAGGCGTCATCTTTCCCGCATCGAATTTTATCGCGTATGCATTGATTCCCTTCCTAGACAGGTCGAAGGATCCGCAGCATTATATGTCAAATCCGCTTCGCAGACCGTTCATGACCTCACTTGGCGTCGGGGCGATTGTTTTCCTTTGCATGATGGTTGTCGCCGGGTACATCGACGTGCTTCATATCACCCCGAAGGACATGATAATTTATGCACTCGTGGCGACGGCGGTGGTCTGGAGTATTAGCTATGTGCTCTTGCGCTCATACAACAGAAAGAGAGGCGATAGTGCCAAAGCTTAATCGCGTCTTCCTTTGCGTCCTTCTTGTGTGCGGCGTATTCACACTCCCCATGCTGTCGCATGCTGCTGACGACAAGAAAAACGAAAATTCCTGCGTCCAATGCCATTCCCGACTGCCTAGCAGCAGCTTTGTGGGGGCAAAGTCCCACAGCTGGACCAGATCAAAACATCAGAAACATGGAGTAACCTGCGATAAATGTCACGGAGGCGATCCTCGTGCTCTTGAACAGAAAGGTGCTCATACGGGCGTGCTCGGCTCCCGAAATCCTCAAAGCACGGTTTACTACAAGAACATCCCCTCAACGTGTGGCAAATGCCATGGCGCAGAGTCCTATAAATTCATCCAAAGCCTGCATTACAAGAGACTTGAATCAACGGGAAAGGGCCCTGAATGTGTGACCTGTCACGGCTCGATGGTCACCAGCATATTAACGCCCGACACGATCTCGGTCGTGTGTGAGCAGTGCCATAATGACAGAATGGGCATATTACCGTACGTCCCACAGAAGGCGAAGGCTGTGCTGCTTTTGCTGCGGGAGAGCGCGGCCCTTCTCGACGCGGACCAGAAGCTTTATCGTCCGGCCGCTGGAACTACAGAATCGCGCTATATGCTTAACGCCCGAGCTGCCCTGCACTCCGCCAGATTGGAATGGCATAAGTTCGACTTCGACACAATTACCGGACACTTGCAGGGTATGTACAATTCTCTGGAAATGCTTTCCGCAAAAAGAAAACATCAATGAGGGGATAATGGTCTTTAGCTATTGATGTGCATTAGCGGCGACACCATCCCCTCTGTTTTTTAGGCTTAACATCAACCTGAACTCCTCTTGCCTTTTCCCTTCCGTTATTGTACGCTCAAGCAATGAAAGCGTATCCCGTACTCCTCATGCACGGTGGTGCTGGGTATAAACCGCCCCAAAAAGCCTCTCTCGATGTTCTAGCTGAATCTCTTGCAAAAGGCTACACGATCCTTTTGAATGGTGGCTGTAGCCTTGATGCTGTAGTCGCGTCAATAACCGTTATGGAGAACTCGGGCATGTTCAACTCGGGACTGGGTGGGGTGCTGCAGCTCGATGGTGTACAGAGGTTGGATGCCTCGCTTATGGAAGGAACAGAAATGAAAGCAGGGGCAGTTGCCGGTCTTGAAGGCTTTCGCAATCCCATCCAGGCGGCGAGAAGGGTGATGGACACGCCGCATGTGCTAATGACGGATATGGGTGCGCGCAGGATCGCACGAGGTCTTATGCGGCTTCCCAAGCCATCAAAGGAATCGCGGGAGAAATTGAAAAAGCTCCTCCGGCGGGAACATGAGGTTGTCCAGCTCTACCGGAAATATTTTTCGACCGTGGGAGCAGTTGCTCTGGATGTAAGAGGAAATCTGGCGGCTGGAACATCCACTGGCGGAACCTACGCAATGCTCCCCGGACGGGTGGGGGACTCGCCGATCATCGGCGCCGGAACCTATGCGGAGAACGAAAGTGGCGCCGTTTCCTGCACCGGGTCAGGAGAGCACATCCTGAGAAGGTCGCTCGCAAAAGAGACCTGTTCGCTGATGATGGATGAGACACCCACTTCAGCAGCACGCGCGGCTCTAAAAGCCCTTCTTCGCATTCACGGCCAGGCCGGCCTCATAGCTCTTGACCGGAAGGGCCGTTTCGCGATTATGCACACCACAGATTACATGGCGAGTGGTTCTGCGAAGGGGATGCGCATCCAGGTGCAGCAGCGGATGCGCCAGGTGCGATAAATGATATAATATAGTACATTTTTAGTAGGGATTTTTGTTTTGGTTTGATTACAATTGAAGATTTTCACAGTTATATCGGCCTGGATATCTGGTCCCCAATAATATGTAGCATCATGTACTTATCGGTTCTCCACACCGCAAACA
>DATJAO010000069.1:0-91403 GCA_035516175.1 Nitrospirota bacterium
CCACATAAGCATCTCATCGCTCGTCAAGTGGGTGAAGGGCATATCGGCAAGGCATATGTTCATGAAACGGCCGGGGCTCAAGAAAAAGCTCTATAAGGGACATCTCTGGAACCCAAGCTATTACGTCGGCACCGTAGGGGAAATCCGTGAAAGCACGGTCAAGCGCTATATTGCAAGCCAGAAGACCTCATACAGGGGCCATGGATAATCAGGCCGCAAAAACCCCGAGGGCCACACGGCGGAAGAGACCCCATCACTACGGGTGCGGACGCTACCGTAGAAGGCAAGACTGCTTCGCATCGACGAACGGGTTTAGGTACCGCTTACCGTTGCGCTGATGAGCCGAAAACGGCCGCTATCACCAGGAGGAACACGGTGCCTTCTGATAGCATGCACGCGCTAAACAGCGCATAACGCAGAATCTGGGCTGTTACGATACACCAGAGGATGCCCCCGAAATTCATTCGGGGGAGGATGTCACGAGCCAAGAAGTCAGATGATAGAAGATGGAGATCAAACTAGTGGCAAAAGAAGCCAGAAACGGGCAACGGTCGATTTACTATCACCCTGTATTGACCACCACGCAGAGGGTTTTGCTATAGGGGTTTTTGTGAAGAAATTTGTCTTTTTCTTTTTACTATGTATTCTTACCGCCGTATCGGCGCATTCTGCAGATGATGCTGCCTCAAGAGCGATGAAACTTTTTGAAAGGCGGCACTATGCCGAAGCCGTCGTTGCTCTTCGTGCTGACCTTCCTTCAGTAGAGCAGGGCAGGCAAGGCGCCGCAAATCTGACCCTCGGCATGATCTATCTTAAGAACGCCGAACTGCACCGCGAGCTGTACCGGGAGTCGCTGTCCGTACATCTGGATTACCTCAAAAAAGTCGTCGCAGCCCCGGGTAAGGACAGGAGCCGATTCGCTGATCTCTATATGGGCGAAGCGCTCCTGGAAACAGGGAAAATCACTGATGCGCTGACCCATTTAGAGAAATTCGCCGCTGATACAAGTGTGCAACAGAAATACAGAACCATCGCCAAGGCATCCATCGGGCTTGGCCTTTTTCTCCAGAATGACAAACAGAAGGCGGAAGAGACCTGGGCCGGTCTGGATGCGTCCGATCCGGAGATAACGATGTCTCTTGCCGCAGTGTACTCGAAAGCAGGGCTCAAGGACAAGAATGCCGTGGCACTAGCTGAGGAGGGTCTAGCAGACCTGAAGAAGTCCGGCTCGGCGCCGACCATGCAGGATATCAAGAATGTCCTCACGGTCTATGCAACAACGGGACTCTCAGATAAGGGGCTTGATCTGATCAAGCGCGCTGACTTAAAAGCGTTCTCCTTCCAGGAGTCCCTGGGCAGGACCAAAGTGATCAATTTCTACGACCCATCCCTGCTCAATGACCTCTCCGGACTCTACCTGCAGGCGAGCATCGCGTCCCTTGAGAAGGCGACCGGGGATGCGAAGCTCAGGGATACAGCGAACTACTACCTCGGTGAGGCCTACGCTCTTTCCGGTAATATCGATCAGTCCGCGCGGGCTACGGCATCATTCATATCATCGCCGCAAATGCCTCAGCACTACCGAGACAAGGCCGCGGTGCGCCAGGCAGCAAACCAGTATCAGAAAGGTCGCAAGTCCTATGCCATCGCCACCTGGAACGATCTGGCAAAGAAGAAGCCTGGGGACCCCGACCTGCTCGCGGAGATACTCCTCGAGTGCGACAGGCTCAAGGTTGATTGTCCCACGATTCTCGAGAAGGCCATAGACTCCATTGAGGAGGGAGAAGGAAAAGGGTTCTCCACCCTTAACATTGCTGTCGGCAGGTACTATCTCGGAAGAAAAGATTATGCTAAGGCAGTCTCGTATATCGAAGCCGGGCGTGACAAAGGCAACAAGAATAAAATCGAATCCAACGATCCCCTCATGCTTGTGAGCCTGGCTGATGCATACTACCGGACGAAAGAATTCTCCGAGGCACTTGAAATATATTTTGAGATGAGCAAACAGTTCCCGGAGGTCCGTCAGATTCAAGAGGCTCTTCAGGGCATTTACGCCACGGAGCACAAAAGCGCAGGAGACGTCAAGATCTTCTGAATAATTGCAGATTTCGGATTAGGGAGGACGCATTCATTTCCGCATTTCGAAATCGTTTGAGGAGGCGCGTATGAAAAGAATATTACTAGTCCTGCTGTCACTCGTTGTCGTGACGTTCGCGGTGACGTTCTCTGCCGGAGCGGGTCCCAAGAAGGACGGCAGACCGGACGGCGGTTCGCTGAGCTACGGCGAATACGGCCGACCTGCAACCCTCGACCCGATCACGAGTAACGAGATGATTTCGCTCCGGCTCACCGAGCTCATCTTCAACGGTCTTGTCGGGATAAACGAGAAACAGGAGATCGTGCCCGAGTTGGCCGAAAAATGGGAACATTCACCCGACGGCCGTACCTACACCTTTTATCTGCGGAAGGATGTCACTTGGCATCCAAGGGAGGGAGAAGTTCCGAAGCCCTTCACAGCCGAGGATGTCATTTTTACGTACAAGATCATGATGCACCCCAGGACCATTACTCCGCTCAAAGTGCGCTATGAATTCATCGAAAGCGTGGAGAAGGTCGACGACTATACGGTTAAATTCACGCTCAAGCGGCCGATCCTGAACGCGCTCGCCAAGTTCAGCTTCAAGATAATCCCGAAACACGGCCCGACCAATCCGGTCTACCTTACGCGGGATGACCAGTTTGTGCAGAACCCCATCGGCACCGGCCCGTATATATTGAAGAACATCACGGCCGAGCGAGAGATCGTCCTCGTAGCGAATGACAACTATTTCAAGGGGAGGCCGCACATCGACAGGTTCATTGCAAAGCCCTTTGCCGACCAGAACATCATGACGCAGGCTCTCATGTTCAATGCCATTGACATGATCGTGCTGGTGAACCCGCGCGATATCCCCGAGATCCAAGGCGACAAGCGCTTCATTCTCCAGCCGTACAACGCACTCTCCTATTCATTCTTTGGCTATAATGTACGCAATCCGTTCCTTGCCGACAAGCGCGTCCGCAAGGCATTCACCTATGCAGTGAACCGGCAGGAAATGCTCGATTCGTTCTTCAACGGCCAGGGGACCATTATTTCCGGCCCCTTCGCGCCAGGGAGTTGGGCATATAACCTGGATGTACAGCCACTACCGTTCGACCCGCAAAAAGCGATAGCTCTCCTTCAGGAAGCAGGATTCACGAAGGGTGCGGACGGGTTCATGCAGAAGGATGGCAAGACGCTTGCGCTCTCGCTTAAGGTGCCGATCGAGAAAGAGAGTGAGGCCGTGAAGCGTGTGGTGCTCGCGTTCAAGAACTATCTCAAGAACATCGGCGTTGACGTTGAGGTGGAATTCAAGGAGTGGCAAGCGTGGAAGGAGGATGTCTTCCTCGAACACGACTTTGACATTGTCTTTGCGTCGTGGGTCTTCGACGATTCGGCGGACATCTCTTCGCTGTTCCATTCCGGCGAGATCGGCCCGTGGAAGAACAATTTCGGTGGCTACTCCAACCCGGAAGTGGACAGCCTGATCAACGAAAGCAAACTCACGCTCGACCACGAGAAACGGAGGACCATCAACCGCAAGCTCCACGCGATCCTTGCTGATGAGAGCCCGTACACTTTCCTCTGGACGCTTACGAACTACGCAGCGTACAACAAGAAGGTGAGACGCGTGGCCATCCATCCCTACAAGTTTTTCTCGTATGCGGATGAGTGGTTTATAGATGAGAAAGACCAGAAATAAAGTGTGTCGGATGTTCCCCTCCTCATGGGGGAGGTTAAGAGATGGTGAAGTGATGCCACGTTGGCTCTCCTCTTGATCCCCTCCCATCAAGGGAGGGGAAATGTTTTTTTTGACGCACCTATCCACACGGCAAGATACACTGTGCAGGCGGGGGAAAATCAACCATGAAGCTCTCGGCTATACGGCCAATAGCCCTCATGCTGTCCAGGGAACTTATGATCACGGCGCTCCTGCTGCTCGGTGTGAGCTTCGTCGTTTTCATTATCCTTTACCTGTCACCCGGAGACCCTTTCAGTGTCTTGCTCGAGGGACAGATGTCTACTACAGAGGCGCGGTCCGGACTGCGCGAAGTACTGGGTGTTCCCAAGACGTGGCATGCACAATACCTATCCTGGCTTACCGGCATGCTTCAGGGGAACTTCGGCACGTCCATTCGCACGGGGTTGCCGGTTCTCAAAGAAGTTCTTCGGGTCGGGCTAAACACTCTTGTCCTCACTATCGGCTCCATGCTCGTAACGCTCGCCCTCGCTGTTCCTATCGCCCTCTATTCCGCGGTACGCGGCACGAACAGTATCTCCTGGCCACTCACCATGTTCTCCTATGTGGTTTCCGCTCTCCCCGTATTTTGGCTCGGGTACATCGTCATCTATTTTTTTACGCACAAGCTCGGCCTGTTCCCCCTTGTCTTCGGATTTTCAAGCTCCGTGCAGAAGTTCGGATGGCTCTATCAGCTACTGCCGATTTTCGTGCTCGGCATTGGGAACGGCACGATCAGTGAGGTTATCCGCTATCTGCGCGACGAGATGGGTAGAGTCATGGCTGAGGACTATATCCGGACCGCCCGCGCCAAGGGCGCTTCGGTCTGGAAACATGCGTTCAAGGAGGGCTTCCTGATCCCGGTGACAGAGATCATCGCATCCAAGATTCCCTTTATTCTCGGCGGTGCGGTGATCGTGGAACAGGTGTTCAACTGGCCGGGTATGGGCAGGATGGCATGGCAGGCGGCACAGGACCGTGACTATCCGGTCATCATGGGCATCGCGATCATCTCGGCGGTCCTCGTGCGCCTTGGCAGTCTATTCCAGAGTGTTGTATATGTGGCAGTGAACCCGCGGGCATCAAAGGAGTAAGAAGGTCAAGGGCGAGGGTCAAGAAAAGGTTTATTACTATTGTCCAGCCCTCCCGTTCCTGAACCCTGGCCCCAATATTTAATGATGAAATCATATACCCAAATATCAGGTGAGATAGGTGAGCTCTCAAAGCTGCCTTTCTGGAAAAAGACGGATATCGTAGACCTTGCGTATGTGGGATATGGCCTGTTCATCGTTACGCTCGTGGTGATTTCCTACATTCTCGGTTCGTTTAATCTTCTCCCGAAGGACCCGCAGGACATCAACCTCGATCTCATGATAGCGCCGCCCGGGACCGCTGGACACCTCCTCGGGACGGACTTCATGGGTCGGGACATCCTCTCTCGGCTGATCGTGGGTATCCAGGCATACTTTCTGCCAGGCCTCCTTGCCGTTTTCATCGCCCTCTTCTTCGGCACAGTGCTCGGCGTACTCGCGGGTTACCGCGGCGGAAGATTCGAAACAGCAATCACCTATTTCACCAATCTGGTGGATTCCTTCCCGCGCCTCGTGCTCATCCTGCTCGTAATCGCGGCATTCAAACCGAACATCTATTACATCATGATCGTGGTCGGCCTGACGAACGTGCCGGTCGTATCGTCGCACATTAAAGGCAAAATCCAGTTTCTCAAGCAGAAGAATTTTGTCGAAGCCGGTGTTTCGCTTGGTCTGCCGACGGGTACGATCATCTTGAAGCACATTCTGTGGCACAACTGTCGCTCGCTCCTCATCATCCAGGCCACCATCGGCATGGCAGAGGCCATCCTTATGGAAACATCATTAAGCTACCTGGGCTTCGGCGTGCAGGAACCAACGCCTTCATGGGGCAATATGGTGCAGGCCGGCGCCAACTATTTCATGCAGGGGAAGTTCTGGCTTTCCACTGCGCCGGCACTCTCGATCCTGTTTACGATCCTTGGCTTCCATCTGCTCGGCGACGGGCTGAATAATATTCTCGAAGGCAAGAGGGGCAAATGACGACGGGGCCGCTCCTGAAGATAGAGGATCTTCGCACATATTTCTATTCTCGCAGCAAGCAGGCATTCATCCGTTCCGTGGACGGCGTGAGCCTCAAGATCAAGCGAGGCGAGACTCTCGGCATCGTGGGAGAGAGTGGCAGCGGAAAGAGTATCACCGCCCTATCGGTCATGGGGCTCATCAGCGCCGGACCGGGCGTGATCAGCGGCAAGATCGGTTTCAAGTCCGCGCGGATGCAGAAGAACCTCCTTCAGGACCTCGATGAGTATGTCAGCCTCGCGATAAAGGACGGGAAGATCATGCAGCTGAGCAAGGACTTCGCCGGATGGGAGAAAAATTCCGAACGCATAATGGGCAGGGTGCGAGGCAAGGAGATCGCGATGATCTTCCAGAACCCCAAGTCCTCGCTCAATCCCTTCGTTCCCATCGGAAAGCAGATTACCGAAGCCATTCAGCTCCATACTTCAATCAAAAATGAACAGAAGGCCAAAGAGCGTGCGATCGCATGGCTCGATCGCGTGAAAATCGACTCGCCCCGGCTTCGTTTTGAAAACTACCCGTACGGACTTTCAGGCGGCATGTGTCAGCGGGCAATGATCGCGATGGCGCTCGCCTGTGAGCCGTCGCTCCTGATCGCTGACGAACCGACCACGGGGCTTGACGCTACCATACAATCAAAGATCGTTGAGCTACTCGCGGAACTCAAGTCCGAGCTCGGCGTCACAACCATGCTAATCAGCCACGACATCAGCATCATCTCTCGGCTTTCGGACAGCGTGGCCGTGATGTATGGGGGTACGGTGGTCGAGTATGGCCCGGCACGTGCCATCCTGGCGGCAGACTTCGCCTCCAAACATCCGTATACTACCGCGCTTCTCGCGTCCATACCGAGCGAGCGCAACATCAGAGAAAAGGGCTATCTCCAGGCCATTGAGGGTGATGTGCTGGACACCATCAACATTCCGCCCGGATGCCGGTTCTACGGCCGATGCAACCGGGTAACGGCGGGAATACGGGAGAATTGCGCATTCAAGGAGCCGGATCTGCGGGAGATCGCACCCGGCCACAAGGTGAGATGCTGGCTGTATTTTGATTAGATCCTTATGAGAAAGACGCCTGGCCACAGATTGAAACGGATGCGTTCGGATAAGATACGAAAGAACGGGTTTTGAGCACTATTAGATAAATCCGCATTTATCCGCGTAAACCGGCATTCGATGTTTTCTCCTTTTTCTGCATTAATTTGCGCCGCCTGGAGGGGCCTCCTGTTGGGTATCTCTGGTTGCGTGTAAGCACTTATGCCTAGGACCATACTCGAAGTCATAGATCTCAAAAAACACTTTACCCCTCGCAAAGGGCTCTTCTCCGCCTTCAAGGATAAGACACGATCGATCCCCGCGGTGGACGGAGTGAGTTTTTCCCTCAAAGAGAACGAGACCATGGGACTTGTGGGTGAGTCGGGTTGCGGCAAGACAACGATCGGCAGGACCATCCTCAGGCTCACGCCGGCAACCTCGGGGCGTATATTTTTCGACGGCAAAGACATCATTGCCATGCCGGCCGAAGAACTTCGGCAACTGCGCGGCCAGATGCAGATGATCTTCCAAGACCTGGATGCTGCCCTCAATCCCAAGATGCGCATACGGGACATTCTCAGGGAGTCCATCACGGTACACCACAAAATAAGCGGCGCAGAGGTCGATCAGAAGATCGGCGAACTGCTCGAACAGGTGAAACTCAAAAAGAACAAGCTCTCCCATTTCCCGCACGAGCTCTCGGGTGGGGAGAAACGACGAGTCGGCGTGGCACGTGTGCTTGCTGTCGGTGCGAGATTCATCGTGGCAGACGAGCCGACGAGCGCTCTCGACGTGTCTATCCAGGCGCAGGTCGTGAACCTCCTTCAAGACTTGCAAAAACAGCTTGGGCTCGCGTATCTTTTCATCTCGCACGACCTGCGGGTCGTGGAACTCATCAGCCACCAGGTGGCGGTAATGTACCTGGGCAGGATCGTCGAGATGGGCCTTTCCGGGCGCATTGCGAACAGGGCGAGCCATCCGTATACGCATATCCTTTGGTCATCTCTGGTCGAGAAGCAGAGCAGGGAATCATCTCGAGCATCTAAATACGTCCAGGCCGGGCAGTGGGGGGTGTTCGATTTTGAACGGCCGGACTCCGGCTGCCGCTTTGCCCCGCGGTGTCCCGTATATGAGGCCAAGGGAAAACCCGCTGTCTGCGTCGACCCCGCCACTGAGCCGCAACTTCGCGACATCGGCGGCGGCCATCAGGTAGCGTGCCATTTCCCGCTGTAGCCCGTATCAACTACGAATCACTTTTTCCGGTTCTGTATTGATTTTCGCGAACCACGTGTTATAATAATTTATGCGTTTATCTTTAAGCCTGATAAGTTTTTCTTTAATGCTGATCATTCCGCTCTCTCCGGTTGCTGCTGAATCGTCTCAGCAACTCATCTTTGCACATGGCCCGCGAAGCAGTTCGAAGATTGCGCTCACCTTCGATGCCTGCCCCACGGTGAAGCCTGATGAATACGATGAGAAAGTGATTGACATCCTCCTCAAGGAAAACGTCCCGGCAACGCTATTCATGAGCGGGCGGTGGGTGGAAAAAAATCCCGAAAAAACGAAGCTCCTTGCGTCCCAGCCCCAGTTCGAGATCGGAGCACACAGCTATTATCATCCCCACCTGATGGAAAAAGATGATGAACGTGTTCTCCGTGAACTGAAAAGGACGCAGAAGTTGATCAGAAAGATAACGGGACGGACCCCGCAGTACTTCCGACCGCCTTTCGGCGAAGTGGATGAGCGGATAGCGAAGCTTGCTGCCGAGGAAGGACTCATAACCGTCCAGTATGACATTGCTTCTGGCGATCCGGACCCTAACCTTTCACCGCAAAAGATTGTGCGCAGCGTACTACGGGACGCCAAAGGGGGGAGTATTATTGTCTTTCACATGAACCGGAATGGCGTGCATACAGCCGACGTCTTGCCGCAGATCATCAATGGATTACGAGAGAAAGGATTTACTCTCGTGACAGTCGGAGAGTTGCTCAAAAAATAAGCGGATGGCCAGATGGCCATCCGCTTATTTTTTACAAAGCGTTCTGCTATTTCCCTGTCAAGCCTTTTCTGAAGCTGTCGAGCCACCTGATGTGGCTCTTCTCTTCATTGATGACCTCGTCCACGATCTCTTTCTCCTTCACGATTGAGCGGAGCTCCATGAAATAGAGCAAAGTCTCCTTTTCGAAGCCGAGCGCGAATTTTACCGCGTCCTGGACCGTTTTCAGATGATCCATGGCCGGGAGCGACTTGCCCCTGCCGAGGAAAAACTCCGATTCAACAAACGCCCTCATGTAATTGGTCACCTCTTCCCATTGTACCGGCTCGGTGCCGTGCTTCGCAACCACGTCCTTCAGATTGGTAAAGGTCTTCTCGTGCACTCTTTCTTTGGAAGCGAGCGTGGTGAAGAGCTTGACCAGCCCCTCGTCTTTCTTGAATTTTTCCGACATGCCAGTGTAGAACTGATACCCCAGCTTTTCCGTCTGGATCGCCATTTCCATGATTTCATCGATAGAATAATTGTTCATTTTATCTCCCTTAATTATGATATTCTATGATTCCAGCACCCAGATAAGAGGTTTATTCAGGGGAAATAATAGCCTGTTGGGCCATGGGTGTCAATCGAATTTTGAGCCGCCTGGGTCACGAATGCTGAAAGGACTGCTGACCGCTTCGAGCCTTTCACGTTGACTCCTTAAAGAGCAGAGACGTTTGTCCGCCGAAAGAGCAAACGACACGCCTGTCTTTAGGTGAGTCCTTATGACGATCGCAACGTCGTTTTTCTGCCGTTTGGCGGCCTCATGGATACAGTAGGGGGCTGTTTCGGGTTGACAATTTTGGATTGTTTTGCTACAGTTGCGCCGTATCCGACGACACTAAAATAAGATCGAAAGTTAGAAGTTCAGGAGGGAGCAATGGGAGAAAAGCTTGCGGTGGTCATCGGTGGGGGCCCGGCCCCTGGGATCAACGGCGTGATCAGTGCGGTCACCTTTGAAGCGGTGAAGCAAGGCCTGGAGGTGATCGGCATCTACGACGGTTTCAAGTGGCTAGCGAAGGGAGACACGTCGCAAACCATACGTCTTGATAATGGAGAAATAACACGCATTCACCTCCGCGGTGGATCGATCCTGCGTACGTCGCGTGACAATCCCACCAAAAGCCCGGAGAAGATGGCTAACGTTGTCAAGGCCCTGACCGGCCTCGGCATCAGATATCTCGTAACCATCGGCGGCGATGATACGGCCTATACCGCAACCCGTGTTGAGCAGGAGGCTGGCGGAAAGATCGCCGTCTGCCATGTGCCGAAGACGATCGATAACGACCTTCCGCTCCCGTATGGAGTCCCGACCTTCGGGTTTGAGACAGCACGCCAGCTTGGCACACAGCTCGTCGAGAATATCATGGAGGATGCCCGCACGGCGGGAAGGTGGTATTTCGTGATTGCCATGGGCCGTTCGGCCGGACACCTTGCGCTCGGCATGGGTATGGGTGCGGGTGCCACGCTTACACTCATTCCCGAGGAACTGGGCAACAAGATTTCGCTGAACAAGGTCGTTTCCATCCTCGAGGGCGCCATTATCAAGCGCCTTGCGGTCGGCAGAAACCACGGCGTCGCGGTGATCGCCGAAGGCGTGGCCACGCGCCTTGACCCCGAGGAGTTGACGTTTCTCAAGGACGTGCCGAGAGACGACCACGGCAACATCCGCCTGGCAGAAATCCCGCTCGGCGACATGTTGAAGAAGAAGGTGACCGATGACCTCGGTGCAATCGGACTCAAGACCACCATCATCGCTAAGGACATCGGCTACGAGCTGCGCTGCCAGCCTCCAATCTCCTATGACCGGGAATATACGAGGTACCTCGGGTACAGCGCAGTGAAGTTCCTGGTTTCAGGCGGAACAGGCGCCATGATCATGCTCAAGGACGGCCAAAGCCTGCCGATAAAATTCACTGACCTTCTCGATTCCAAGACAGGAAAGACACGCATCCGAACTGTGGACATCAAGGCCGATGACTACCTGATGGCGAGGAGATACATGATCCGTCTTGAGAAGGATGACATGGAGGGCGAGGCACTCAAGAAGCTCGCGGCAACGGTGAAAATGGGCCCTGAGGATTTCAAAAAGAGGTTTTCTGTGGCAGTCGCTTAGATCGATATGCCGTTTTGATGAGACGGGACAGGAGATTGGATAGCCATACATACCAGGCTATCCATTTTTTTTACAGCGGGATCCTTTTTTCCCGTGCGATGTTTCTCAGGATGATCATGGCGTTGTGCAGGCGCTGGAGCTTCATGTTCCTCATCCTGAGCAACGACAGATCGTTCAAGGCTATCTTCTCGTTCCTCGCGCCCGTCATCGCTTTGTTAAGATTATCGTACAGATCCTTGAGCATGTCTTTGTCGAATTTTTTCAGAAAGAGCGGGTTCACCGAAACATACCCTTCCGCCACATCGGTGGCGACCGCCTTCATGCTCTTCCCTTTAAAGCCGCTTTCAGCCATTATGAGGTGTCCTTACATTTTCCGGTAGGATTTGATCGCCGTATCCAGCAGTTCCTGTTTTTTGCGCAAGTCTTCGAGCTGCTTATGCATTCCGGCACTGTCAGCGCCCTGCAGGATCTTTTCCTGGATTGCCTGAATTGCCTCGAACAGGTCCCTCGCCGTATCCTCGATGAGGGTATGAGCGTCTCTGCTGTGCTCGCAAAGGCGGCTGATCGACTTGACCAGGTCCTGGAGCATTGGGTCGTCGGACGCTCTTAGCCTCAGGCAAATCGACGTATCTCCATCGGCCAGATGGTCGATGGCCCTTTGGATGCGCAGCATGGGGCCGACAAATTTGTGGGAATAGAGCGCGCCCACGATGCCGATGAATACCAGAAGTGAGATCAGAGATAACGGGAGGAAGACGGGGAGTTGCACGATTTGCGCCAGCTTTTGGAAAACCCTCAGGAGGAGCGTATAGGCGACTAGGAGGAAGATGAGAAAAATGATGAACCGCGCCTGTGGTCCCGCCACATTAAGAAAATATCCCTTGCCCCTGCCTAATAAGGTACGTTTCACGTTTTTTGTCATAATGCCGGTTCGATCTTGACGATACGCCGGTTCGACAGAATAATGCGCCGGATAATGTGAAGTTGTTTGCAATTATACTGATAAAATAGTGGTAGGTCAAGGCTATAATTTTGCCTTGAAGTCCCTATAGCCCTGTGGTAGAGTTTCACTATGCCCCTCTATGATCCCCTTCATAGGCGAATTGATTACCTGCGGCTATCGGTAACCGACCGATGTAACCTTGCGTGCGTATACTGCAAGCCCAGGACGATGATGAAGGTGCTGCCGCACGAAGATATCCTGCGATATGAGGAGATGCTGCGCCTGGTCGCAATTGCGGCACCGCTCGGGATATCCCATGTCCGGGTTACTGGCGGAGAACCGCTCGTCAGGCGGGGGATTGTTGACTTTATTGCATCGCTCAGAGCGTGCACGGGCATCGAAGATATAAGTCTGACCACGAACGGCGTTCTGCTCGAAGGTATGATCGAAGCTCTGGCTGAGGCAGGCAAACCCCGGCTCAATGTCAGTCTTGACTCGCTGAATGCTCAGAAATTTCGTGAAATCACAGGCAGCGATTCATGGGCTGCGGTCTGGCGCGGAATCGCCCGGGCCGAAGATCTGGGCTTTTACCCGCTCAAGATCAACATGGTTCCGGTCAGGGGCATCAACGATGGTGAAGTGGCAGATTTCGCTCGGCTCACGCTCAAGCGACGGATCCACGTCCGCTTTATCGAGTTCATGCCGATCGGAGCGAAAGACCGCTGGAACCGGGACGTCTGCGTTACCGCGGACCAGGTGCGGTCCGCCATCGAGCGGCAGGTAGGTCCGCTCATTCCGTTCACCGCAGGCAAAACCGCAGGTCCTTCGGACAACTACCAGATCCCCGGAGCGCTAGGAGTGATTGGTTTTATCAGCCCCATTACCAAGCACTTTTGCGGTACATGCCGGCGCCTCAGGTTGACTGCCGACGGGAAGATACGGCCCTGCCTGTTTTCCGATACGGAGATCGATGTCAAATCCCCCATGCGCGGCGGATGCGACGACCGGGAGCTGGAACGGCTGCTCAGGCTTTCACTCGAGATCAAGCCAGAGCGGCACTATGTCGATGACAAACAGGCCGGAGACTACAAGCGGACCATGTCTGGAATCGGAGGATGAGAAGTACTCATTCCGATTTAGGGAAACTAGCATTTTTGATGATTAAAGAGATTGAAATTTGACCGTCAGTAATTTATTTGTAATTTGTTATTTGAGATTTGGAATTTTTCATTGATGAGCCATGTCCAAACTCACTCACTTCGATGAACAAGGTTCAGCGCGCATGGTCGATGTTTCCTGCAAAGAAGAAACAGCACGTGAGGCCGTGGCTGCAGGCCGTGCCATCATGCAGCCGAAGACGCTGAATCTCATTCTCGACCGCAAGGTAGCCAAGGGAGATGTCTTCAGCGTCGCGAGGGTCGCGGGTATCATGGCCGCCAAGAAGACTGCAGAGCTTATCCCCCTCTGTCACGCTCTGAACCTTACGTCCGTGGAGATCGCCTTTGAGCCGGACGAAAGGTCATCGTGTGTTCATATCCGGGCCGCTGTCAGGACAACCGGCAGGACCGGTGTCGAGATGGAAGCACTCACCGCCGTCGCTGTTGCAGGCCTCACGATCTACGACATGTGCAAGGCCGTTGACCGATCCATGACAGTCACAGACATCCGACTGATCAAAAAGACGGGCGGCAAGAGCGGGACCTTTGAACGAAAAGAAGATTCCTGATATGTAATGCATGATGAGAAGATATGAACGATGCCTCTATTCCGCGTCGTGCATTCTTAATCGAGACTTAATACATGACCGAACTCTGGATCGGTTGCAGCGGGTTTAGCTATCAGCACTGGCGAGGGGTGTTCTACCCGGAAAATCTGGGCGAACGCAGATGGCTTGCATATTACAGCAGCATATTTTCGACGGTAGAGCTCAATGTGACTTTTTACCGCCTTCCCCGTCCGACAACCTTCGATACCTGGTACGAGGGAACCCCTCCTGATTTTGGATATTCGGTAAAAGGCAGCAGGTTTATCACTCACGTAAAAAAACTCCTCAATCCGCAAGACCCTCTCAAGCTGTTCTTCGACAGCGCACTGCGATTACGAGAAAAACTCAAGGTCGTCCTCTGGCAGTTTCCTCCGTCGTATAAAGCGAACAGGGAAAGACTCGCTGCATTTGTCGGGCTGCTCAAAAAAATCCCAATACGTAACGCTTTTGAGTTCAGGCATGAAAGCTGGATTGTTCCGGATATCATGGACCTCTGCAGAGACCATAACATGAGCGTATGCACAGCGGATTGGCCCGCATTCATCGATGATGTCCCCGCGACGGCCGACTTCGTTTACGTGCGGCGGCACGGCGAGGGCGGGTCGTACTCTACACGCTATACAAAGGCCGACCTGAAAAAAGATGCAGCGCGGATTAAGAAGTATCTGAAAGACCGGAAGGATGTTTTTATTTACTTCAACAACGATGCCTCCGGCTATGCCCCGCAGAACGCCAGGGAGCTCATAGAGATGCTGAAGTGATCTGCGGTATTGAAAAAAGCGCGGTAGAGCAGTACTATACCTCTGCCGGAATACCGGAAAACCTTGATCCCGGGAGATTGCTATGAAAGAAAAACTTATGGAAGAGGAGAAAAGAATGAGGCGACTGCGTTTCATCGTCGATCTTGCGCAGGCGATCCTCATGCAGCAATCGGACCTTACCCTGAAGGAAGCCTTCGCTATCATAAGAGATGCAAAGACGGCGGCATTGCTGTTATTCCCTGATAAAGAAGATGTCTATGAACTCATTTATTCGCCGAGATTCCGCAGGATCATTGCCGAACGTTTTATGATCCGCGGCGGACTATCTGACAGAAACTAAAGGCCGAATGCTCAGTGGCAAAGTATTTCATTAAAAGAATATGTAACGATTCCCGCCATTTTTGCTTTTCTTATAGTGTCTATCCAAAGGCAATAAAAAATAATTAATAAAAACTTATATTTAAATAACATTAGCACTCTACTTGACAGAGTGCTAATGTTATGCTATTTTTAAAATAAAGGAGTATGGGTAATGTAAGAAATATCCTTTAGGGATAGGGTAGAGCCTTATTTTATGATCTCCAAAAGATAGGGAAGTATTGAGTATCGTTAGACTTTAAATGTACAACGCTCAAAAATGCAGGAGCGGGTTAAGAAGGATTTTGGGGGTGGAGATCTAACCAAAGCCCTGAAGGGATCAGGAAAGGAGGGATAGTTATGAAAAGCTTAACTCGTTGGGATCCGTTCAATGTCATGAAAAGCTGGGATCCTTTTGATGAACTTCGTGTAATGCAGAGGGGCATGGATAGGCTGTTTGACAGCTTCTTCGGGAGAATGGGAAGAGACATTAAGCCGTTGGAGCGTATTGCGGCATGGACGCCGTCGATCGAAAGCTATATGAAGGAAGGACATCTGGTATTTAAGGCTGAGCTCCCGGGGGTGGATCCGAAAGATCTGGATGTAAGCATTGTCGACAGGGAACTGGTGATCAAGGGAGAACGGAAAACAGAGAAGGGCACGAAGGATGAGGACTATCTTTATCGGGAGATTAGCTATGGCTCATTCGAGCGGCGTTTCCTGCTTCCCGAAGGCGTCAAGACCGAAGACCTGAAGGCGAAATACACCAACGGGATACTTGAGGTTACGGTGCCGGCGCCCGCTTTAGCCAAGGCCCGCAAGATCGAGATTGAAACTCCCAAGGAAGCGAAACAGATTGAGGGTGAGGTTACTGCCAAGAAGGCAGCGTAAAGCATTTCAAGGTGAAACATAGTGTTCCCGATGCACCGTTTATAACATGCACGAAGCGAAGGCCATCCCGTATGAGCAGGAACTGGGATGGCCTTTTTATGCTGGTGACTATGAAAATTCGGCTTTATTAAGCGCTTGACACAAAAGAGCCCCTGTGTTAAATTATTAGCACTCTATTATCGTGAGTGCTAATAAAAATGACCATTCCTACTTAAGGTAGCATCAATGGAGTTAGATGAAAGAAATAAGAGAGTATTACAAGCTGTCATAGACAGCTATATTGCGAGCGGAATTCCGATCGGTTCGAATGTTCTGGCAAAGCGCTATGATTTCGGTGTGAGTTCAGCAACACTGCGGAATATTATGGCTGAGCTCGAGGAGATGGGTTACCTGACCCACCCCCACACGTCGGCCGGCAGGATCCCCACAGACTGGGGATACCGGTATTATATTGACAGCCTTATCAGCGTACAGAACGAAGCCGAAGATATTGAGGATCATCTGCGCCAGGCACCTCCGCTTCACAGCGGGAACCTTCACGAACTCATGATGGAGGCAAGCCAGTTCCTAGCAGCCCTTTCGCACTGTGCCGGAGTCGTGGTAGCGCCGAGCGAACCCGAAGGGAAGTATAAACATATAGAATTTGTGCGTCTGCGCGGCAGGCAAGTGCTTATTATTTTCGTCGCAAACACGGGAAGCGTCCAGAACAAGCTCATCGAACTGGACGAGTCCATCCAGCAGCACGATCTGAACACGTTCAGTGTTTATCTCGATGAGGAGCTCGAGCGGCACACACTAACGGAAATACGGCAGCGGCTCATCGAAAAAATGAAAGAGGAAAAGCGCCTCTTCATGCGTTTGATGGAGCAGACTTATCGCGCCAGCCAGGAGATGCAGGAGCGGGATGTTGAGAAGGTTTATATCGGCGGGGCATCCCAGATACTCGAAAATCCGGAATTTGCGAATGTCGAGAAGATGCGGTCGCTGTTCAAGGCGTTTGAGGACAAATACAAGCTGTTGAGGCTCCTCGATAGGAGCGTGGCGGCTGAAGGCATCAAGGTCTTTATCGGATCCGAAAATCACTATTTTGAAATGCAGGGGTGCAGTGTGGTTGTGAGCAGCTATAAGGCGGGAGAGAACATTATCGGCACTCTGGGGGTGATCGGGCCGACAAGGATGCAGTATAAACAGGTGATCCAGGTCGTGGACTATACGGCCAAGCTGGTGAGCAGGCTGCTGAGCGAACGATTTCAGAAAGGTATCGAGCGATGAAGAATGAGTTTGAGGATGCGGGGGAAGAAGATGCAGAGTGGCGTGCTGCGACACCCGAGGATGTCCGTGACCAGGAGGGCGCTCCGTCTGCGATTACAGCAGAAGAACGGGAGGAGCTTAAAAGGGCGCTCGAGCAGAAAACGAGAGAGGCCGAGGAGGAGCACGACAAGTATCTCAGGCTCTATGCGGAATTCGACAATTACCGCAAGCGCATTCAGCGTGATCTCGTGGATTTCCGTAAATACGCAAACGAACAATTCGCGCTGGAACTCCTGACCGTGGTAGACCATCTGGGGCTTGCCCTTAAACACGCGGCCGAGGGCGGCAATACGATTCAGGGATTGCGCGAGGGAGTGGAGCTCGTGTACAAGCAGCTCCGCGACGTTCTCGAAAAATTCGGCATCAAGGCCTTTCCAGCCGAAGGACAGACCTTTGACCCATCCCGGCACGATGCCATGATGCAGGCGGTTACGGACGAGGTGCCCGAGAACACCGTTGTGCAGGTAATGCAGGACGGCTATTTGTACCACGACAAGGTCTTACGCCATGCGAAGGTGAGTGTTTCCAAAAAGCCTCAGGCGGATCAGGAGGCAGCAACAAAACAGGCAGAATAAACACGGTTACATGAGTAGCACATTCCAAAGAATTCCAGATGATCAAATTAGATGACGCTTGTGCTATTTAAGGTATATACCAAAGCATTCTTCAGAATGCAGGATCTGAAAATTATCAACCGGTCTTAAGGAGGACAGTATGGCAAAAGTGATAGGAATCGATCTGGGGACGACCAACTCCTGCGTTGCGGTCATGGAAGGAGGGGAGCCCGTCGTTATCCCGAATTCAGAAGGCAGCCGCACAACACCGTCAGTGGTGGCTATCACCGAGAGCGGTGAACGGCTCGTAGGGCAGATCGCAAAGCGGCAGGCGATCACCAACCCCGATAATACGATATTCTCGATCAAGCGTCTCATCGGCAGAAAATACGATTCGCCGGAGGTCACCGAGGCGAGGAAACATCTGCCGTACAAGATCATGAAGGCGGCGAATGGCGACGCCCATGTGGAGATCCGGGGCAAGGTTTATAGCCCTGCGGAGATTTCAGCGATGATTCTGCAGAAGATGAGGCAGACAGCTGAAGATTATTTAGGGGAAAAAGTCACGGATGCGGTGATCACCGTGCCGGCGTATTTCAACGACAGCCAGCGGCAGGCCACAAAGGACGCGGGCCAGATCTCGGGTCTGAACGTGCTCAGGATCATCAACGAGCCTACGGCGGCATCGCTGGCATATGGCATGGACAAAAAGAAGGACGAAACCATTGCGGTGTACGATCTGGGCGGCGGTACGTTCGATATCTCCATCCTTGAGCTTGGTGAGGGCGTGTTCGAAGTGAAGTCAACGAACGGCGATACATTCCTGGGCGGAGACGACTTCGATGAGCGGATCATCAAGTGGCTCGCGGACGAGTTTCTGAGGGATCAGGGCATCGACTTGCGCAAGGACAAGATGGCACTTCAGCGCCTGAAAGAGGCCGCGGAGAAGGCAAAGTGTGAATTGTCCACGGTCATGGACACTGAGATCAACCTGCCATTCATCACCGCGGACGCGAGCGGGCCTAAGCACCTGCTCTATAAGCTGTCACGGGCCAAAATGGAGCAGCTCGTCGACGATCTCGTCAAGAAAAGCGTTGATCCCGTCAGGAAAGCGCTCACCGATGCAGGCAAATCTGTCGAGCAGATCAACGAAGCAGTACTCGTCGGCGGCATGACGCGCATGCCCAAGGTGATTCAGACGGTGAAGGAGTTCTTTAAGAAGGATCCGCACCGCGGCGTGAATCCCGACGAGGTCGTGGCCATCGGCGCTGCCATACAGGGCGCAGTACTTACCGGCCAGGTAAAGGATGTACTGCTTCTCGATGTGACCCCTCTGTCTCTCGGCATTGAGACCCTCGGCAGCGTAACCACGAGGCTCATAGAGAGGAACACCACGATCCCGACCAAGAAGAGCCAAGTGTTCTCCACGGCGTCGGACAACCAGACCGCGGTATCCATCCATGTGCTCCAGGGAGAGCGCGAGATGGCCTCGGATAACAAGACACTCGGAAGGTTCGAGCTGGTCGGCATTCCGCCGGCACCGCGCGGCATCCCTCAGATCGAGGTGACCTTCGACATCGATGCGAACGGCATCGTGCACGTGATGGCCAAGGACCTCGGTACGGGCAGGGAGCAGTCGATCAAGATCACGGCTTCCAGCGGCCTGAGCAAGGAAGAGATCGACAAGGCGCTCAAAGAGAGCGAAGCGCACGCAGCTGAAGACAAGAAGAAACGCGAGCTTGCCGAGGCGCGTAACGAGATTGACACCCTTATCTACTCTGTCGAGAAGTCGGTAACGGATTACGGTGCAAAGCTTACAGAGGCGGAACGCTCGGACATTCAGAAGGCGCTCGAGCAGGCAAAGAGCGTCAAAGATGGTTCGGACATCGACGCCATCAAGAAGGCGGTGGCCGATCTCTCCAAGGCATCGCACAAGCTCGCCGAGGAAGTCTACTCTAAGATGAACAGGGAGCAGGGCCAGACCGGGACGGGAGGCGCTTCAGGTAGCACGGCTGGCGACGGTCGCAAACCGGAAGAGAAGGTCGTTGACGCTGAGTTCGAAGAAGTGGACAAGGACAAAAAGTAACAGAACACCCACAGCAAGAGGATAGCAGGGGAAGAGTTACCTGAACCTGTTATCCTCTTTTTTGTGATAAGCCGAATAATAGCTATGAGACACCTCGGAGAAAGCTAATAGCAATTACACGGCAAAAATCCCCAATAAATCCAAAATTCGAATTTCCAAAATGGCGAAGGGCCGATAGTTTTGAGTATGGCGTTGTTGTTTTGATTGGATTTGTTACTTGGGTCTTGGAGCTTTCTTTGGCTTGCTGCCTCACGCAAGCCTCACATTTAACAGACGAAGGACACTATGGCAACGGATTATTATGAATTGCTCGGCGTGCACCGGAACGCTACTGATTCCGAGATCAAGCGCGCCTACCGCAGGCTCGCTCACGAGTACCATCCGGACAAAAATCCGGGCAACAAGGCATCCGAAGAGAAGTTCAAGGAGATCAACCAGGCGTACGAGGTCTTGTCAGACGCCCAGAAACGTGCCTATTACGACCAGTATGGAACGGCTCCCGGAGCGCAGGGTGGCCCAGGCTTCGGCGGGTTCGGCGCAGGTATGGGCATGGGGGACATTTTTGGCGATATCTTTGAGGAGTTCTTCGGGGGCGGTCGCGGCAGGGCACGGGCGATGGCGGGTGAGGATCTTCGGTACAACCTTCGGATCAGTTTCGAGGATGCGGCCTTCGGCACTACGACCAAGATACGTGTTCCCCGCTGGGAACGGTGCCCCGACTGCGAGGGGAGCGGTGCCAAACCTGGCACTTCGCCGGTAACGTGCACGGTCTGCCACGGTGCGGGCCAGGTACGCACGCAACAAGGATTCTTCAGTATCAGCAGGACCTGCTCCCGCTGCAACGGAGAAGGCAAGGTCATCACCGACCCATGTCCGACTTGCCGGGGCCGGAAGCGGGTGGAGCGTGAGCGGACTCTCTCAGTCAAGATCCCCGCGGGCGTGGAAACGGGCAACACCATCCGCTTGACGGGCGAGGGCGAACTCGGCTCTTATGGCGGACCACCTGGGGATCTCTATGTGTACCTCGCGGTGGATGAGCACTCTCTGTTCAAACGGGACGGGCAGGATATCATCTGCGACGTGCCGATCAGCTTCGCACAGGCGGCGCTCGGCGCCGAGATCGAGGTCCCTACGCTCACCGGAAGCACTAAGCTGAAGATCCCGGCTGGCACCCAGCCGGGCCATGTCATTCGGCTGCGGGGGAAGGGGTTCCCGAACTTGCGCGGCTCTGGTTCCGGCGATCAGCTCTGCAAGGTTGCCGTGGAGGTCCCGTCAAAGCTCACTAGCCGCCAGAAAGAACTGCTCCAGGAGTTTGAAGGCCTGAATGGTGATAATGCCACGCCTATCACCAAAGGATTTTTTGAGAAGGTCAAGGAGATATTCGACGAAAAGGCCAAGAAATGAGAGTGGGCAAGAACAAAAACTTTAGTCATAATATGATGAAAATTGACGTTGGGAGCTCTCCAATCTAGAATATGACCATCTACCTTAAGGGTGCAACCGAAAGTGTATCACCGCTCTTGCAGCTGCGATTGAACTTCATTGGAACCCGAGTGATCGCGGCACTTTTTGTCACTGACCAATATCAATAGATAAGAGCGAAAAATAATGCCCGTCCCCATGGCAATAGCAGGTACTTGCCAACGGGGCGGGCATGATGTGTCTTTCACCTCTCTCTTCATCCTTAAACTATGCTGCCTTCGTGTGGAAAGACTTGATCATCTCTGGGGTGATTTTACCTACTTCCACAATGCGCGCCTTGTTCCGCAGGAAGGTGGGAACGAGGTCCAGCGCATCGTTCCTGCTGTTCACATCGACAATGGCATAAGCGGTGTGATCTCCTGCCTTGCAGCCAAAATCAAATTTTCCCAGAATGTCCCTCCCTTTCCCCAATTCCTCATCAAGTGCCCTCAGGCACTCTTCCTTTGTATGTGGTGACTCAATTATATACCGTGCCATAATGAACCTCCGTTCTCAGCCCCCTTCTTCGTTCTTACTGTTGATAGAGGACTATATTGGTCTTTTATACATGATTAAAATATAGCACAAGCCTAGCTTTCTGTCAAAAAGGGGATATAATTTTATTAGCGGCAGAACGCAGTTTCTCCGCTAAACGGCAGCATATTGTTATAATAATGTAACAGGCAAATTTGTTTTGGAGGTACCATGGTTCCTTATCCCCATATTGACCCGGTTATCGTGCATATTGGTCCTTTTGCCGTGAGATGGTACGGCATCATGTACCTTGTCGGATTTACCGCGTCCTACGCACTTGTCAGGCATCAGGTAAAGAAACGAGGTCTTCCCCTCAGCGGGGACTTCCTGGATACACTCTATACCTGGATATTTCTTGGACTGATGATTGGTGCGCGTCTTGGATATGTGATTTTTTACGACCTGTCTTCCTATCTCAGCCATCCTCTGGAAATTTTTGCAGTTTGGCATGGGGGGATGTCGTTCCACGGGGGATTCATCGGGAGCGTGCTCGCCGGGGTATGGTGCTGCAAACGATTCAAGGCGGATCCCTGGCAAGTGGCGGACCTTATTATAGTGACGGCACCAATCGGGCTCGGTTGCGGCAGGCTGGGGAATTTCATCAACGGCGAACTCTTCGGTAGGGTTACCAATGTGCCGTGGGGAATGGTCTTTCCCGCTGGCGGACCGCTCCCGCGTCACCCTTCGCAGCTCTACGAATTCCTCCTTGAAGGCATCGTGCTCTTTACCATTTTGTGGATTATGAAGGACAGGCTGCGCAGACCGGGTAAGCTCACGGCACTGTTTGTTATACTGTATGGAGTATTCAGGTTTGTTGCTGAATTTTTCAGGGAGCCCGACCCGCAGCTCGGCTTCATCGCGGGTCCTTTCACCATGGGACAGCTCCTGAGTTCGCTCATGGCATTTGCGGGAGCCGTGCTCCTGTATCTGAGGAGAAAGCGCTGATCCGAATGCCAGAGTTCCTGGTCCGCACGCAGGCTTCGGTTTTGTGGTAAAATCATGCATTTCTGAAAAAAAATCATTGTTATGGCGTCTTGGGATAGGGTATTATAGTGGCCTTCTCTTTATGGATACGATAATTTTTCTAAAAGGCCTTATTCTCGGCTTTGTGATCGCCGCACCCGTAGGTCCAATCGGCGTGCTGTGTGCACGGCGCACGCTGACGCATGGGAGGCGAGCGGGTTTCTTCTCCGGTATGGGAGCGGCTACAGCCGATGCCATCTATGGCTTTATCGCCGCTTTTGGCCTCACCTTCGTATCGAACTTTCTTATCGGCCACCAGTTCTGGCTCAGGCTCGTTGGTGGTACGCTCCTGTGCCTCTTGGGGACGAAGACGCTTATTTCGGTACCCAAAGAAAACAGTGAACTTCCCCCATCGGCGCGAAAGTATGCCGGGATGTACACTTCCACATTCCTCCTTACGCTCACGAATCCCATGACGATTTTCTCTTTTGCAGCGGTCTTTGCCGGGTTTGGCTTGGCGGGCACAAGGGGGAGCGTGACTTCTGCGGGGATACTGATTCTCGGGGTATTCCTCGGCTCGGCGCTTTGGTGGCTCCTCCTGGTCGGCGTCTTCAGCCTTTTCAAAAAAAGGTTCGAGCATCACGAATTGCAATGGGTAAACATGATTGCGGGCCTGATCATCGCCGGGTCAGGGATTCTCGCGTTGTTGAGTCTTGAATGGTAACAGGTAACAGCAGCCTCCAGTGCAGATACCGGTTGTATCAAACATCTTTATTCTGTCTTCATTTTCTGCAGCAGCGTCTTCCTGATTCCGTCTCTTCCACCGCATTCATTCCCCTATAAGAGTACAGAAAAAAAGGTTTACAGTTGGGACGTTTTTGTCTGGAAACACAGCAAGTAACAAAAAAATGACACAATTTGCAATATGCCATGTAAACATGAACTGCTCTGATAGCCGGAAAAAAGTGTCACGTATTAAATAGGTGATTTCAGCTCCTTGAAGGCAAAGCAGTAGTTTTTTATTACACAATGACACGAAGGAGGTATGAGTTTATGAAAGTCTGTTTTCCCGTTCAGCAGGATGATAGCATGCACTGTTCACGTCAAAGCGCCTTCCGGAGTTCACTCACCAGGGGGGCCTGCGGTGGCCACAGTCATGGCGGCGGGTGCGCGCATTAACGATACAGCAACTCTGGACAGAAAAGGATGGAGATGGATTTTGTAAGTCACGACCGGGGATATTGTTATCCCTTCTGTGTTTTGATGAACCGGCAGAAGGGCCCGTTCCAAGGCCCGTGCAGAGCGATGCAAAAAACGACCACGGCGGCGAGTGAGAACTTTATGAAATTTGAGTACGGATATGCATCTGAACTGCAATGCCTTCCTAGTGAATTCCGGAACCTCTTCGCCAAGGGAGAAGGCCGTGCTCGCAGACAGCGCTCTACCCGAAGGCGCTGTGGGGCAGAAGGAGCAAAGAAACGAAAATTACCGCAAGGCGTGTGTGTTTTGTAAAATCGGTATGCGTCCTTCTGCAAAGAGGCATAATACACTAGCAGACAGGCCGGGAGGGTTCCTTGCTCACTGTCGGACGGCGGTCAGCCAATCTATCTTCTTTCCACAGAGTATATTAAAATGCTGCCATGGTTGTGAGATGTGATATCTAATGAATAACTATCGTTTACGCCGTATTATCATAAATGTGCTATACTTAATTACAAAGCAATGCCGGATTCAGGATACGAGTGGTCTGGTATAGTAGAGGAAAAGAAGCATGAAAGATTCCCATGATTTAGTCGGGGGAAAATCGACTAATATAACATGACGGTACGATGAAATGAAAAAGGAGGGAAAGATGGATGCTCTTGAGCTGGCGATGAAGATGGAAAAGGACGCGATAAAGTTCTATAGCGAGGCTGCGCGAAAGACGAAATATCCTGCCGGTAAAAAAATGTTTGATACGATCACGGAGGACGAGAAGAGGCATCTTGAGATGATATCCCAAATAATCAAAGGGCTTAATGTGACGCACAAAGATGTTAGTCCCATGAAGAATGTGAAGACAGTCTTCGAGTCCATGAAGAACGAGATGATGAAGAAGGTTGAGGCTTCCGCAGATGAACTCGAGGCGTTCAAGGTAGCCATGAAAATGGAGCAGGAGGGGATGGAGTTCTATAAAAAAACTCTTGCCGGAGCCAAGAAAGAGAAGGAAAAGGCCTTGCTCGAAAGGCTTATCCAAGAAGAACAGCAGCACTATGCCATCTTTGCGAACACCTACCAGTTCCTCGCAAAAACCGGGGACTGGTTCCTCTGGGAAGAGCGTGGGATCGTTGAGGGATGATGTGAATAGAAGATTGCAGAATGTGGAATGCGAATGTGAATGACGGAATGAGGAGCAGAAAAATGTGATTTGGCAATTACGTCAATTGAAATCCTCGCTCGCATTGAGCAGGGAGGTGCCTATGAAATACACGAATGTTGCATTAAAGGATAAGATCATGGAGATGTATCCGGAGATCAATAAGTATAATCTGTCGGTGGGACTGGATCTCGACGAACGGAAGAACGCATATCTTATAACGTTCAAACGCGGCACAGAAGTCCTCACCACTCATCTTGAGAAGAAAGATGCTGATGACTGCATGAATGGGATCAAGTGCTTGTACCTTGGCGTGCAGGTCGAGCAGTTCATCAAGAACTTCGAGGAAAGGGTGGCGTTCGGAAGGAAGGTGGCATGAACTGCCGCGCAGATCTGCGGTCGGGAGATAACCCACGCAGGCTTTTAGGGAGCCCATAGCTATGCCCTATTGCGGAGATGGCAATGAAAGTGAAATGCGTTTGAGCAGACCCTCATACGGCGAAAAATGAAAGAGCTCGAGACATGCTGTCTCGAGCTCTCATGTTTTTGAAACCATGCCCGCGGCAGGGCATAAATCAGCAGGAGCTTTTGCATTTGCAGGTTGTTGCCATTTTTTTCGAGACCTTCTTGATCGTCATAAGGCACCTCCTTTCCCCAACGTATTCCATCAGATTGAGGCAATCATTCTCTTGTCAATTTCGGAAAAAGTGAAGACTTATCGTTTATTATACCATAAAGTGCGCAGCGGTACAGGTCTCGCCCGCGGGGTCCGTCAAGTATCTCCGCACGGTAACGGCATCCCCCCCGGCAAGTTTCGATAAATTCGCACGTGCAAGCAAGTTCGTTGAGTCGGACAGGCTGGATCTTATGCCAGGATGACAGGAGTCCCTCATCGACGGTTCCTACGGTACGGTCACCGTAAAACGTGCATTTTGCAATGTTCCCGTTCGCCATCACGGACATTAGATGCAGGCCGCATGCGTACCCCAGCCCTGTTGCGTGGATGCCGCCGCCGTACCCGTATCCCAAATACTTTCCTCCTTCCTCCGGACTTACGCAGAATTTAGCGTTTTCCCTCAGTCTCCCGGTGGTGCAGGGCACGTCAACGGTCCATTCCTTGATCCCCATGCGTTTGAATAAATGCTCCATCTCATCAAAATCCAGGAGATTTTCTCGGTGAACCATGGTCGATATCGAGACATCGAATCCCAATTCGAGGGCATTTTTTACGGATTCCATGGTGCGGCAGAACGTTCCGTGCCCCCTCAACGCATCATGGGCCGTCTCAAGCCCGTCGATACTGACCTGAATCTCATCAATCTTCAAGGACCTGAGAATTTCTTTCCGCAGGAGCAGGCCGTTTGTGAACAAAGCCTTTCTGACTGAATAATCCGGGAGCATCTCATTGATCGCTTCGAAGCTTCTGTGGAGAAGCGGTTCTCCTCCTGTGATCATTACCCGCAGACCCTGCATGTTCTCAAATTCGCTGAGGACATCCCTGATCTGTCCGAGGGAAAGCTCACAGTGTGCATCATCACCGATATAGCAGTGTCTGCATCGGAGGTTGCATGCGTTTGTGATCTGGAGCTCAAGGTACCGCAAGGAAGGTACCGCGGATTTGGTCAGGAGAGGCCGCTTTACGGACACTGGTTCCATTGTGAGCAGCCCCTCCCCAACGCAATAATCGATGAATGCACTGTCCTTGGAAATACACCCGTTATTCGAGGCGCAGCTCTTCATAAAGCTGAAGGAGTCCTTATCGAGTTCATAGAGCTCGTCCTTTGCCAAATGATAAATCGCTGGCGTTTCGAGCCATTTCAGGACGGCCCGCCGTGCAAGGTAATAATTCATGCTATTTATTATAGCATGACGTCCGGGTTTTTTGTTATAATCAACCCATGGATGGGACCTCCCCTCTCGTTAAAGCTCTTTGCTTAAAATATTGTTCATACTACAAACCGAGCAAGAACGAAGAGCTTGCCTGCCGGGGCTTTCATGTTGTGGAACGATTAATGCGGACAGGCAGAATGATTCTTATGGAAAACCCCGGCGTTTCGGGTGACAAGCATGTCACGGATCAGCTCATCCAATCTCTGTGCAGCGTCTGTACCTTCCATGAGTATGACTGCGATTATTTCCAGGACCGCGTATCGCAGCCCTGCGGTGGGTTTTTGCTGTTGTCACATCTTCTCGAGTCGGGGAAAATAACGATTGCCGAGATAAAATAAGATGTACGGTAACGTCCTGAAGAGAGAGGAGCAGCTGGACCAGGATTCTTCGTCACGTTGACATCATAAACACGGTATGCTGGGCAACGAAGGTTCAAGCATTCGGCAGGTGGTTCAGTCAATCCCATCCAAGAAGAGGGGGTCATGGACTATACTATCAAGATCGGCGGTGAGGCGGGGCAGGGGATCCAGACCATCGGTGATACCCTTGCCCGGGTCTTCTCGCGCACGGGTTGCTACGTGTTCAGCCACCAGGATTATGAATCTCGAATCCGCGGCGGGCACAATTTTTATCAGATTCGGCTCTCGGATAAACCGCTCTCTGCATCGAAAGACAGTGTCGATATTATCGTTGCGCTCGACCGGGATAGCGTCACGCATCATGAACGCGAGCTCAAGGAACACGGCCGGATCATCTACGATTCATCGGCGCTCAGGCTCAAATACGACAAACCCTCTTTCCTCGACATCCCATTCGCCGACCTCGCTGTTCAGAGCGGCGGTGATAGGATCATGGTGAACACGGCCGCAACGGGCGCGGTTCTCGGCATGCTCGGGATGGAGCTATCCCACTTCCTTGATATAATCGGCGAGACCTTCAGGAAAAAAGGTGATGAAGTAGTCCTTGCGAACAAGAACGTTGCGCTCGCCGGGTACGAGCATGCGGTGAAAAATTGCACACGGTGCTCCTTTTCCGTAATAGCCGGTGCAGCTTCCAAGCCTAAGATGCTGATCGGTGGCGTCGAGGCTATCGGGCTTGGCGCAGTCGCATCGGGATGCAAGTTCTATTCAGCCTACCCCATGACGCCTTCGACGGGGATCATGAACTATCTCGCGGCTAAAGAAAAAGAGTACGGTATCGTGGTGGAGCAGGCCGAGGACGAGATAGCCGCAATCAACATGACGGTAGGCGCCTCGTTCGCGGGAGTGCGGTCTATGACCGGCACGTCGGGCGGTGGTTTCGCGCTCATGGTCGAGGGACTTTCGCTCGCTGCCATGACCGAGACGCCGGTTGTGATCGCCGTGGGGCAACGACCCGGCCCGGCCACAGGTTTTCCGACCAGGACCGAGCAGGGTGAACTTCAGTTCCTCATATCAGCAGGACATGGTGAATTCCCCCGTATCATCTTTGCGCCGGGAACGCCGAGGCAGGCATTTTCTCTCACGAACAGGGCCTTCGACCTAGCTGAGAAATACCAGATTCCGGTCTTCATCCTTTTTGACACCTATCTCGCCGATTCCCAGTGGACTCTCGATGGGTTAGATGCGAGCAGAGTGCTGTATATGGATTATCGTTTGAGGGGCGATGCATTCAAGCAGGTTGCCGATTATAAGCGTCATGCCTTTACCGAGAGCGGGATATCGATACTCGGTGTGCCAGGCGATGCCGAGCATCTTGTGGTCACCGATAGCGACGAACATGATGAAGAAGGCCATATCGTGGAAGACGCGGCCACGCGGGTCAAAATGGTGCAGAAACGGCTGGATAAGAAGCTGCCGCTCATCAAACGGGAGATCGCTTCGCCCTTCGTCTATGGCGATCACAAACCCGCGGTCATTATCACCGGATGGGGTTCGACGTACGGCGTTATGAAAGAGGCGGTAGACGAGCTATCCAAGTCGCGGAGCATTGCCATGCTTCATTACAGCGAACTTTTCCCTTTTCCGCATACGGAACGGTTTGACTACGTTCGCTTCTTGCAGAACGCAAAACAGACCATCTGTATCGAGAACAATGCGACGGGTCAGTTCAGCCGGCTCATGAGGGCTGAGACGGGATATGCATTCACAACGCACATCCATAAATTCGACGGCAGGCCGTTCACGGTCGAGACGCTGGTAGGAGAGATCAATGGTCACCTTGGAAAACTATAAAGGGCAGGTCCCGGCGTGGTGTCCGGGGTGCGGTAACTTCCCTATCCTCAAGTCCTTTAAAGAAGTCATGGTCGAACTCGGTATCGAGCCACACCAGTTCACCGTGGTCTCGGGCATCGGCCAGGCAGCGAAGCTCCCGCATTATACTAAATGCAATACCTTTAATGGACTTCACGGCAGAACGCTGCCGGTGGCCACCGGCATCAGGCTCGCGAACCACGAGATGCCGGTGATCATCGTGACCGGCGACGGCGACTGTTACGGCGAGGGAGGCAACCATCTGATGGCCGCCATGCGGAGAAACATCAATGTGAAGCTTTTCGTGCATGACAACCAGATCTATGGCCTGACCAAGGGTCAGCCTTCTCCTACGACTGGCGAAGGTATGGTGACTAAGAACATGCCCTTCGGTGTCATCACCGAGCAGTTCAATCCCATGGCGCTTGCGGTTGCGCTTGATTGCAGCTTCGCGGCGCGGGGGTTCGCCGGCGACCCGGATCATCTCAAGTCCCTCATGAAAGAGGCGATCAATCACAAAGGTTTTTCCCTCATCGATATCCTGCAGCCATGCGTGACCTATAATAAAGTAAACACCTACGATTGGTATCGTCAACGGGTTTATCACCTCGAGTCTGACTATGACCCCGAAGACCGGAAAGCGGCGTTTAGCAAGGCTCTCGAATGGGGCAAGCGGATTCCCATCGGCGTCATTTACCGGAATCACCGGCCGACATTCGAAGAGCGGCTCCCGATGATCGCTGGCAAACCGCTCGTGCACCAGGCCTTCGACCTGACGAAGATCCAGACGGCTTTCAAGGGATTTTATTAATAACCGCTCATGCCCCAGTTCGCTACAAAAGCTCCAAGAAAGCTGGCCTCCCTTCAGAGACCTTGACATATATGGGGGGGAGAAAGGCGAGAACGTCATCATCCTTGTCATTGATTAAGAAAACGATCTTTCTTGAGACGGAACTGTCTGCAGCGGAAGCATGCATCCCGTACAAGAACAAGCCTACGGTCACCTGGATCTACGTTGACGGCGTGCACGATGTCCCGGTGCTCGAAAAGCTCGGCGACCGTTTCGGGCTCTACTTCAAGAGCAAGAAGTGGTTGTGATAGGTTAAACCATTTCCTGTGCGTGGGAATGGCGAACACCGTTTTAAATGTCCAGCTTAATACCGCATCCTCACACGGTAGGCGAGCTTCACTTCCTTGTCCTTAGGCACTAGGATATTGAACTCGGCAGTGAAGGCCTCGGACTTTTTGTGCTCATGGGAAGAGCTGAGCATGATCCAGTCGCCAGGGATGGGTTCCACAACCTTCACCACCACATCCTCCTTCTTGTGGTTCCTGAGCGATATTTCGAATGCCGCTTCATAGGTATCATAGGCGATCTTTTTCCAGTCCGTCTGCTTCCTGCTGCCCACCACATCAAAGGCATCGCCGAGTTTGATCCTCACTTTCTCATCCTTAGGAGTATGCTCAATCGAGTCTTCTCCTATGAACTGAAGGCTTCCTTCCTTATCAGTTTTGTAGACGCGTACTGTGCCCTTGGGCAGCGGAATCCCGAGGTTGTGTTCTTTCTTGTTCTGGATCTCTACAAACACGCCGACCTTCTGGTTTGGCATGGCATCGCCGTAGCGGGCGTGATAATAGTAGTTACAGCCGCAGTACAAGAGTTCTTTCTTGACCGGGATGTCGGTGACAGTCACGAGACTGATCTGTTTGGTCTGGTTGTCCTTGACCGTGGCAGGCCGTTCGAGGGCATAGATGTGGTATTCGAAGAATGAGTTTTCTCTGAACTGAGGTACCGGGGCCTTTGCCGCTGCTTCGGCAACGCTCATCATATTGTCCTTATATTCATATTCGTTCTTCACCCTGTTTACATCTCCCGCGACGAGCTTGAGCGTCGCGTTCCTGTAAGTCGCACCGCTATGGTTGTCGATCGTCACCCATCCCGATATATCTGCCCTGTCATCCCTGTCATTCAGCGTCACCACGTAATCCGAGCGCCAATTGATCCCGCTTGTCAGATACGATGCCTCGATCTTCTGCGTTGAGGGCAGGCTGTTCTCGAGCATCCAGACGAGAGTCGGTTTAGCGCTGAGATTTTCCGGCACGCCGGGGAATATGATCCTACCGGGATGGCCAAAGGTTATCTCATCACCAATCTTGAATATCGGTTGGCCGTTGTTCGACAGAAGCGTGGCCGTGACGGCCTCCTCCCGTTCGGTATAGGGGCTCTTGGTATAGAGCTTCACCTCCTTGCCCACATACTTGTCCAGGAGTTTCTGCGGGTTCAGCAGGTCGTACTCATAGTTCTGCTCGAGTACCTGCAGTGTTTCGGGATTTATGAGAGATTTGATGTGGACGCTTGCGGGCATGATTTGAGCCGCAACGTCCATGAATCGCAGGTCGCCGATGCCCTTGAAGAGCTTGATCTGCCGCTGGTCCTTTACCAGGCCGAGGTTGACGTTGTAGATTGTCAGCGCCACTCCGGTCTGATCATCCAAAGTGCTTGCCGCTGTGCCATTTTTTGTTTCCTTTTTCTCAGCAGATGAAACAGGACTATAGCCGGCAACTACAAGGAACTGGACTGCCAGAACCGTTAAAATAAATTTGACTCTCATGAAAGACCTCCCTTATCACTGAATTGAACCGCTCTTGACTCATTAGACAAAGGAGGAGAGGGGAAAGTTCCTGAAAAGTAAAAATGCTATTCTTGGAAAGAACTAATTTTTTAGCCAAAACCAGTCATAATTCGATTTCCCGATTCTTTTTACCCCATCTGGATAATATTCTATATACCAATCAAGCTTTCCATATCCGTACTGAGCTTCCGTTTTTACTTGGCCGGAGGCATAATATTCTTTCTGAATACCGTGTCTTTCACCATCTTTATCAAATCTCTCCTCAGCTATTTGAACTTTGTGTGAATTGATGATTTTATAGCTTACAATCAATTTAGGGCTGCCATTCGGATGCCTATCAATTATGACCTTCTCAATGGTACCGCGATCTTCTCTCCTATCAAGGAGGCCCTTTTTATCCTGTCCCGGGGCAACGGATTCATGTTTTGATTCTTCCTGTTGGGAAGTGCCTGCCGCCGATTCAACCTGCTCCTGCATCATCGCTGGGGCGGGGGTCTGCGGTGCAGCTGCGCGTCTTTCCAAGAGCTTTGATTCTCCCGCTGGCGCGGGCTGTCCTGCTAATTCTTTTGGAGCCTGAGCACGTGCCGCCGCTTTCCCTTCGAGAGCAGGAGCCGGTGGACTCTCGTATTCTTGCCTCATGTCCAGTGCTCTATACTCCGGAGTTTGCGGAACCTGTTTTGTGCGAAGCGAAGAATCTTTTGCTTTGCTAGGTTCTCCCTTCGCATTGGCTGCGGGGGACGGTTCAAGGCTCCTGGGTGCGGGAACGGCAGCTTTCTCTTCCGGCGAAAATTGTTGCGTCGGCATTTCTTCAAACCTGGCTGTAGGCTGAACATTCCGATAGATGTAGAAAGCGGCGATAGCAAGGAACAGTACTGCAACTGCCTGGATTGGCAGCTTAACATGGAGCGGCAAGTATAAACGACGAAAGAGCCCTTGCTTCTGTTCCGCCTCGGTGCGTACCCTTGCCATGGTTTTCTGCGCCATCCACGCTGGCGGCTCTACCTCTTCGATGGTCTTGATATGCTCGACGGTCTTCTTCAGTTCCCTGAGTGCGTCGCTGCAGACGGTACACGTCTTCAGGTGCTCCTCGATTTCCGCTTTTTCTTCGGCAGTAACCGACCCGTCAATATATTCCGATAGTCTATGCCGTATTGCCTTATGCCTCATCAGAGTTCCCCCATTACACGCTTCAAACAATCCTTGACCATTTCGCGTGCCCTGAACAACCGTGACTTCACCGTACCGCCGGGAATCTTGAGCAGGTCTCCAATCTCTTCATACGATAAATCCTGCAGGTCGCGGAGGACCAACACCTCACGGAAATCCGGGTCAAGCACCTTGATGCAGTCCTGCACTCTGTTCTGGACATCACACTTCTCGAGCCGGTCCAGCACAGAAGGGGCTGTTGACGGGGGGTCGATAGTAATCGCGCCGTCTTTGGTCTCTACCGGGTCATCCAAGGAATAGGCTTCATGACCCTGTCGAGATTTCAGGTGCTTCAACCGGTTCTTCGAAAGGTTCACGGTGATGGCCGTGAGCCAGGTTGTGAACTTCGAATCGCCACGGAATGTCTTGATATTCCTGTGGGCCGATACAAAAGCGTCCTGGACCACTTCGCACGCCTCGTCATAATCTCCTATCAGCCGATAGGCGGTATTCAGCATCCTTTTCTGGTGCTTTATCACGAGCTGCTCAAAGGCGTCCAGATCACCTTGCCGAGACCGCGCGACGAGACCTGCATCGTCATCCGCCGGTGGAATGCCAGTGCTTCCTTTATTATAAGACAATGCGGCAAGCGAATTTGTTTCATTGCCCATGATGAAGCTGATTCTATCGTAAAAAATTTACTTTTGCACTCCTAAAATGATAATATATAATTATCGAAGTTCCCTTTCGTGAGAGGAGGTCTGCCATGGCAAGCAAGGTCATCATTTACGGGAAAAAGGGTTGACCGTATACGGTCAAGGCTCGTGAAGCCTTCGGAGACAAGGCTGAATTTTTCGATGTGAAGGAGGACAGGGCCAAGCTCGAGGAGATGCTGAAGTTCTCCAAGGGTGCACGGAACGTGCCGGTCATCCTAGAAGATGGAAAGGTCGCTATCGGCTACGGCGGTTCATGAGGCGTATAGCGGACCGGCAGGTTGCCGGGGGTGAAAATTGCGAAATGCAGATTTCGGAGCGCTGAATAAAGTGAGCAAGACATAATTCATTTTATTCAGAAGGAGAAGAATGGCGTTATGACTTTGGATAAATTTTTCCTTGAGAGGGAAGGCACGGTTCTCCTAATCGTCGATATCCAGGAAAAGCTTGCAGCGGTGATGAAAGAGAAGGATAAGGTGGTAAAGAACAACCTGCACCTGGTCGAGCTCGCAAAGATGATAGGCATGCCGGTCATGGTGACCGAGCAGTATCCCAAGGGGCTTGGTACGACCGTGCGAGAGATCCGCGAGGCCCTTCCGTTCTATCGTCCTGTCGAGAAGATGACTTTTGATTGTTGCGGTCAACCTACCTTTCTTGAGGAATTGAATGAGCATAATAAAAGCAACGTCGTCCTGACAGGCATGGAAACGCACATCTGCGTGCTCCAGACCTGTATCGGACTTTTAAAGGGCGGGATCAATGTTCACCTGGTGCAGGACGCGATATGTTCTCGTACCAAGGAGAACTGGATAACAGGTACGGCATTCATGCGAGACGCCGGAGCTGTATTAACGTGCACCGAGACAGTTCTGTTCCAGCTCCTCAAGGTCGCGGGCACGGAGGAGTTCAAGGCGGTTTCGAGGATGATCAAGTAGCCATCCAAGAATGCAGAAAGGAACGTTTTCATCGGATCCGGCGCTTGAATTCTGAACGTGGATTTAATCGCATTCATTGGCGGCTTCAACAGTACTTCGCGAGGTGACACCATGGCAGAAGAACCCCTTCCGGATGAAGTCAAAGCGGTCATCAAGGAAACGTTCTTGAATGAACTGAAGGAAGACGTTGTGGTTGAAGTCTACACGCGGGACGGCGTAAACGACAAATTCAACGATGCTGCAGTCACGCTTATCAAGGCCCTGGCAGGACTGAGCGACAAGCTCCGGGCCTCTTTCCACAAAGTCGGCGATGAGCAGTCCGTGAAACGCAACGTTCACCGTTCTCCGACAGTGCTCATCGCGCCTGATAAATACCGCCTCCGCTACACCGGCGCACCGCTCGGCGAAGAAGGCCGGTCGCTCCTCGTTGCCATCCTCATGGCTTCCACGGGCAAGAGCATCCTGACCGCTCCGACCATGGAAAAGATCGGCGGGCTCAAAGAAAAACGGGATATCCAGGTCTTTGTCAGCCCCACGTGTCCTTACTGCCCGCAGCAGGCGCTCTCCGCCTTCTCCGCCGCGATCGTAAAGCCGGACCTCATATCTGCGGAGGTGATCGAGATTTATGAGAACCAGGACCTGGCTGAAAACCTCGGATCTCTTTCCGTGCCGCAGACGTTCATTAATGGCATCTTCACGGGTATGGGACTCCAGCCTGAGGAGTTTTTCGCTGAGTCACTCATCTCGCTCAAGGAGCCAGAGTACATCTCCGAGCAGATATCGGCGGAGCCCATCGAGAAGGATCTCGCCATCGTGGGCGCAGGCCCTGCCGGTCTTACGGCCGCCATCTACGCCGTACGCGCCGGGCTCTCTGCTGTCGTAATAGAACGCGAGGTCATCGGCGGACAGATTGCCATAACGCCAGTGGTCGAAAATTATCCGGGCTACATGCGCATCGGGGGAAAGAGTCTTGTGGACCTCATCTCGCAGCAGGCGGTCCAATACGCGGACATCCACGTCGGCGAGCAGGTGAAGGAGATCGCACAGGACAAGCAGGACGGTAAGTTTCGCATCAAGACCAACCGTGCGATTTACATTACCAAGGGGATCATCATGGCGACCGGCGTTGGTAACAAGGCCTTGGGAGCCGCAGGCGAACGGAGGCTTTACGGCAGGGGTGTGAGCTACTGCGCCACCTGTGACGGTTATTTTTTCAAAGACGGAAGAAAAGTGATCGTGGTCGGTGGCGGTAATACGGCTGTGACAGACTCACTCTATCTTCACAACCTCGGCGCACAGGTCACCTTAGTCCACTGGAGGGACGCGCTCCGCTGTGAGGCAAAGCTGCAGGAAAGCCTGAAAGAGTCGGGGGTACCTGTGCTGTGGAACAGCGAGGTGAAGGAGATTGTCGGCGACAAGACGGTGAAATCTGTTAAGATCGAGAACAACAAGACCCACGCCGTTACCGAGATGCAGGCCGATGGCGTGTTCGTCGCGATCGGGTACGTGCCGAACAACGAGATCGCCAAAGCGCTCGGTCTCGAGCTCGATAACGAAGGCTATGTCAAGGTGGACCTTACCACCATGCGGACATCGATACCGCGCGTATACGCAGGAGGAGACATCACGGGCGGGCTCAAGCAGATCGTTGTTGCCGTGGGACAGGGCTCGATCGCAGCGATGAGCGCTTTTGAGGACATTTCAAACCCCTACTGGGCAAAGAAGGAAGAAATGCAAAAGGTTCCCTGATCAACCTTTATTATCCCCCTTTCCCCCATTGTTAAAGGGTGAAAAGGGGATATTCCCTTTATACTCTGGCGTGAATTACCCCGACTGCTAAAACTTCACTTTCGGTGCCTCTTTCTCGGCCTGCGGAATCTCATAATAGGTAACCTCTCCCACGCCTGCCAGAGATGCAAAGAACCTTCCGAAAACGGTTCTCCGATACGTATTGAGTGCACGCACGTCATCATTATAGCGCTTCCGTTCCACCGCAATCCTGTTCTCAGTGCCTTCGAGGCTGTCCTGCAGTTTCAGGAACGATTCATTTGCCTTAAGCTGTGGAAAATTTTCCTGCAGCATGAGGAGGCGAGAGAGTACCCCTTCGAGCTGCTGTGATGCCTGTATCTTGTCTTTCACCGTTTGCGCCTGGAAATATTTTGTGCGCGCGTTCGCGATGTTTTCGAAGATTTCCTTCTCGTGCTTAGCGTAGCCCTTGACGGTCTCAACGAGATTCGGTATCAGGTCGTAGCGTCGCTTCAGCTGGTTCTCGACTTGGGCCCACTGTGACTTTACCTGCTCGTCCATGGATACTACTTTGTTATACTGGCCCACGCCCCAGAATATGGTCAGGAGTGCGCATGCTGCAATGACCGCAAGGATAATGAGAATGGTTTTTAATCCGTTGCTCATGATGACCTCCAATAGTTATTGTGATAGGATATCAGGATCAACAGGATTGACTTTATAATCGTTCTTCATCGTGCCCACCCTGAAATCCTGCCAAAGATTGTCAGTTTTTCTACCAGCCCCCCGATGCTCCCCCACCTCCGAATCCGCCTCCGCCCCCGCCGCCAAAGCCGCCAGAACCGCCTCCTCCGAACCCACCAAATCCACCCCCGGACCATCCTCTCCCCCGTCCTCCGAATGAAATGGCGAGCAGAACAAGGAGACATTGATGGGGGTTCGTTATGAAGAGAATGACGGCGATGACAAAAAGAATTATCGGTATTATTGAACCTAGAATACCTATAGGTTTGCGGGCGTAATCTTCGTTGCTCCTCTGAATGCCGGGAAATCCTGTTATCTGTATACCTTCATGAGACGCGATCGCCCGGATTACTACAAGAGCGGCGGCAAATATCCCCGTACTGTAGTCGCCTTTCCTGAAAGAGGGGACCAGATACTCCCGTCCGATCGATCCAACCGCGCTGTCAGGCAGAACGCTCTCAAGTCCATACCCGACCTCGATGCGGTATTTCCTATCCTTCACCGCGACCGTGATAAGGACGCCATTGTCCTTGCCCTTCCTGCCGAGTTTCCATTCTTCCGCTGTCCTCAGCGAGAAACTCTCGATATCTTCGCCGTCGAGGCTCTGTACCGTAAGGACGAGCACCTGCGCTGTGGTTTTCTGCTCAAGTTCCGCCAGGTACGCATTCAGCTTACTTCTCACATCGTCTCCGATGACGCCGGCGAGATCGACTACATAATCTCGCGGCATTGCCGGAGGCACCGGTGTCGAGGCCGATGCATGAGGCGTCAAAAAAGCTGTAGCAAGAATAACGGAGAGGAAGAGTTTTTTAAACACGGCGTTCATCGATGATCTTTCCCGTGGCATCGAGCGCGTTGTAGTAGCGTTCGAACAAGGCGCGGAGTTCGCCTTCCGATGGTTTCATCGCTCCCAATTTCAGTAAAAGGAGCTTTTCAAAGATGTCCGCGTCTATGCCGGTTGCAGTCTCATACGTTTTTATTGCCTCCGATCTGGCGACGGGAGGCTCTTTGCCCATCAGCAAGATGATCGCCCGAAAGAGGGCCAAAGAGCCGGCAAGAGAGCGGATGAGCACCGTTGAGAGAGGCTCCTTCTTGCCCAGAGATGATATATATCCCTGCCTCAGTCCCATGAGCTTTGTCTTGATCTCACGCTCGCATTGGAGCCGAAGGTGCGGCCGAGCAATCTCAAGGTCCTTGAGGATGTCTTCTCCGTAAACCGTTTTGTGAATAAGCTTGAAATCGAGAAATTCGATGGGGAACGCATCTTGAGAATTCCGTATATACTCCTGTGTCATTACAATCGGGGCGGCGATCCTTTTCTTGCCGTACTTTTTTCCGAACGGCGCCAGAAATGTAATGAACTTCAGATCCATGTTATGCAACACGACCACGGAATTGATGTCGGACAGCTTTTCATTGTAATCCGGGATCACGGCGCTTCCCACAATGTGGAAGGAATGGATGTTCGAAGAATGTCCGTGCAGAATGTCTTCGATGAAAGGATGTACCTTCTCTGCAACTGCGGGGTTGACCTCTTTGAGATTTACGATATTCATAGTGCCAGAATTATATCACATCAATGGCCTCTTCTCAATCGAATAGAGCCTCAGTAACGGGCGGCAAAAAAAGCATTATTGACCTTCTCTGCAATTTAATATAATTTAGCGTTATTCGGGGTGGGGATCGCACCGATGGCCAGTAAATGTGCGAGACCGATCCTATGCTGTCATCGACGACTGGAGGGACCTTTATGGGTGCTCTCGAAAAACAGATCGGCAAAACGACCATCAGGCTCGTATCCGCTGACCTCACTGAACGGGATGTCGATGCAATCGTGAACGCTGCGAACAGCCATCTGAAGCATGGCGGAGGCGTGGCCGGAGTCATCGTAAGAAAAGGTGGACAGGTTATCCAGGAAGAAAGTAATAAGATCGGTTACGTTCCTGCAGGCACCGCCGCGATCACGACCGGCGGAAAACTGAAGGCGCGATATGTCATCCACGCCGTGGGTCCGAGGATGGGCGAGGGTGACGAGCACAACAAATTAAGGAATGCCATCATCAGCGTGCTCAAGCTCGCTACGGAGGAGAAGCTTGCGAGCATCTCCGTACCTGCCATCAGTGCAGGTATCTTCGGCTTTCCAAAGGACCGGTGCGCAAAGATCCTTATCGGTGAGACTGTTGCGTTCTTGAAAAACAATGCGGGGTCCTCACTCGAATTAGTGGAGTTCTGCATTTTCGATCAGGAAGCGCTTGGATATTTTAGGGCAGAGATTGAAATGATTTAATTGGTATCACTTAAAGACTGGATTGCCGCGCCGTGTTGCAAGATTGCGATGCATGGCGTGCAGGAAGGCTCGCATACAAAGGCGAGGCAGAAGCGGACGTGGCGTCGTGAATCCCCGGCCTTCAGGCCGGGGAGGATGTCAAGACTTCCTGAAAATTAAGCCTCGAAGATTGGCAAATAGCGTCCTATGCCCTGCCCCGGCAGATGATGCGGATCGTTGCCTTCCAATGATCAAGCGCACTATTAAGGAAATGGCAAGGGAGGAATGGGAGAGATCGCCGGGGATAGGGACGCGGTCACGCGGTCAGTCCTTGACCTCTTCGATGGTCAGCCCTACTGCCCCGGTTGAAGGATCTGCGACGCTCCATCGAAATGACCATCGTAAGATGGACGTCTTTAAAGGTCCAGAAGATACCGAAGGTCGGTATTGAGCCCACGCTGCAAGATCAAACCTCCAGTTCAGGGCTGCCCGATACCCGAACATATGGATCTTACTTGCGGTTCCGGAGTGAGCCGGTAGCAAGAGGTCGTACACGTCCCAACTGACAGTCTCCCCGGGAGGGATTGATGAAGGAGCCGAATGCGATAACGATCTGGTGACATCCTGGATGGTTCCACCCTCCTGACCAAGAGTGACGTGGGGCACAACGTTGACCGCCTCTGCAGTGCAAACATTGCGAATCGTCAGAATCGCCTTGGTGAAGGGAATCTCCCTCCCGTCGCTGGCCCTTAGGTGCGAAGGTACCGGCTGAAATGAGATATCGAGGCAAAGGCTCTTCCTCCCGGCTGCTCCTGGTTCCTTTGGTGTGTCCGCCATGCTGCTCCCTTCCTTTCTGGCGTATGAACCTTTTTCTATTATACCATGCAGCGATCGTAAGAGGGCCGAATGAGTGACATAGGGTTATCGCTGGCTGTTCACTGAAGGCATTTAAACAGCCCCGTGCACCAGAGGCAGGACCCGCAAGGTACACGTTCGATATAACAATCCTGCTCGAAATCCGCATCCCCTACATAATCGCAGAGTGCGAAACCGCAGTCAAAGCAGAAGGGGAATTTATACCCGAGCACGCGCTCCCGGAAAGAGCAGGACCCCGAATCGTTCCAGATTTCAAGGATGTCCCGATCGCGCAGGTTTCCGAAAACCCATGGCTTGACCCGCTTTTCAATACCGCCGACATAGCAGGCATAGCGGTGCCAGAGGAAGTAACAGGGATGCACATCGCCATCCCACGAGACGAAGGCGCTGTCTCCTTCGACGAACTCGCACTTCCTCGTGTTCCGTGGCGCCATGCCCGGCAGTGTCAGTTCCACCCCCGCTTCCCGGGCAACGTGCCTGGCCTCATCTAGCACCCGTTCAGCTGACGCCAGCCACTCCTCATCCCGCCTGAGCAGCCGTTCCATGTGCAGGGTGATGCCCTGTGCTTCTGCATCGATCCGCATCTTCTCGACGAGACCAACAATTCGATCTTCCTCCGGGGTCCTTCCCACCTTCGTGATGGTATCGAGATATTGGCGGATGTCCAGACCTTCTTGTTGTGCTTTTGTTTTCCAACGCTCGTAAACCGTGATAGCAGCGGTGGTATTGGTATCGTATGCTGCCTGCGCGACGAAGTCCTTATTGTAGGGAAGGAGCTGGGTGACGATGGCGAAACGGGCGCCTGACCTGCCTGCCCAGCGGATCGCTTCGGGGAGATCGGCAAGGTTGTTTCGCATTAGCACGAACTCGATCCCGATGCTGAGGTCGCGCCCCCTGTTCCGCGCCCGAGCCCTTTTCAGACTCGCGAAGGCCGCCACTATCCCCCCCATCTCGCCGCCGCTCCGGATAGAGCGGAAGCTGTCATCGGACACGGTGTCGAGGGAGATGCAGATACGGTCGAGCCCCGCGGCGACGAGCGATGCAGCCCGATCGTCGGTCAGCGCCATGCCGTTAGATTGGAATCCTACCCAGGCGTTTTCGGGTAGGAGGGATCGCGCACGAGAGATAAACATTTCCAAGTGCGGGTGGAGCAGGGGCTCACCGATACCGTTCAGCACGAGAGAATCAAGATGCTGAAACGCCGGGGCGAGCCGTTCGAAGGTCTCCGGGGACATGCTGCCCTCAGGGATCCCGCCCATGCCGTTCTGCTTCACGCACATGCCGCACTGGAGATTGCAGCATGTCGTCACTTCGACGAAAAGCTTGGAGGGTCTTTTGTTCGACGCCATGTAGTTATTTTAACATTTCGGCAGTATAGGAGTATGATACAGGTCATAAGCCGGTCGTTGCTAGAAGGCCGGGTGATGTCCCCGATCCTGAAAAAGGCATTGTGACACTGAAGAATCTGATGGACAAACTTGCGGGTCTGGTATAATGACTTTATGAAGGTAAAAATCAAGTTCTTCGCGTTGCTGCGACAATTCGGCCCTGATGAGCAGGTGATCGAATTTCCCGAGGGCACGACCGTCAACGATGTCATACATTCACTGAACATTCCCGGCACGATCAGGCTCCTCAAAATCGTCAACGGCGAGCATCGTCCCTCGGAACATGTCCTTCAGGACGGTGACGAACTCGCCCTCTTCCCCCCCATCGCAGGCGGATGGCCTCGGCGGTCAGGCATTGACGGGGCCGACGGCTACCGTAAGAAATACTTGGTCGTTTCCCGCTAGCACCGTGCTCCCCTCCAGTTTTCCGATATCGATGGGCTTGCCATTGAGCGTGGCGCTGCATCCGTGCCGGAATTCCTCTATTCGCTCCATCAGGAAGCCGAAAAGATCGGAGGACGGGAGGAGGACGCCTGTTCTCAGAAGATCGGGTCCCAGCTCAGCCATCAGGAGATTGAATATTTTCACGTTTACCCACCCCTCTCCGGGCGCGCATCCTTTTTCTGTTTCGTGGTACGTTATGGCGCTGCGGAAAGAGGAATAGGCCCCTCCGCGTCTGAGCGTGGCGCCGACCAGTCCGGGCATGGCGGCCGAGAGCGCGAGGGTCGAACCGTCGTGCACCAAGGAAGACCCAATGTCATCGACCGGCTTTCCATCAAGCATGATAGACTGGATCTTTTCTATCGTCTCCGTGGAGGCCCCGATCTCCTGCCTCAGGAAGACATCGACACTACATCCGACGTGGCGCCTGATCTTCACCCCTTGCTGGAGCAAGAGGAAAAACAAAGCAACAAGCGGTCCGTCCACGATGAACGCGAGACGGGGATAGGCTTTGGCAGAAGGGTCAGCAAGCATGTCACTATCGCCCCGGGCATACTCCCGAGGCATCCTCTCACGGATAGATGATACAATGCGTCAAGACACTGCCCTAGCGAGCAATAAAAAAAGGAGGGACCAGCGTCTCTCCTTTTATCGGATCAAATAGTTTTGATTACCAGTTAAAGACCTTGTCCAGGTCCTCGTCCTTGACGCCGAAGGTGACGTTGTGCGGCGCGAACTTTTCGGTCTTGAAGTAGCTTGGCAGCCGGTCATGCTGGGGTGTGAAGCCCGCCTGCTTATTGAAGTTCCGCTCCATCTTGAGGATCTGTTTCCCGAGGTCGGTCACGCCATCGCCCGTAAGGTTCAAACCATAGAAGGCGTTCAGCATGTCGAGCAGGGCCTGAAAGGTATCTGGCTGGTCGAGGACCGCGAAAGCGATGAAGAGGCACATGCCGGTGGAATCGATCGCAGCTGTCGCGATCTGGAGGTTCCGTGAAAGTTCCACCTGCCCCTCGGGCTTGAGCGCGTTCACGTCGCCACCCACCTTCAGCACGTTCTGCGCAACAGCGTACCCGGCGGTGTGGTCGGCCCCCATTGGGCTCGTCGCATAGGTGACACCGATACCCTGAACCGCACGGGGATCATAGGCCGGCATGGCTTGGCCCTTCACCACGGGAACCCGTTCCACGCCAAACGCCCTGCCGGTCATGGCCGCACCGTTACCGAGGATCCGGCCGAGGTCCGTACCTTTGCCGACCTCATTAACCATGCGGATCGCCGCATCGGCGTCGCCGAACTTGGCGAGTCCCGCCTCCATGGCGACGGCGATCGTTGCGCCCATCTCGATCGTGTCAATGCCGTAATTATCATCCAGGAAATCGAGCATGGCTATCTTATCGAGGTCGCTAATGCCGCAGTTTCCGCCGTGGGCCCAAACGGTTTCGTACTCGGGCTGCTTGGTGAGATAGTGTCCGTCTTTGTCATTATAAGTACCGGAGCACTGGATGACGCAGCCGCGGTGGCAGCCATGGGTCGGCAGCCCCCCGCGCTTCTTCTCGGTCTCCGCCTCGGTTTCGCCACTGATCTTAGATGCGCCGTCGAAGCGGCCCTGCTTGAAGTTATACGTGGGATATCCACCCACCTCGTTCAGGATGTTCGTCAGTACGTTCGTGCCATAGGCTGGTAGGCCTTGGCCGGTGACCGGGTGCTTCTTCAGGCCGTCGACGAACCGCTTGTTCGCATCCTGGAACTTCTGTGGGTCCTTCGGGGCCCGCACCGGCATGCCGGTCGCGTCCAGGACAATGACCTTGATGTTCTTGGCACCCATGACCGCGCCCACACCGCCGCGGCCGGCGTGACGGGTCGGCCGGAGCTCCATGTCTGTGAAAGCGACGGTCGCGGCGCCCATCTTCATCTCGCCGGCAGGTCCGATCGAGATGCAGGATATTGCATCGCCGTATTCCTTCTTCATCTTCGCGATCAGGTCGTAATTGGGGAGCATCTTGAGGCTATTGTCCTTGGTGATCTTGACCCCGTCCTTATTGATGAACACCTTGTAGAGGTCGTCGCTCGCCGGCTTCCCTTCGAGCACGATGGCGTTGTAGCCGAGCTTTGCCAGGACCTGCGAAGGCTGGCCACCGGAGTTCGACTCCTTGATGCCTCCGGTAAGCGGGCTCTTGCAGCCCACGGAAATCCGACCCGATTGGGCACCGGCGGATCCGCTCAGGAGTCCAGGGGCAATGACCAGCTTATTCTCTCCCCCCAAAGGATGGCATAATGGCGGAACCTCCTTCGAAACGACCGCCGACGTTAATGCCCTGCCTCCCAGACCTGCATATTCACCAACCGGTACTGTTGTCGCCTTGGGGCCGCCTTCTGCCCCTACGTCGATTCTCAGGATCTTGTCCATAATTCCCTCCCATTCTTTAGGCTTTCACAACCGGATATCTCTTTGTATTGGCTTCCGAATGTGTATCGAGCCAGACAGTACGGTGTCACGTTCAAACCTTAACCTTCTCCCCAATCTGGATCGATGGCGGCATCCAGGCAAAGGCGACCGCTAACGAGGACCCATATGGGTTAGCATCGTCAAATAGACTCAGGAGGAGCTTCGCCTCAGCAAACAGGATACGTTCTGCCGGTGAACATCCTGAGGTCAAGGTTCCAGGCTTTTTTCCATAATATTTGAGTGTTTGCAGAAACCACTATCACGTTCGCGATGGAAACTAATGCCTCCTGAAGAAAAGGGAACATCCATTCTCACCCGGTGCTTGATAGGTTCGAAAACGTATTAGAAACAATGAATAGAAGTAATGACTGCATGAATATTGTTCAATGTTATCACTACATATAATTTACGTCAAGGCATTAGTGATAATCTGGAAAAATAATCTCAATGTATATTTTATATTCGGTAATGAGTACTACACTAAGCCATCAGCTTGCTATTCCTTCTGTAATACAAAATCCCAGCACTTGAAAAAAGCTCTATTTTATCATAAGTTATATTAAAACAGCCTCTTACCACTCTTACCCGTAAATGCAATAAAGTGAAAAGTTGCGAATCCTAGAAATTGACGATGCATTTTTTCCGTGATTAACTTTAATCATTCTCCGATAAAGCCAAACCCTCCATGAGGAAGGGACGGAAAGCGGCGGGTCTTATAAGACCAAGACGGCTGAGCTGCCGAAGTATGATGCCTTTGGTGAGCTCGGCCTTTCTATTTATCACAGTGTCAGGAACAGGTAAGTAAAAATTTACATAATGAGAAAAGGTTCATGCGTTTATGGGTCAATTATTTTATTGAGCCTTCCGCTTTGCGCGGTGTCCTGATATTCATCGTGCCCTGATTCCCGATCATGACCTATTGGCAGATCATTCCTGACGGGCGATGGAATCGTCTGAATATCACGAACGTCGTGATACTTTAAATCATGTTCTTGAGAAAAGAAGAAGCAATTTGGTGATCCCGTTGTGCGAATATAAGGTGATGCACTAGCACTTGACAAATTAGAAGGGAGGTGAGGGTAATGGCAACGCAAATCATTTTGATGAAGTTGACGGATCAGGGGATTAAGAACGTCAAGGACGCACCACAGCGAATCGATGCAGCCGCCAAAGCCATCGAAGGAATGGGGGGAAAGATGACAGGCTTCTACTTCACGCTGGGTGAGTATGACTACATAGCCATCGCTGAGGGACTCACTAACGAAGCCGGTGCTTCTTTCCTGCTGAAGTTAGGCTCCGCAGGGAACGTAAGAACAACGACGCTAATGGCATTCACGAAGAAAGAGTTCGCCGAGATGGTCAAGAAGTTGCCGTAGCCTCGTTGGTGAAAGCAAGGAGTGCCTGCATTTGCAAAAAATACAATGCGTCAGGTTTCTAGTGCGCCACCTTTGAATATTGTGCATGTTACGGTGATCTTCTGATTGACTTCATGGTACAGCAGCAAAAACAAAGAGGCTCTGCTTGAGTGACTCACGCATGAGCTGCCTAAGATATATATATAATCAACTACGATTAGTTCCAGATAAAGCCAAACACTTCGTGAGAGGGATGAGGAAAGCGGCTGGTCTTAGAGGATAAATATGGCCGAGCTCCCGAAGGATGAAACTTTCGAAATGCTCGGCCGTTTGCTTGTTAGAGGGGTGAGGAGAATGAAAAAAACAACCATTGAGTAAATACAGCTTTGATATTGTGCTTCTAATGATTTTCGCGTTTTATTTCGTGTCATCCCATCATATGGCGACGGTGAAGATGGCGGCGGGGGTGGGGCTGTGATTATCTCTTATACCAGTTAAATTCTGCAACTCCCATTCATCAGGTTTCGTCGTACAATTGTATGTGACAGTCACAACATCCAAATTTTCACCGATCAGTCTATTTTCAAATGAAGCATTTACGTGATCATTCACTTATGTCTGTGAACCGTCACTCATTCCACCTTATCATTGTAAATTCACTTATGAGTCGAGATTTAGAGGGGGAGAATCAGGAAGGTGAGAATGCTGAAGCCCTTGATTCTAAATGGTGCCGGCGGTCGGAATCGAACCGACATGTCCTTGCGAACGGAGGATTTTGAGTCCTCTGCGTCTACCAGTTCCACCACGCCGGCACGGAGTAAAACTTACACTAACCCCCTGCCACTGTCAAGCAAAAAGGCTTGCAACTTGCTTTCTGTGCTTGTATAATATTATACTTATGCTCACGGGTTACAATACGGACTTCACATTCCAGGGCAAGCTCTACCATGTACAGACCGAGGATGGCGGAATTAAAAGTCCTTCTATAACGTCTCTGCTATATCAGCAAGGGGCGATTCTCGCCTCGCGCAAGACCAGCTACGCCGACATCATTAAGGCCGATTGTCTGGAAGAAGTTGTGCGCGAACTCATGAAGGAGCAGCACAAGCAGATGATCCGCGACCTGATGCAGGGCAAGCTTCAGTCCCAGGCCCCTGTACAGCCGCCGACGCCGGAGCCTGCCCCGAAAGCAGCTTCTATCAAGGAGCCTCTCCCCGAGCCGGCGACCGCGGCCGACCCAGCGGCCGCACCTGCGCCTAATAGAGAGGTGAAAGAGAAGAGCCTTGACGAGATCATCCTCGACTTCCTCGGGCAGGAGCAGAAGGGACAGAAACAGGAGAAGTAAGTCGACAGCAGCGCTGAGCGTTTAGCAGTGCAATAGTTAACTCCGTAACACTTCAACTGAATAACAAGCATTGATCAAAACGATTCCATATCAATAAATGATCCAGGAGGATTGGTGCATGGCGGCCACAGAAGAGCAGTTGAAGACCCTCAGGGAAAAAGCTAGAAGGGTGCGCATCGATATTCTGAAGATGCTGACCGAGTGCGGGTCCGGCCACACCGGCGGAAGTCTCTCCGCCACTGACATCGTTACGGCGCTCTATTTCTACAAAATGAAGTACGATCCCAAACGGCCGGACTGGAAGGAGCGGGATAATTTTATCCTCTCCAAGGGACACGCGGCACCGGTCCTGTATACGGAATTGGCCCACGCGGGCTTCATCGAGCATGCTGAGCTCTGCACGCTCCGGAAGCTGGGCTCACGGCTCCAGGGACATCCGGACAGCAAGTGCATGCCCGGGGTCGAGATATCGACGGGGTCGCTCGGCCAGGGCCTGTCCGTGGCCAACGGGCTAGCGCTTGCGCATAAGCTCGACAAGAGCTCAAACCGTGTCTACGTCCTGCTCGGTGACGGCGAGCTCCAGGAAGGACAAATCTGGGAGGCGGCGATGACGGCGGCGCATTACAAGCTCGACAACATCTGCGCCCTCGTGGACAACAACGGCCTCCAGATCGACGGCCCGGTGGAAAAGGTAATGGGCGTGGAGCCAATAACGGACAAGTGGCGCGCTTTTGGATGGGAAGTGTTTGACATTGACGGTCATGACATGGCTGCGATCACGGCTGCACTCGATAAGGCCGAGAACGTAAAGGGCAAGCCGACCATGATCGTCTGCCGCACGGTCAAGGGAAAGGGTTCCAAGGTGTTTGAAGGCAAGGTCGAGTTCCACGGGACCGCGCCATCGAAGGAAGAGCTTGATATCGCGATGAAAGAATTATCCGGGGAAACAGTGTGTAAGTAAACATTGTTGTAAATTAAAAATTAGAAATTGGAGATTTCAAAAAATTATATTTCCAATTTAATAATTGCAACTTTTTTTTAATTTAGTATTTCGCGGGAGGCAACGTGACAGAGAAAGTTGCGACAAGAGATGCGTACGGGGATGCACTGGTCAGCCTCGGGAAAAAACGGAATGACGTGGTGGTGCTGGATGCGGACCTTTCTGGCTCGACCAAGACGTCCAAGTTCGCCAAGGTGTTCCCTGACCGGTTCTTCAATATCGGCATTGCCGAGCAGGACATGATGGGTACGGCTGCCGGGCTCGCCATCGGCGGTAAGCTGCCCTTTGTGAGCACCTTTGCAGTGTTCGCCACGGGGAGGGCCTGGGAGCAGGTGCGGCAGTCCATCTGCTATCCGAACCTGAACGTGAAGATCGTGGCGAGTCATTCCGGGGTCACGGTCGGCGAGGACGGCGGTTCTCATCAGTCGGTCGAGGACATCGCGGTGATGCGGGTGATTCCGCATATGACCGTGATCGTCCCGGCAGACGGTCCAGAGACGCTTCAGGCAATCGAGGCGGCGGCCGAATATAAAGGCCCTTGCTATGTGCGCGTGGGACGAAACAAGGTCCCGACGCTCTTCGGCGCGGATTATAAGTTCAAGATCGGCAAGGCCCATGTCTTCAACGAGGGCAAGGACGCGGCAATCATCGCCGCAGGCATTATGGTGGCCGAGGCGCTCAGGGCGCGCGACCTGCTCAAGGCCGAGGGTATCGACGTGGGCGTGATCGACATGTCCACAATCAAGCCTCTCGACACTGGTGCGGTCACTGCCGCGGCTATGCGGTGCGGCGCGATCGTCACCGCGGAGGAGCACTCGATCATCGGAGGTCTGGGCGGGGCTGTGGCTGAGGCGCTCGCCGAGTCGGCGCCTGTACCTATGGCTCGCATCGGAATCAAGGATAGATTCGGGACCTCCGGCGATCAAGAAGCACTTCTCAAACACTACGGCCTTTCGGCAAGCGACCTCGCCATGGCTGTGAAAGAGGTCATCAAGAAAAAAAGGTAGCCGCGGGAACGTCATTCGGTAACGAGGCCCCCTTATCATTTATGGTAATGATCAAAGCGAATGGCGCAACCGAATCGCGAAAGGGGCGTCGTCGACGTAAGACGGCTGTCCTGCTTTCTACACTATGATCCAGCTTTACCGGGTGACCAAATATTATGAAGGCGTCCCTGCACTGCGCGACGTTACCTTTTCCGTGGACAAGGGCGAGTTTGTTTTTGTCACCGGTCCAAGCGGTGCGGGCAAAACCACGCTCCTCAAGATTCTCTTCTGCGCCGAACATGCCGACGAAGGGCAGATCGTCATCCAGGGCATGAACGTCTTCAGGCTTGACCCGTCGAGCATCCCCTATCTCAGAAGAAACATGGGTTTTGTGTTCCAGGACTACAAGCTCCTGCCACATAAGACCGTGTTCGAAAACATTGCGCTCGCGCTCAAGGTGGTGGGCGCGCCATACGGCGAGATCGAGCGCCGAGCGTACCAGGTTCTCAAGAAGGTCTCCATGGAGACCAAGCTGCACCTCACACCCCCTAAGCTCTCCGGCGGCGAGCAGCAGCGGGTAGCCGTGGCCCGGGCGCTCGTGAACGAGCCTCAGGTCTTGCTTGCGGACGAGCCCACGGGAAACCTGGACCCGCAGAGCGGACAGGAGGTGTTCCGCCTGTTCAAGGACATTAACATGAAAGGTACGACGGTGCTCGTGGCCACGCACGACTGGGAAACAGTGCGGAAGATGCAGCGACGGATCATCACCATGGAGCACGGTAGGGTTGCCGACGAAGGCAGGCATCTGACGAGGCGGACAGGAGAAACGCAGAAGCATAATGCATAGGGCAAGCATGCGCCATGCTCACTGCCCCATGCGCTTTGCGATGTGAAAAGGGCAATTTTCATGAGAGGGTACGGCCTGTTCTATTATATATCAGAAGCATTCCACGGTCTGCGCGCCAACGGTCTTGTGAACCTGCTCGCCGTCGGCACCATCAGCATGGCCATGCTCATCGTGGGGTTCTTCCTCCTTGTGTTCTTTAACCTACAGCCAGTTGTGAACGCATTAGGCGACCAGCTCGAGATATCGGTGTACCTGAAAGACGGTCTGACCGAACACGAGAAGGACTTCCTCGTTTCCCGGCTTAGGGCCGAGCCGGGTGTGCGGAAGGTCGTCTATTTGTCCAAGGCTGACGCCTTGGCAGTATTCAAGAAAGAACTGAAGGGGCAGGAGGCGCTGATCCAGGGACTGGGCGAAAACCCGCTTCCCGATTCGTATGAGGTGAGCATCAATCGACCATACGCGGATGCGGACAGGCTTGAGGCCCTGTCGAAGAAATTTTCCAGCTATCCCGGCGTTGAAGATGTCTCTTACGGAAAGCGGGGTGCTGAAGTGCTGTCCGGACTGTTCAAGCTCATCACGTACGGTGGCACGGCGCTCGCGGTCCTGCTCGGTGTGTCGGTCGTGTTCATCATCTCGAACTCGGTCCGGCTGGCGCTCTACTCCCGCGGACAGGAGATCGAGCTTATGCAGTGGATCGGGGCCACGAAGGCCTTCATTCAGGGCCCATTCCTGATCGAGGGCATGATGCTGGCCATGCTCGGCACGGCACTCGCAACCGGCATTCTCGCCGGTGTGTATTATGCTCTGCCCCAGGAGGTTGTCCTGTTCCTGTCGAGATCAAAGGGGCTGGACTTTTTGCCGCCTTCAGTGGTAGCATATATGATAATCGGCAGCGGCTTTCTCGGACTGGTCGGAGGACTGGTTTCGGTGAACAAGTTCCTGGAGTAGCACTCTATAACGCATAGCAGAGCGACGAGGTCTCTACGATCAGGCCAGGTGCCCCGTGGGCTTGATTACGAGATACCCGGAAGGAGTATGAGCAATCCACGTATCGGCATTCTTGTCCTGCTGTTTTTCCTTTTCGTCGGTCATGGGTTCCATGCCTACGGTGCCGACGACTCGGCTGGAAAAAAGAAAGAGCTTCAGCGCATCAAGCGCGAGATGAGTGAGAAACAGCAGAAAATCAAGAGGGCGGACCGGAAAGAGCGATCGATCCTTTCGGAACTCGATAAAATCGACCGGGACATTCATGCGGGGAGTTCGGAGCTTGCAGTCCAGCAGAAGCAGCAGCGCGAGGCCGAGGCTTCGCTCCGGGATATCGAGAAGAGTAATGCCGAGATCAGCAGTGAGCTCGTTACTCTGAAAAAGGTATATGCATACCGGGTCAGGGCGCTCTATAAGATGAGTCGGAGCGGATATGCCGTGGCGGTGCTTACGTCCGACGGCATGGGCGAAGCCGTAAAACGGATCAAGTACCTCGGCATGATCGCCGAGCAGGACCGCATGATGATCAGGGAGTACGGCAGCGCGCTCGGCAGGCTGGCAGTACGGCAGGCAGAGATTGCGGAGAAAAAGGATGATATCCTCCGGCGCAAACGGGTGATCGAGGGCCAAAAAGCAGAACTCGAGACTCGCAGGCACAGGAAGGCGGAGATCCTCGGGAGCGTGAAGGGAGAGAAAAGCCTGTACGAGCAAGCCCTACGCGAGCTTGAAGAATCGTCGGTGAGCTTGTGGGCTATGATCAAGAAGTCTGAGAGGGAGAAAAAGGCTGTGTCAGCCGCAGTGCTTCCACGCAGGCCGGTGACCACCACGATTCCCGAGAAAAACCGGCTTCCCTGGCCTGTGGACGGCCAGGTGCTTATCAGGTTCGGCATACAGCGTCATCCTCAGTTCGGAACCACGGTATTCCGCAGGGGCATCGAGATCGAGGCGCACGATGGCGAGGCGGTACGTGCGGTGAGCGATGGGCAGGTCGCGTATGCGGACTGGTACAAGGGGTATGGAGAACTCGTGATACTCGAGCACGGCAACGGTCTTTACACCCTGTACGGCAACCTGTCGAGGCTGGATTTGAAAAAAGGTGATCGGGTGTCAAGGGGCACGGTGATTGGACTGGCGGGCGATACCGGAAGCCCGAAAGGGTCAAGGCTTTACTTCGAGATACGCCAGAACGGAGAGGCGCAGGACCCGCTAGCTTGGCTGGCGAGAAGATAACCACTAAATTTAAAATAAAACATAGATGTAATCGAACGTAAGGTTTTTTAGCACAATGCAATGATATTTTTTTCTATACATTCTGCCGATAATTTTCAGGAGAGTTATTATGCAGAACACTTTGGAGGATGATGACATGATAAAGATCAACAAGAAGAAGTTTCTGATTGCAGCCCTGATGTTGTTGCTCACGGGCGTGCTGATCGGACAGGGGATGGTCCAGGCCAAGCCCGATACCTATGAAGAGCTCAAATCATTCACGCAGTCGCTGGAGCTCATCAAGCGCAATTACGTGGAAGACCCCAACTCGAAAGATCTGATTGAGGGAGCTATTCGCGGAATGGTATCAAACCTTGACCCCCATTCTTCGTACATGCCCGAGCGGGCGTTTAAAGAGATGAATATGGACATCAAGGGTGAGTTCCAGGGCGTCGGCATTCAGATCGGGGTTAAGAACCAGCAACTGACGGTTATCGCCCCAATCGAGGACACCCCGGCTTTTCGGGCTGGCCTCGCTGCGGGTGACAAGATACTCAAGATCGACGACGAATGGACCAAGGACATGACGATCGAGCAGGCCGTTGACAAGATGCGTGGTCCCAAGGGCACGCAAGTACGGCTCCTGGTCATTCGCGAAGGATGGGACAAGCCCAAAGAGTTCAAGATCACCCGTGATGTGATCAAGGTGCAAAGCGTCAAGTCAAAGATGCTGGACAATGAGATTGGCTATTTGAAGATAATCCAGTTTCAGGGGGAAACCGGACAGGAAGTTGATAAGGCTCTGAAAGGGTTGGAGTCCAAGGGCATGAAGAAGCTCATCCTTGACATGCGGAACAACCCCGGCGGCATCCTCGATGCTTCAGTCGATGTAAGCAGTATGTTCCTGCCCAAGGACAAACTCGTGGTGTATCTGCAGGGAAGGCAGGTCTCCGACCGGAGGGACTACCTGACATCGGGATCCTTTATGACCCGTGACTATCCGATGGTCGTGCTTGTGAACACGGGCAGTGCGAGCGCTTCGGAGATTGTAGCCGGCGCGCTCCAGGATTCTAAGCGCGCTTTGATCATGGGAACGCAAACGTTCGGCAAGGGATCGGTGCAGACGGTATTCCCACTCGAAGGCGGCGGTGGCATACGCCTTACTACGGCCAAGTATTACACACCGAGCGGCCGCTCCATCCAGAACGTCGGCATCACGCCGGACATCGAGGTGAAGCTGCCGACGGTAAAAGAACCGAAGGACGGTGATTCCGTCCACGTGATCGTGCGTGAGAAGGATCTCGAGCGCCACTTGAAAAATGATACAGTGAAGGAAGAGAAGAAAAAGAAGGAACTGAAGGAAGAGCCCGCGGTTGAAGAAGAGTTCCCCATGGAGATGGTGCCAAAAGATGAAAAGGACGACATCCAGATCCAGAAGGCTATTGAGGTACTGAAACAGGCGTTAAAAGCGGATGATGTCTTCAAGAGCATCCCGGTTGCTGTAAAGAAGGAAAAATAATTTTTTTTAAAATAATTAAATTTGTAACACATTATAAAAGCAGGGATTTATTCCCTGCTTTTATTTTTTATACATATTCAAAGGAATAATCAGATATTCTAAGAATTCTGGTAGATTCTGGATAAAATAGCCTAATATTGTCTAAATAAGCCGTTATTCTGGTTTGCAATTTTTTCATTCGAGAAATATATTAGCACTCGCTTCAGATGAGTGCTAATATCTGATATAATTAAAAACATCACTTCATGAAAGGAGTTAAGCGTATGGGTGTCAAATTCAAGCCGTTGAAGGACAGGGTGTTTGTAAGCTATACGGAAGAGTTGGAAAAAACTGCCGGAGGGTTATATATTCCGGACAGTGCGAAGGAGAAACCACAGAGCGGCAAGGTTGAGGCTGTGGGTGAAGAGGTGAAACAGCTCAAGGTCGGCGATAAGATTCTATTCGACCGCTACTCCGGCTCAAAGATCAGTATTGACAATGTCGAGTACCTGATCGTGAAGGAAGAAGACGTTCTAGGGATCCTGAGCTAAGCATCTCACACCCCTGAGTTCCCGTTATCAATACCAGAGAATGAATTCCTGAGGAGGAAACAATATGGCAAAACAGCTTATTTTTAATCAAGATGCGAGGGCGAGCATCCTGAAGGGCGTAAACGTCCTGACGGATGCCGTGAAAGCCACGCTGGGGCCCAAAGGCCGCAACGTGATGATCGACAAGAAGTTCGGCGCGCCGACCATCACCAAGGACGGTGTGACCGTGGCAAAGGAGATCGAACTCAAGGACCACTACGAGAACATGGGCGCCCAGCTCGTGCGCGAAGTGGCGAGCAAGACCTCGGATGTCGCAGGCGATGGCACGACCACGGCGACGGTGCTGGCGCAGGCAATCTACCGCGAAGGCATGAAGAACGTCACTGCCGGCGCGAACCCCATGGATATAAAGCGCGGCATCGACAAGGCCGTCGAGGCTATCATGGAGAACCTCAAGAAGATTTCAAAACCCGTTCTTGGTAAGAAGGAGATCTCCCAGGTCGGCAGCATCTCCGCGAACAGCGACCCGACCATCGGCGACCTTATCGCCGAGGCCGTTGACAAGGTCGGCAAGGATGGCGTTATCACTGTAGAAGAGGCCAAGAGCATGTCCACGAGCCTTGATGTTGTCGAGGGCATGCAGTTCGACCGCGGCTACATTTCCCCTTACTTCGTGACGAACGCCGAGAAGATGGAGGCGGTCCTGGAGGACGCATTCATTCTTCTTTCCGAGAAAAAGATTTCGACCATGAAGGACCTGCTCCCGATCCTCGAGCAGACCGCAAAGATGGGCAAGGCGCTTCTGATTCTTGCAGAGGATGTTGAGGGAGAGGCTTTGGCAACGCTCGTGGTGAACAAGCTCCGCGGCACCTTGCAGGTCTGTGCCGTAAAGGCACCGGGATTCGGCGACCGCCGCAAGGCCATGCTCGAGGATATAGCGACCCTGGCCGGTGGGCAGGTGATCTCCGAGGACATCGGCCTCAAGCTCGAGAACGTGAAGATCACCGACCTCGGCAGGGCCAAGAAGATCACGGTGGACAAGGATAATACTACCATTGTCGAAGGGGCGGGCAAAACCGATGCGATCCAAGGCCGCGTAAAGCAGATCAAGGCGCAGATCGCCGAGACCACTTCGGACTACGACCGCGAGAAGCTCCAGGAACGCCTTGCCAAGATCGTCGGTGGCGTGGCGGTGATCAACGTCGGCGCGGCGACCGAGACCGAGATGAAGGAGAAGAAGGCCCGTGTTGAGGACGCGCTCCATGCAACGCGCGCGGCCATGGAAGAGGGCATCGTCCCTGGAGGCGGTGTTGCTCTGCTTCGCTGCGCCCCGGCGCTCGAAAAGATCAAACTCTCCGGCGATGAGGCCATCGGTGCCGGTATCGTGAAAAAAGCGCTTGAAGAGCCGATCCGGCAGATCGTGAATAATGCCGGTCTTGAATCATCGGTGGTCCTGGACAAGGTAAAATCGTCGGACAAACAGAACTTCGGCTTCGACGCCCAGAAGGAAGAGTACGTAGACATGCTCCAGGCCGGGATCATTGACCCGACCAAGGTGACCCGCTCTGCACTCCAGAACGCTGCGAGCGTGGCTGGCCTGATGCTCACCACCGAAGTGATGATTACCGACCTGCCCGAGGAGAAGCCTGAAATGCCCGCAATGCCCGGTGGCATGGGTGGCATGGGCGGGATGTATTAATAAGCTTTCCTTTCACGAGGAGAAGTACAGGAACCGGTCGAAAGCAGGTTTGAAACCTGCTTTCGACCGGCTTTTTATTTCCTCCCGCAAGAAAAATCCTTCCAGAAACAATCGTCTTCTTTTGCCCCAACCGGTTCACTCAACCATATTGACACTCTTTTTTATCGATGATACTCTTACTGCATGGCAAAATTCGCTCATCGCCGACTTTTAGCGCTCCTCACGTTCGCCCCTATCCTCTTCATGCCATCATCTTCCATTGCAGTCGGTCCCTCAACACTTGATACCATAAGGGCCCGCGGAGTGCTCCCTTGGGCTCCGATTCCGAAGGCGGAGCGCCATATGAAGGTGCTTGCAGTGATCAAGGACCTGGTGTATCAGAAAGGGATGACCACACTGATATCCACGCATGAGATGGGGTTCGCGAGGGAAGTGGCCGATCGAGTCACTGTATTCGCCGACGGCGACATCATCGAATCAGGTCCGCCTAAAGAGATTTTTACGAATCCCAAGAATGAGAGAACGAAGATGTTCCTGGACAGAGTGCGGAGAAGGTTTCAGTGATTTCTGAATATGGACAGTAATCATCTTCTCCTCCTTCAGTATTAAATTATCTTAAGAAGAGAGAATTATTTTGCATTTGACAACCTTCTCTTTGCACATCTGCTTCTTGCTGCAGGTCTATTCAATATCCCATAAAAATACCCTTTCAGACCCTTTACTTTATGTTCTCTTTATGCTAAAGACTATATATATGAAAATACAATAGTTTATCTTTTTAAAAATTATTTAGATTTTGACGGATTCAGGACTATTCCTTTTTAAACATATAATTCCCATCAAAAACTGATCGTCCATACGGGGAAACACAAGGCTGCAGGTCATTAGCCACAATACGACCGAGTTGCCGGAGAGCGAAACTCTGGCATTTTTGTTCTATATATTAGGAACAAACTAAAAAAGGAAATAATCATGCAAAAATAGATGGTTATCTGATGTGTACGTATCTAACTACATTCATAGCAGAGCAATACTGGAATTCTTATAAAGTTCTATAATTTAGGCGATCATTTTCCTGCTGATCTAATGCATGTTCGGCCATCGGTAATGCCTTAATGTCTTCTAAGCATATGTAAATAGTGTGAAGGATATGAAGAAATCTTCGATTCTATCAACGCTTGTTCTCGTAGCTGCACTATTGTTCACAGCATGCGGTCGCCAGGGACCGGTTCCGCCTCCAGATAAGACACCGCCCACGGTGAGTTCCACCATTCCGGCAAATGGAACAGTGAATGTCCCAGTCGACCTGCCCGGCGGCATCTCGATTATGTCAGCAAAGAAATGGATGCCTCAACAATCAATGATCAGACGATTAACCTTGCCGACAGCCAAAACAGTGTTCCGGGGTTGGTAACGTATACGGACACTACCGGTGTCCCCACAGCTGTCCTTACGCCGTCATCCAGCCTGAACCCAGCGACTCTCTATAAAATCACTGTCGACATTAATGTAAAGGATTCGTACGGGATTCCCATGGCTGCTCCCTACATCTGTTCATTTAACACGGGAACGGTGCCGGACATTATACCTCCAACCATTGTAGCCACTACGCCTAGAAATGGGGACATTGGTGTTATGCCGAATGCCGCACTTAGCGTTACATTCAGCGAACCCGTTGACTCGCAAACCATATCATTTATACTGAGCACGGGGAGCACGACCGTTCCCTGCACGATGAGTTATAGTGGAACAACGGCCATCTTCACACTCTTGGATATTCTGGCGAGTAATACCTCGTACACGGCCACCGTCAGCGCTGGCGTGAAGGACCTGGCGGGCAATCCGATGCCAAATAGTTACATCTGGAGTTTCGCGACCGGCACAGCAATCGACACAACACCGCCAATCGTAACAGCAACAACCCCTACGGTAGGGGCCACAAGCGTGGCCCTGAATACAGCCCCCAATGTGACCTTCAGTGAACCGGTTGACCCAACAACCATAACATTTACACTCACCGGGGGAGGCGTTACCGTTTCCTGTACGATGAGCTATAGCGGCGTAACAGCCATCTTCAAGCCGTCCAGCAATCTTAAAAAAAATACACTGTACACTGCCCGGGTGAGCGCCGGGGTGAAGGACCTTGCAGGCAATGCGATGCTGAATGATTACTTCTGGAGCTTTACGACCAGCAAGAATTAACCTATGTCGATGACACTTTTCTCATCATGAGGAGAAGATACCGGTAACGTGGCTACCAGCAGTGGAACAATCGAAAGGGCTTCTTTTAACGAGCCGGATATAGACTAATTCAAGCCAAACAGAAAGAGCCTCCATCAAGGAGGCTCTCACATAAAATCAGGGAAAATAAATTCCTTTTCTTCACACGTATAAAAAAGTCAACACCAACCTCAGCATTTCAGTTTCTTCTACACTTTCACCTACCGGGGAACCGATTTTCCCTCAGCCCCGAACTTCCCTTCCCTGTGTTCCAATATCTCCGGTGGAGTAGCATCCCCTTACAGACTTAATTGTTGTTAAATAGATAAAATATGATGATGGCTGCTAAGTAGAATGCGGCGAGAGCTGCCGCAACAATAACTATAATTATTGAAAATTATCGATAGAACCAAGGGTATCAGTCATTGACGTCACAAAATAAAAAAAGGCGTTGCCCCCGAACCGATTTTTTAAACATTCCGTCGAGCCGCGATTACTTAGCGGGTTTTCAATGTTTGCTTCTACGGCTCCGCGAAGCGGACCCTGTGAAGCTCATTGTCCTTTTCGCCCGCTTTCACCGCTGGCTTTGGGGCTTTCGGCTCTTCTGATCTTATGTTAGCCTGCGCAACTGCCGAGAGACGGACCGCTCAACTTGCAGTCCTCTTGCCGGCTTCGGCATCACATAAATCTCAGCGCTTGAGTCCCCTCATAACGGGTTTAAAATACATACACATATAAGTGTTGGTTCGGCAACGCCATGCGAACTTTCATATTGCTTTCAAAGATCGTTTTACTTCTTTTTCTTTATTGTTATTATACCACATTTATCAAGTTGTGTTGCGTATTTTTATACGAGATTTATCTTGACCGGCTGTGAAAATGCCTTTAAAATTTCCACACTTACTATGAAACTTATACAGCCGACCAAAGCAGTATTTCTTGAATCGATAAAACGGGGAACAATACTTCCCCTGTATGCGGAAATAGACCAGCCGGGCCTTTCGCCGCTCGCATCACTCGAGGCCGTTCAGGCAGCGGGTCATCCGGTCCTTCTCGAGAGCGCCCGTGTGAATGAGAAGGCCGGCAGATATTCATTCGTCACGGCAGATCCGTATCTCATTTTCTCTTCGAAAGGAGATACGGTGGATCTCAGTCTTCCCGCGAAGCCGAAAGGCAAGTACGGCAGGCGGGCATCCATGAAAAGGAAGCCGCTTCTGAAACTGCGCGAGCTCATGTCCAATTATCGGACAGAGCGAGTTGACGGGATTCCGCCTTTTACCGGCGGGGCAGTGGGGTTCTTCTCATATGATTTCGTGCATCAATTCGAGAAATTGCCGCGTACCGTTACGGTCGACCTCGATATTCCCGAGTCGTATTTCATGTTCGTGGACATGGTCATTGCCTTCGACCATATCCTGAATAAATCATGGATCATCGTGAACCCCGGCGCGCGGGAACAGGAGATGGGTTTCCGGCGGCCGGAACCGGACCAATGGGGCCGCCTTTATGACGAAGCGGTGACGAGACTCTTAGCTTTCGGATCAACGTTCATGGCGAAGAATATGAAACGAGAAGCCCCGTCAGTCGCAAAGGGAGATGCGCGGCGTTTCTCTCTTGAACCGAACATGACGCAGACTGACTTCGAGGCCATGGTCAGGCGCTGCAAAGAATATATTACAGCAGGGGATATTTATCAGGCAAACCTGTCCCAGCGATTCACGGCGGTGATCGGCGATACCGATCCACTTCAGTTATATGCAGTCCTGCGGGACGTCAATCCATCTCCCTTTGCCGCGTACCTGGATTTCGGCGATCTGCAGCTTGTGAGCTCATCGCCGGAGCGGCTCATCCGCTTGTGTGCGGGGATTGCCGAAACTAGGCCGATAGCCGGCACGCGCAGGAGAGGAGACGACCGTGCAGAAACGCAGGAACTTTCCTACGAGCTTCTCACGAACCAGAAGGAGCGTGCCGAACATATCATGCTCCTCGATCTCGAACGGAATGACCTCGGCAAGGTCTGCGGCTACGGCACGGTCCAGGTCGATGAAATGATGGTGGTTGAGGATTACTCCCATGTAATCCATATCGTCTCGAATGTGCGCGGAGAACTCACGGCTCGCCGGGATGCCTTCGATCTCGTCCGGGCCGTATTTCCAGGCGGTACGGTAACAGGCGTGCCCAAGGTGCGGTGTATGGAGATCATCGATGAGCTCGAGCCCGTTGCACGCGGCCCCTATACCGGCTCTATCGGGTATATCTCGAACACTGGAGATATGGACCTGAACATTATCATCAGGACATTCGTGATCAAGGACCGCAGGGCCCACATGCAAGTCGGCGCCGGCATAGTCGCCGATTCCGATCCCGCGCTGGAATATTTCGAGACCCTCCAGAAGGCCGAGGCGCTTAAGGAGGCGCTGGAGAGGCTGTAACTGGGTTTTTCTCTGTTGCAACTTGGTTCTACTTGCGTTATAGTATGAAGCTATATATACGTTGAAAGGAGCGAGGACATGTTCCTGGTGGAGCTTGTGATGCAGGGAGTGCGAGGCATCCGTGAACTTGCTCGCCTCAGGTTCCAGCGCGGCTTCAATTTTGTCGCTGCCGGCAATGAGTCGGGGAAGACGTCGTCCGTCGATTCCCTGTTGCGCCTGCTCTTCCCGAGCGGCCAGCCGGGGTTCACGGAACCGTTCGTATCAAAGTACACCCCCGATGCATCGCGTGCGGCCCTCGTGGTGTTCTCGGATGATCAGACTTATTACCGCGTCATCCAGGATTTTTCAAAGCGTGCAGTGAACCTCTCCAAGTACAATGGCACCACCAAAGAGTTCGAACTTATCCATAAGGACTGGGACAGCACGGCGCAGTTTATGACCGGCCTCACTGCCGGCATGACCGAAGAGGAATTTGGAAGGTTGTTCATCTTCCGGCGGGAGCACTACGCTGAGCAGCCCGCGTCGTCCGTTACGCACGCGTCAGCGGCGCCGGTGCCGACCTCGGCACGAAAGCCAGCTCCATCCGCAGGAGGCAAAGCCGCAGCCAATGAGGCACGGCTCGCCCAGCTCCGGGAGGACCTCCGCAAGGCCGAGGAGGCCGCGGACGCCGACTACCGTGCGCAGTCGGCAAAGCTCCGACTTGATGAAATCAAGAAAAAACTGGACGGGCTCGAAGAACTGGACCGTCGTGCTTCGGAAATCGAGACAAGTCTTGGCGAACTCAAGGGCTGCAGCACGTTGCCGGAGAACCTCGATGGGCTTATCGATGAGCATGAGCGACGGCAGGGACAGCAGATGGCCGACTCCGATGAGCTTACCAAAGAGATCGAAGGGCTGAAAATGCAGCTTGCCGAGATGCCACCGGTGAATATCGTGACGGACAAGATGTTCATCCTGGGGGCGGTGTTCGGGACCCTGTCGGTTATCGCGGGACTATTCATCCTTACGACGGAGCAAGCACACTTTTTCCCTCTCGGCGTGCTTGCCGCGCTCCTGCTGATCGCTGTTGCGTGGTACAAAGGCCAACGGAAAAACGCTCAGCGAAAGCAGCTCGTGATGGAAGAGGAGACGCTGAGGACGCAGCTTGGCGAGCTCGAGAGGAACTTTGAACAGGGAGGATCCACGATCATGGCCTGCATGAAGGCCACGGGCTCAACGACCACCCGGGATCTCAAGGACAAGGCGGACAATTACCGGTATTTTCTTTCGCTCCGGCAGGATATCGATGAACAGCGGAAGCATGCGCTCGGCGGCCTGACGGTTGAGGACTTGCAGGCCGAATTCTCCAAGCTGCAGCAGGAAGCTATCGACCTCGAAAGGGCCGCACGCGCGGTCGCACAGTATGCCGTCGATACCTACAGCATCAGGCAGGATATCGAGAGGATTGAGTCGGAAACGTCCGCGGGCGCGCCTATTGACTTCGGCGGCGAGGGCCAGGAACTGTTTGCCGGATTCGCGGCACCGGCGTCGGCCGGAGGCCAAAGGGGATTCCTCAGGGAAATCGGCATTGCGAGCCGGATCGGCGGGATCGAGACAGAGACGCTCATGCCAGCGGTCGAGGCCGCAGCGCAGCGGAATCTTTCAGCCATTACTACAGGCAAGTACATCAGGATCGAGATCGGACCGGAAGGAGATTCAGTCGTGCGTCTCAAGGACGACTCAAAGCTGAACTTCTCGGATCTGAGTCACGGGACGAGGGACCTTGTCTACTTCTGCCTGAGGACCGGTCTCATCGAGGCGATCGCAGGAAAGCACCGGTTGCCCTTCATCCTCGATGATCCGCTCGCTGGTTTCGACCCCGCCAGACAGCAGGCGGCATGCCAAATACTCCGCGCCCTCGGCGCAAAGACACAAGTGGTCCTTTTCACGTCGAATCCCGCGCTCAGGGCGGGGAACGATGCTGCCGCGGAGCTCAAGTAAATGAAGGGGACATTCATCACCTTCGAGGGAATCGAGGGCTCCGGAAAATCCACCCAGATAGTCCTGCTCGCAAACTACCTGAAGTCCCACCGCATCAAGATTGTGCTCACAAGGGAGCCCGGCGGGACGCTGATCGGCGACCAGATCAGAAAGATCCTGCTCGACCCCGCGAACAAGGGGCTCGATCCCTCGGCGGAACTCCTTTTGTACGCAGCAAGCAGGGCGCAACACCTGAGCGAGGTCATCCTGCCTGCGCTCGCCGCCGGGACCATTGTTCTCTGCGATCGTTTTTCCGACGCGACACTCGCCTACCAGGGGTATGGACGGGGGTTGGACAAAAATATGATCCGGGAACTCGACCGGATCGTAACCGCGGGAATGCAGCCGGACCTTACCGTGCTCCTCGATATCGATGCGGCCGCAGGGCTTGCGCGTGCGCGCCGGAGGAACAACAACCGCGGGCTAGAGGGAGAATCGCGTTTTGAGAACGAAGAGACTGCTTTTCACGAACGGGTGAGGCAGGGATATCTGGCCTTGGCGAAGAAAGAACCGGAACGCATCCGGGTGGTGGACGCTTCTCCCGCACAGGACAGGATCGAGATGGAAATACGAAAAATTGTTGTAACGGTATCGGGCATTGCAGAACCATCTCTCATTTGAGGAAATAGCAGGCCATGATCGGCCTGTCACAATACTTAAACGGGCTCTCGCGAACAAGACCCTTGCGCATGCCTATCTGTTCTCGGGTGGGGAGGGTATCGGCAAGAAGATGGCGGCGCTCGCGCTCGCCGCTGCCGTGAATTGTCGGAACGCGGGATCCTCTGGGGGGTGCGGTGAATGCCCCTCCTGCGTCAAGGTCGCCGCCCTAACTCATCCAGACGTACATATCCTGGCCGCCGACGGTGATGAGATCAAAATCGATCAGGTACGGCAAACGCAGGCCGATCTTGCGCTCAAACCGTTCGAAGGTGCGAAAAAGATCCTGATTGTCGACGGTGCCGAGAGCATGAATCCGAGTTCGGCAAACGCGTTCCTCAAGACCCTTGAGGAGCCCCCGGGTGAGACCCTCATCATCCTGATCAGCCCCCTGCCGCAGAGCCTGCTCCCGACCATCCGTTCACGCTGTCAGGAGATCAGATTCCTTCCACTTCCGCGACCAATCCTCGCGCAAGCGCTCATGCGGAAGCGCGGCCTGTCCGAGGAGGACGCATGGTTTCTTGCGGCGCTCGCGCAGGGGAGCCTGGGCCGCGGCCTAGCGATGGAAGTGGAACAGGAAAAGGCGGTTCGGGAAGAGCTCATGGCGCTCTGGTCCGGGCTGGGGCAGATGAATGAGGGAGAAGTGCTTGCCCAGGCAGAGATGTTCTCCAAGGACCGTGAGCGGCTGGAACGGCTGCTCGACATCGGGGTCGAGTGGCTCCGCGACGCCCTTGTCTTCCGCGTGACAGGCGACGAACGGCTCCTCGTTCACCGACAGGGCAAGGACCGTCACCTCCAGTGGGGAGAAGGGGTTCCACTTCAGCGGATGCTCGCTGACATGGCACTGTTCACGATGAGTAGCAGATTGCTTGAGCGCCGCGTAAGTGCCCAGCTGGTGGTGGAGAATCTGCTCCTGAAGCTGGCGCATGGCTAAATCAACTGCTCATTGCAGACTAAAAAACAAAAGATAGAACAAAAAATGACGGATAAAACGAAGAAGATAGCCGGGGTACGCTTTCGAGAAAACTGGAAGGTCTATGATTTTGACGCCACCGATGTAGAGATCGCACTGGGAGACAAGGTTATTGTCGATTCCGAGCGCGGTCCCGGGTTTGCCCACGTCGTGCGGATCAGGAGGTCCGAGGGCATTGGTGCTGCGGAACCTCCCGAAGCTCCTCCCGTGACTCCCGAAATCCCGGAAGGGGTGGAGATTGACATCGATGAGGCGGAAGGGAAGGGATTCCCTGACGATCAATCCAAAGGGCGGGGCCCGAAAACCATTCGGAAGATCCTGCGCAAGGCCACAGACGATGATACCGCCAAAGAGGAAAAGAACCGGGAGCGTGAGGCAGAGGCCTACTCCATGGCCCAGGACATGATTGCCGGGCGTGAGCTGCCAATGAAGCTCATCCGCGTAGAATACTCCTTTGATGCATCGCGGGTGACCTTTTTCTTCTTTTCCGAGACAAGGATCGATTTCCGTGAACTCGTGAAGGATCTCGCCTACAAACTTAAGAGCCGGATCGAGATGCGCCAGATTGGCGTGCGCGACGTGGCACGCATGATCGGCGGGTTTGGGCCCTGCGGCAGGGAACTCTGCTGCTCAGCGTTCCTGAAGAACTTCGAGCCGGTTTCCATACGCATGGCCAAAAAGCAGGAAATGGTACTGAACCCTGCCAAGATATCGGGGGTCTGCGGCAGGCTGCTCTGTTGCCTTTCATACGAATACGAAATGTACGATAAGATCAAGAAAGATGTCGCCGACCTGCGCGAGGCGGCAGTCAAGGAAAAGAAGGAAGATGAAGAGCGGCGTATCGCCGAGGAGCGACAGGAAGCCGAAGAACGGCGGCTTGCCGATGATAAAAAACGCCAGGAGGAACGCAAACAACAGCAGGAGCAGCGGAGGGAAAAACTGAAAGATACCGGATACAAGGGCGGCGACAAGCCTGAGAAGAGAAGGGATGCATCTCAAGAAAAGAAGGCGCAATCTCAGGCTGAGCAGCCCCGGGAACGCCACCAGCAGCCAAAGCCGGAAAAGCAGCAGGAGCAGAAGGCGCAGCGGCCGCAGCAGGAAGGGGAGAAGGCGGGCAAGAAGAAAAGACGTCGGTTCTGGCGCAAAAAGAAGAAGCAGGGCCAGGGTGAAAATAAGCCACAGGGGCCGGGCGGGGCAGGAGAGTAAATCCGTGGGATGAGAGTTCTCGCTTCCTTGAATGGAAAAGGTCCTAGAAGGGGTTGCATCTCGTTCGTCAAATAACAATGTCAAAGAAATTTTACATCACGACACCCATCTATTACGTAAATGATGTGCCGCATATCGGGCATGCGTACACGACGATCGCAGCGGACACGCTCGCACGCTATCACCGCATGCTCGGGGACACGGTGTTCTTTCTCACCGGCACCGACGAGCACGGCCAGAAGATCGAGAAAGCAGCACAGGATCGGGGGCTCACGCCAAAGGCGCATGCCGACCTTATGTCAAAGAACTTCCTCGCACTCTGGAATAAGCTCGAGATATCAAACGACGCCTTCATACGGACGACAGATAAGGAGCACATCATTGTGGTGCAGGAACTCCTCCAAAAGCTTTACGACAGGGGCGAAATCGAACAGCGGACCTACGAAGGCTGGTACTGCACGCCTGACGAGCGGTTCTGGACCGAGAAGGAGATTGTGGAAGGAGCATGTCCGGACTGTGGCAGACCTGTTGAGCGCATCTTGGAAGATAATTATTTTTTCCTGATGAGTAAATACCAGAAGCGTTTGATCAAGCATATTGAAGATAACCCAAACTACATCCGGCCCGAGAGCAGGCGGAACGAGGTGCTCGGTTTTTTGAAAACGCAGACCTTGAGCGATCTCTGCATCTCCCGTCCCAAGGCGCGGCTTTCCTGGGGAATTGAGTTGCCTTTTGACAGAAATTTCGTCACCTATGTCTGGTTTGACGCGCTCGTCAACTACTTCTCTGCCACGCGATACCTCAGTCCCTCGGCACAGGGGTCAGCTGATCCTTCTGAGCGTGAAAAGTTCTGGTGGCCTGCGGACCTTCACCTCGTGGGCAAGGATATCCTGACCACACACAGCGTGTATTGGTCTACCATGCTCATTGCGCTTGGGCTGCCGCTCCCGGGCAATATCTTTGCGCACGGATGGTGGACAAGAGAAGGAAAAAAGATGTCGAAGTCTCTTGGCAACGTCATCGACCCGAACGAGGTCGTCGAAACTTACGGCTCGGACGCCTTTCGTTATTTCGTACTGCGGGAGGTACCTTTCGGCCTTGATGGGGATTATTCGACAGAGGCCTTTATTACGAGGTTCAATACGGAGCTCGCCAATGACTTGGGGAACCTGCTTTCGAGGGTCCTGACGATGATCGAGAAATATTTTGACGGCGATATCCCTCCGTCAGGTCCGGAGCAGCGCGTCGACCGGGAACTGCGCGAGACCGCGGCGTTGGTCCCGGGCAAAATCGACGAAGACCTTTCGGCTCTTGCGTTTACCCGCTACCTTCAGGATGTTTGGGCGCTCGTGATGCGCGCAAACCGCTATGTGGAGGAGAACGCGCCTTGGACGCTCGCGAAGAGCAAGGACATGGATCGGCTCGGGTCCGTGCTCTATAATCTCGCGGAGTCGCTCAGATTGATCGGGTTGTACATTTACCCCGTGATGCCTTCAACGTCTCAGAAGATTTGGGACAGTCTCGGCATTGGGAAGAAGATAGGCTCCTGCCTCCTTGATGCAGAATCTTCATGGGGAAAGCTGACCACAGGTGCAACTATCCTGTCAGGAGCCCAGCTGTTCCCCCGCATTGATTTGAAGAAAAATACGGAGAAGAAGATGGAAAAAAACGAAATAATACAAAAACCAATACTAAAGTCCGAGGGCGCAGGACCGGAGCTGATCGGGATAGAGGATTTTATGAAAGTCGATCTTCGCGCGGGGAAGATCGTCTCAGCCGAGCGCGTTGAAAAGTCTGAGAAGCTGGTGAAGCTGAAGGTTGATATCGATACCGAAACACGTCAGGTAGTGGCCGGCATCGGGAAAAACTATACGCCTGAAGATCTCATGGGAAAAACCATCGTGATCGTTACTAACTTAAAGCCTGCCAAACTCATGGGCGTCGAATCCCAAGGTATGCTTCTCGCTGCGAACAGTGGTGATGCCCTCTCTATAGTCACATTTGACCGGGAGATCAAGCCCGGAAGCAGGGTGAAGTGATTGACTCTAGGCAGAGCTGATGGATCATGGTTCATTGGCCATGAGCTAACAGCTAGGAGCTTAACTCTGCCTTACGTGCTCAAATTCCTGTCCGGCTGTATCTTGATCGGTAAGGTAAACAAAGCAGGTTAGAATGATGCTCATAGACACTCACGCGCATCTTGAGATGCGCGAATTCAGCGACGACCGCGATGACGTGATCAAACGGGCACAGGAAGCGGGAGTTGAATACATCGTCACCGTTGGAACCACTGTTGAATCGAGCCGCGACGCTGTGATGCTTGCGGACAAGTACGATTTCGTCTACGCGGCCATCGGTATCCACCCTCACGAGGTCAAGGACATCCTCCATCCGGCATACGAGATACTCAGACACTTAGCAAAGCATAAAAAGGTTGTCGCGTATGGTGAGGTGGGGCTCGACTATCACTATGAGCACTCGCCCCGGTCTGATCAGAAGAGAAAATTCCGCGATATGCTGCGTGAGGCGCGCGAGCTCGATCTTCCCGTTATTATCCACGACCGCGAAGCGCATGAAGACACGATCCAGATCCTCTCCGAGGAATGGTCGCCGGACCTCGGCGGGGTCATGCACTGCTTCTCAGGTGACGCGGCAATGGCGAACATCGTCATTGAAATGGGGTTCTCCATATCCATTGCCGGTCCGGTCACGTTCCCTAAAGCGGAGTCCCTCCGCGAGGTCGTGAGGCAAATCCCGATCGAGTACCTGTTAATCGAGACTGACGCGCCCTATCTAGCACCACAGGCCGAACGCGGCAAGCGCAACGAACCAGCATTCGTTCGCCACACGGCAGAGGCGATAGCGAAGATCAAGGGCCTTTCTTTCGACGACGTAGCGAGGATAACGAGCTTCAACGCCATGCAGCTCTTTGGTATCGGGAAGATCCCACAGCGCGGTCGGATAACTTATCCCATCCGGAATTCGCTGTACCTCAATATCACGAATCGCTGCACGGCTGCTTGTACTTTCTGTGTGCGCTATCACACCGACTTCGTGAAAGGGCATAACCTCCGGCTCGGAGAGGAGCCCACAGCCGAGCAGGTGATCACCGAGATTGGCGATCCCAAGAGGTTTGCCGAAATCGTGTTCTGCGGATACGGAGAGCCACTCCTGCGGCTCGATGTGGTCAAGACGGTGGCCGCGGAGGTGAAACGGCGGGGTGGTAGAGTGCGGATCGACACGAACGGTCACGCCAATCTCATCTACAGGCGGAACGTGTTGCCAGAGCTCGCGGGACTCATAGACGCTGTGAGCGTGAGCCTGAATGCCCAGAACGCCGAGCTCTACCATAAGATCACTCAGTCTCAGTTCGGCATCAGAACGTACGAGGCGGTCAAGGAGTTCATCCAAGAGGCGAAGAAGCACATTCCTGATGTTACGGCCACCGTGGTGGCGCTCCCCGAGGTGGATATTAATGCATGTCGGAAGATCGCGGACGAGCTCGGGGCCACGTTCCGCGTACGGGAGTATAATATCGTCGGATGATTGACTGTATCCACCCGTCATAACAGAACCATTCGACACAAACTGCATCTCCCGTGGGTTTTAAATCGTTGACATTAACTGCTGTTTCGGTTAAAATTTTACGTTATTGTTAGCAAAAAACTCATCCGGGAGGTATACCGTGGCCAAGATGTCGCGCGCACTTATCAGTGTATCAAACAAAGAAGGCATCCTCGATTTTGCCAAAGGGCTGTCGAAGCTCGGCATTGAAATTCTTTCAACCGGCGGGACGGCAAAACTCCTGCGCGACGGCGGTGTAAAGGTAAAGGACGTGTCAGAGTTCACGGGCTTTCCCGAGATGCTCGACGGCAGGGTGAAGACTCTCCACCCCAAGGTCCACGGTGGACTCCTCGGCAGGCGGAACAATCCAGAACATGTGAAACAGATGAAAGAGTACGGCATCGAGCCCATTGATCTCGTGGTCGTGAATCTCTATCCCTTTGAGCAGACCGTGGCCAAGCCCGGTTGCACGCTTGAAGAGGCCATCGAGAACATCGACATTGGCGGCCCGACCATGCTGCGCTCTGCGGCAAAGAACTACACGGACGTGGCTGTGGTAGTATCGCCCCGCGATTACGGCCGCGTGCTCTCGGAGATTCAGAAGGCCGGCGAAGTCTCCGCAAAAACCCGATTCGAACTCTGCCGCACGGTCTTTCTCCACACCGCCCGGTACGACAGCGCGATCTCGGCGTATCTTGATGGCCAGGTACCAGCCGAAGAGAAGACCCGCTTTCCGAACATCCTTACGCTCCAGTTCGAGAAGGTGCAGAACCTGCGGTATGGCGAGAACCCGCACCAGCAGGGCGCGTTCTACCGCGAGTTCGGCCGTAAGGAGCCTTCCGTATCCAATGCAACGCAGCTTCAGGGCAAGGAGATGTCATTCAACAACTTCCTCGATGCGAACAGCGCCCTCGAGCTCGTGAAAGAGTATGACCAGACCGCTGCGGTGATCGTGAAGCACAACAACCCCTGCGGCGTGGCCACAGCGAATGCGCTCGCCGAGGCTTACCGCAAGGCCCGTGACTGCGACCCTGTCTCGGCGTTCGGTGGCGTCATTGCGTTCAACCGGATGGTGGATCTTGAGACCGCTAAGGAGATTACCGCTACCTTCGTCGAAGTGGTGGTGGCACCCGAGTTCGCACCCGATGCACTCGAAGAGCTCAAGCGTAAGAAGGACGTCCGGCTCCTCGATGTTGGTCCCAAGGTCACAGGTACGCCTGAGGGTATGGACATGAAGAAGATCGTTGGCGGACTCATTTACCAGGAACGCGATCTCGGCAAGATTGCTGACATCAGGTCCTTGCGGGTGGCGACGAAAAGAATGCCCACGGACGACGAGTATGAGGCTCTCGCCTTCGCCTGGAAGGTGTGTAAGCATGTGAAGTCGAATGCGATCATCTTTACGACCAGAGACCAGACCATTGGCATCGGCGCGGGCCAGATGAGCCGCCTCGATTCCGTACGTATCGCTGTGATGAAGGCGCAGTTTCCGCTCAAGGGGACTGTGCTCGCATCGGATGCCTTCTTCCCGTTCCGTGATGGCTTAGACGAGGCGGCCAAAGCGGGTGTGACCGCCGTAATCCAGCCAGGAGGGTCTCTTAAAGACGAAGAGGTGATCAAAGCCGCGAACGAGCACGGCATCGCCATGGTAATGACAGGGATGAGGCATTTCCGACATTAGGCGAGAATGTTGGTGCATGACTGTTGAAGTCCGGACAGAATGGTCTGCTGCGCGGCAACGAACAATGGGAAAAAGCAATAACCATGTATGAACATGCTCTCCTGATCGATCCGCAGAACGCGGATGTGCGTACGGACATGGGTACGACCTACCGCAGCATCGGGAAGTCGGGTCGCTCTCGGAACATCGTAAGGTGGTAGAATGTGAATCAGGGCATGTGAACGCGCGCTACAATTTGGGGGTTGCCTATGCCTTTGACGACAAGGACTATCAAAGCGTGATCAGCGTGTGGGAAGAGCTTCAGCGGTGGTCACCAGACCATCCCCAGGTGGATTCCCTGAGGGCGAATATCGTGATGTTCAAAAAAGCACGCAACCGGAAGGACACTAAATGATCCGCAATACCCTGGCACTTATCTTCATCCTCGTCATCTATTATGCTCTTAGAACGGTTTTCCGTTCCGCTCGCGAGGCTTACTACGCGGGGGAAAAGCGGAACCAGCTCCGAGGCGAGGAGATGGTGTTTGACCCGGAATGCCAAACCTATGTGGTCAAGGCTCGCTCCACGGCATTGCGTATCAGCGGTAAGTTATTGTACTTCTGCAGCGAGACATGCGCAAAGCGGTATGAAGAGAAGAACCGGAACTGACCCAGATGCATGGAATGGAACAGATTCGCAGAAAAATTTTTTTCTCTTTAAGGCTCGTGACGTCGCTGCTGCTGCTGAGCGGTATCTCCCCCGCCCCCGAGGTTCCTGCCAAAAAAGACTTGACCTTTTCCTTCACCCATTCATCGTTCGATGGACAGCTTAGGCTCGTGATCTGGAAATCTCATTACACCCTTACCCTCTACAAGGGGAATACGCCTGTCAAGACATACCGAGCGGTGTTCGGCAAGGGCTACCGGGACGGAGATAAACAGATGACGGGCGATAAGAGAACTCCCGAGGGCGAATTCTATATCTGCAGCATGAACAACAGCAAACGGTTCTATAAATTTCTGGGGCTGAGTTATCCCGACATAAAACATGCCGAATACGGACTCCATTCTAACATCATAACCCCGAATCAGTATGCGATGATCAAAAAAGCGATCGATGAACGGCAGCAACCTCCGTGGGACACCGAGCTCGGCGGGGCCGTGGGAATCCACGGGAGGATGCTTGACGATACGGTCCCCTCCCAGGCACTCTCCCGGCAAAACTGGACTGACGGATGCATCGCCTTGAACAATTCCGATGTGGATGAGATCTACAACGTCGTATCCCTCGGCACGCCCGTGACGATCCTGCCATGAAGCGAGTCCGACCCGAGAAGGCCTCACCTGCGCCCCTGGAGCAGTACCGGCAGGAGATTTCCCGCTGCGTAAAGTGCGGATCGTGCGGCGCGGTATGTCCGCCCGCTATTCTGGAACGCTCGGAATCGATTTCGGCCCGCGGGCGCATGGCGCTCATCAAGGCGGTGCTCGACAAGAAGCTCCCGGTCTCTGCAATATTCAAAGACCGACTAGCAACGTGCACAAGCTGTCTGGCCTGCGAGGCATCATGCCCGAGCAATGTCCCAGTAACAGGGATCATCGAGGCAGCAAAGGAAGAAGCGGTCAGAGAATCGGGCCTCGGGCTCATCAACGGTATCGTTTCCTCCTCACTTAAAAGCGATGTGGCCATGCGTTTCCTAGCACGGCTTGCGCCGTTCGTTCTGCACTACCCGGGGGGAGCCTTGAAAGGCAAGGGTATGAGTACAAGTGGCCAAAGGCTCGGGGCTGGATTTGTCACGAAAGAAAGAACCACGGGCAAGGTAGCCTTGTTCCCGGGATGCGCCATCAACCACTTCCAGCAGGACATCGGACAGGCGGCTATCGCGGTCCTGAGCGCGATCGGACACGAAGTGATCGTACCGAAAGGCCTGCAGTGCTGCGGACGGCCGCACTTGTCCTGCGGCGACCGGAAAAGCGCAGAAGAGCTTGCCCTGAAGAATAACACCATCCTTGCAGGGTTGCAGGTCGATGCAGTTGTCACGGCCTGCGCCTCCTGCGGCTTGACATTAAAGAAGGGATACCCTAAACTGCTTCCGCCGGGAGTCAGGATGCCACGCGTACTCGACATCCATGAGTTCTTGTCTCATGGACTTTCGGAGAAGGCTCTTCGCACCGTGCAGAAGACCGTCACCTACCACGATCCCTGCCATCTCGGCAGGGGACAGGGCCTGTCAGGAACAGCACGAGCCGTGCTCCGCTCCGTTCCCGGCCTTATGCTCGTGGAGATGAAGAACGCGGACCGGTGCTGCGGGTTCGGCGGCGTGATGCGGATAACGCATGGAGATCTCTCGAATGCCATCGGCGGGAACAAGGCTGCGATGATCATTGCAACTGGTGCGTCTGCGGTCGTGACGGGATGTCCGGGCTGCCGGATGCAGATAACGGAAGCCTTGCGGCGGGCAGGCTCTGATATCGACGTGGTCCATACGGTGCAAATATTGGAAGAAGCACTTGTGAGTGCGGAATAAAAGAGGGGGATGGAAGTAAGGCATAGTAGCGGGTTTCAGTGAGGTCTGGACGGTCACGGCGTGAACAGAAGACGTACAAGACTAGCATGAGAGGGGATGGAGCATGAGATTTTTTATCGACACGGCAAATGTGAAAGAAATTCGTGAGGCGGCGAGCCTCGGGGTTGTCGACGGCGTCACCACAAACCCGTCCCTTGTTTCCAAGGAGGGAAGAGACTTCAAAGCGGTGATTACTGAGATCTGTTCCATCGTGGACGGCCCGATCAGCGCCGAGGCCGTGAGCCTCGAAGCGGACAAAATGGTGGTCGAGGGCAGGGATCTCGCAAAGATCCACAAGAACATTGTCGTGAAGCTGCCCATGACCAAAGAGGGCCTCAAGGCCACCAAGATCCTCGCGGGGAAAGGCATCAGGGTCAATATGACGCTGGTATTCTCACCGGCGCAGGCTCTGCTCGCCGCCAAGGTGGGCGCGGCGTATGTGAGCCCCTTTGTCGGTCGGCTCGATGACATAAGCCATGACGGCATGGACCTCGTGCGCCAAGTGGTCACGATCTTTGACAACTACGGATATCCAACGGAAGTGATCGTTGCAAGTGTGCGGCATCCTCTCCATGTAGTGGACGCTGCTTTGGCCGGCGCACACATCGCCACGATTCCCTTCAGCGTCATAGACCAGATCGTGAAGCATCCGCTCACGGACATCGGGATAGAGAAGTTCCTGGCGGACTGGAAGAAACTGGAGAAAAAATAAATTTCAAATTCGAAGCCACAAATCCCTAACAATTTCCAAATTCCAGGCTGCAAGTTTAAAACCATTTAAAAACCGGATCATTGGAGCCTCGGTTTTATTTTGGGATTTGGTGATTATGAGGCGGGATTTCTCTTTTCGGCTTGGACCAAAAGGAGGACTATGCCAATCTACGAATATCACTGTAACACCTGCGGCGCAGATTTCGAAAAACTGGTATTCGGATCAAATTCGGAGGTTACCTGCGAAAAATGCGGCTCGAATAAAACTGGCAAGCTTATGTCGCGCTTCGGCATGGGCAAATCTTCGAGTGCGCCATCCTCAAGCTCTTCGGACAGCTCGGGTTGCGGCGGCTGTTCGTCCTCGTCCTGCGCCGGATGCAAGTGAGGGAGAAGAGGTCGGGGAATCACCATCTTGCCATGAAGGCAGGTCGCTGGACGATGATCGTACGTCCTACTGCGCTCCTCGAAATCCGGCGCGCTTCATCATGTTCTCGTAATCCTCACGCGTATCCATATCGAGAATCACCCCTTCGTCTGGTACCTCGATCATACGGACCCTGCGGCTGTGCTTGTCAATGATGTTTCGCAAGGTCCCGCCGGAGAAGATCTCGTCCAGGTGTGCGCTAGGAAAGAGACTTGGATGGCCCCGTCGACCGTTATAGGCTGGGATGATGATGTCAGCGGGAGATTCCCGGTGCGCGAGAACCACCGTCCTCATGGTCTCTGCCGATGCAAGAGGATGGTCGCCGAGGCAGATGAGAACGCCGGATGAAGGACTCTCAAGAGCACGCAGACCGATCCTCACTGATTCGGCCATTTCGCTGCCAGTTTTTTCGTTCACCACGATAGTTACTGAGAGACCCTGAAGAGCCGCTGCCGTGCCGTTGCTCTCGGCTCCGAGGACGACGACGATCTGCTGTATCCCGGCAGCGATGATGTTGTCAAGGCAATGCCTAATGACCGGTTTATGTCCGAGGGCCAGGAGCTGTTTTGGACATCCCATCCTCTTCGAAGAACCTGCCGCAAGAAGCACGGCTGACACGCGAAACTCCATGGCTCCTCCTCCGCTGAATGATTTGCGCCATGATACTTATGGCGATCTCTTCAGGCGTCACCGAACCGATGCCGATCCCCACGGGGATAATGACCCTGTCGATATCGTTTGCTGGTAACCCGGCCTCACTGAGGGCTTTCTGGAGGAGCGCTTTTTTCCGTTTGCTCCCGAGAAGGCCGATATACCCTGCTTCGGTCCCGAGCGCAGCCTTGACTGCATCGAGGTCATGGTTATGACCGCGCGTCGCGACCACGATGGACGTTTCTTTTTCAACGGGAACTTGCTCGAAGGCCCGTACAAAATCCCTTACCAGGAGATCGTTCGCGTCGGGGATGTTCTCCCTGTTCGCGAACTGCTCGCGGTCATCGACGACGGTCACCCGGAATCCGGCGAACCGCGCGAGCTTCGACAGCATCTTGCCCACGTGGCCAGCGCCGAGGATCACGAGGTGCGGATCGAGCATGACGGGTTCGATATAGACGAGGACCGCGCCGCCGCACACCAGTCCGCCCTCGCGTTCCGTTAACTCGAATGGGAGGGTGAGAGGTTCCCCATCCTTCATGGCCATGAGCGCTGCTTGGACGACATCGGCCTCGAGACAGCCTCCGCCCAGGGTCCCCATGATCGAGCCGTCGTCCCGTACGAGCATCTTGGCGCCCTGTTTCTGCGGAGATGAGCCACGGCATTCGACTATGGTGGCGATGGCGGATGTCCGGCCCTGATGCTTGAGCCGCAGGACTTCTTCGAAGATTTGCATGTGCCTCCTTCCTATCAGAACGAAACAGAACCAAAACCACTTGAACCGCGAAGGAGCAAAGATCGTAAAGTTTTAGAACCAAAAGGCACGAAGTTTACATTCTTCACGCGTTCTGAGCGCCTTTCGCGGCAAATTTTCTACCAGTTTTTTATGTCTGTTTCAAGGCCTCGAGCACCGTTTCCGGCTTCATCGGTAATTGCCGTATCCGTGCGCCGACGGCGGTGAATACTGCGTTCGCGACTGCCGGCGCAACGGGCGGTACGCCGGGCTCTCCGATCCCCCCGAGCTTTTCATCGCTCTTCACGATATGCACGTCGACTTCAGGCGCCTCGCTCATCCGCAGGAGCTCGTAATCGCCGAAGTTCGCCGACTTGACGCCGCCGTCGGCAAGTTCGACCTTTTCTTTCAGTGCCGAGCTCAGGCCCATGGTGAGACCGCCCATCATTTGCGCCGACACGATCCCGGGATTTACGGTTGAACCGCAGTCAACGGCGCAGGTGACCTTATGCACCTTGATCGTACCGTCTTTTCTATTTGCCGACACCTCGGCGACCTCGGCCACATAACTGCCGAATGACATATGGTACGCGATGCCGCGGGCCTGTCCTTTGGCCATAGGTTTGCCCCATCCTGCCTTCTCCGCAGCCACTTGAAGCACGCGCTGCGCACGCGGATGTTTCTTGAGGAGCCCGAGCCTGAATTCGAGAGGGTCTTTCCCGGCTGCATGGGCAAGTTCGTCCACGAAGCTCTCCACGGTAAAGGCATTATGCGAGCTCCCCACGGACCGCCAAAACCCCACGGGAACAGGCGTGTCAAACCGTACATACTCCACCGTGATGTTCGGGACCTCATATTCCATGTTCTCCAAACCTTCCACGGCCGCGTTGTCAATGCCGTTCTTCATATATTGCGGGAACACTCGGGCGAAGATGGAGGGGCAGACGATCTTGTGCGACCAGCCGGTGACGCGGCCGTCATTGTCAAGCGACGCCTGTATCCTGCTCACGTTCATGGGTCGGTAAAGATCATTTTGCATGTCCTCTTCACGTTTCCACACGAGTTTCGCAGGTTTGCCCGTGGATAGGGACAGAAGCAGCGCTTCTTCAACAAAGTCCTTTTCGAAGCGCCTGCCGAAGCCGCCTCCGAGGAAAGTGGTGTGCACGTTTATCTGCTCCGGCTTTAAGCCCGTAATCTGCATCGCGGTCTTAAGCACGCCTGATTGGTTCTGGGTCGGCACCCAGATATCGCACCCGTCTGGGCGCACGTGGGCCGTGCAGTTCATCGGCTCCATGGTCGCATGGGAAAGGAATGGCAATTGGTACACTGACTCGATCCTCGTTGCGGCTGCCTTCAATGCACTCGTAACATCGCCGTCATTCCGCGCAATGATGCCCTTGATTTCCAAGTGGCTGATGAAATCCTTCTCAAGCGACTTCGTGCTCAGGTCGGGATGCCGTGCATTCTTCCAATCCGGTTTTAAGGCGTCCCGGCCTTTCCATGCAGCGTCGATCGTATCGGCGCAGACGGCCATACCGCTATGGATCGGAACGACAGCACGAACACCGGCCACCCCCTCCGCGGCTTCTTTATTAAAGGAAACAAGGTTAGCCTCGTAGGCAGGCGGCCGGATAATGGCTGCGTAGAGCATGCCGGGCAAGAAGGAATCGATGCCAAACTGGGCTGTGCCGTTCACCTTGTCATGCATGTCGAACCGTGGGATCTCCTTGCCAATGTACCGGAGCTGTTTTTCCATCTTGAGTGCAGGGTTTTGCGGCACTTCAAGCTTCGACGCCTCATTTGTGAGCTGACCGTAGGTCAGCATGCGGTTGCTCGTGAGGTGCCGCACTTTGCCGAAATCAACAGCGCACTCCTTGACCCCTACGTTCCACTCACGGGCCGCTGCGATCAGGAGCATTTCGCGTGCCGCGGCACCGGCCTTCCTGAGTGGCTCATGCATATGCCGGATACTTGAACTGCCGCCCGTGGCTTGGGTACCCCATTCCGGGTCCTTGTAAGCATCAGCCGCAGGTGCAACCTCCATACGGACATTCTTCCAGTCCGCATCGAGTTCATCGGCAACGATCATGGGCAGCGAGGTATACACTCCTTGGCCCATCTCCGACTTATTAACCACAACGATCACCATATTATCGGGCAATATTTTCAGCCACACGCTTGGGCGAAAGCTAAAGGGTTCTTTCTCCATCTCTCCGGCGGACAGCAACCGATATCCCATGGGCGTTGCGGCGACGGCTATGCTGAGGCCCGCACCCGCGGTGATTTTCAGGAAATGTCTTCTCGTGATTGTCGTCTTCATGGTCTGCTCCCTCCCTTCGAAGCGAGTCGGATCGCGCTCTTGATCTTCGAATAGGTGCCGCACCTGCAGAGGTTGCCGTCCATGGCCTGCAGGATCTTCGTTTCCGAAGGATGGGGGTCTTCGGCCAGCAATGCAGCGGCCTGCATAATCTGGCCCGTCTGGCAGTAGCCGCACTGCGGGACCTGTTCCTGGATCCATGCTTTCTTTATCGGGTGGTTTTCCGGAAGCCCTTCGATGGTCGTGATCTTCCTTCCCTGCGCATCGACCACCGCAATCTGACAGGAGCGCTGCGCCTTGCCGTCAATGTGCACCGTACACGACCCGCACATGCCGATGCCGCAACCGTATTTTGTTCCTGTGAGTTTGAGCCGTTCGCGGATCACCCAAAGCAGGGGAACGTCGGGCGCAACATCCACCTTATATGACTTGCCGTTGATCTCAAGACTTATCATAGAACACCTCCATTCCGGTTGTAAGACATTTCTGCCTATAAAGTCTGAAAATCATTCAAATGTAGTGGTGAGAGATACTGTTTGGCTGGTTATTGTCGCATGATAAAAGCTTATCACCGGCAAGGAGAATGTCAAGGACGGTGGCAGAAGGCCTTGTGCAGCCTAAGTACTAGGAGTGCCAATGCAAGTTATTGTTATTGCGTGCCAGCGGCGAAACAATCCTGGCTGTTCATTTGCATAAAGACAGGATTGCTCCATCACGGGAGCTCTTCGCAATACACGTCGCGGGGTTCGTGCGAATCAGTATTCATTAATCGCGTCAATAAAGCTCCGGAGCCGTCCGAAGTCCTTGCGATTGAAATCCACTATGAGCCTCGAGAGATGGGCAATTTCTGGTTCATCGGATTCCGCAGGCAGCGGTCCTGAAAGCACGATGTCTCCCTGCGGCAGGAGAATGTCTCGAAAACGCTCCTTGAGCCTCCGGATATGATGTGGTGCCAGGGCCGACGTGAGCCGGATCACGAGCTGCCCGTTGACATACCGCATGCTGTGGTAGCGGCTGTAAAAACGGTTGATATGCTTGACAGCAGCGTCCCCGGAGTTGACCCTCTCGAAGAGCGAAAAATCCGACGCGCTGATATATCCCCGCGCGAGCATTTCTTCCTCCAGGAACCTGATCCATGCAGTCCAGTAGGTGCCCCCCGGCTCGTCCACGAGCACAAGCGGCAGGGGATTGCGTTTTCCCGTCTGGACGAGCGTGAGCGTTTCCATGGCCTCGTCGAACGTGCCGAAGCCGCCGGGGAAGAGCGCCACGGCATCCGCCTCCTTGAGAAAGGCCACCTTGCGGTTAAAGAAGTATTTGTATGTGATGAGGCGAGGGTTGCCCTCGAGCACGGGGTTCGGCTTCTGCTCGAAGGGAAGACGGATATTCACGCCGAAGGAATGCTCGGGTCCGGCGCCTTCGTTCACGGCCTGCATGATACCGCCCCCGCCGCCGGTGATGACCATGTAGCCAGATTCAGCGAGTTTCGTACCGAAGTTGCGCGCCATCGCGTACACCGGCTCACCGCGCTCCGTCCGCGCAGAGCCGAAGACAGTGACCTTGCGCACGTTCCGGTAGGGGCCGAAGATCTTTGACGTGAATCGCATCTCCTTGAGCGTGGTGTTCATAAGCTTCAGGTCCGCGCGCTCGTCGTCCTCCTGGCCGGCCTTGAGCGCGGCTATGATCATTTCGCGGACATATTCCGGACGATGGATGCCGTCGGCAGTCTCCATTAAACTGTCGATGCCCTCATCCACTGGGCCGTTGTTTCTAGTGAAGTGTAGTTTCATGGTGATCGATACTCTCCTTAAAATGAGATGTTGCAGGAATCCATAATAAGACATTTTAAGGTTTTTGTCGAGGGGAGAAGAGGATTGAGCACCCCTCTTTTAAGAAAGAGGCGTGAAGGGGATTGAGGTCGTTTCGCGCAGAGGCAGACGACGCGAAGGAGAGACGCTCATTCTTTGATTTATCCTCTGCGCCGTAAAACCTCGCCTCTTCAGGCCGGCGAAGATGTCAAATGCGAATCAGGTGATTATTCCTATTTTTTGACTATTTGAGAAAACATCGATTTGGCATCCGGCATCTGGTATCTGTCCCTCTTGATTACAAAAAGAGCTAAAGCGATTCTCTTCATAAAGGGGTATAGTACAGTTTCCTGAGAAGCGTAGATTCAGATACTTTCCGAATCCACCTCTCTTCTTAGGCACTGTCACTGTACAAACGTGACGAAACAAATGCTGAGCAGGAACAAGGAAGTGCTATGCTGAAAAAGTATTTGGCAGGGCAAGACGTTGCATCCTATTGTACCAGGTGCAAGTTGAACCGCGACCATACCATTATGGCAATGGATGGATCGGACATAACAAAGGTGAGATGTAGAAACTGCGGCAGTACCCACAAATTCAAGAATCTCTCTGACGCCCCAAAAGTCCGGTTGCCGAGGACGAAAAAGCTGGCCGACGCCGACGCTACGGCAGAAATCATTTGGGAGGCCGGTATGGCAGCAGCAAAAGGGGAAGAACATGTTTATAGCATGGCTGCGAAATACCACGTGGGTGACATTGCCCTTCACCATACTTTCGGCAAAGGCATCGTGATGAAGCTCTATGTGAACAAGTGCAACATGCTTTTCAAGGACAGGGAGCGACTGATGGCCTCTGCCAATTAATACGAATGCAGGTATTATTGTGGCATGGCGAGAACGGGGACCCTCGTTTGACATCGCGGTGCGCAGCCGAAAGTATTCCAAACCGCTGAAGAGGTTCCCTAATCTTATGCGATAAAGATGGGATCGCGGCCCAGCAGCCGTTTTCTTCGTTCTTGACGTTCGCTCGCGATGCCAGCGTAACAACAAAGAACACGCAGACTTCAGATATTCGGTACATGCATCGGGTATCTGTCCTCGGTTTCATGACCCCTGCCTCGGGACCCCGACTTTTCCGCATACCCCCAAGATACATCGTTCTTTTCTCCTTTATCTCTGCGTTAAATTCAATTATACTCATATTATAATCATCAACAATGAAAGGTTTTTTCTACGTGTATATATCCTAGCCGGGAGGTTGTCGTAGCCGCAGGAGAATGGGTCACGATGAACAGCCATCAGCAGAAAACGTTATCAAAAATGCCAACACGTTAATTGAACGCTTCATGCCCCTGACTTCCTGAGAGGAATGCGTCATGACGGTTTCTGTTTCTGAAAAGGAATCCGCTTTCTGGCAACAACCCATACCGGAGCTGCTGAGGCGCTTGAGCGCAACAGCAGCCGGTCTCTCCAGCAGCGAGGCAACTGACCGTCTGAGGCTGGTCGGCCCCAATATGCTGCATCCGCCGCGGAAGCGGCTACTGGTGCTGCAGTTTCTCGCCAGATTCCGAAACCCCCTCGTTATTATCCTTCTTGTCGCCAGCGCTGTATCGGCCTTCACGGGCGACGTTACCAGCTTCCTGATCATCAGCACCATTGTCGTCTTGAGTGTTACCCTGGATTTCATACAGGAGCACCGGGCAGGCAAGGCAGCAGAGCAGCTCCGCCAATCGGTGGCCATCCGCGTCCAGGCGCTGCGTGACAACAAGAGCGGCGATATTCCTGTGGCAGAGCTCGTGCCGGGGGATGTGGTGCTGCTTGCTGCGGGGGACCTCGTGCCAGGGGATGGGCGAGTGTTGCAGGCACGAGACTTCTTCGTGAACCAGGCGCTCCTGACCGGCGAGTCCTATCCCGTGGAAAAAGTCGCTCACGATCTGTCCGGAGGCGGCTACGATATCGCTGATGCCGAAAATTCCGTGTTCATGGGCACCGCTGTCGTAAGCGGCTCTGCGACGGTGCTTATTTGCCGCACCGGTCCGGCTACGGCCCTGGGAGAGATTGCAGATACCTTGACGGCAAAGGCTCCACCCACATCGTTCGAACAGGGCACTCAACGCTTCGGGCTGCTGATCATGCGTCTCACAATCCTTCTCGTGCTTTTTGTGGTCCTGGTCAATGCCCTGTTCCACAGGGCGTGGCTAGATTCGTTCCTCTTTGCCGTGGCGCTCGCGGTAGGCTTGACCCCCGAACTCCTCCCCATGGTGGTTTCCGTCACCCTGGCCAGAGGCGCAATGCGCATGGCGGCCAAGAAGGTGATCGTAAAAAGGCTGGAATCAATCCATAACCTGGGGAGCATGGATGTGCTCTGCACGGACAAAACCGGCACGCTCACCGAGGCTCGCATCCGGCTTGAGCGTCACGTGGACAGTCACGACCGCGAAAGCCGTCGCGTTCTTGAGCTGGCTTACCTGAATAGCTTCTTCGAGACCGGTTTAAGGAGCCCGCTGGATGATGCCATTCTCGAACACAGAGAAATCGATGTAACAGTTTGGCGGAAGATTGACGAGTGCCCCTTTGATTTTGAGAGGCGCCGGGTGTCCGTGCTTGTCGAAAATGGTCGGAGCAGACTCCTCGCGGTCAAAGGAGCTCCTGAGGATATCCTTCGTCTCTCCACCCTATATGAGGAGAACGGAGAAGCGAACCTGCAGCCGCTGGACGAGTCCGCTTTGGACCGGATCCAGGCACTCAACGAAGAACTGGGACGTGACGGTTTCCGTGTGCTGGGAATCGCGTGGAAACGGGTCGGGCTCGATCATCCCCATGCAGTAGTCGATGATGAAACGGAATTGGTCTTTGCCGGGTTTGCCGCGTTTCTCGACCCGGCGAAGAAGAGCGCGCAAGAGGCATTGGCCAGGCTCACTCATGCTGGCGTGACGGTCAAGATCGTGACCGGTGATAATGAATTGGTGACTCGGCATATTTGCGAAAAGCTCGACCTTCCGATCATTGGCGTAATGATTGGCACGGAAATCCAGGAGATGAACGATCAAGCCCTGCAGGCGCGAGTAGAGGATGTGAACCTGTTCTGCCGGGTGAACCCCGCTCAGAAGAACCGGATCATTCTCGCCTTGAAGCAGCGCGGCAGGGTTGTCGGATACATGGGCGATGGCATCAATGACGCCCCCTCCCTCCATTCAGCAGATATCGGCATTTCCGTGGACAGCGCCGTGGATGTGGCAAAGGGGGCGGCGGAGATGATCCTTCTGGAGCAGGACCTGAATGTGCTCTGCGAAGGAGTTGTCGAAGGCAGGCGCACCTTCGGCAATATCATGAAGTATATTATGATGGGTACCAGCTCCAACTTCGGCAACATGTTCAGCATGGCCGGGGCGACTCTCTTCCTTCCATTCCTTCCGATGCTCCCGGTGCAGATCCTTTTGAATAACCTCCTTTATGATGTGTCGGAGATCCCCATCCCGCTAGACAGCGTGGATGAGGAATATCTCACCCACCCGCGGCACTGGAATATGACCTTCATCCGCAACTTCATGCTGGCCGTGGGGCCGGTCAGCTCGATCTTCGACTTCCTGACCTTTTACATCATGCTTCACGTGTTCCATGCCGGGGAAGAGCTTTTTCACACTGGCTGGTTCGTCGAATCCATGGCGACCCAGGTGCTTGTCATCTTCATCATCCGCACGCGCCTGAACCCCCTCAAGAGTCGTCCCAGCTTCTGGCTTACCCTGTGTTCCCTTATGGTCGTAGCGCTGGCCGTGTTTTTTCCCTACACACCGCTCGGCAGGTATTTCGGCTTTGTGCCGCCGCCATTAGCGTTCTATTTGATCCTGGCCGGTCTCGTTTTGTTCTACCTCTTTGCCGTTGAAGGGATCAAACAGTGGTTTTTCCGCCGCTTTGCCACACCGTAATAAAAGCAGAGAACATTGGGAAAAATACTGACTGCGGAGGCAGGAGATAATCTTCGGCATTGATGGACAGGGGAATGATACGACATGGCTGGAAAACCCTCCAATATAGTTCTGATCGGGATGCCCGGCTCAGGCAAGAGCACCGTAGGCATCATTCTGGCCAAACTGACGGGGCGGGACTTCGTTGATACCGATGTCCTTATTCAGACGCAGCAAGGCCGGGCCTTGCAGGACATCGTCGACCGGGACGGTTACGTGGCCCTCCGTGCGATCGAGGGGAAGATCCTTCTCGCTCTCGACTGCCGCAATCACGTCATCGCTACCGGCGGCAGCGCCGTATACTGCCACGCCGCAATGACGCACTTGAAATCAGGCGGCATCGTTGTCTTTCTCGATGTGGACCTGCAGACCCTGGAAAAGAGAGTTCATGATTATGAGACCAGAGGTCTCGCAAAACGTCCGGACCAGAGCGTGACAGATCTGTTTGCGGAGCGGTCCGCCTTATACCGACAATATGCGGATGTCACCATCGACTGTGTCGGATTAAGCCATGAGGAGGTCTGTGCGAAGATCGTTGAAGATCTTGAGAGGATGAAATGCAAAGGTCGCTCGCAATGACGTCTTTCCGCTGCGAATGCTCTTGATATTGTCTTCCGTGGCCGGCATAATGAAATATGCTCCTAATTTTCCCTCCAATTGGAAAGCCCTGCGAACCGCCGGCAGGCATAGCCAAACTTGCCGGCGCGTTGCACGCACATGGAGTATCCTGCTGCTTACTGGATGCGAACCTCGAGGGCCTTCTGTATCTTCTCGATCAACCACAGACATTGTCCGACATATGGACCCGTAGGGCGGTCCGAAATGTGTCAAAAAATATTGCCGCGATCCGGGACCCCCAGACCTATCTTTCTCTTGACCGATATAGTCGGGCAGTCAAGGACGTGAACCGTGTGCTCGCCGTATCCGCCAAAGACATTGGCGCAATCGTCGGCCTTGCCGATTATCAGCATCGGCTCCTGTCGCCTCTGCGGATAGCTGATCTTATCCATGCAGCAGACCATCCGGAGCAAAACCCTTTCTACCACTACTTCAGCAAGAGACTGCATGAGATACTTGAAAATAAAAGCTCAACACGAAGGTGCGAAGAACACGCAGGGAACTATGATGCCCAGGATAAGGTTAACCAGAAGGGCAAACACTTTATTGGATTTTCTTTGAACTATCTAAGCCAAGCGCTCTGCACGTTCGCCATGATCGGATATATAAGGAAGGAATTTCCCGGCCTGAAGATCGTTCTCGGCGGGGGGCTGGTGAGTACATGGGCGAAAAGACCCGGCTGGAAGAATCCCTTTGACGACCTCATTGATCACCTTATTGCAGGTCCGGGTGAGTATCCCTTGCTCGAACTTCTTGGTGTTCAAAGTGCGAAGCACGATCACTATACGCCGGATTATGAATCACTGCCGATTCATGATTACCTTGCTCCGGGATTCATTCTCCCCTACAGCGGATCGAGCGGCTGTTATTGGAATAAGTGCTCATTCTGTCCTGAAACAGCAGAGGACAATCCTTATGTCCCTGTTCCCGCAGAATCAGCGTTGGCTGATCTTAATGCCTTGATCGTAAAACACGCGCCCGTTATGCTCCATCTGCTCGACAACTCCGTGAGCCCCGTGATCATGCGTGCGCTTGCCGAAAATCCAATTGGTGTCCCGTGGTACGGGTTTGCGAGGATAAGCCAGGAACTCACGGACAGCAATTTTTGCATGCAGCTCAAACAATCGGGATGTGTGATGCTGAAGCTCGGACTGGAATCGGGAGACCAAGGGGTGCTCGACGCGATGCAGAAGGGGATTGATCTTGAGACGGCGACACAGGTCTTGAAGAGCCTGAAGAAAGCCGGGATAGCCACGTACCTCTATCTTCTGTTCGGCACTCCGGTCGAGACTGTGACGGAAGCGCGGAAGACGCTAGAGTTTGTTCTGCAGCACGCGGACGCAATCACGTTCCTGAACCTCGCGATCTTCAATATGCCCGTGTGCGGCAAGGAGGCAGGAGAATACAAGACCAAACAGTTTTATGAAGGGGACCTTTCCCTCTATACCGGATTTCGGCATCCCCGCGGATGGGACCGAAAAGAGGTACGGCAGTTCCTGGACAATGAATTCAAAAGGCACCCTGTCGTTTCATTGATCCTGAAAAAGGACCCCCCCGTATTCACCTCCAACCACGCTGCGTTTTTCTCGCCCCGCTAGTAGTCATTGATCAATTTTTGCATATATAATCTGTTGCGCCACTTGAGAGCTTCTCTCTCTAACGAGGGGAACTGTGCACCTTGAATTTTGCACTTGTCCGGGCGATATGGATGACCCTGCCCCTGTTTTTTCTACCCCCTCAATATTAACCCACCAACAGCCTAGCTCTTTTTACTGTTTTTACTATTGAAAAAACTCGTATTTTGTAATACATTACAGAGTTATGTCCAATGCCAACATTTCTAGTAAGGTAAGAGTACTGGCACTAACAGCCATTATGGTTTTTATCTGGCTCGTCTTGGGCATGGTATATCTTGACCGGTTCTTCCCGCCCTTCGCACCTGTTGAGCTATGGCTGATGCCGTGGAAGGGACTGATTCCTCAAGAGGCGAGCCTCGACCAGCGCCTTTTCATCATGCAGGAGCAGCTCACCTCGTCCAACAGAATCGCTCATTACGCCTTTGTGACCATGATTGTATCTTTTACCGCTTTCTGCCTCTACCTGTCCGTCATCTACCAACAAAAACAGCGGAGGGCGCGCGAGAACATGTTACTCGTACTGAAAAACCAGGAGATAGCAAGGCGAAATGAATTTATTCGCTATATCTCGGCCACCATCGGGCATGAATTCAAAAACAACCTCGGAAGGATCAAGCGAAGGATCGATCTGCTCTCGGAGCTTCCCCAAGAAGCTAAAGAGCGCATCGACGACAATTTGGACAAATTGTTCGCCGATATCGATATCTTTAAAAAAATCTCTGATGAACGCGAGGCAAGCCTTATCGAGTTCAAAAATTTCGACCTCAAGGCCATGCTGAATGACTTGGCGGTCCAATACGGCGACCTGGCCGACATCGCGGTCCGCGAGAGTGTGCGCATGCCCCTGATCTATGCTGCCCCGCCGCTGCTGAAAACCGTGTTTGAAAATGTGATCGACAACGCCGTCAAGTATAAAAAACCTGATCAGCCCCGTGCCCGCGTTGTGGTGTCCTGCACGATGGACCGGGACGGCAACAGACGATACGTGACGGTCTCCATTCGGGATGAGGGCGTCGGGATGGATGAACAACAAGCGGACCAGTGTTTTTATAAGGGGAGGGGCACCGGCGAGAGCTGGGGACAAGGGCTCTATTTTGCTAAATACGTTGTCGGCCTCCATGCCGGGAAAATCAGGATTGGCAAGGAGTATACGGCTTCGGGAATGGGCACGGAAATAATGATCAATCTTCCCTTCGTCGAGGAGGCGCTCGATGTTTAGGGTGCTGATTGCCGACGACGATTACGAGGACCGGGAGCTCCTGAAGCTAGAAATTCAGCGGGCGCTTGAAGAGGATGAGCCGGATCTCCGGTTTCACGAAGCTGTCAGCGTCAGAGAGGCCGTCAGGGTCCTGACGACGCAGTTATTCGACCTCATGACGCTCGATATCGAGTTCGATCGGATGAACGAAGGGATCGACGCCTTGCCGGAGCTCTTTGAATCCCATCCGACGCTAAACATCATCGTCATCAGCGGCAAGCTCGACAAGAGCGAGGTCTCGGAACGACTCTTTCGCTTCACCAAGGACAATGTGCTGAAGGGAAAACGCTGGGCCAGACATTTCGACGTGCTTGACAAGAAGGACGACAAGACGGAGGCCATCCGGCGCGCCTATTCCTTTGCCAAGAAACAACGGGAAGGCGCAGACAGTCTCCGGGAGCTGTTTCTGCTTGCCGAATCCTATCTTGAGAAGAACATGATTGATAAATGTCTGGAAGTATACCAGAAAATACAGAATCTGGCCCCCGGCGAAATCGAATCAACGGAGAACATCCATATCGTCAAAGGGAACGTATCGGCCGAGCAGGCATTGGAATATTACCGGACCGGAGAAAAGGTCGTTGCCTCTCTCCTGCTGGGTTATTATCTTGAAAAACGGCTGAAGGCATTCACGACCGCCGCGATCGGGAAGACGTTCCCGACACTTTCCGAAGGCTTGAAAGATATGGAGCAAGGCCGCCGCATCAGCCACTTCAAGAGAGATCTGTTCAGCGACTTACTTGGATTACGTAACAGGGCCATCCATCAGCCGACCAATATCTCCGAGGCGGACTTCAAGGCGGCGGTCAAAAAACTGGACCTTCTGGAGGAAACCACGCCATGAACGTCAAATCCCTGTGGAAATACGTGCCGCCGGCCGGACCGATCTTCAGCGTCACGCTGATCGGCCTCGTGTTGTTGAGTGCGCTCCTCTATTACCGGGCAGTCAAGATCCAGCGGTTTCTGGAACCCGCCCTCGCCCTTTCCCAGCCCCGAAACGAATTCACCAAGAGCATCAACTCAATATTCGAGAAGGAATTCAAGGCAAAATCGATCAAGGGCCTCAAGATCAGGTCGAGCTCCATTCTCATGGAAACGTCCCTGCTGTTCTCCGGAGACGGCGCCCTGAAGGTTTCGGCACAGGACGATTTACAGAAGTTCGCCCGCATTTTTCTGTCGCTTATGAAGGATGACCATACGAGGTCCGAGATCAGCCAAGTGTTGATCATTGGCCGCTACCCTTCATACGGGTTGACAAAGATGACTATTATGGAGAGGGCGAAGGTTCAGCGGATGGTCGGGTTCATTCAGGATGCTCTTTTCCATTTGGAGCCCGAGCTCGAGATAAAATACGCAGCCTATTTTGAAGGCGCTGCACAATCGACAAACCCACAAGAGAAACAAAGTGAAGTGGTGGAGTTCCGCATTGTCCCTTCGGAATTCCTGCATATAGAGGTTCTCGAGAAGTTGGAAAAGTACGCATACTAAGAATGCATTTTCAGATCTTGAGTCCTCGCTGGGGCATGTGCAATACGGACCACCTCGCAGCTCCGCGGCACGTCCGAGTCAAGTAAGAAGGCCTGTTACGGCACCTGGTTTCAGTGTTCTCTCTGTGCCCATCACGTTCATGATACGCGCTTTCTGGATTATCTCGGATCCTATGAGGGCGATAACGCTGCGAACATGCTTGAGAAAAACTCTCCAGGATTGATGCTGCCTTTAATCGCACACTTCGGTCAGGGCCCTCAAATGGGGACAACAGGAACTGGTGAGGGTAAAGTTCTTAGAATGATGCACAAATTGCCCACAAATACAGCGCTCATGTCTGCGTTCTCCCATATTGTACTTTTTTACTTTGTCCTATATAATATGACCACTCCCTATGATAGAAACCCGTGACAGTCAGCACCGCGTCGTCCTACAAAGAATTGCCCATCGGGCGATGATCGAACGGGGACTTCTTCCGGATTTTTCCCCTCAGGCATTAGCCGAGCTCGATGAAATTCACGGGCCCGTGATACGAGCCACAGGGCCGACGCGTGACCTCAGACACCTGATCTGGTGTTCCATAGACAATGACGATTCGCGCGATCTGGACCAACTGACCGTTGCAGAGGCCTTGCCCGATGACAGCGTGAAGGTCCTAGTTGCCATTGCCGATGTTGACGCACTTGTCAAAAAAGGATCAGCAATCGACGATCATGCGAGCCAAAACACCACGTCGGTATATACCCCTGCCAGGATATTCCCGATGCTGCCAGAGAAGCTATCGACAGATCTGACTTCTCTCAATTACGCATCGGAGAGGAATGCCATGGTCATTGAAATGGTGATCGCCAGGGATGGATCGGTTCAACATTCCGATGTGTACGTTGCACTGGTCCGAAATCGTGCGAAGCTGGCCTACGGCAGCGTTGCTGACTGGCTGGAGGGAAAAGGACCTATGCCGTCAGCCGTCAGCGCGGTTGATGACCTCGCCGAGAACCTCCGGCTCCAGGACAGGGTGGCCCAACAGATGAAGATGTTTCGGCACGTGCACGGCGCGCTTTCTCTCGAAACAATAGAGGCCCGCCTCATGTTTGACGATGGTCAGCTTAAAGACGTTGAAGCTGAAAGAAAAAGCAGGGCTAAGGACATTATTGAGGACTTCATGATCGCGGCAAACGGAGTAACCGCACGGTACCTCGCTTCCAAGAGACTGCCCTCACTGCGCCGCGTAGTCCGAACACCCAAACGGTGGGACCGGATCGTCGAACTTGCTTCTGAGCATGGTTTCAAGCTCCCTGCGGAGCCCAGCTCGACGGCTTTAGAGCAGGTCTTAATACAGGCGAAGGCTGCTGACCCGCTCCGGTTTCCCGATCTTTCCCTTTCTGTCATCAAGCTGATGGGTGAGGGTGAATACATTGTCGAACCTCCAGGAGGCAACGCAGCCGGTCACTTCGGTCTTGCGGTCAAGGATTATTCCCACTCCACAGCTCCGAACCGACGATACCCGGACTTAATCACTCAGCGATTGCTGAAAGCGGCGTTAGATTCAAGCTCACTGCCTTACGCGAAGGCCGAGCTTGCAGAACTGGCAGAACACTGCACGGAAAAGGAGGATGCAGCCAAGAAGGTCGAACGTCAGGTCAAGAAATCAGCGGCTGCAATGCTGCTGGAATCAAGGATTGGGGAACGGTTCGATGCTATCGTCACCGGAGCCGCTCCCAAGGGCACCTGGGTCCGTCTTCTGCATCCTCCCATTGAAGGAAGGCTGGAGATCGGTTTTGAAGGGATGGACGTCGGTCATAGGCTGCGCGTTCAGCTGATCCACACGGACGTCGAGCGTGGGTATATCGACTTCAAGAGGGTTGCGTAAGACAGATGAATAAATGAGGGCGAGATATGTTTGAAATACTAAGTCAAATTTTTATTTTGTGATAAATTACGCCAGGAGGAATTTTACTCTCGCACAGAAGACATCTTCTAAATAGTTGGTGATTACATTCGAAAATAATTGAGAACGGTGTCTTTCTTGCGGGATACCCTTTCTTGATCTCACCCGATTGATCGAGACATGTAGGATGGCCACCCTCCGGACGGCGCAGAAACCCTCCGGGAGATCATGAAGGATTAAACGTATGACGATTAATTCCATCACCATCATGACGCAAATGCACCTGAACGTAAATTGGACCCATTCAGGGTATGTGGCATTATGCCTCTCTCTCGAAAGTGGAGGGAAATTATGATCGAGTCCGGTGTAATGCCTCTTATTACCCTATGGCGGTTAAAGGAAATAGTGAAAATTGGAGGCAGCAAATAATGCAGGACAAGAGGCGGCATAAGAGATTCAGATTGGACATAATGGAAATAAACGGCAAGATGATCTTGGCCGACAGAGTGGAGATCATTGATATTAGCCTCGGCGGAGTCGCCCTGAAAACGGACAGGAGACTGAATGTCGGCAAAGAATATTTGATCAAG
>DATJAO010000070.1:0-26868 GCA_035516175.1 Nitrospirota bacterium
ACATTGCACCCCACGTGTGGCAGAATCATTCGACAGTGACACTCTTCGCCAGGTTCCTCGGCTGGTCCACGTCGGCCCCTCGGAGCACCGCAATATGGTAGGCGAGCAGCTGGAGCGGTATGGACATGAGGATTGGCGTGAGGAGCTGATTGGTCGCGGGCACGGGGATCGTGTGATCAACACGTTTGGCGATCTCCCTATCGCCTTCGGTAGCCAACGCGATCACGATCCCGCCCCTCGCCTTAACTTCCTCAATATTTGAAAGGATCTTTTCGTACACACTGTTCTTTCCGGCCAGGACTACCACCGGCATGTTCTCGTCGATGAGCGCTATCGGCCCATGCTTCATCTCGCCCGCCGGGTATCCTTCGGCATGAATATAGGATATTTCCTTCAATTTGAGCGCCCCTTCGAGTGCCACGGGGAAATTCGGTCCCCTGCCGAGGTACAGGAAATCGCTCGCCTTAAAATACCGCTTTGCGATCTGTTCGATGGCATCATTTTCTTCTAGGCAATGTTCCACCAGCGACGGTATGTGCACGAGGTCGGCCAGCCGCTTCTTCACATCATCAGGAGAAAGCGTTCCTCGCAGCGATCCGAAAAAAAGCCCAAAAAGGTAGAGCGCCGTCAGCTGGGCCGTAAAGGCCTTGGTAGAGGCCACGCCGATCTCAGGCCCGGCATGGGTATAGACAACCCCGTCGGCTTCCCGGCTGGCGGTAGAGCCCACAACATTACAGATGGCGATGACCACTGCACCCCGCTTCTTTGCCTCGCGCATGGCAGCGAGCGTATCTGCTGTTTCCCCGGACTGGGTGATGGCAATGAATAGGTCGTCCTTGCCCACGAGCGGGCTGCGGTAGCGGAACTCCGATGCGATGTCCACCTCGGTCGTGATAGTGGCGAGCTCCTCGAACATGTACTTGCCTACGAGCCCCGCGTGCCAGGACGTGCCGCAGGCGACGATGTATATCTTTTTTACTCCAGGGAGCTGCTCCCGCACGGGACCGATCTCCTCTAGGTGAATGGCTCCGGTCTCCTGCGAGATCCTCCCTCGTAGTGTGTCCATAATGGCTCGTGGCTGCTCGAATATCTCTTTGAGCATAAAGTGACGGTAGCCGCCCTTTTCTGCCATCACCGGATTCCAAAGCACCCGCGTAATGTCGCGGATAAGTTCTTTGCCCTTGAAGTCGGTAACCTTCACTCCCTCGTCAGAGAGCACGACCATCTCATCGTCGTTCAGGAACAAAACGTCGCGTGTGCGGTGGAGGACGGCTGGAATGTCGGAAGCGATGAAAAACTCGCCCTGGCCCAGACCGACGACGAGGGGGCTCCCCTTGCGCGCACCGACAACCACATCGGGGTTGCGTTCGTCGATCACTGCGATGGCATAGGCGCCTTGTAGCCTGGCAGTCGCTTCGCGCACCGCTTGGTCGAGGGGGCCCCCCTTCTGAGCGATACTGTCGATCAGGTGGGCTATCACCTCGGTGTCCGTCTCGGACTGAAACGTGCGGCCCTGCTCAGAGAGTTCCTTCTTGAGCGCGGTATAGTTCTCGATGATGCCGTTATGCACCACCACGACGCTGCCGGCACGGTGCGGATGTGCATTCTCTTCCGACGGTCTGCCGTGTGTCGCCCACCGTACATGGCCGACGCCTATCCTGCCGGTGAGCGTTTCTCCCCGCAACAGGGCCTCGAGGTTCTGAAGTTTGCCCACGGCTCTCCTCACCTCGAACTTTCCGTTCTGGAGCACGGCCACGCCCGATGAATCATATCCCCGGTATTCGAGTTTTTTGAGCCCTTCGATCAGGATCGGGACCGCCGGGTCTTTACCGATGTATCCGATAATGCCACACATGAATCGTCATGCTCCACTATTCGCAAATATTTTAAATCGCAAATCACAAATTCTAAATAATATCCAAATTCGACATCACAATTTCCAAACCGTTTGATATTATCTCTTACTGCCTGAAACTTATTTGAGATATGGTGCTTGTTATTTTGAATGTTTGTCTTTCTCTTGTTTTCGTTTCCTTCTGCGGCTTGCGAAGCCTTCTCGTATCTCCTGGTCAGTGCGGCTGATAGCAAGGGCATCCGCAGGAACATTCCTGGTAATCGTAGCGCCCGCCGCGATGAGCGCCCCATGCCCTATCGTTACCGGGGCCACAAGCTGTGCATCGCTGCCCACGAATACACCGTCCTCGATCACGGTCGGATATTTTGCGAACCCGTCATAGTTGCAGGTAATAACGCCGGCTCCGATATTCACATCTTTGCCGATGGTCGCGTCACCGATGTAGGCAAGATGGTTTGCCTTGCTCCCCTCGCCAATCATTGACTTCTTTACTTCAACGAAATTCCCTATTTTGGCCTTTTCCCCGATGACCGAACCCGGCCGCAAGTGAGCGAACGGGCCCACCGAAGCGCCGGAGGCGATATCACTCTCCTCGATCACGCAACAGTCCATCACTGTCACATTTTTTCCTATTGCGCTGTTCACGATCCGCGTGCCTGGATATACGGTACAGGCCTCGCCGATTGTTGTCTTCCCCTCAAGCCGTATATTCTGGTACAGGACGGTGTCTCGGCCGAGGGAGACCTCGCTTCCGATAAAAACAGAACCCGGATCGAACATGGTTACGCCTGCAAGCATCCATTTCCGGTTTGTCCGGGAACTGATGATCTTTTCCGCGCGGCTCAGGTCGTATCTCGAATTCACGCCCATGACCTCATCAGGATCACCGCATGGAAGGGCGGAGACCATAAGCCGTTTCTTCCTCGCAAGCCCTATGGTATCGGGGAGATAGTACTCTCCCTGGGCGTTGTTCTTTCCGAGCCCTTCCAGGGACGAGAGCAGGAACTTCTTCTCGAAGCAGTAGATGCCGGCGTTTACCTCCCTGATCTTTCTCTGCGCCACCGTGGCGTCCTTCTCCTCGACCACGCGCATGATACCGGATTTTCCACGCACTACCCTGCCGTAGCCGAAGGGGTTCTCCACAGTTGCGGTTATGAGCGTAACCGCGGCGCGAGACTTCGCATGAAGTTCGATGAGGGCTGTGATCGTCCCACTCGTGAGGAGCGGGGTGTCGGCGCACAGGATCATGACCGGCCCGGTGGCAGCCGCGATCGCTTCTTTAGCCTGGCTGACGGCATGGCCGGTGCCAAGCTGTTCAGCCTGCAGCACGAACTCCGCATTGTACTCCTCGCACGCCTTCCTCACCCGGTCGGCCTGGTGGCCGAGAACAAGAACGATTTTTTCGGGATCGACTTCTGCGGCCGTACCCAGGATGTGCTGGATCATCGGGCGGCCTGCGAGCGGGTGGAGCGCCTTAGCAAGGTCGGACTTCATACGCGTTCCAAGACCGGCCGCTAGAATAACGACGGTCGGCTTCATGAGCGGCCCTCCACTGCGTGCTGCGCGGTAAGCTTCAGGACATTTAACTCGCCCAGGGGTACGAGCCCGATGGAGATGATGAATTTCATCCCTTGGTCCACGGTCATGTTGAGCTGCTTGACCTCGGCTTCAGGAAGGATAAGGAGGAAACCCGCGGTGGGGTTCGGTGTTGTCGGAACAAAAACGGTGATGAACCTTCCGGAAAGCCCCAGGGCCTCGCCCTTTATTTCGCCGGTCATGAACCCCATGCTGTAGCATCCTTTCCGCGGGTACTCCACGAGTGCCACACCGCGAAAGCTGTGCTTGACCGAAAAGGTCTCCATGATCTGCTTGACCGTCGTGTACACCCCGCGCACGAGCGGTACCTTCTGCATCAAACGATCGCTATATCTGACGAGACGAGTACCGAAGTAATTGGCGGAAAGCACACCAACGAGCAGCACGAAAACAATGAGGGTGATGATTCCCAGGCCGGGGAATTTAAGCCCTAGGAAATGCCTCGGCAGGTCGCCCAGCATACCGTCAATCACGCTGAGCAGGCCGGACAGGACATAGTAGGTCGCCCAGATGGGAATGATCACGAGCAGGCCCGTGATAAAATATTTTTTAAAGAAATCCTTGATTTTTTTCACAGTGTTCATATTACTGATTTTACTGGTATGTTGCAAGCTTTTTTTAGCGGTGAGAGTAGTAAGATCACCGGATATGCGGCGCTCACCAGGAGTTGTACGGCGTGCAGTCTGCAGCAGCAAGGGAGCTGGCGCTGTGGACATTGAAAACCGAGACCTATTCGTTCTCGGGGCCAAGGTGATTCAATCCGGGGAGCCGGTGAAAGGGTCTTTTGGTGATATCGCGCAGACAGCGTTTCGTTTGTTCCTGAAAGTTGATCGGGTCAGCGAGTTGATCAGATACCTGTTGTTGACCTAATAATACTGATCAATAGCCTCTCGCTTCTGGAACAGATCCGCCTTGCAATGACTTAGAACAACACCCCGATGCCTAGGAATACTTGAATAAGATAGAGACAAAGGATGGTGATGCCGAGAACGAAGTGCGGGGTGCGGTACGGTGAATCGGGACCTTTGATCTTCCGCGAAATAAGGACGGTAGAAAGAAGGCAAATAACAATAGCACATCCTACCAGAAAATGTGCAGGGTATTCGAGGATATTCCCGGTGTGGAGCAGAATAAGGGTGAGTCCGATCAGGAAACCGAACCCACCCATTATGGCCAGAACCGGCCCTGTTTTGCGATGCCGTTTGATCGCCTTAAAAGGAAGAAGTGCTTTTGACTTCCGCGCGCGCCTGATCGTGACCCCGAGCCAGCCGTGATAGAAAAACAGCAGCATCACGAGGAAATTATAGCTGCCGTGCACCAGCCGGAGCGAGGAAAGAAGCTGTCTGTCTATCAGAGGGTACTGCATATGTCAAAATTACCTTTCATCGCTCGGCCGTCATCCGCACGTTCGCAATTACCTTACTCCACGACCTCGATCACACCCTCCATCCCCTTCTCTCTGTGGCTCTTGCCAAAGGGCGACTTCTTATCACAGTAAAAAGGATACTTGCCGACCTTGGTGGGAGTAAACCGGACCACTTTCGGGTCTTTACTCAGACTCTCCTTGAAATCGATCCCAGCTTCCGGTGCTTTTACGACGATAGAATGGGGAACAAGCCAGGACGAATCCTCTGCTGCCTTAACCTTGAGCTCGACTGGCAGGTTTACCTTGACCACTATATAGTTCGGATCAAAGTAATACTCACCGCCAGAAATCGCCACACGCTGCACTCCATCCGCGTCAACGGTCGCGACTACCTGTTTCTCCTTCATCGAAGAGTGCTCATTCCCCTCCTGTTTTGCCTCCTGACCATATGCGAGGTAAAAAGGGAAGAGCAATGAAAAAACGACCACAAAACACTTTACGTTTTTCATGTTCCCTCCTCATAAGGTCATGCCTTGATTCATTTGTTCTTTAATTTTATTATAGCATTGAATATTCACTATTTTCTATCCATTCGCACGATACGATGCGGCGCGTACCCTACCGTCTTTCACGTCCCCGTTAAAACATCAAGTTCTGTTCAGCACACGGGATATTTGCCCCGGCTCAAATCCCTGCAGAACAGTTTCAAAGAGGAGAACTCCCGCTCGAAAATATCCTCCGCCGCCCTGGTGATCTCGCGGACCTTCCTCCTCCCTTCAAGCAGGACCTGGGCATTGGCTATCTGCGGCCTGTCAATAGGCATTCCGATTCTGCTCAGGAGCAGAACGTACGCTTCGCGGACCCCGTCGATATGTTCGTAGAGCTCCCGTGCAATCTTGTGTGCAAGCACACTGTAGATCTTACCTACATGGCTCACCGGGTTCTTGCCCGCCGCTGCTTCGGTGCCCATAGGCCTGTTCATAGAGATCAGCCCGTTCACCCTGTTTCCGCGCCCCACCTGACCCGAGTCCGCATCCTCGGCAGATGTCCCCAGAAGGCTCAAGTACACGCCTCCAAGCCCCCGCCCTTGTTCGTCAAGGGTATTGAAGTGAATCCTGATTTCCGAAAATCCTGAGAACTTTGTCACGAATTTTTGCATTTCACCGTGCAGTTTTTCTTTTTTTTCGAAATAATCGCGCTCGGACCGAACAGCGCTGCAGATAAGGGGCATGGCGACCGTCAGATCGAGGTTCTTCCCGGTCCTCAGCCCCATGACCTTGATGTCCTCGCCGCTCTCCGGGTTTCGGCGTTTGAAGGGCTTCGAATTGAGATGCCTTTCCAGCTCCAGGACGACGGTCTCGCACTGGCTCAACGGATAGTAGCCCACGGCGGCGGATGTATCATTTGCTACGCGCATCGAGCCGGGACGGGAAAATATATCGGTGAGCTCTGCAGAGCCTGGCGCGAGCACGAAGCGGTACTTCACGTGTTTTTCCGGATCTACGAATCTCAAATTCTCTCTGAGCCAGGCTTGTGCGGTTTCTATCGCGATATCCGCCACGGGTATCGACTTCCCGGCGGCTTTGAACGTCGCCCGGTCGCCGATCGTGAGCTCCATGGGTTTAAGGATTTTCCCGCCCCCAAACCACTTGTCCACTTTCCCCGCAGCGAGCAGCCCTTTGTCGATATTATGGTGAAGGACGCTGCCGAACTCCCTCATATATTCCTTCGAGAGCTCGATGGATATCGCCTCCATGATGGAATCGCACATATAATCAGGGTGGCCGGTGCCCTTCCGCTCCACGATCTCCACACGGTGTTCCGCGACCGGCTTTCCTTGATAGGGCTCGATGACAATCATGATACTAAGTTTACCATATCCAAATGATAACTTCCGTCCGGGAGCACACAGAGGCTTTGACAAAATCAATAAAATGAGTAATAATTACGAAATTAGCATTATGGCTTTCTAATAGTTGTATAACTATAAGGCAAGGGGTCATTTGAGGAGCCCATTCAATATGAATACAAAAAAGATATTAATAGTGGATGATGAGCCCGATCTGGTAGAGCTTGTCTCTTACAATCTTAAGAAAGAAGGCTTTAAAGTTTCCACTGCCCCTGATGGCGAGGACGCACTCGAAAAGGTCCGGAAAAGTGTATATGACCTCATCATCCTCGATCTCATGCTCCCAGGCATCCAGGGCGTGGAGCTCTGCCGCATGCTAAGAAGCAATCCAAAGACGGAGGCCATGCCGATCATCATGCTGACCGCCAGGGGAGAAGTATCAGACAAGATACGCGGCCTCGAGACCGGTGCCGATGACTACATGACTAAACCCTTTAGCCCGAAGGAACTCCTTGCACGGGTGAAAGCTATTCTTCGGCGATCAGGAGAAGGACCCGCCAAGGATAAGGCCATCCACATCGGCGATCTGCGCATCAACACGGAAACCTACACCGTTACAAAAGGAGATACACCCCTGCGCCTCAGCGCGACCGAGTTCAAATTACTCCTGTTTCTCGCCGAGAGAAAAGGTAGGGTATTCAGCCGCGAACAGCTCCTCGACGCCGTATGGAAGGACGAGTCCTTCGTCGAGCCGAGGACCGTTGATGTGCATATACGGCGGTTGAGGACCCAGATCGAAGATGACCCCTCCGACCCTGCATATATCAAGACCCGAAGAGGTGTAGGCTACTATGTCGAATAATAATATTAAGACCAGGGGGATCTTCCGGCGGATTTTCATCCTCTATGCAATCATCATGGTCTTGGCGGTGCTGGTTACCGAACTCTATATCACCGATACGGTCCGTGAAAACCACATCAAGAACCTTGGGGACAATCTCGCCGTCGAGGTGGCCCTGATCGAGGATGACATTTCATTCAGAACATCATCTCCGCTCGATGTCCTTTGCCGGCAGCTTAAACAAAAAATGGGCTCCCGGGTAACAATCATAGCGCTGGACGGGAAAGTGCTCGGGGATTCAGACACCGACTCAACCCACATGGACAACCATGCTCACCGGCAGGAGATCCAGCAGGCATCCCTGAGCGGTACCGGGATGGCCATTCGGTTCAGCGATACGCTTAAATATAACCTTCTCTATGTAGCTAAAAAGATCATGAAGGGATCACAGCCGGAAGGCTTTATCCGTCTCAGCGTGCCTCTCCAAGAAATCGACCGATCGATCAATGTTCTCAGGATCAAGATCCTGTCTATTGTCCTTTCAATCTTACTTGCAACCGGCATGTTCTACCTTTGGCAAATAGAGCGTATTAGAAGGCTGACGGCGCAGATACGGGATTTTTCCCGTGCCATCGCACGCGGGGAACTTGGCAGCAAGCTTTTCTTCGACCGGGCCGGAGAGTTCAACGAGATTGCCGAGAGCCTGAACACAATGTCCGTGGAATTGAAGAACAGCATCATCTGCCATGAGGTAGAACAACATCGGTTGAATGTAATCCTGCGAAGCATTCCGGATGCCCTCTTCATCGTCGACGCGCACGGTGTCATTCTGCTGTCAAGCCTTGCTGCAAGAAAGCTGTTTGGAGAGATCGCAATTCAGGGAAGGTCGTTCATCGAAGTCATGCGCAACAGCGAAATCCTGTCACTTATGGAAAATGTGCAAAAACAGCAGGCTGCGGGGATAGCCGAAATAAGGATCGATTCTCCGTTGGAGCAACACTTTGTTGTCCAGGTTTCCCCGCTCTTTTATGATGAACGCGAGCCCTCAGGATTTATCGCAGTCTTCCACGACATCACGCAGCTTAAAAAGCTCGAACAGACAAGAACAGATTTCGTTGCCAACATCTCTCATGAGATAAAGACACCTATCACCGCCATTCAGGGGTTTGCCGATACCCTGCTGGAAGGCGCGCTCGATGACCGGGAGCATGCCGTCAAATTCCTGCAGACCATCAAGGCGAATAGCGAGCGTATCAACGGTCTCGTTGATGATCTTATGACCATCTCGAAGATTGAACTGGGGGTCATTAGGGTGGAGAAAGCAAGCGTCGACATGCAGGAGGTTGCCGACCATATCCTTACCATGCTGCAGGACAAGGCTGCTGAAAAGAACCTCACGATCAAAGCACAAATCCTCCCCGAACCGAAGACTATTGATGCGGACAGGGACCGGCTTATCCAGATCCTCACCAACCTCGTGGACAATGCGATCAAGTTCACCGAAACAGGCCGGGTGACATTCGGCGACGCGCAGGAGAACGGCAAAGTTTATCTTTTCGTGGAAGATACGGGCATCGGGATACCGCAAAAGCATCTCCCGAGGCTTGGAGAGCGGTTCTACCGTGTCGATCCGGGTCGCTCGCGGAGCATGGGCGGCACCGGGCTCGGCCTCGCAATCGTCAAGCATCTGGTGAAAGCGCACGGCTGGGATATGCGGTTCGAAAGCACACCGGGGAAAGGGACGAAGGTGAGGATTTATGTGCCATGACGGTGCATTTTGTCGGGCTTCTATTATGGTTTCAAGGAGGGGGACGTCCCTTGCCGGTAATTGAGCATGAAGGGCTGGCCATAACCATCGACGAAGACGGGTTTCTTTCCAGGCTTGAAGACTGGTCGGAAGCGGTCGCGCGCGTGCTTGCTGCACGGGAGGGAATCGGAGAGTTGACGGACGACAGGCTCGATATCCTAAAGTTTTTGAGAACGTATTACCTGAAGCACCGCTTCTTCCCGATCGTGCGCTTTGTGTGCAAAAATGTCCACCAGTCCCGGAATTGTGTCATAGAACAATTCATGGATCCCGTCAAGGCCTGGAAGATCGCCGGACTGCCGAACCCCGGCGATGAAGTGAACATGTTTAAGTCCTGGGATCCGCTCGGTTTTTGATAACTGCAGGTTATTAAGCGATTTATTTATTTCATGGACATCCATCTCACCTTTGGATTCTTTTTCGCGGGATCTGCGAAACACAACCCTTTGAGCATCCAGAAAATGCGGAGCCGAAAATAGAATCGCATGCCTTTTTGATTGCCATACATTTAAATCTTAAGGGGTTTGATCTGTCAGACAAGTGCTTTGGCAACGTTTCTCTTGTTCATTTCATTTTCTCAATCTTTTGATGCCACTTCAGATGATATGATCTCACACACATTCATATATGGAGCATAAGTTTATCAACATTGCTCCATATTGTCTCATGAGATACATACCAATTTCTGCGCTTGATAGATACGGTCAAGATTGAAGCCACCTCATTCCATTCCGCCCTCAATGTTATGCCATGCTGATGAGTTGCAACGTCCCATGGATTGCGCCCTCCTATTATGCATCCACGAGCGATTAATTCATTGAGCATTAATTCAATTTTGGCCCTACTGATGTTATTGTAATTACGTGTACCGCATCCTGGCATTCGTCTCCTCCTGATGGATTTACCATGCTCATAGTTGATACGGCTCTTCTCAAGTTTAACTCATGAGAGATCAGGCTTTCCGTAACAATCCTCTTGCTTCGCAATACTGCTGTGGTGCATCCCAAAATTTGCACCAACAATCGTCCCCGAAACATAATATACCATGCTTGAATGAACTTTGCCGGAAACCAGTGCTGGAGCAGTTAAAAGAACTGTGTTCATTGAAGCTTCCGTGATCCGTCCTGGAAACAATTTCCATCCTCGTTGCAACCACATCAGTGCAATCTTCTTGTAACAATAATTTAACTTTTTTGTAACATAATTGTAACAAACATATTGTATTGTTTAGCCATGAAAAGAGGTACAAGCGCTATGGCAACAGCATTCGCTTTCAGATGTCCGGCATGCAATTCCGAAGCATTGTATAGATATGGTCACGTGCATGGCGACAGGCAACGTTTCAAATGTATTGTGTGTGGCAGGCAATTTCTTCTCGGATCTGAGCGGCGTGAACTGAAAACACGGCCAACTTGTCCCACATGCGGACTCGCGATGCATGTATACAAGCGGGAAGCGAATGTTTTGCGATTTAGGTGTTCAGATTACCCTGACTGTAAAGGATACACCAAAATCTCTTGCACGGAGGGCTTACCGGATGCACAGTTATGTACATAACGTTCCTGGCAGATTACGGGTCAAAAACCCCTTGTTCAAGAACAGCGCAGTCCACTATGATGTACAAAAGGCTCTCGTGAACATGGGTCATGGTATTGGAACCGCTGATTTCAATACTACCACAGGAAGTCTTTTGATCAACTACAACCCCAAAGAGATCAATCACCAGGATATCCTGAACACGCTGGAGAGTGCCGGGTTCTATCATCCTGATAAAACAATCACAAACGATCAAGTGATCCACCAGGCGACTGCGAAGGCATACAATGTCCTTACCAAGGCTGTCACCGGAGCTTTCATTGATACCGCTCTTCAAGGAACGGGATTATCATTTCTGGCAATCTTGCTCTAACACGGACAAATTACTTACGCATGTTCCTGCTCTGATAATCTTCCGGAATTGACGCTGTACCATTCCATTCCCTTCTATTCATTTCACCCCTGTGTAGAAAAATTTAAATTCCCTCAACCAGAAAATAGCGAAACCATCATTAGCATCTCATTCTCATGACACGACGTTTATCAGCATATTCCGTCAATGATCACAATTCGTGAAAACGACTTCTCCTACCTTCTATGTCAGACGGCAAAGTATTATCCCGAAGCAGTTCTTTGACCCGCTTGGTGACAAGTGGTGAAAGGAAGTCCTTGATACGGGCTTTTTTCTTATACCGCGCTAACACGAGCTCGTACACTGTATTTACGGTCTCGATAGAACGACGAAGGTCTTGTGCCACGTTTTCAATAGCGGCCTGGTGACGCCGCTGTTCTGCCACATTTTCATATAACAGGCTTTCCTTCATTATGAACCTGCCTTGAACAGGCCATTTAGTTCTGGCCCCATGCACACCATTTCACGAAGAAATAGACGCTTGTTACGAGAAGAACGAGCGTTTAACCTTTTACATGCTTTGTTTCTATCTCATGCATGGTTCATCGACGCTTCAGCCTTTTTTCTTCACCCTTTCAGGAGAGGTGCCTTGTCTGTCAATTCCCAGGGCAGGCCGATATCCATTCTTCCTACATGACCGTACGCAGCAAGTTTGCGATAAAAACCGCCCTTGATCTGAGCGGGGAGGTAGCGAAGGTTGAACTGGCGTATGATCCCTGCCGGTCGAAAGTCGAAATTTTTCTCGACAAGATCGGCTATTGTTTGATCAGATACTTTACCGGTCCCGAAGGTCTCTACCTGGATGCTCACCGGCCGCGAAAATCCGATGGAATAGCTAAGTTGCACTTCGCAGGAGGTAGCAAGTCCGGCTGCAATGACATTCTTTGCAGCATACCGAGCTGCGTATGCGCCGATCCGGTCAATCCTCGAAGGATCTTTCCCGCTCAGTGCTGCCCCGCTGTGGCGAGAGTATTCGCCGTAGGTATCGATTGCGTTCTTTCTCCCGGTCAACCCTGAGTGTATGGCAGGACCGCCGCCGATGAAGAGGCCTTCGGGATTTACGAAGATCCGGGTGTGCACATCCGGTTTGATCTCCTCATCCTGAAAAACAGGATGCAGCACCGTCTCCCGGATATCGTCCTGGAGCCGTTTGATATCGGGTCCGCCTTTACTTGTGGTCCGCTTCTGGCTTGCAATAATTGTGATGCTGTGAACGCGCGATGGTTTGCCGTCACAATATTCAATGCCCACCTGGGTCTTGCCATCAGGCGCTAGATAGTCGAGCGTCTTCTGGAGCCTTACGGCCACAAGTTTCCTCGAAAGACGGTGAGCGAGCCAGACAGGAAGCGGCATGAAGGCCGCTGTCTGATTACAGGCGAATCCGAACGCTGTCACCTGGTTCCGTGCTGGGATGCGTTCAATCTCCTCCTCGCTCAGGGTCCGTTCATCCACCAACGGACGGACGCCCTGCGGCAAATCGGTGAGGCTTGTGATGACGCTACAGGTCCTGGCGTTAAAGGCCCGCTCGTCATAGTCGACCTGGCTTATGACCTGCCGTGCGACATTGGCATAATCGACACTGGCTGTGGTAGCGAACCGCGCAGCAATGAAGACAATCGCTGTGGCAACGGCGCACTCGGCTATGATATTCGCATAGGGGTCTTTCTGCAGGACGTGATCGACGACGGCATCGCTGATGATATCGCAGAGTTTGTCAGGATGGCCTTCGGTCACCGATTCCGAGGTGAACATGAAGTCTTTTTTCATTTGACCATCTCCATGCATGGTGCCTGTTCAGGTGATAACGGCAATCTGCCTGCCATTCAATGCCGGAACCGGGACCGTTGAACTGCCATTCAGCAAGGGCGGCGGGACGGCAATCTTTTTCGTCGCTTCGTTGATGAGGAGGGGAGCGACAGCGGTCCCGACCGAAATTGCCAGGTCAAAGGGATTAAGCGGGCTCATTCCCAGGAAACCCCGAAGGCCCGGGACGAACAGGGTAAGCGATTGCACCCCCAGCGAGGCTGCCAGTGCAACGGTAAGATATCTGTTCGGTTCGAGCCGCTCAGCGTCAAAGATGCTGTGGGTCTCGGAACGGTGGCTAATAGTGTGCAGGAGCCCTGCCGTGACAAAGTTCGTGAAGGCCATCGTACTGGCCTGAGGCCCCTGTCCGTAGCGCATGACACCATAGCCATACGCCGCCAGCGTCCCCGCCGAGATGGTGGAAGCCTCGAAGAGGAGTCTTTTGAAGTCTGACGTATTTATGAGCTGTTCGCCTGGATTGCGGGGAGGCCGCAGGAGAACATCTGGCTCGGGTGGTTCCTGGGCGAGGGCAAGGCCGGGGAAGATGTCCGAGATCATGTTGATCCAGAGAAGCTGCATGACATTGAAAGGTTGCCCCATGCCGGCGGCAAGAGCGGTAAACATGATCATGATCTCGCTCGTGTTTTTCGAAATCATGTACCGGACCGATTTTCTCAAGTTGTTGTAAATCGTCCGCCCCTGGCTGATGGCCACGACCATGGTCTCGAGATTATCATCTTCCAGGACCACGTCCGCTACCTCCCGCGCTACGTCGGTCCCCGTGTGCCCCAGAGCGATCCCTATATCGGCCGCCTTGAGTGCGGGTCCGTCGTTGATGCCGTCGCCGGTCATGCCAATGACCTTTCCTGCTGACTGGAGCGCCTGGACGATCTGCAGCTTGTTGGCTGGGCTCACGCGGGCGAAGACATGGACGCGCCCGGCAAGTGCCTTCATGACCTCGGGCTCAAGCTGTGCAAGGTTGGTGGAGTCCAGAATCTCCAGTTCCTCGCCCTTGCTCAGATTGAGCTCCTTGCCAATCGCATAGGCTGTGGGACTCTGGTCGCCGGTGATCATGACGGTATCGATCCCGGCGCGGTGGAACGTCCCGATGAGATTTTTTACGCCGCTCCTGACCACATCCGTCATGCCGACGAGGCCGACCCAGACGAGCCCTTGCTGGATTATCTCATCGCTGTGCAGGGTGTCTCCGTTGGTCACGGCGTACGCCATGGCCAGCACACGAAGCGCTTTACCGGCCATCCGTTCATTTTCCGCTTCGAAGACTGCGCGGGCATCGTCGTCCATATCCAGTTGCTGGCCGTTCTTGACGTACCATTTGCAGAGTGACAGCACATCAGACGGATTACCCTTGAGAGCCATAAGCCGTTGCCAGTCATTCGAACGGTGTATGGTGCTCATATAATGCCGATCTTCCGAACGGTGGTTCAGCTTGAAGATAGGATGCTGGGCCCGAAGCGAGTTGACTTCCACACCGGCGCTGAGCGCAAGATTTACGAGGGCGTTCTCCGTCGAAGACCCCTCGACAATGTAGTCTCCTTCCTGTCCCGATACCATCGATTCATTACAGAGCACCGACAGATGGAGCAGACGGAGGAGGTCCACGCTCGTATAGGGATTGACGCTTTTTCCGTCCAACCTGATCACTCCGTCAGCAACATCGAGACGGCGCATGCCGGTGTAGATCTGGACCACCGACATCTTGTTCATGGTGATAGTGCCGGTCTTGTCAAGACAGATGGTCTCTACCGAGCCCAGCGTTTCGACGGCGTCAAGGTGACGGATGAGCACGTTCATGCCCCGCATGCGCCTGACGCCGAGCGCGAGGGTCGTTGTCGCAACGGTCGGAAGCCCCTCGGGCACAGCGGCTACGGCAAGGGCAATGGAGGTCTTGAGCATCTGGAGAAAACCGTAACCGCGCAGGATGCCAACGATGAACACAATACCGCAGACGATGCAGGTGATATAGACCAACTGGACACCCAGATGGTCCATCTGCCGTTCCAGGGGCGTGTCAGGCGGCCGCGCCTCTCCCACCATGGTCTGGATCTTCCCGACCTCAGTGAAGCGCCCTGTCGCTACCGCAACGGCGAGGCCCTGTCCCCCCGTGACCAGGGTGCCCATATAGACCATGTTGGTGCGGTCGGCAAGGGGGATATCCGGTATCAGCAGTTCGTTGGTGATTTTCATGACCGGCATGCTCTCGCCAGTGAGCGCCGACTCGTCGATGCTTAGATTTTTTACCTCTATGAGACGGGCGTCAGCCGCGATATAGCTTCCAGGTCTCAGCACGAGCAAGTCGCCAGGCACGACCTCCTTGGCATCGATGGTCCTCATGACCCCACTGCGGATCACTGTTGAGGTCGGCTGCACGAGGTTCTTCAACCCGTGAATGATCTTTTCCGTTTGGTTCTCGGTGTAATACCCGATGGAAGCGTTGATAACGACCACTCCCATTATCACGACGGCATCCGCAAATCCGCCTGTAGCAACGGAAATGCCCGCGGCAACACCGAGGAGAGCTACGGGTAAGGACTTGAACTGATCGAAGAACATGCTCCAACCGGAGCGGGGAACGGATTCAGGCAGAATGTTGGGACCATATTGGATGTACAGAAGGCGGGCTGCTTCTTCGGACAGGCCGTCCGACGCCGATGTGCCCCATCTCTGCAGCACATCCTTCTTCGCCATGCAGTGCCAGGGTTCTTCCTGCTGGTCCTCGGCCTTGGCAACCTGCTTGCGCACAGTCCTTAGGCTCGGCACTTCCTTGCCAGTGGGAGTGTGCGGAGAAGAGACAGCGGTGCGCACCGGACTTACCGCTACCGTTCCTTGCTCCTGCGGCACAGAAGGAAGGCGGTATTCCTTCCCTTGGACCGGCTCTCCGTTGGAACGTTCAACCACGGACTGCAGCAAAGAAGCTATAGTTTCCTCATGATTGCCGTTCTGCTGATCGAACAGCACGAGAACGCTTCCCGTGAGAGTATTGATTGAAACGCTCAGGATCCACTTGTGCTGTGCAAGATGCTGCTCAATCCGCTGCTTAAGGGATTCTGAGCGGTACAGACCCTCTACTTTATATCGGGCCCGTCCTTTTACCGATGTATGAACAGCCTGAACCACGCATTATCCCCCCTTCGAAAATGAAAATCATCAGCAAACCGGTTACGGCACGGATGGTTTTGACTTCGGCAACGCGCTGCCGGCGACTTCCTTCACTCCTTCAACAACGCCGACCAGCATGTCCTTGACCGCCTTCACTGCCGTATTGCCGATCGAAGCTGCTGCATCAATAGCGCCGTTCACGGCCACCTTCGCTACTTCTTCTGCGTTCCCTCCGACTTCTTTCGTAGCCTCTATTACGCCATCTACGGCACGCCGGGCTACCATGGCCACATCTGCGCCGACCTCAGCCGCGCCTTTGACGGCGCCCTTCACGGTCTGGCCCGCGACAGTAATGACATCGCCGCCCACGTCGCTTACGCCCATAACGAGCCCTTTTGCTACGCTCTTGGTGCTCAAAATAAGTCCCGTGCCGACCTCTTCTGTGGCCTGGATCGCGCCTTTGACCACATCCTTGGTGAGGCCAACCGCTTCACCGGCAACCGAGCCCGTTGCGCGAAGCGTGTTAGATACCGTATTTCGGACGATGCTGACGATTTCCGCCTCGATCTCATTGATCCCCTTTAAGCTGCTGATAACACCTTCTTTTACAGTAAACCCCGCTTTCCCCATCTCTTCTGATGCTGCCGGGCTGCCTATGTTCTCTGCGCTTGACATGTCTGCCCCTCCTTTTTTACTCGTAGTAGTTATGACTTTAACATCCGATTCAGATGATGTGCCGCGCGTACTGCGCTTCACGGTCTTCTTCGTCGGGGCCTTTTGTTTTTTGTCACTCATAACGTTCCTCCTCACAAGGTTCACAGCACCTTAAGGTCCTCTATTTAACCTCGTGATATTTTGACAATTTTGGGAACGGATTACTGTGGGAGTGAAAATAAACTAAATTAAATATAGAAGCCTTCGTAACTGAAATTACGTACAAAGGTTGGAAAAGCCCCCGCCTCCCCGCATTCGGTTAATACTATTTTTTTAAACCTTCGTCTGTTTTTGAGTAGAGATGGTACGCATACCAGTAGGCTGCGAACCACGGTATGGCTCCCGCATTCCCCGTCAGAATCTGTGCGCTGCCCATTACGATCAAGGCCGCGAGAGCAGTCCCCCTGAGATCCATATCCCCGTCCGTGAGATTCTGTATCTGCCGGTCAACGCTCCTGAACGTCTCGCCAAGGTTACGACGAAGATCTGCAGATGGCACCTTCGGACCCTTTTGTTCCTCTAAGGAAAAAAGGTTCTTGGACCGGACATACTCCGCAATCGCACTTACCGTTGTCTGGTGAATCAAGAGTATGCTACCCGTAACTGGGTTCACCTCAATTGAGAGAACGCCGGGACACGCCGCTAACTGGTCCCCATGGGACTTAAGTGCTGCAAGGTTCCCTTTTTGTGAGGGGATTTTGATCCGGAATCTCCCGGTTGAAACATGGGCAATGACGGCATCAGGAATCATGGCGCAGCCGATTCCACTTTGGCCTGTGCGGTTGCTGCAGCCGCCGCAGTCGACTCGGACAGTTCCGCCTTAGCTTCAGCTACAATATCCTCTGTAATTTCAGCAACCTCCGCAAAGACTTCCTTGCCGCGCTCATACATCTGCATACCTCCTTTGATCGCGGCTTTCGCGAGAGGTTTCGCGATGTTTGCAAAAAGCGGAATTACCACAGGCGCCAATATTGCTGCGCCGATGCCGACAGCCAACCCGGTTACAAGATTCCCTTTCAATCCATCTTCCAAGAGCGCCATATCAAAGCCTCCTTTCTTAACTGTAACTCCCTAAATTTAGCTCGATTTTTTAGCACTGTCTATCTTGTCTTTCATTACTTACCTATAAGAATTTTTTCTGCTACTTATTTATTACAAGTTGATTAGATCGCCGTCCCTAATTTCATTGAGACGATAAAATTATAGAACAGTCGTCCTGACAAAAAAAAATCACTACTTTATTATTATATCGCACAGTCGAGAAAATTACTGATCTAATCGTTAAAAAAGGCCTCACTTTTTTTTACGATGACAGACGTTGACAGACTTGCTTTTTTACACAACGGCTACTATCTTTATATAAAATACCTTTTTATTTTCCATATGGACTGCATTGCAAGAAGACGAGAAGAATTTTCGTGTACTATATTGTGCATATCCAATTGATTAATATCTGGTAAGTTTACAACGGGACGTGAACTATGAGACCGCTTGAGTATGTTATTCTGTTTCTCGACCAGCTCTGTGTCATGTGGTTGATCTTCCCAAGGAGAAACATTCATAAGGTGACGTTCATTTTTTTGGCTGTCACTTCGATAGCTGCACTCATAGTTCACTTTATCACAGAGGGGTATCGCTGGCACATGCTCCCAGCATATTCTCTCGTGATAGCTTCGGTTATCTTCACGATAAAAAACGGGTTCGTGTCAACGCGCATAAGCAACCCTTATGAAATGACCAGAGGTATAGTCGTCGCATTCGGCACGCTGTATCTAACTATTGCGGTGGCGTTACCTGCGTATTTATTTCCTGTTTTCAAATTTGAAAAGCCAACCGGGCCTTATGCGGTTGGAACGGTATCACGATATTGGATCGATCATTCCCGACACGGAGACCAGCCAAGGGGAACCTTGAATCCTCGCGAACTTGTGGTTCAGATATGGTATCCTGCTCAACCTTCAAGAGGTCTGCTGACAGCGCCTTATCATCCAAATATCGACTATCTGACCGAAGAACTGTCGCGCACATTTGGACTTCCCCGACTGATGTTAAGCAACTTTCACTATGTAATGTCGAATTCTCTAATGGGGGCGCAGATCTCCACATCCCGGCCACAATTTCCCGTACTCTTTTTTTCTCATGCTTTCAACGGTTATAGGTTCCAGAATACATTTCAAGTGGAAGAGCTGGCGAGCCATGGATATATCGTCGTTGGCATTGATCACTCTTACGTATCTACCGGCACTATGTTTCCTGACGGCCGGTTTATCCCAGCGCATCGCCTCGATCATTTTACTGAGGATGGGCTGAGACCTTTCTTAGACGAATGGGTTGCAGATGCACGGTTCGTACTGGATCAGCTATCGAGGATCAACGCTGCTGATCCTAAGAATATGTTTACCAATAGGCTTGATCTGAACAAAGTCGGATACTTTGGGCATTCTTTCGGCGGGTCTGCAGCGGCACAGACACTGTCTATTGACAGCCGTTTTAAAGCGGGCATTAATATGGATGGATATCCCTTCGGCACCGCTCATAGTCATGGATTAAAGCAACCGTTTCTGTATCTGCAAAGCGATCGCTCTTTAACAGAAGTATCAGATGAAGAATTAGCGTCCATGAATATGACGCGGCAGGAATTGCAGATTTATGCATCTGAGTGGAATAGAAGGATGCAGAGAATTTGCAGCAAAGGCTATATCATAAAAATTAAAGGAACTGGACACTTTGATTTTTCCGATTGTCCCTTGTGGACACCGCTTGCATCGTGGCTTGGTTTTACGGGTAAAATCTCCCCAAAACGAATTCATAGTATCATCAACGTCTATACGCTCGCCTTCTTTGATAAATACCTTCAAGGACAGGATTCTTCATTACTGAAGGGATCTTCTCCTAAATATCCGGAAGTGGAATACCTATCTACGTATAGCATGAGGCCGTAGTAGATGACATCGTTCCTTATCGTACGGCACTGCTGCGTACTTGCTGTGCCCGTAATCTGCCTAAATTTTTCGGATGAAATGGCCAAACGATGCGATCCCGGGAGCAAAGTATTTTTTCATTTTTGTAATATACATGTAACATTCTCTGAATATAATACTGACAGTTTAGGGAGGTAAATATGCACATTTCTCGATGGGCAATCGGGAACGAGTCGCATCCAAAGATGGAAAATGAATTGATATGCCCGTACCTGAGGGCGATAAGCAATTTTTGTTCAGCCTCAACTATGGTTGCAACCATTAAAAGTGAAAGAAAGGCAAGTTATTGCAGCACAGAAGAATATGACCGCTGTCCGCTGTTTCTCGCGAAGGTTTTGCGAGGGGAATAAGAAAGACATCGTATGGTTATCAAACCGGCGCTTAGTAACGAGCTTTCCATGGGAGAGAGGAGGAACATATGCCTGAACAAAGTGTAAATAGTAGCAACCCGCTCTCGGATGAAAAGGAATATGATCAGCATGCCCGTGCCATTCAGAAACTCGCGCAGGAACTCGGGGTCCCCGTTGAGGAAGTAAGTCGGCCGTACCGGGAAATCCTTGAAGTCCTCAAAAAGGAGGCAAAGGTAAGAGCCTTCCTGCCTGTCCTCGTCAGCCGGAGCGTAAAAGAGAGACTGCGGCAAAGGTGATCTGTGAGAACCTTAACAGAGAATCAGTACCATTTATGGCAAGAACTCACCATGTAACAGTTGAATATAACACCTTTTTCTAAAATATTTTGCCAATCACTTCTCTATAGCGATAGAGGCATCGATGTCTAAGAACACTATCAAAAAAATAAGTTGCCCTAATTGTGCATCGGAGGCCCTATATCGTGATGGGAAGGCCTGGACAGGCAAACAGCGCTATCTTTGTTTAATGTGCGGAACGCAATTTACCGCTTCTCATCGGACGAGAGTTCAAGTAAGACCGCGGTGTAGTGCATGCGGAAGCTTCATGCATCTCTATAGGAATGAGCATACAGCGGTACGTTTCAGGTGTTCACGGTATCCCCTCTGCAAGACGTACAAGAAAATTCTAAAGACCTAAGGACGCGCCGAATACTATGAGCCGCGATTTCCAACCTGCTGACTCGATTGCGAAACACACAAGTTGGTGCTTCCAGAATTTCATTTCTTTTTGCGTGCCTTAGGGCGTGCTTTGGGGCGCGCTGCGCTGCCCCTCCCTTCGAGTATAGAGATCTGTTCCTCGAGGTCCTTGATCCGGACCACGACGTCCTTCACCCCGGTGTCGCGTGCAGGGTTTTTAACCTTCGTGCCGCTCATGAGTGCATAGACCTTGGCGCCTAGATCGGTGATCGCTTCGTGGATTCTGGTCTTGAGTGTTAACACTTTATACTGCCGCATTCCTTCTTCGGTGAGTTCCTCTGCTTTCTTCTGCACGACGATGGCGCCCTGCTTCATTGCCGCCATGCCTTTTTCGAGCCCTTCCTGCAGGTCTTTCTTGATCATCTCCCAGTTAATGCTCTCCATATAGCTCATACGATCACCTCCCCTATATACGGATTGCCTCAGTAATTCCTAATTTTTTAGATTTGGAACGTTGTTACCTCTATGAAAGTACTATAGGCAAGAATAAATTGCAAGAATTTTAACGGGAACCACCCGTTTGATCAGTTGCCCCTTGCTTTTTAAAATAATGTATAATATTATCTACAGTGACAAAGACGTCAAAAACGACTTTCTTGTATCGTGATCACAGAAAATCAAACAAGGGATAACACGAGTGAGTGCGTGATCCTGTTGCATGGTCTAGGCCGCTTTAGACAATCTATGCGCAGGCTCGAGCAGCATCTAAAAGACCTCGGCTATACAACCATTAACCTCCCCTATCCCTCAACAACCAAATCGATCGAGACGATTGCAGAAACGCATCTTGCACGCGCCGTACAAGGCTGTGAAGAAGGCGGAGCGGTTAAAATTCATTTTGTCGGCCATTCTCTAGGCGGCCTCATCGTCCGTCAGTACCTCCAGCAGCATTCGGTACCTGCAGGCAGCCGACTCGTCATGCTCTCACCACCGAATCAGGGGAGCGAGCTTGTCGATCTGCTCATGCATCTCCCCCTCTACCGATGGATTACCGGCCCGGCCGGCCAGCAGATCGGCAGGGGGCCGGAGTCCTTGGTCAATCGCTTGAAGCCCGTTGGGATTGACGTCGGCGTGATTGCGGGTAACCTGAGCATCAATCTTCTGTTCTCTGCGTTCATGGACGGACCTGACGACGGCATGGTCTCGGTGAAAAGCACCATGATCCCTGAGATGCGCGACTTCATCATCGTCCCCAATACCCACACGTTTATCATGAGAGATCCGCCGGTGATGAGGCAGGTCGCGCATTTCCTCAGGCACGGCAAGTTCGACCACAGAGGGACGGGTGAGCAGGACAGAAAGCCGGCCCGAGCGTTATAGAATCCGCAGATTTGTTCTCAAGTCCGTCGACAGCATGCTCCTTATCTCCTCGCGTGAATAATCCCGTTTGCCGACTGTCGTCGCACACATCCCCATTCGCCGTTCATACCTCCAATGCACTACGCGGAGGCACTGCAGCTCTTCTAGCCGAACAGCCGAAACCGGATAGAATGCACATGTTTCACGAAGGATGTGCCGAAGAAGTAGTCGGACGCGTAGGCAACCGGGTAGAGCAACGCCTGCAAGACCGTGAGCTTGGTGTGTCCGGTGATGAGATAGGGTGCGACCAGGAACCGAAAAAAGATGATATACGCGACAAGGGCCGTTGTCGTAGCAATGAGCCGTCCGACCACCCGGCTCCAGATGGCGGGGGTGACCTTGTGCGCCACCTCGCGCGCGATATCTTCATTCGAACGGAGCATGATCTGCTTGAACAGTCGCCTGAATATTGTGCTCCGGGCATCTGCCTCGACGAGCCGCAGGTACACCTCGCGATGTACTCTCCCAGTGATAAAAGAGCGTGGATGGCCGTGGTGCACAAAAACGAGAGAGAAGATGTCAGGTAGTCCCTGGAGCAGCCGCACAAGGCTTTCGACGACGGATGCCATGTACACAGAACAAATGACGAGAACGCTCATTCTGCGGTTGAGGATCCAACCGGTGCCATAAACGGCAATCAGCAGAAGGAGCACGTTCACCACAATCTTGACGATCTGCGCGGTGCAGAGTGCGAGGATGCGTTTCACGGACTCATACTCTGTCTTGACCTGTATGCGGCTGGAAACATAGTTTGAGGCCAGCAGCTTGGCGATCGCAAGGCTGAATGGAAAAGCGAAGTCCATAGTCATCCGTCAGTCGGTCAGCGCATTTCTGCCTAACCTGCCTGACCATATTATCACACTAAATGGTCCGTATTGTTAGGAACATCGCATATTTTTCTCTTCTCGGCGATTGCCTCTGCAATCCAAAGAATGACCCGTTGCAGAGCATCCATTTCTATGATAATATCGTTCCAGTATGTTGCCGATAAATAAAGGAGCACACGCCGGCATGCCATAACTCTGTAAGACCGTGCGGAGCCGTACTCCTGGTATTATGTGACTATAACCCGCCCTTCCCCAAGGAGTTATACCCATGAAGGTTGCAGAAATGATGAATAAATCCATTGAATCCGTATCGGCAGAAACCAGTATCAACGAAATCATGAAGCTGATGACGAAGAAAATGATAAGATCCGTGCTGGTCAAACCGAAAGATGATTCAGACGGCTTCGGGATCGTCGCCGTACGCGATATCTTCAACAAGGTTCTTGCAAAGAATGTCGACCCGGCGAAAGTCAACGCAGCTGAAGTCGCCACCAAACCTGTCATATGTGTGAGAACTGATATGGATGTCACTCATCTCATGAGCATGATGCAAAGCTACAACATTGCAAGGGTATTTGTGACAGATGGAACTGCAATTGTGGGAGTCGTGGCATTGATGGACTTTATGAGAGCTGCAGTCAAATAGTTGCTCGTTTCGTCTCCGATTCATCCACCGGCAGAAGGCTATTCTTGTACTTTGGCATCCGGATCGTTCGCCTCTTGTTTCGAGGTCGGGACCCATTCGAATACCATGACCTGTCCCTTTGTAAAAGTTATTGGCTCTTGAGGTTCGCTATTCGTTGCATTCGGTGCAGAAACAGCAAGCCGTACCTGCTGCACCGCCGGCTTCTTGGGTTGCGATATCTCTTTAACCAGCTCCTTCACAAAAACTTCGGCAAAATTGCTCACCACGAAGCCACCAATGGTTTTCCACATGTCAGTGCACGCACCTCGCTGTACTTTATTTTTGAGGAACCGCAATTACATTGTAACGTGTAAGTCCGATACTGTCAAGATGTCGGGGAAAGAGGGATTCATTTTAAGAGGTGATGCACGGTGCACTGTAATTCATTGGAACCGCTTCCGTGTATGCTTCACTCCTCGAACCGCTGCCGGTCACACACGAGACGCTAGATACCCACGCTCCTCCGGAAATATCAGATTGTCATCAAAACGGCATCGAAACGATGTTGCCGTGCCTGTTCTTCCTCGAGCTCCCAGAAATGATGTCACACTGGGGTAGAGATAGCGGAAATGATAGGCCGTACAGGCCCTTCGCTCTTGGGATATCTGCTCAAAGGGGTAGTGATGATCCTGTTCCTTGTGCATAATGATGTTAATTGCCTGACGGTGCACGTCCGTGGCTACGACAAATACTAATGGCCTGTCCCGACCGGTCGTGTTGCCCTTTCTCGTAGCCATCAGCGCCCCGCGGGTTCAGATCACAAGAGATGAGAATGCATATCAAAAAATTCATGAAACCGTAACATTCCCTTAATCGACACGTAACAGACGTCTGATAAATTCAGCTATCAAATTCAGTCGCTATTTTCTCTAGCTTACGTGCAGTGAAATTTTTTCTGGCATAGTCAAACCAGAATTAGAGCCCGTGAACTTTTCACGGGCTCCTGGTTCATAACAGCCAAAAAACATTGAATACTATTCTTTATCTTGCATAATAAATATCCTGGACTCTACAGATCCAGAACCATGGACGGTTAACATATCCATGATTCCGGCTCATGGCTCGGTGATTCGTGTTTTTGGAAATACATCAGAGGGAGGCTCAGACATGAAAACGAGAACCAATCACTCATTAGCGATGTTACTGTGCTCTTTTACAGTGCTTTTCCTTTTTGGCTGTGGCAGTAATGGAGGAGGCTCCACTGCAAATATAAATTTACCGAACCCTCTTGTTGGAGAAAGCAGCTCAAATACGAATACAGCAAATTCTCAGAATCCGCTTGCTGGCACGTGGGTCAGCGGTGGATACAGTCTTACGTTTAAATCGGACAATACATATTTACGTGATTTCAATCAAGAGGGTATTCCAGCGGTTCGGGGCAGTGTTACGGTGAGCGGCAACGTAATAATAGTAACCGACTCCGGATCTTGCATCACTGGTGACACCGGGAGAATCGAAAGCGGTTCTTATACCTATACCATCGTCGGCAATACACTGACTCTTAATCTTTTCCATGACCCCTGCAGCGACCGAGCAGCCTTTCTGGGTCAAACTTATACAAGACAATAACAATGTCTCGTTGCGAAATCGCACATCTGTACTTTCTTACAGGTGCTAAGCTCTACTTATAACCATCAAATTTATAACATTACTGCAACTGCTCCTTCGCAGGTTTCATATACGACCATTTAGCAAAGCAAGAACTCAAGATAGCGCGGACCTACCTCCATCTTTTATCAAGAAGCACGAACTGTATTTCTACTGCACGTTAGCGACGATAAAAAGACTTCTGGGTCGGCAGATCCTATTTTCATGCAATTTTAACTGACTTGTAACATACGTGTAATAAAACTCTGCCAATATGCAGTCTTACAATTGTTACGGCGGTGTACGTCCCGATGTCACAAACGCAGAATAAAGATTATGAAATACTTTACCAAGATCGTTGATAATATGATCAAATTCATGATCCCGATGGTGATCATCGCCCTGATGATGGGGATTGCGCGCGTCATTCTTGATTTGCGCGCTGTTTTCGGTAGCCAGACCATTGCGTCAGCCTTCCACATGATGGTAACTAACATTCTTTCGATGTTTATCGTCATTGAATTGCTTCGGAGCGTCATTGAATACTTCACGGTTCACCGGCTTAAAATAACCTTCATCACCGATGCTGCGCTGGTCTTTGTGCTCCGCGAGATCATGATCGGTCTCTACGAGCGCAGCCTGGGATCGGAAATGATCATTGCGCTTTCGGTCTTGATACTCGTAATCGGCGGTCTCAGGACGCTGGCGGTCATTTTCTCACCGGAAAAATATCTAGAAGCGGAAGAGGCAACCCATGGATAACAGCATGAACAAAAATCACTTAGAAAAAATCGAAGAGATTGTCCTGTACGTAGCATTGCTGGCGGGGCTCCTTTTTATGGTGATATACTGGAAATAAGTGAGGGAGAACCGCGGGACTGCATGAAGGAACAAAAAAAGAAAAAGATCTTTCCAGATGACTTTCAGTGGGGCGTGGCGACATCAGCCTTTCAACTCGAAGGCTCCCCTTACGCGGACTGGACAACTTGGGACCCCTCCCTGAGCAAAATTCCACTGATAACGGACCACTACAAGCTTTTCCGGGAAGATCTTAAGCTCCTCAAGGAACTGGGGGTCAATGCCTATCGTTTTTCCCTCGAGTGGAGCAGAATCCAGCCGCGTGATTACACTTGGGACGAAGAGGCCATCGAGCACTATCAGGAGGTCATCGACATCCTGCGGGGCTACCACATCGAGCCGATGGTAACCCTCCACCACTTCACCCATCCCCGCTGGTTCATGGAGCGTCATCCCTGGCATCGAACGGCATCGATCGAGAAGTTCCTCCGATACACGGAAATGATGGTCTCTACTCTTAAAGGGGTCAAATACTGGATAACGTTCAATGAGCCCTATGTAATCCTGCTCGGCGGCTACCTTGAGGGCGTCACGCCGCCCGGCCTCCGAGATGTCAACCGTTCCCTT
>DATJAO010000071.1:0-16270 GCA_035516175.1 Nitrospirota bacterium
AACCTCGAACGTAACTTTATCTCCTTCGTTCAGAGACTTGAAACCGTCTCCCGTGATGGCCGAAAAGTGTACGAATACATCTTCGCCATTGTCCTGCGTGATAAAGCCAAACCCCTTACTGTTGTTGAACCACTTCACTACTCCATTTGCCATTCTGTTTCTCCTCTGCTTCCTTTTGAAATTTATCCGGGAAATATCCACGGACTAACAGAGCATACCGTATTTCACTGCATCATGTCAAGCTCATAATTGATAAACTCCTTGAGATTGTTCAACCGAGGATAGCACCCTTAAAACCATAGTTAGCAAAGTTCGAAACTATTAAGGACTTCTCAGGGGTCGAGACCATCCTGCCTCACTCACGACTTCTTTTCCCGCTGATACGACCGTGCCTGGTGCATGAACGCTTCGAGCCGGGTTATGGTCTGGGAATCCTTTTGACCTTCGTAGGCAATGTTCAGGAGGGGGATATTATTATGGTCCTCTCGCACCCGCTTAAGGATGGCGCTCGCGATCGTGCCGGGCATGCACGTGAACGGCATCACGTTCAAGATGCCCGAGACTCCCTTGTTTATGTAGTCGATTGACTTACCCACGGACAGCACGGCCTCACCTTCGAACGAGTGGTGTATGTACGGCATGGCCGCATGCAGGGTCTGCCTGATGCTTGGCTCATGCAGGCTTCTCATGCTACCGTTAAACCCGCTCAGCAGCCGACGCTCGTCTTTGCGCTGCACCCGTCCCGTTATGTACGCCTTGAGCAGTTCATTCCACGAGCGATTCATTTTTGCCGACGCCTTTGCCGTTTCATTGATGTACAGAAGCCATTCAGATATGGGGGCGACCCATGCCTCGCCGCCGAGCCGTTCGACCTGTCTGACAACATCCTCATTGCTAAAGCGATTGGAGCGAATATAAATCTCACCAACAATTCCGATGACCGGTTTATGACGCTCGATTATTTCGATGGCGATGAAATCTTCGTACGCCTGCTGCAGCACGGGAAGGAGGTCTGTCCGGTTCTCTATGGCAGCGGTCATGCGGTCGAGCGCGGTCTGGTATACCCGGTCCGTTTGTCCCTTCCGCTTCTCATACGGCCGGTGTTCCCAGAGTGCTTTCTGAAGCATATCAACGGCAAAAGCCCCACGCCAACTCATGAGAACGAAATCCTTGTCTAGGGCACGCACGTCGTTATGCAAACTCTCATCCTGCATGGGAGCAAGGATCTCTACGCGCTCGAGTCCGAGCCGATCGAGCACCTGCCGGTGGTAGCGGTGGTACTGCCCGAACCTGCACGGCCCTTTTCCTGTGGGCATGAAAAAAGCGCTCTTCTCAGGATCGAACCCTGGTCTGCGCGTTGCCTTGATCATGTCTCCGGTAGTCAGGGCGAGAGGATAGCATTCTCTGCCCGAACTTAACTCCTTGCCGATTCGCACGGTTTCCTCGTCCGATTCCGGTAGTACTTCTGCGTCTACGCCGCATGCACGAAAAGCAGCCGCGAGCGCATGGGCATGGTCCGTCATTGGCGGGAAATAGACTTTTTTCGCTCGGAGCGAGCCGTTCGACCTGGCTGGGGACGACAGATGCTGCGAGGATTTTCCGTCATTATTGAGGCTGTCCATGAACGCCTCAATCCTCGTGATTGCGCCGACGTCTGCGCTGTGCTCATCGATCTCTAGCTGCAGGAACGGCTTGTCTCCCATCTCCTGCCTGAAGAAATGTGTGATGAAAGAATCAGGGCCGCACCCGAAGTTAGTGATGTACACCGGGTACAGACCGGGATGTTTGCGTATGATCCTAGCCGCGGCCATGATCTTCTGACCTGACCGCCAGTACATGGTTTCGAGTCCGGACATGTCCGCGGTGTGGAGCGGAAGGAAATCCATGGGGATCGCCTGCAACCCAAGGTCCCGAATCTTCGATGGAAGATTCATACTCACGCCGGGATCGCAGGTGTTATAATTCCTCCCGACAAGCACGAGCGCTTTTTGGCCCGCCTGTATCCGGGACAGGACCGAGTTGCCCCGCTCTTCGACGGCCCCGTGAAATGCTTCCTGAGCCACCCACGCAAGCCGCTGCGCCCTGCGCACTGCACCCGCACCTTTCCCGAGAGCCGTACCGAGCGCCTTCATACTTCTGGTAAAGTTGCGCTCGTCCTGGAGATACAACACCGGTTCTACGACCTTGGTGTTGCCGAACCTCATGGAAGCTCGCGCAATGTATGGCAGAGCCTGTGCATAGGGACACGCCTGCGCGTTATCTATCCGCGCGTTAAAAACTGGGAACCGTATGAAGCTCGGCAGGAAAAGGATATCAACCTTTTTACCGAGGAGGTCCTGGATGTGTCCGAGCGCGACCTTGGCTGGAAAGCACGTCTCGGCGACGGTAGCCTCGAGCGCCCGGTTGATCAGTGTCCGGTTCGTGCGCTCAGAAAGCACGACATGGAACCCGAGTTCTCTAAAAAAGGTCTGCCAGAACGGCAGATAGTCGTTCACATAGAGCATCCGCGGGATGCCGATGCTGGGTGAGCCATCGGCCGCTGGCCGGGAGAGGACGGTTCCCGTAAGCAGCTTCTCGCGCTCTGCGAACAGATCGGGCAACAATCCGGTCGGCGATGATTTTTTCTTGACATCGTATTTCTCGCACCGGCTCCCGTAGAAGAGAGGTTTTTCTCCATCGAAACTCACCCGGCGGATGTCGCATCGGTTTGCACATTCAAAGCACTCGAAGGTTGAGATGTTATACGCACGTTTGCTCAGGTCAAACCCTTTGAACGCGCTTCGGCCCGTGCCTTCACGCATTGCAAGGATGGCCGCGCCGATCGCGCCGGTGACTTCATGGTGCGGGGGAACAGTGATATGTTTACCGGTTATCTGTTCGAACGCCGCAATAACGGCCTTGTTCGCTGCCACACCCCCTTGGAAGAAGATCCGGTCGCCGACCCGCTTGCCGGCCACCACCTTGTTCAGATAGTTATGGGCAATGGAATAGGCAAGGCCGGCGGTCAGCTCTTCCACACCTGCCCCCTTGTTCAGATAGTGCACCAGGTCCGATTCCATAAAGACAGTGCAGCGCTCTCCAAGCCCGCAGGGAGAAGAGGCACAGAATGCACGGTCCTCGAACTCCCGCTTGATCTTGATGCCGAGGCGCTCGGCCTGCTCTTCGAGGAAGGACCCCGTACCCGCGGCGCAGGCCTTGTTCATCTCGAAGTCCACGACCGCACCGTTCCGCAGGCTGATGTACTTGGAATCCTGCCCCCCGATCTCGAAAATGGTGTCCACGAGGGGATCGATCATGGCCGCCGCCGTGGCCTGCGCCGTAATCTCGTTTCTGACCACATCCGCGCCGATCATGTCGCCCGTTAGATACCTGCCCGAACCCGTGGTGGCTGCGCCCACGATCTTCACCCGGGAACCGACCTCTTCACCCACTTCGGCCAACCCCTTTTTCACCGCCTCAATCGGCCGGCCAGCCGTTGGCAGATACCGTTTGGAAAGTACACGCATCTGCCGGTCGATCACCACGACGTTGGTCGAGACTGACCCGACATCCACGCCAAGGTACGCTTCGATGAGGCCGTTCGATCCTGGCACAGTATCCTGTTCCGGGTTCGGCATAATGCCCATCGGCTTCGCGAGAGGACTCACAACGTTCTTCTCAAGCTGCAGTCCACTAGACAGATAAGCGGCGAGCGCGGTGATGCCTTGATATGGGATTGCGTGCTCGGGATGCTGCAAAGCCGTAAGTGCTGCGCCGATGGCCCCGGAAGTGTTGAAGTGATCCGGCACAGTCATTCCGGCCTCTGCCAGTTTCAGTACATCACGGAATGCCCTGCGCATGCCAAGGTTCGCGGCGACACCGCCGAGGAACAGGAGCGGCGCCGGAAAGCTTTTGCCTTTTCCAACGGTGGCTATGAAGTTCCTGGCCATGGCATAGCACAGCCCCGCCACGATATCGAAGTCCGGCGTGGCGATCTGCTGCAGGTGGATCATATCGCTCTTAGCGAACACGCTGCACCGCCCGGCCACACGCGGCGGCGTCTTTGACTGAAGCGCGATATGACCGAATTCTTCTATCGAGAGGTGAAGGCGTGACGCCTGCTGGTCGAGGAAAGATCCCGTTCCCGCGGCGCAAGCCGTGTTCATGGAAAAGTCTTCTATCTTGACGCCACCTGACGATGAATCTGGCACGAGGCTGATAAGCTTCGCATCCTCGCCTCCCATCTCGATAATGGTCCGCACATGAGGGTGAAAGCGTCCGGCGAAAAGGGACTGGGCAAGGATTTCGTTAATGAACCGCGCACCTATGATCTTGGCGAGCTGTTTACCGCCGCTACCCGTTATGCCGGCGGATCGTATCATAGTTTCAGGGAATTGTGACGAAAGCGCCGTAAGATCGTTAGCAAGAGAGCTGGCAGGGTCTCCCTTGATTCGAGTATAGGTTTCAGCAAGGACGTTCCTGCCCGCATCGACGACCGCGGTCTTGATGGTTACGGAACCGATGTCGATCCCGAGGAAAAGGTCTCTCTGCATGCGTCTCTCCTTATCCTTGGATGATTTTACCTGACAGCACGGCTTACTGTAGAAGACAGTCAGCTTTTTCAGAACACACGTGATATGTCACGGTAATGGCATCCCGTTGAGATGTTCTCGCTTCTTTTCTGCTTCGTTCCGGAACAGTGAAGATGAGATATGTTTTGAACAGGTACCATTATAATAAGAACGACGATGACAGTCAACCCTTATACCAACCTGCCGCATGATCCGCGGTTTTTACATGATCTCAAGCTCGTCCCCACGTAAGGATTTGCATGCAAAAACACAAAAACGTGATATAATGCAAGACAATATGCAGCAATTTTTGTCCCCAAGGTTAATATGATCAGCCCTACCGGCAATATAACGGATATGACAATCCCCTTGCTTTTTCAGGGACTGCGGGCGGAAAAAAAAACCAGCACGGTCGTGTTCGAGCGCGAGACGGCGGTCAAAAAAGTCTATTTCCAAGCAGGCGATATCATCTTTGCCTCCTCCAACCAGGAGGAGGACAGGCTCGGAGAGCGCCTGCTCCGGGCCGGCACCATCACCAAAGCACAGTACGATGCATCTGTTGAGGTCTTAAAGAAAACAGGCAAGAAGTACGGGACCATTCTTATCCAGCTCGATTTCATTTCACCGCAGAATCTGGTTGCCGGCGTAAAGCTCCAGGTCAAGCACATAATTCTCAGCCTGTTTGCCTGGCGCGAGGGCCGCTATACCGTCGAGGAAGGTCCGCTGCCCCAGGCAGACATCGTCCCTCTCCAGATGAGCACCGGGAACCTGGTTGTTGAAGGTTTAAGCGGCATCGACTGGCAGCTTGTCCGCAAATCACTTCCCCAGATCAAGACTGTGCTCCGTCCATCCACAGATCCATCGCAGCTCTTTCAAGGCGTCGGCCTCACCCAGGACCAACTTATGGTCCTGTCACTGATCGACGGGAAAAAGAACATCGAGGAGATCTGCTCACAGGCAGGCATCGGTGACTTCAACACGCTCAAGGCGGTCTACGTTCTCCTTGCGCTCAGAATGGCCGAGATCGGCGAAATTAAAACCGAGGAGGAGAAGAGCTTCGCACGCGAGATAGTGCGTGAAACCGTTGCCGCAAAGACGACATCGGAACGGAAGCCGCGTGAACCTCAAACCGCCACACCTTCTGCCACCAAGGAAGCAATACAGCGAGCGTATGATGATATAGAAACCCAAGACCATTACCAGGTTCTCGGCATAAAGCGCAGTGCCACGGCACAGGACATCAAGAAGGCGTACTTCAAGCTCGCGAAGCTCTACCACCCGGACAGGCACTTTGATCCCGAGATGAGCGAGATGAAGCTGAAACTTGAAGCGCTCTTCATGAGGATCCACGAAGCATATGATACGCTCAGTACACAGGCGCAGCGAGACCAGTACAACAGTACTCTCAGCAAAGGGGGAAAAACGTCCGGCACGGAACAGCATGAGCCTGAAAAATCGGCCCAGAAGGGTGGCGCCGTCGATCAGTATAATGAGGGAATGAGGCACTTCAAAGCGGGGAACTTCTGGGGAGCGGAAGAAGCCTTCCGATGGGCTGTACGTCTCGATCCGGAAAACCCTCGGTTCCTGTTCTATCAGGGGCTTGCACTCTCCCGAATGCCGAGGAGACGCCATGAGGCAGAGGAGTACTTCAAAAAAGTGATCGAGATGTCACCGAACAGACTAGAGTACTACATGGAGCTCGGGAATTTCTACCTCTTGAACAATCTCAAGGCCAAAGCCTATTCTGTGTTCATAAAGGCCCAAGCCAAGGGGCTTGATTCGAAGCAGCTGCGGCAAGGCATTGCTGCTGCAGAAGGCGGTGGCGAGGAGAAAGAAGAAAAAGAACCGGGGAAAAAATCCAGCGGCGGCATACTCAAAAAACTTTTCAAGAACAAGAGATAGAGTTTTCTGCGTCGTGCACCCCGCCGTCCTATTTTTGCTTTAACCGGACGATCTCCGCTATCCGATGATCTGCATCGTGAATTTTGCCTTCCTTCAGCAAACTGATGACATCGGAATCCGCCAGGGCTTGCAGGATCTCTCTCCGTACGCCATCATCCTTCACTTCATCAATAAGCCGGGCGCGAAGCACCGACATCCTTCCGAGAAAAGCCTCATATTCGGGCCCATACCGTTCCTCGAGCTCCTGACGGATTTTTTTCGATAAAGCGGGGCTCATACCACTCGTCGAAACGGCGATTAAGAGCTCGCCGCGCTCCACCACCGATGGGACGATAAACGAGCTCTCGCCTGGCGAAGTGATAACGTTTACGAGGATGTTCCTTTTCTTACAAAGGCTGCCAATGCTGGTATTCACCTCCCGGGAATCAGTAGCGGCAATAACGAGGAAGGCGCCGGTGAGGTCTTTGTCGTCGAAGGTTTTCAGCAGGTGAATGATCTTGCCCGATTGAGAGAGCTCCTGCAGTTTTTGGGTAAGCGACGGGCTGATGACTGTTACGTTTGCCCCGGCTTTAAGCAATGAGAGCGCCTTGCGCTCGGACACATGCCCCCCGCCGACGATCAAGCAGGGACGGTCGCGAAGATCGAGGTAAATAGGGTAGTACTTCATTTTGCCTGGAGTTTCGCGATGAGGGGGCCGACATTCCCCTGTACGGAAGGGTATTTCTTCACCAGCGTTTCGAACGCAGCCAGTGCCTGCTGTCTTTCGCCGAGATCGGTGTAAGACAGGCCAGTAATATATAACGCGTCCTTCTCTGCTGAGGACCCGGGATAGTCATGCAGGAGCTTTTCAAGCCGGCCGATGGCAGACTTGTACGATCCTTTTCTGTAGTAGAACCTTCCGACATAGAGTTCGTATTCAGCAATCCTGTCGCGGCAGATGTCGATTTTACCCCTTGTATCCTCTTCGTAGATGCTCTTCGGATAATTCTGGAGGAGCTTCTCGTACTCCTTTAGCGCGGTCCGGGTAGGATTCGGGTCCCGATCGATGGTGGTGAACTGGTTAAAGCTGCACATCGCGATCTGGTATTGGGCATATGCTGCATCCTTGCTCATAGGATGGTAGTTTAAGAATGCCTGGTACTCCACCAGGGCCTCATCGTACTTCTCCTCACCGAAGTAGGTATCCGCGACCCTGAGCATAAGCGCCGCATCAAAGCTCTTGTCTGGCAACTTCTCCTGGATCTCCTGGTAGTCCTTGCGCGCCTTCTCAAAGGAACCTTTCTGCATACTTTCTTCGGCATCTTTGAATACGGCCACAGCGTCGAAGACCTCTTTCTTTCCAGCACATCCTGTCAGGACCATCACAATCACCACAGGAATTATAAGAGACATTTTTTTCATAAGCGAGGTTGGGTCGGGTTGAAATGGTGCCGAAGGGGGGACTCGAACCCCCACGGGATTGCTCCCACTGCGCCCTGAACGCAGCGCGTCTACCAGTTCCACCACTTCGGCTCAAGCGTCACAACAACGACGTGTAATAATAAAGAGAAAGGCCGTGATTGTCAAGGGCTGTTTTCCCCATCATATCCGCCAGGCCTGTTTAGGTGACATGCATTGCTTCAACAGATTTCTACCTGTCATAAGTGTGCCGGGTGTCGAAGCATCAAGCGCTGTCGTCATTTAAAAATAGATATCCCAGCTTAAATTCACTTCCGACTGATAATAATCATAGCTTTTTTCCCGTGAAAGAGAAAAGGTGATACTGTTATTCGTGGTGATCTTGAAATTTTGTGCCAGGGACGCATTCATACTGCGATGTTCGTCTCCTGCTTCGTAGTATATGCTCTTCACGGAAAGGTTGATCTTCCATGAATCGGTCAATTTTTTAATGATGCCCGCGGAGGCGCCGACCCCAAGCGAATAATTGTCCTTGAGGCCCCCGCTGAGTTCCAGATCCGTTTCGACCATGATATACGAAAGCCCCAGGAGGTCGTTCTTGTAGGAGAAGCCGCCGCCAGGGTTTATCCTGTAAATAAGATGTTCCTCCCCGTCCGAGAAAAGTTCCCGGTCGAACCCTGTGTTCACTTTCCAGGAAACGGGCTTAAAAAAAGCATCTCGAGGCGAAAGTGAAACGATGTCTATTAAACGAAGGCGCTGGAGTTTCAATGCATCTTCCTTGTAATAATATCTACCGCTGATGTCGAAAAAGTTTATCTGCGCTCCTTCGGTATACCCTTCATCCGGGTCGAGCAGGTCGTGATATGCCGCACGCCAGCCCATCTCTGTAAAGAAGGAATCGGTACGGTAGCCAGCACCAAGGCTTAGTTTGCCAGGTAGATGGCCCTGCTCCGGAGGGAGTGGGGGCGTAATGTCGTAAGCGTCTGCGGACTGTTTTCCGAGCGTGCTCCTGGCATTCAGCGTGGGAAGAAACTGCTTAAGGTAGTCCTCTTTCCCCATTTGTTTACGTGCATATTTGTACTGGAGAAGTTCCGCAGTCAGGTCGAGAATCTTCGTTTTTTCTTCCGGGGTTATTTCCATTTCTGTAACAGCCTGTGGAGAAGTTTTTTTGTCCACCACATCGAGCGCCACCTTCTGGGAACCGCTATCCATACGTGACGCAATGGCAAGGATACGCGTCGCCTGGGAGGGACGGTATTTCTCCTTGGTAATCAGACCACTCTCCTTAATGACCCGTATGGTGTCCACCGGGATCACCCAGAACCTAACTTTGTTGTCCCAGAATGCGTCAGTCAAGCGGAGCGATGGCCGGGCAACTTCCAGGAGAAGCAACAGATCAAAGGAGCAATTTTCATCAAAAAAATAATAGTCTGCGTAGATGTCCCTGACTTCCCAGACATGCATAACCAGCCTGCGGACTTCTTCTTCTGTTAAGTTAAGTTGATATTCCCATATATCGCGGTGCTCGATATTGCTGTACTCTGACACTTTCTCATAATAAGGAAGAATCGAGAAATATCCGCGGTAATAGCCGAATATTCCCTTGAAGGCATAGAGAAATCCATTCGAATCAGTCGTCACCGCAGCATATGTGACCGCATAGGATAATAGATCGTTCTGGTTCTCGCTATCTATTCTTATCAGTGTATGGCCGAACATGGAGGCGGGGCTGTTGTTAAGGGTCGTGGGAAAGACAAGAACAGCCGAGTGAGGATTTACCCTCGCAAGCGCCTCATTGAATTCCGTACAGGCAACGGGTGGAAGCCTGAGCTCGTCGATATCAAGTTTTTCCTTGAGCCAGGCATACCGCGCGACAAATCTACAGCGGGGATGTTCTTCATCCTTCTTTTCCTCCCGGAAAAAGGCTCTGATCGTGGCTTCGAGTTCGGCCGCAGGATTCAACTTCCCGTCAGGAGCAAGAAAAAATTTGGGATCATCGATCAGGCTCTTTTTGCCGGAGCCGTGACGCTTGTAGTGGACAAGGGCTTCCCAATAGCGGTCTTCAGAGAGGCGCTTTTCTTTTGCAGACTCCAGCAGCGCATTAAGATAGCCATCATCTGCCGCTGGAGACGGGCAGGCCGTAAAAAGGAAGAAAAAAAATGCTATGACGACAAAAAAAAGGTATACGGGACAGAGCGTCCCGTATACCTTGGTACCCCGGAATACTGTAAAGCGCATGATTAATTCGAGGAAGAAACAGCAGCCACGTTATCTACAACATTCGCAAGAACCACATCCTCAGAGGTGAAGATCTTGGCAAAACTGGACTGCAGCTTCTGATAGAACTCGGGGCGTTTCTCGTAAGGGACCTGCATCAAGTCCGCGAAGGCATCGAGCGTTTCGCCGCGGCCCATGGCGATGTCTTTTGCCAGGTTGTCCATGTTGGCAACAACGAACTCGTTCAGCCGCTCATTGCTTACGAACTTGGTAGGCTGTTTACACTCAGAGGTACCCGAGGAAATACCAAAGGTCTGGGCGCCGAATGATCCGTTAGTCGTGGCCTGAAACGCCTGGAGCAGAGATGATTGGTCGGCATTGTTCTGGAAGAGCATTGTGCCGAGTCCGCATCCGGTATTCTGCTTTGCCTGCCCGCTTGCACCTGCAGCAAACGCTGAACTGACAACAAAAACAAATAGAGCTGACAATACTGTAACCGCCAAAAGCTTTTTCATAAGACCCTCCTTATTTTTTTTTTGAAACGATGATTGTAATTAAAGCCTACTTTTTTATTTTTGTCAACCCTAAAGACTGTCAAAGGAGATTTCCCTTGTTGTGATGCTGGTCACATTCACTGAAGCTGTGCGGTGAGATACCGGACGAGTTTATCCCTGACAGCTGCGTCTGCAAACGAGGTGACATGCCCCGGCACCGTCGTTTCCCAAAACTCCTTGGGATCTCGGGCTGCTTCGTAGAGCATCTGGCCATGATGCATCGGGACTACAGGGTCCTTATCACCATGAATGATCAAAACCGGCACGCACGAAACCTCCCGGATCCACCGAATCGGACTATAGTCGTCGCTTATAAGGTACGACAGTGGATACTGGAACGGCCAAGTGATGAAGACCTGCGCGAGCTTCTCGCGCGCGATGAGGCGGTAACTGGAAAATGCGCTGTCGATCACTAGCGCGGCGATCCTGTTCTTATAGGGAGAATGCGCAACAGTATAGACCGCTATCGCGCCGCCTATGCTCTGTCCGAGAACAATGATGCGTTCCTTGTCCACGCGAGGCATGGACAGAAGCGCATGGAGCGCCGCCTCCGCATCCAAGTGGACGCCTTTTATGCTGGGGCTCCCCTGGGACTTTCCATACCCGCGGTAGTCAAATATGAACAGGTTGAAGCCTTCCCTGATCAGCCACAGGACGCTGTTCACGTGCGTGCTCAGGTTCTGCGCATTGCCGTGAAGAACGAGGACGGTTGCGCGTGCCTCCGTATTCGCTGCCTGAAAAAACCAGCCATTCAGCGTGAGCCCATCGGAAGTTTTGAAATAGATGTCCTCGGGAGAAAACTGCCGGGCTACAGGATTATCATACAGCTGCTTCTGGGGATAAAAAAAGAGAGAGCCGCATCCCGAGAAAAACAGGACGAGCGGAAAAAGCAGGAAATAGGCGATTGTACCCTTAGAAAGTCGCATAGATACCGAATTGATCGGACTTACAATTTTGCTTCCTCATCGATCATTCTCGCGAATCAATGAGTATAGTCACCGGCCCATCGTTAGTCAGCGATACGGCCATTGATTCCGCGAACATCCCCGTCTTAACGGAAAGTCCGGTCTGCCGGAGATTCGTGACGAACGTGTCGCATAGGGCCCTCGCCCGTTCGGGGGCCTCAGCGGCAGCAAAGGACGGCCGGCTTCCTTTGCGCGTGGACGCAGCAAGCGTGAATTGTGAAACCACGAGCACCTCACCCCTGATGTCCATGATCGACAGGTTCATCTTTCCATTATCGTCCTCGAAGATTCTGAGCTTCGAGACCTTTTTGACGATATATTCGAGGTCTCCGTCCATATCTCCCTTCACTACACAAAGAAAAACGAGCAATCCATTTTCTATCTCACCAACAGCTCTTCCGTCAATCTCGACTCTGGCGGATAAAACCCTTTGAAGCAGCGCCTTCATAGCCATTATAGATAGCATGCCGCGGTTATCCTGTCAAATTCTTTCCTCAAATTTTATTGCATTAATCTTAGGGAGGGCTTACAATTTATGCGTGATGCAGGATGCGTGATACACTGATGCGAGAAACCGCCAAAATAAATCTCACCGATCTCAAGGGACTCACGCCGCGAGTGATAGACCGCTTCTGTACGGAGAGGCTTGGCCAGAAACCGGGACAGGGACTGCGTGTGGCAATAAGGCTGTATCGCAGGAAGATGGAGGACTTCGACTCCATGGACGATTTGAACAGGCCGTTCCGGGAGCAGCTCAAGAGGCATTGCACCATTTCCAAGCTTTCGATCGCGCAGAGGATCGCATCAGAGGACGGGACGGATAAGCTTCTGTATCACCTCGGTGACGGCAACACCGTGGAAGGTGTGCTTATTCCTGGGCCAGGCCGGCTCACGCTCTGCGTCTCTACGCAAGTAGGCTGCGCATCGGGCTGCGGCTTCTGCCGTACCGGCTCAGGCGGGCTGGTACGGAACCTTACGGCTGCCGAGATCGTGAACCAGGTCTTCGCGGCCCACACGGTCGCGGCCGGCGAAATCACGAACATCGTGCTCATGGGAACCGGGGAACCTCTCAGAAACTTCGATGCGGTCAAGACTTTTATCCAGACCATGACAGACCGCAACGGGATGGGCTTTTCGAATAAAAAAGTGACGATCTCCACATGCGGCATTGCTCCGATGATAGAGCGGATGGCTGAGAATAGAGAGATGGTTGCGAGCCTCGCGGTCTCATTGAACGCTACCACGGACGAACTGAGGGACCGGATCATGCCGGTAAACAAGACCTATCCTCTAACGCGCCTCATACAGGCGCTTCATTATTACTGCAAGTCTACAGGCAACACGGTGACGATAGAGTATGTGCTGTTCAAAGGCATTAACGATTCCTTCGAAGATGCGAAACGGCTCAAGGACCTTCTCGACGGTCTGCCGTGCATGATTAACCTCCTGATGTTCAACCCGTTCCCGGGTAGCGCGTTCGAACGCCCAGACGAGGAACAGGTATATTCATTTCGGGACTTTCTGCTCAATCATGGATGCATAACCGTGGTCAGGAGCAGCCGCGGAAAGGACATCCACGCCGCCTGTGGCCAGCTCAGGGCCGCGCCTTCTATTCCTGACAAGCAATGAAGGTCCAAAAAAAATCCCCCCTACACTTGCGTACGTGGGAGGATTCCTGTGTGCTGTTTGCAGAAAGCACGCGTTAATAATCGGAAAGCGATTTGCCTGCGGCAACGATCTCGTTCATGACATCCGCACGTCTAATGTTTACCGAGGTTTTTGTCCATCTTAATTTATATCTTCCCATTTCCTGTTCCTGTTCCGTATCAGCGGCGCTAGTATCTTCAAGCTTTCTGCAGGCTCCGTCCAGACACCACTCCAGCACCCTCTTGCATGTGCCAGCAGGGGTGATACCGTTAAAAACAATTTCCTTCCAGTTCAGGAGAAACGCATCGCTCTTGCCTGCCTCGTCCGTGTAGAGGAAGGTAGCTGACCACCCCATCTCACAGGGCCCGGCATCGCACAACAGGACATTCTGTTTCGTCCTATAATACCTGCCGGTCAGGGTTTTGTTCTCTGTATATTTGCTGATCAAGGCCTGGTTTGCTTTATGGCCGATTTGAATCTCTTGTGATGGGGTGATCTCAAAATGGATCTGCATGGGCGTGAGGTGCAGTTTACGCCGCTCTTCCTGCGGATCTTTCGGCTCTTCCCGTTTCACCTCAACGACCGGAGCACGCTTCTTCGGTTTTTCCTGACGTACAGGCTCGGCCGTTTTCTTCTTTTCAACCTCATTCTGTTCCGCTTTTTCGGGCAACATAATTGCTAGAAGTTTCCCCTCGTCAAATCGCGCTTCCAGCCGCAACGTCTCGTTCTTTTTCACGGTAAAAGTACCGGAAACCGTCCTGTTCTCGGTGCGGCAGGATATGACATGGTCTCCGACAATTACGTTTTCTATGGTGTTCTCTGCCGCGCCTTTGTAAACGTCGTCAATGAAAACTTTCGCATCGGCAATCAAACTTTTCACCGACACAGACCCATATTTTACGATGGTCAATTCTGATTCCCGCACCTGCTGAGCAGCTTTCTCCTGGGCATTGCCAATACAGGTCTCTTGAAAAAGGCTCATAGCCGCGAATAAGAAAAATATCACGACTACTTTAGATAATAATATTTTTTTCCCCATCTTTCCTTTATCCCGGCGACACAATAATCTTAAGTACTTATCGAACAATACCTGCAAAACTATAGTATACAGTCGGGGAAAATAAAGGCCGAATTGCACTTTGCTGCAGATGTTTTTCCGCTAAGCTATCACCCGTTTATATATTGCGAAATTTTTCGATGAGTTCCGCCATGTCGCTGGGCGGAGGAGTTGTAAAGGTCATCGGATGTCCTGTTTCAGGATGGAGAATGGAGAGTGATTCGGCGTGGAGCATCTGGCGTGCAACCTGGCTGTCGTTGAACTTCGATGCCTTGACCCCACCGTATACACTGTCACCGAGAATGGGATGGCCGATGTGAGCCATATGCACACGGATCTGGTGGGTGCGGCCGGTTTTGATTTCGACCGCGATAAGAGTCGCTCTCCTGAACCGCTCCTTGACCGTATAAAGCGTGACGGCCTCACGTGCCTTGTGGGTATGTACGCTGATCTTCTTCCGATCTTTCACATGCCTGCCGAGTCCGGCCTCGATGGTGCCCGAGCCTTTCTTGATCACCCCGACGACAAGGGCAAGGTAGTGTTTTTTCACCGTGCGATTCTTGAACTGGGCCGATAGGGAACGGAGGGCCTCCTGTGTCCTCGCCACCACCATCACGCCGGAAGTGTCTTTATCCAGACGGTGTATGATGCCAGCGCGTTCCCGCTCGCTCCCGCGCGTGCCCGGCCCGGAAGAGGGAAGGCTCCCGTAGTGGTACAGGAGCGCGTTTACGAGCGTGCCGGTGTAATTCCCCGGCGCCGGATGCACCACGAGGCCTGGCGGCTTGTTCAGCACGATGATATGGGGATCTTCATAGATAACGCGGAGGGGAATAGGCTCAGGCAGGACCTCGAACTCCTTCTTCTCCGGCAGGTCGAGCGTGAGGGTCTCACCGAGCTTGACCTTATATCCTGGCTTTTCGGCCCTGCCATTTACAAGAGCAAGTCCATCCTTGATCATCGTCTGAATGCGGCTGCGGGAGATATGCGGCTCATAGTGCGCGATGAAGATGTCAAGGCGCTTTCCGACGTGTTTCTGGGTGACCGTGAGGGTTGTTGTGGGCATGGGACGACGAGCTAATACCTAAATCATATCCGCAGATTTCACATATTGCACAGACTATTTTTCAGTGGGACCTCTGTTTAATCTATGGACGACACTTGCTTCATCGCGTTGTCTTCTTCTCTGCCTTCCCGAGATTCCAGAACATGAACAGAGAAAATCCGAGCATGAGTACCGCTATGATCTGAGAGGTCGAGATCAGGCCGCCGAAGTAAAGGCCCCGCACTGCATCGCCACGGAAGAACTCGACGGAAAACCGAAGAATAGCGTAGAAGATTGAGTAGAGCCAGAACAGCTGGCCATCGAACTTCTTATACCGTCGGAGGAAGATAAGAGCCCCGAAGATGAAGAACTCTCCGCCCGACTCCATGAGCTGGGTGGGGAAGAGAGGAACGCCGAGGGGGGCGAGCGAATGGGAATCATTGAACGTGATGCAGAACGGGCCGCTGCACGGCGCACCGTAACAGCAACCGGCGAAAAAACAGCCGAGTCTGCCGAATGCGTGCCCAAGCGCGACGTATGGTGCCATGATGTCCGTCGTCTTCCAAACCGGCAGGGTGTGCTTCTTCACATACCAGATTCCGACGGGAACGGCCGCGAGAAGGCCTCCGTAAAACACGAGCCCGCCCTTCCAGATCGCGAATGCATCAAGCGGGTTCCTTGTGAACTCCTGGAGGGTGGTCAGCACGTAGAGCACGCGCGAGCCGATGATGGCCGCGAGGAGCAGGTACACGCCCATGTCGAGAATCAGGTCCTGATTAAGTCCCTCCTTCTTCGCACGGCGCGAGGCGAGATAGATGCCAAGGAGGAACCCGATGCCGATCATGAGACCGTACATCCTGATCGGGATGGGACCGATGATCCAGTTGCCGATCTCAATTTTTGGTATTTCGAACAATATGGGATGCATGATCTTCCTT
>DATJAO010000072.1:0-56268 GCA_035516175.1 Nitrospirota bacterium
TTCCCATACCGCTTACCGTTGCGTTGATGAGCCGAAAACGGCCGCTATCACCAGGAGAAACACGGTTCCTTCTGATAGCATGCACGCGCTAAACAGCGTATAACGCAGAATCTGGGCTGTTACGATACACCAGAGGATGCCCCCGAAATTCATTCGGGGGAGGATGTCACGATGAGCGCAAATTATGAGGCTCTGGTCCCTTCATCCCAAATACCTGGATCCCCGGGGGCTGGTAGCGCTATGGCGCGAGGCGCTGCTCGCGCAGAAGGTCCTGCAGGGCGGGACCAGGGGGTACCGGAACCATCCGCAACTCGAACGGTTCAAGTCCCATCCTGATCCTGTCGCGGCGATCGCAACCTTTCTGCATTCCATTTTCGAAGAATCATTGCGGCGGGGGTATGCATTCAACGTCCGTAAAATCGGATCGAAGCGGGTATCTGATCAGATATCGTGCACGCGCGGACAGCTCCTGTACGAATGGGCTCATTTGAAAAAGAAACTCATGGTCAGATGCCCCGGGAAATATCACGAGATCCAGCATATTACATCCCCCGAGCCTCATCCGCTTTTTGCTCTTGTTGATGGAGAGCGGGAGGCATGGGAGGCGCCGCAACAGGCCCAAGGGGCGGAGCCCAGGCGAAGAGCTTACTATGGACACAAAATCCCTTGATTTGTCGGGGAGTTTGTTTTATTATTGGGCGTCAAATTTCGCAGTCAGGTTGTTCATGGCAGAATGTTCAAAAACTCAAGGAGGAACAATCAGTGGTCAAGGTAAATCAGGAAAAGCTTCAGGAGAAAATCAATAAACTTAAAAAGACAGCTGCAGAGGTGATCGCGAAGTCTGAAGGAAAGACTGACACCGCAGAGGTTCGCAAGGCGCGCAAAAAGGTGAAGCGGCAGCAGCGAAAGCTCCGTTCGGCCAAGGCGTACAAATCGGGCGGCAAGAAGGCGGGAGAGGCCAAGCCTGCAGAGGAGAAGGCATCTGCGTAGGAAGGTGAATGGATGCGGATTCGATTCTGGCGACAGATGATCCAAATTCCCGGCGGCGCCGCGCTTATCGCGGCCGCTCTATACCTCGCATCGTGCGCGGCAAGAGAAGTGCCGCCAGCCCCCCCCGTGCACACTGCTCCTTCTCCGGAGCCCGCAGCAGCAAGAGAAGTGCCGCCAGCCCCCCCCGTGCACACCGCCCCCTCTCCGGAGCCCGCAGCGGTCCAGGAATACCGGGAGGTATATCGAGAAAGGGGTACGGCATCGTGGTACGGCAAGGAATTTCACGGCAGAAAGACCGCGAGCGGTGAAAAATTCGACATGTACGGCATCTCTGCGGCCCACAGGACACTGCCGCTCGGCACTACCCTTCGCGTTACCAATCTCGATAATTACAAGAGCATCAAGGTGAGGGTGAATGACCGCGGGCCGTTCGCCAGTAACAGGGTCCTCGAGCTTTCATACGGCGCCGCGAGGGAGTTGGGATTCGTTGCCCAGGGAACAGCTAGGGTGAAGATCGAATCCTTGGAGCCTGTTCAGGACCTGGGGCAGTATACGGTCCAAGCGGCTGTCTTTGCTGAAGCAGAAAATGCGAGGATGCTCAAGTACCGGCTCTCGAAGAGATTCGAGGTGACCTCCATCGTGCTGTTCGAGTCGAACGTCGGGAGATTCTTCCTTGTACGGGTCGGCGCGTACGCCTCCGAAGAGAAGGCGGAGCTGATAGCCGGCAAACTTATGATGGAAGGCCTGGAACCGATCGTGATGAGAAAAGACTGAGAATTGTATATTGAAGACTGGGAATCTCTGGCGGGAGCATATGAAGATCAACGTAGCAGCAGGAAGGATAGAGAAACGGAAGACCGACGGGGCGGTCATCCTACTTTTCGAGGGTGAGAAGCTGGGCCCGATCGTCGAGCGGGTGGACAAAGCGCTCGGCGGCATGATCACACGGCTTTTGAAGCGCGGCGATTTCAAGCCCAGGCCCGGAACAGTCCACCTCATCTATCCTGAAGGCAGGATAGCCGCAGAGCGTCTTGTTCTGGCCGGGCTTGGGAAACGAAGCGAATTCACGCTCCATCGGCTGCGCCTGGCGGCCGGTAAGGCGGCGCCTTACTTGCGGGCAGCCGGCGCGACTGATGTTACGGCGTCGTCGGGAGGGATTGGTCTCGACGAAGAAGAAACCGCTCAAGCATTGACCGAGGGGAGCATGCTCGGGCTCTACCGGTTCCTGAAGTACAAGACCGATGAAGAGAATGACCGTAAGAAAGAAATCGGAATGTTGACCATCCTGACGGAGAACGCGTCTTCGGCGGGAGCAATGCAGAAGGGCGTGAAGGCCGGTAAGGCGGTAGCCGAATCCACGATCATGGTACGGGACATGGTGAATTCCCCGGCCGCCGATATGACACCGACGATCATCGCCGCCAAGGCACGGGGTATCGCAAAAGAGTTCGGGCTTAAGCTCCAGGTGCTCGAACGGCAGCAGATGGAGAAGCTCGGCATGGGCGCCCTTCTCGGCGTGGCCTCGGGGAGCGCGCAGCCCCCGAAATTCATCATCATCGAATACAGGCGCGGCGGGAAAAAGCCGTTCATAGCGCTTGTGGGCAAGACCATCACCTTCGATTCCGGCGGCATCTCGATCAAGCCCGCCGAGAACATGGACAAGATGAAGGACGACATGTCCGGAGGCGCCGCGGTGATCGGTGCGATCCGTTCCGTAGCGACGCTCAAGCTCCCCCTCAACATCGTCGGCCTGCTGCCGGCCACGGAGAACATGCCGAGCGGCACCGCGTATAGGCCGGGCGACGTGCTTCGTACCCTTTCTGGCCAGACCATCGAGATCATCAACACCGACGCGGAAGGCAGGCTGATCCTTTCCGATGCGCTGGCATACGCCTGCCGATACAAACCGGCAGTGATTGTGGATATCGCAACGCTCACCGGCGCGTGCAGGATAGCGCTCGGACAGGAAGCCATTGGCATGCTTGGCACGAATGAAAAATTCAAAGAGAAAATGCGCGAGGCCGGCGAAAAGACCGGAGAGCGAGTATGGGAAATGCCGCTCTGGGAGGGGTATTATGACCAGATCAAGAGCGACATCGCCGATATGAAAAACACCGGCGGCAGGGATGGAGGCGCCATCACGGCCGCGGCGCTGCTTTCCAAGTTCGTGCAGAACTACCCCTGGGTGCACCTCGACATCGCCGCGACGGCCTGGACCGAGAAAGACCGGCCCTACACGCCCAAGGGAGCGACCGGCGTCGGCGTCCGGCTTTTGACGCAGTTTTTGAGAGACTACGAGAGGAAAAAGTAACTGCGGATACGCAGGGGCACAAAGTAAGGCAAACACGTAATTGGCCATGGACGCACACGGACAAACAGGGATAAAAAGCAACGGGACATCCTCTTTCAATTCGCACCCGTCTGCGTAACTCGACTCCCTTAATTATTCTCTTCTTTTTTCTCCGCGGTTCTGCGCATCTGCGGAAGCATTCAATTTTTTTCTTTAAATATGGATTTACATCAGATTGAAATATTCTGCATGCTCATCAAGCTCCGCAGCTTTTCCGGGGCCGCGGAGGCGTTGCATCTCACGCAGCCGACGGTGAGCGGACATATCAAGAATCTGGAATCGGACCTCGGCGTGATGCTCCTCGACCGTCTGGGCAAGAGGGTGGTTCCTACCGAAGAGGGAGAGATCCTTTACCGCTATGGACAGAAGCTCCTCGTGCTCCGCGACCACGCGCGGCAGGAGATAGAGGCGATTTCCGGAAAGATGAGCGGGCTTTTGAAAATAGGGGGCAGCACCATCCCGGGGGCCTATATTCTCCCCCTGCTCATCGGCGCCTTCAAGAAAGAACATCCTTCGCTGTCCGTTCAACTCATGATCGATGACACCGCCAAGGTGACGCAGGCGGTGAAGGACGGTGACCTGTGCATCGGCGTTGTGGGGGCGCGGGTCGCCGACGGGCATCTGGAATCGCATGCTTTTCTGACCGATGAACTCGTCGTCGCTGTTCCCGCGGGCCATCCTTGGGCGCATAGAAAGATGATCCCTGTCGAGGCCCTGAAAACCGAGCCGTTCATACAGCGGGAGGAAGGCTCCGGCACACGGCGCATTATGGAAGAGCACTTGGAAGAATCAGGATTCTCTCTCACGGATTTAAATACGGTTGCGGTCGTAGGAAGCAGTGATGCCGTTCGTCAGGCCGTCAAGGCAGGGCTCGGTGTTTCCATCCTCTCGATCCGTGCTCTTCAGGACGATATCCAAGCGGGACGCATTGTGGCTGTACGGTTGAAAGGGTTGCAGCTCGAACGGAGCTTCTCGATCATTTTACTCAAAGGCAAAAGCCGGTCACTGATCTGTCAGGTATTCCTCGATTTTCTGATGAAGGAAAAGCACAAGCTCTCCTGATCCTAATGCTCATGATCACGACCTATCACACCGCCACTTGGTAAAACACTGTTTCATCCCTTTTCGTTTTGTTGTTCCAGCCCTCGGGGTTTCTATTCTCGTGCCGCCGTGCAACCAAAAACAGACGTCTCTATATCATGCGTAAATTCGAAGGCGAAGATTCTCATAAGGGAGGCTGCTGTCAGGAAAAGGCTTGTAGCCTCGAGTTTGGTTGGGGTGTCCGTGCTTTTGTTCCTGTCGTATCAGCACCGGCACGACAGGGAGGTTAGGGTAGCGGCGGAGGCGTGAAGGGAAGAAGTAAGTGGATGTACGACCCCTTGAAGACAGAGACGTGAGCGGTGAAAAGGTTCTCCAGAATAAAAGCCTTGACTCTTTCTCGCGGTGCTTCTAAAATGGTGGGACTTTTTCGTATCCATCTGGACATGAAGGAAGATTTAACATACAATGAAGCCTGCAGGAACCTCGAGAAGGTAATCGTCCAGGGAAGATCGTTTAAAGCGGATGTATTTATCTCCCGCGCTGACGGCCAGAGGTTTGTGGTCAAGGACTTCGGGAACAAAGGCTTCTGGGAACGGAACCTGGTCGGGCGCATGATCATAGGCCGTGAACTCCGGGCATATACCGCACTTGCAGGCATCGACGGCCTGCCGTCACGGTATAAGAGGCTCACTCCGTTTTCCCTTGCCATAGAGTACCTCGAAGGTAAGAACCTGGGCGGCGTTGAGCGGGGAGAGATTGGCCCCGGCGTCCTCCGGCAGTTCGAGCAGATCATCGAAGACCTTCATGAGCACGGGTGGGTCCATCTGGACCTCCAGCGACGATCGAACATCCTGCTTGTCAACGGCAAGGTCTTCGTTGTGGACCTGGCGTCTGCTTTTCATCCAGGAGGGGTACCGCTGGTGGGTCGTTGTTTAACCGGGTTGCTCGGTTTTGCTGACCGGATATCGCTCATCAAGTTGAAGAGTATTTACGCACCCGAGATTATGACGACGAAGGAACGGAAATGGCTGAAGCTTCGGAACCTCGTGATGCCGACGAAGTGGTGAGGTGGGCTCCGTAAGGCGTGATTGGCGAGAGGGAACGCTGCTGCACCTTTAAGCAAGACATAAGGAGAGTATGATGGCGGAAAAAGGAACATTACAGTACAAGCTGACGAAGATTACTACGAAGACGGTGCTGGCAGCCTTGGCGGCGATCATCCTGTTTTACCTGGCAAAGCCGGAACCGGCATGGTTCCTGGCCGGAGCCGTGATCACGGTACTCGGCGAGGCGCTGAGGCTCTGGGCCGCCGGTCATCTCCGGAAGAACAAGCAACTTACGACCACCGGACCCTACTCGTATGTCAAGAACCCGCTCTATATAGGCACGCTCCTCATCACGATCGGTTATAGCGCCATGGCAAGGAACATCTATATCATGTTTTGCGGTTTTGTGTGGTTCTTTGTGTACTATGCACCGTATAAGAAACAACAGGAGAACGAGAAGCTTATCAGTAGCTTTGGCCAGCCCTGGGTGGAGTATGACAAGGCTGTGCCTGATTACCTTCCCCGCATCACTCCCTATCCGGGGCGGGGAACGAACCGATGGAGCTACGACGTGGTGAAGGAAAATTCTGAACACGAGACCGCCATCGGGGTTTTCATCGGTTTTGCGGTGATGCTGTACCTCCTGGTGAGATAGAAGGAGGCTTTCCTGCTGTCGGGCTTCAACTGACATCCCTGCAAAGCGGGGATCTGTCGTCACGGTTTTACTTCCTTTTCAAATCGTCTTGCCTCTTCGTCAATGCGATACCGAGCATGTTCCCCATCATGACATAATCATCGGGAAGAGAGTATATCTCAAAGAGTGCCCAGCCGAGCCGTACGGCATGCGCCGTCAATCAGATGCGGGTACAAACTTCCTCCAAGCCTGATTCATTGACACTGCTGTTCATTATGGAGTAATATTTATCTATGCCGAAATTCAAGATCGTATCTGACTTCAAGCCAACGGGAGATCAGCCGCAAGCAATTGAGAAGCTCGCAGAAGGCGTCATCAAAGGGCTCCATCACCAGGTGCTTCTGGGCGTAACGGGCTCGGGCAAGACATTCACCATAGCGAACGTCGTCGAGAAGGTCCAGAAGCCTACGCTCGTGATCGCTCACAACAAGACGCTTGCGGCCCAGCTTTACAACGAGTTCAAAGAGCTTTTCCCCGAGAATGCGGTAGAGTACTTCGTCTCGTACTACGACTACTACCAGCCCGAGGCGTATCTCCCGACCACGGACACCTACATCGAGAAGGATTCATCCATCAACGAACAGATAGACCGTATGCGCCACGCCGCAACGAACGCGTTGTTCGAGAGGAACGACGTGATTGTCGTGGCATCGGTATCGTGCATCTACGGATTGGGCTCTCCCGAGGCGTACCACGGCATGCTGCTGTTCCTCGAACGGGGACAACGCATTGAGCGGAACGATATCCTCCGGAAGCTCGTGGACATCCAGTATACGAGGAATGACTTCGATTTCCAGCGCGGGACCTTCCGGGTCCGGGGTGACGTAGTCGAGATCTTTCCGGCGTCCTATGAGAACACGGCCATCCGCATCGAGCTCTTCGGCGACGAGATCGATGCAATCTCCGAGTTTGATCCCTTACTCGGAACGCCGCTCCAAAAACTCGATAAGGTCGCTGTTTACCCAGGCAGCCATTACGTGATCCCTGACTCGAGAATTAAAGCGGCAATTGACGGCATCCATGAGGAGCTCCAGGAGCGCATCCAGTATCTCCGCAAGATGAACAAACTCATTGAGGCCCAGCGCATAGAGCAGCGCACGATGTTTGATCTGGAAATGATCCAGGAGATGGGCTATTGCCACGGCATCGAGAACTACTCCCGCCACCTTTCGGGAAGAGCGCCTGGCGAGCCGCCGCCCACGCTCCTCGATTATTTTCCGAAAGACTATCTCCTGATCGTGGATGAGTCCCATGCCACAATTCCGCAGATCGGCGGCATGTACAACGGCGACCGGGCGAGGAAGACCACGCTCGTGGAATACGGTTTCCGGCTGCCCTCGGCGCTCGATAACCGTCCGCTCAATTTTGAGGAATTCAATGAACGGGTAAACCAGATCGTGTATGTTTCGGCAACGCCGGCCGATTATGAAGTCGAGAAGTCAGGCAACAGGATCATCGAGCAGGTCATCCGGCCCACCGGTCTCACTGACCCGAAGATCATGATCAGGCCGGTCAAGGGGCAGGTCGATGATCTTCTGAATGAAATCAGAAAGCGGGCAGAGGCGCACGAGCGCGTTCTTGTCACGACGCTCACGAAGCGCATGGCCGAGGACCTGACCGAGCATTACAAGGAACTGAACGTGAAGGTGGCGTATCTGCACTCCGACATCGACACCCTGGAGCGCGTGGACATCATTCGCGACCTGCGCATGGGAAAGTATGACGTGCTGATCGGCATCAATCTCCTGCGAGAAGGGCTGGACATCCCCGAGGTCTCGCTCGTTGCAATCCTCGACGCGGACAAGGAAGGATTCCTGCGTTCCACGCGCTCGCTCATCCAGACCATGGGCCGAGCAGCGCGAAACGTGAACGGCGAAGTGATCCTGTACGCGGAGAACATAACCGATTCTATGCGAAACGCCATATCCGAAACGAACAGGCGTCGCCAGGTACAGGAGGATTACAATAAGACCCACAGCATCACGCCGCAGTCAATCAAGAAGAACATCCAGGCCGCGCTCCGCACTGTGTACGAGCAGGATTATTTCACGGTACCGGTCGCCGCTGAAGAGGCAGGCGAGTACGTGCAGACGGTGAATCTCCCCGCTCTCATCGCGTCTCTCGAGAAACAGATGCGCGCCGCGGCAAAGGCGCTGGATTTTGAGACAGCGGCCGAACTCAGGGACAAGATCAGGTCGCTAAGGCAGAAGGAGATGGCGGTGGGGGTTAAGGTGGAGTAGGGGCAGAGCAAGATATATATGACTCTCGTAGAAAAGCTCCAGAACCTCCCGGACTCTCCGAGAGTCTATCTTAAGGAGAACATCAAGGGGCATGTAATATGCGTCTCCCATCCCCCCGGAGAGGTTTCGGGAGGAGAGAATCATCTGCTGCTATAGCTCCGCTACTCCAACATGAGGCCGTATTTCCGACCCTTTTAAGCCAAAAAGAGAGGGCGTTGTTCCTGAACGCCCTTTGCAACAGACCATTCTTGCTATCTCGCTCCCGAACGGGATACAATTCCTCGCCCCGAACCCAGCATGGCTTATCGTGCCGGCGCACCTGGTTGAGGCGGAGGATAGACCGGCGATGTTTCGTTCAGAACAGGTCCGGAGAGATCCGGAGGGGGCGGGGGCGGCATCCTCCGTACATTACGTACTCTCATGCCCGGGATAACATTCCCATTTAAATACATGCACTGCTGATAGGCGATATCGTACCGTTGCTGAGCTTGCCAGCCATAGTATTCGCCGGCACTGGAACCTTGGGCAGTACCGATCATAAGTCCTGATGCCGCTCCAATCGCCGCGCCCGTACCTGCAGCGCCTGAGGCTGCGCCGATTGCCGCTCCAAGTCCTGCCCCGATGGCCGTGCCCACCGCCGCCCCTGAGGCGGTATTCTGATTAACCGCTTCCTGAGGGCTCAAACCGATCTGCTGTCGTGCCCACTGTCTGCAGACCGCGTCATCGGCCTGGAACTGCTGAAAGGTCTTACCAGCACCTGGCAGGACCATAACGCTCGGGCCTGTCGGGAGAGTGGCGCAACCGCCCAACATGACTATCATCAGAAACGCAAAGGTGCGAAGTTTCGCATTCATAAGCATCTCCTCATTCCCTTCATTTCGGTGGCCCCGCAGGGGGAACGACCTTCAGCCAGCCTTTGGGGCACTGTTTGACGTAAGGGTAATAGTTCTTTGAATCCGGGCAGAAATACCAGTAATACTCTTCCTCCTGCTGCGGAGTCTGCATATCGTATACCGGCTGCTGCTGCTGGATCACGACAGGCTGAGATGGATAATATGGGTAGCCATAGCCATAGCCCGGATAGCCCCACCACGGGCCCCAACCCCAACCGCCACCCCAACCCCAGCCCCAACCCCAACCTGGTCCGATTCCCACCACAACGCGTCCGCCGCCATGGTAATATCCGCCACCATGGTAATATCCGCCACCATGTGCATATGCGGGCACAGTAATCATTACCATCAGCACGAGGATGCTGAAAAGAATAAGATAGACTGGCTTCTTCATTTATCTCACCCCTTTGTATTAAAGTAGATATTACTCCACATCGCGCCACTCCACGTGTCTACCGCGCATTGCTTCCCGCTGAAAACTGCTCCCTTAGTATAGGCATTCCCTTATATTTTAGACCTCTAGCGGGGCAAAAGGTTGAATAAAGAGCTATGCGGAAAAACCATGCCCTCTTTCATACTTTTTAATCCTTCGCTCTCACAGCGCCTTGTTTCTCGAGCTTGGTCAAAGCACCGTCCCGAAGGGCAATCCTGTCGATCATTACGCGTTAAGGAATGGACTTTGCCCGTTCAAAGTGAACAATGCCAGCACCCTTCGGCAGTCTCCAACAATTCATCACTTATATATATATTATACCGCCATTCTTAAGAGTAATACAAATCAAATGTCCTTTTGGCCACACAGGGAGTTATCGTGTGCGACCGACGTGGGGGAATGGCTATTAAATACTGCAATAAGGAGGAGATTTGCGTCATTGATCTTTGGATCCAGAATAACCGGTGTCCTTCCCGTCTGATCCATGGTACAATGGTCGTACAATGACTCTCCAAGAAAAACTCCAGAACCTCCCGAATGCGCCGGGCGTCTATATCATGAAAGACGCGAAGGGACATGTGATCTACATCGGCAAGGCTGTGTCCCTCTGGAACCGGGTGCGTTCCTATTTTCAGAAGGGATCCAAGGGCGAGAAGACCGAGATCATGGTCCGCCAGATCGCGGACCTTGAGACAATCGTAACCCATACTGAGCTCGAAGCCCTGGCCCTGGAATCGAACCTCATCAAGAAACACCGCCCCCGCTATAACGTCATCCTCCGTGACGACAAGAACTATCCCTACCTTCGATTCGACATAAAATCCGAATATCCGCGCCTTGAAGTGGTGCGCAGACTCAAGAAGGACGGTGCGCTCTACTTCGGACCCTACGTTCCGGCCGGAGGCATGTGGGAGACACTGGCGCTCATACGCAGGACGTTCCCGCTTGCCTCATGCAAGAAAGAGCTGGGTAAGAAGCCAGAACGGGCCTGCGTCCAGTTCCAGATCGGACGATGCATGGGGCCATGCACCGGCGATGTGGACAAGGCCGCGTATCAAGATATCGTATTACAAGTACGGCTGTTTCTCGAGGGAAAGAACCGCGACCTCCTCGATACGCTGAAGCATCGAATGGAGGAGTCTTCAGAGAAGATGGAGTATGAGCGCGCTGCGGAACTGCGGGACCGTATCGCGAAGATCGAAGGAGCATTCGAGAAGCAGAAGATCATCTCCCCAGGGTTCGAGAACCAGGATGTTATCGGCATGGTATCTGAGGCTGGCAGGGCGGACATCCAGGTGCTCTTTATCCGGAACGGCATGCTTCTCGGACGAAAGGACTTTTACCTCGATGACGTGCGAGGGATGACGGAGGAGGATATCCTCGCAGAATTTCTGCACCAGTTCTACGCCAAGGAAATGATCATCCCCTCCGAAGTGCTGCTGCCCGTTGATGTTCCCGACCGCGAGGTCTTCGAAACCTGGCTCACGGAAAAGCGGGGTGCAAAGGTCGAGGTGCCGGTGCCGCAGCGCGGGAGAAAGCGTGAGCTGGTGCAGATGGCATCTGACAACGCAAACCAGTCGCTCCGCGAGCACCTGCTCTCGCGCAAGAGCAAAGAGCGCATCCTTCTGAGGCTCCAGGAAGAACTGGGACTCAGGAACCTTCCGCGCAGGATCGAGGCGTTCGATATCTCGACCATACAGGGTACTGAATCGGTGGCAAGCATGGTATCGTTCGAGAACAACCTGCCGGACAAGAGAAATTATAAGAAGTTCAAGATACACTCTGTCGAAGGACAGGACGATTTTGCGAGTATGGCGGAAGTGATTAGACGAAGATACACGAAATCGAAGCAAGACGGCATTCTGCCGGACTTGATCCTGATCGATGGTGGCAAGGGCCAGCTCAATGCTGCTCTTGATGTTCTCAAGGAACTCGGCATCGAAGGGCCTGATGTCGCCGGATTGGCAAAAGCACGGAGTGGGGAGGAGGGTACAGAAAAAGAGTTCGAAAGGATTTTTCTTCCCGGAGTGGAAGAACCGATCATTCTTGACCCGACGAGCGCGACCACACACCTGGTCGCACGTGTACGCGACGAAGCGCATCGGTTCGCGATCACGTATCACCGGAAACTTCGGGAGAAGCGGGCGGTGCGTTCCGAGTTGGACGATATCCCCGGCATCGGCGAGACGAGAAAGAAGGCGCTGCTCCGGCATTTCGGCAGCGTAGAAAAGATCAAACAGGCGACCGTGGGAGACCTGGCAGGGGTAAAAGGGATGTCGAAGAAGGCGGCTGAAGAAATCTCAGAATTTTATAAAAAGAGGCTGGTAGAACAAGGACAAAGGCATGTTGCCGGAGAGGACGCAGAGGGAAAACCGTAGGAGCATTTTGGACGTGGATAAAAACGGAAAAAATTAATGCATGAGGAAACAAGACCGGGATGCAATACAAGTTCACTTACGAAGGCCTAAATCTCAATTTATCTGCGTTTAGCTGCGAAGATCTGCGTCCAACGAAGATTTTGTTTCCCTCTGCGGCCTCAGCGGTGAAAAAAACCATTGATTCACATTATGTGGTGTCCATCTGTGCTTATTGGTGGTTTCATAAAAAGGAGCCTTCATGACGAACGAACAATGGTTGGAAATATTCAAACATATCGGCAAGAAAATGCGCGAGGGACTGGCTGTAGTCCTCAACAGGGAAGGCGGAACGGTGCCTTTGGGCACAGGGGCTGGCGGGGACAAGACCTTCCCTGTGGATAAGTGGGCCGAGGACATCATCATCGCGGCGCTTGTGCAGGCGCAGCGGGAAGGCGAGGCCTTTACGCTCATCTCCGAGGAGCTCGGCGTCAGAAAGTTCGGTGAGGGGGACAAGATCGTGCTCGTCGATCCCATCGACGGGAGCAACAATGCAAAGAGCGGGATCCCGTTCTTCTCCACGTCGCTGGCGCTTCTGAACGGGGACACCCTGGACAAGCTCGCCGTGGGCTACGTCATGAACCTTGCAGTAGGAGACGAGTTCTGGGCGATACGGGGTAACGGAGCATACAAGAACGGGACGAGGATCAGAACATCGGCCACGCAAGGCATTACGATCGTTGCGTACGAGGCATCGTCGCCGGCGACTGATCTTCCTCGGATCATGCCGCTGATTGTACAGGCGAAGCGCACACGATGTTTTGGGTCCACGGCTCTCGATCTTTCGTATCTTGCTTCGGGCGCCCTCAGCGTTTTTGCTACGGCAACGGCCTCACGCGCCTTCGACTATGCAGCGGGGATGCTGATTCTCGAGGAAGCGGACGGAGTGATCACCGACATCGAGGGAACAGTGCTCGACCATATTGCCGTGGGATTGAGCCGGACTGTGCCGCTGCTTGCGAGCAAGAATGACTCCACGCACGTGATGGCGCTGAACCTGCTTTCCGCCCAGCGATGATGAATAAGGTGCCGCAGTATTGACATACCATTCTTTTTATGTAATTATGACCTATGGCATTAGTGAACCACACCACGCGAGAAATCAACGCGAAGATCGTATATTACGGCCCAGGCCTTTGCGGGAAGACTACGAACATCCATCTGATCTATCACCGTATCGCTCCCAATCAACGGGGCAAGCTGATCTCGCTCGCAACCGAGACTGACCGGACGCTGTTCTTCGATTTTCTTCCCGTGGAACTCGGGACTATAAAAAACTACCGGGTGCGGTTCCATCTCTACACCGTGCCCGGCCAGGTATTCTACAACGCCACGCGCAAGCTTGTGCTCAAGGGTGCGGATGGCGTAATCTTCGTGGCGGACTCGCAGCGTGCCATGATGGACGCGAACCTCGAAAGCCTGGCGAATCTCCGCGACAATTTCGCAGAAATGGGCATTGACCTGAGCAGCTTCCCCATGGTGATCCAGTACAACAAGCGCGACCTGCCCGATATCATGTCCATTGATGAAATGAACGAGGCCCTGAACCCGCGCAATGTCCCGTTCTACGAGGCGATTGCGACAACGGGCGACGGCGTGCTCAAGACCTTCACTGCCGTGTCCAAGGCCGTGCTTCAAGACATGCAGAGATCCCCTGAACGCCACAACTTTACGCTCGGCGACATTATCGGTAAAGGAGAAAAAAGGACGTATCCGCCGAAGGAGCACTCGAAAGAACGGCTTTCCGATGAACCCTCGATGCCCGGCGCGCCCATGGCAGCGGCTAAACCCGAGATGGCCGCCCTCGAAGAGGCCGTGGATGCCGGGATGAAGGTGAATCTCGGAAAACCGTTCATGGAAGACCGGCAGATCATCCTTCCTTTCGATGTCCTGACCATGGACCGGCAAGACCAGTTCCAGCTCCGCGTTGCTATCGATATGGAATCACCGATGTCTAAGCGGTTCAAGGTAGTCGTTAAAAATTTTAAGAAATGATCAGTTGATACTGAAGAAGCGGATTTATTAGGACCGATGCAGCAGAGGGGCCGATAGCATAGAAAATCAGTATCACCTGTTTCCGGAGCCCCTTGCTGTGAGGTAACTATGTCAAAGGTAACAGCACTTATACCTGCCGCTGGCATGGGCAGGAGGATGGGAAAGGCCGTGGCAAAGCAGTTCCTGCCGCTCGGTGACATGCCTATGCTGGCGCACACGCTCTTGATGTTCCAGCGCGCGTCAGAGATCGATGAGATCATACCGATCCTCTCGAAGGAAGACATGGAGATCTGCCTTAAGGAAATCATCGAACAGTACCATATCACCAAGGTAAAGACCCTGGTCGTGGGAGGCAAGGAACGGCAGGATTCCGTGCAGAACGGACTACAAAAGCTTGAGAAGGACGCGTCGGTCGTGCTCATTCACGACGGGGTGAGGCCCTTCGTCACGCACGATATGATTAAAGATACTGTTGATCATGCCAAGAAGGGAGAGTGCGTTGCCGTCGGCGTGCCGCTCAAGGACACAGTAAAAGAGGTAAATGAGAAGGGCCTGGTCGTCCATACGCTGGAGCGGAGCAGGCTCTGGGCCATACAGACCCCCCAGGCGTTCCCGGTTAAGATCCTCAGACGTGCTTACGAAGATTCGTACAAGCAGAACCTCTATGGGACGGATGATGCCACGCTCGTCGAGCGGGCAGGCGGCAAGGTCCGCGTGATCATGGGAAGCTACGACAACATCAAAATTACCACGCCCGAGGACCTCCTCCTGGCGGAAGAGATCCTCAAGAGAAGGTAGCATGAGAATCGGCACGGGTTACGATGTACACCGCCTCGTTGAAGGAAGGAAGCTTATGATCGGCGGCGTTGATATCCCCTCCGATAGGGGACTGCTTGGCCACTCCGACGCGGACGTTCTCCTACATGCGATCTGCGACGCGCTGCTCGGTGCTGCCGGGCTCGGCGACATCGGCCGGCATTTCCCGGACACGGCGCCTAAGTACAAGGGAATATCGAGCCTCTCCCTGCTTGCCGAGGTGAATCGGCTGCTGACCGAGGGAGGTTTTCGCGTGAACAACATAGACGCCACAATCGTGGCGGAGCGGCCGAAAATGGCAGCCTATATCCCGGCAATGGTCGCGAACATCGCATCGACGGTCATGACGGACCGGTCTGCGGTCAATGTCAAGGCCACGACTACCGAGGGGCTCGGGTTCGCTGGCAGGGGCGAAGGAATTGCGGCATACGCCGTCTGCACTATCGAGCATTCAGCATGAGCGGTTGCATCGGAACGTGCCAGAGGAGGTGGAACGTGCGTTACGCTTTCATCATGGTTATCCTTGCGGCCGCGGTCTTCTCCATCGGTGTACAGACAGGGGCACAGGAGGGAAGCAACGAGCGGAAAAGCTACCTCTATCAGTGGACGGACGACAGTGGTGGTGTTCACATTACGGATGGGTTGGGAAACGTGCCCGAGCAATACCGTCCGAAAGCCCGAAAAATAGAGGAGTCGCGGAAGAATGAGGCCGGGCAGGGTCAGCAGACCCAGAACGTAACGGGCGGAACTGCAGGGCCGGGGAGTGAAGATGAAACAGAGGAAAGCGGGAAGGCAGAATGGCAGGACCGTATCCGGGAGTGGAAGACCCGTCTCAACAATGCGGAGAAGCGCTACCGGGAGCTTGACCAGCAGCGTACGGAGCTGCTCATGAGCTCGGGCGGACCCGCATACGGCCCGAGCGAGAACAAGGTCAAAGCAGAGCAGATTGAGCAACAGATGAAGGAAGTGCAGAAGCAAATCGATGAGGCCCGGAACATGCTCAATGTCGTTATCCCGGAAGACGCCCGTAAGGCAGGAGTGCCTCCCGGGTGGCTCAGGGAGTAGGGATAGCGATTACCGAATAGAAATCAACAAAACTAAGCTACGCTTTTAATCCGCAATCCGAAAATGACAAGATGAGCGAGACATTTCTCAAGATAAGAAAGGACTTTCACGCGGCGATTTCCATGGACCCCGCGGCGACGAGCAAACTGGAGGTCGCCCTAACCTATGCAGGGTTTCACGCTCTCCTGTTCTACCGCTTCGCGCATGGTCTCTGGAAAAAGCGTTTCCCGTTCATTCCGCGTGCCCTGTCGCAGCTTGCACGGTTCCTTACGGGCATCGAGATACATCCGGGCGCTACCATCGGATCAGGGATGTTCATCGACCACGGCATGGGCGTGGTGATTGGCGAGACCAGCGAGATCGGCGACAACGTCACTCTGTTCCAGGGAGTGACACTGGGGGGGACGGGGAAGCTGCGCGGCAAACGCCATCCTACGCTCGGGAGCCATGTGGTCGTGGGAGCCGGCGCCAAGGTGCTCGGGCCTATCAAGATCGGCGATTATGTGAAGATCGGGGCGAACTCGGTCGTACTCCAGGATGTGCCGGACCACTCCACCGTTGTGGGAATCCCCGGGAAAATCGTGAGGATCAAGGATGAGCGCGTGGCGGACGAAGCGCTCCTCGATCATATCCACATACCAGACCCCATTGCAGACCGATTCATTGACCTTCAGGTGCAGATTGATAGTCTGAAGAAGGAACTGGAGAGCATTAAGAGCAAAGCAAAGGGCTGATATCTGATCCGGGATGAATGACGAAAAGCTTGATCACTCCCGTGGTCGTTCATCCAGCATCACTCTTCAATGATCCTGTAGCTGTGCGTGATGGCGCCTGCTTTGGCGAGTGTCGCGCCAACAGAACAGTACTTTTCCAGGCTCAGGGCTATGGCGCGCTCGACAGCCTCTTTCTCCACGCCCTTGCCTTTCACGACATATTCGATGTGGACTTCCTTGTAGATCTTCGGGTAGGAGTCTGACTTTTCGCCCTTTACGTTGATCTCAAGCCCGGCGACTTGCTGCCTTTTTTTCCGGAGGATCGATATGACATCCATGCCTGAGCAGCCGCCGAAGCCCACGAGCAAGAGCTCCATGGGACGAAAGCCGGCGTTGATCCCGCCCGCATCGTCATCAGCGTCCATGGTAAGGGTGTGGCCAGATGTCGCCCTTCCCGTGAACTGCATGCCCTGGACAAGCGTTACTTTAGCCTCAACCATGTTTTTCTCCCCAGCAGATAGTAAATTTCCAAGATGCTATCAGATGTCAGGGCGCGTGTCAATAAGAATGGGGGGCATACGGCATTATATCGAGGTAAAATTATAAAAATATTTCCCTTTTTTTATCGTGGACATAGCATCTTTTAATGATATATTATTCTCCTGCCATGATGCATGTACCATGATGCGGTTAAATTTATCGGGTATTCGGATTATGTGGTTGATGTCAATTATCCAAGGATATTTCTAATTTAATATGTCAGGTTGATTTTTTAATTCTTTCTTCGGTTGGTTACATGCTGGAGCAATTGCCGATTGGATGTTTTGGAAATTGTAATATATTTCCTGAAACAGACAATGATTGCACAATTTGATAATTTAATGTTTCACCTCGGATTAATTAGTGAACAATATTCTATGGAATCGATGTAGCATTCTCTGGCAACCTGTTTGACACAAAGTTGTCGGACGACTTCCTATTCGTTTTTTTCAGTTGTTGCTTTACATCAAGTATAGTATGCTGATGTCATCAGGGGACAGTAACAATTTATCGTTATACTGATGATGTAAAAGATAAAAAAAAACTCTTAACAAGTCGTAGTTGGTTCTATCAGAACAGCCTTAAAACAAATGCATGGCTTCACATGGTCCATGCAGATAGCTCACAAGCTGATTGTCGGATGGCAACGGATATTTTTATGAAAGAAATATATTGTGTTAAATGTGGCAACATGTTTGATCCTAAAACAAATCGAGCATTTATTTTTCCTAAACTCCCCCCAGAAGAACAGATCTGGCCACTTCCCGCTTTAGAAAATATGCATAAGGAATTGAAGAATTTTAATATTGTAAAATGTCCAAAGTGCGGCAGTGAATTCAAATCTAATAAATCAAGAATCCTTTTCGTATTTTCACCAATGGGGTACTTGATATTTAGCATAGCTTTTATAATGTTGTTCGTCTTATATGTTATTCTGTTTGTTGTTAAGAAATAAATCAGCTTAATCTGCAAACATCGAGCACTGGTATAGAACAACCAAATTATCCGAGTTTTAAGCATAATGTAGAGTTAATATTGTTTGCAACTTCAACCACTTAATCCGCATAGCCAATTTATCTTATTAATAAATGACTTTTTTTTACCGGTTTAATGTGAATGCTGGCAGCCAACTTGCATAAATATTTATCCCCGCTTATAAGGTTTTTTCGACGGTATATAACTGGCTGTATTTACTTGCATTGCGAAGTTATATTCTAAACCCTGCAAATTATCACGAGTTATGGTTCAATTAGTTTTTTTTATTTGACTAAAACGCTCTGTAAACATAGAATCGAATGTCTTAATGGTTTCATGTGCACAGCAGCCAATGGCTGACAGTACCAGTTTGCCATATTTTCCTTCCTGAGTCATAAATTTTATTGAACAATAGAAAGGGGGACCACATACCTTAATAATTTTCGTACGCTGTCGTTAAAGCGCGCTGAGGATTACGGTGCAATACAGTTTTTCCAGAAATTGTTATTGAAGCTATGTGATAGCACAACAGCAGAAGATTGCTACAGTGAAATAATTCTATAAGGAGGATTTTCTAATGAGCAAAGATGGTAAGACACCTATGCTTGACGACCTGGAAAAAGGCGCATGGCCGAGTTTCGTAAAAGAGATCAAGAAGGCCGCAAAGAGGAGTAATACGGCGCATGATCTGCTCGGCATCCTTGAGAGATCATATAAGGACAAAGTTACCCACTGGAAGCACGGCGGCATCGTGGGCGTCCTCGGTTACGGCGGCGGCGTTATCGGCCGTTACTGTGACCTCCCGGAAGAATACCCGGGTGTTGCTCATTTCCACACCGTTCGTGTCAATCAGCCCTCCGGATTCTACTATACGGCGAGTGCGCTCCGCGAAGTCATGGATATATGGGACAAATACGGTAGCGGTCTGACGAACATGCACGGATCAACGGGCGACCTCGTCCTCCTCGGCACGCAGACCGACAAGCTTGAGCCCATCTTCGCCGAGCTTACCGCGAAGGGCTGGGACCTCGGCGGCTCCGGCTCCTGCCTCCGCACCCCGAGTTCCTGCGTGGGCATGTCCCGTTGCGAGTTCTCGAATATCGACGCCATGAACATATGCCATACGTTCACTCATAAGTTCCAGGACGAGCTGCACCGTCCCGCCTTCCCGTACAAGTTCAAGATCAAGGTCTCCGGCTGCGCAAACGACTGCACCGCCGCAGTGGCCCGCGCTGATATGTCCATCATCGGTACCTGGCGTGATAACATCAGGATCGATCAGGCAGAAGTCAAGAAGGCTGCCAAGGATATGGACATCAAGACCGAAGTCACGGACATGTGCCCGACCAAGTGCATGAGCTGGGACGGCAGCACCCTCAAGATCAATGACAAGGATTGCAGCCGCTGCATGCACTGCATCAACCGCATGCCCAAGGCACTCCGCCCCGGCAAAGAGAAGGGCGCAACCATCATGTTGGGCGGCAAGGCCCCGATCGTGACCGGAGCTCTCATGAGCTGGGTCATCGTGCCTTTCATGAAGCTCGAAGCACCGTATGATAACCTGGAAGACCTTATCCGCAAGCTTTGGGAATGGTGGGATGAGCACGGAAAGAACCGCGAGCGCATCGGCGAACTCGTAGACCGTATGGGCATGAGGTCCATGCTCGAAGCAACCGGCCTCAAACCTATACCGCAGATGGTGAAAGCGCCGAGGACCAATCCCTACGTGTTCTGGGCACCGGGTGAAGTGAAGTAACCTTAAACTCAAGAGAATAATTCCAAGGAGGGAAACCTATAATGGCTGACAAACCGAAAAGAATAACAGACATTGGTGCGCCTGATTATCATAAATTCCTGCCTCCCGTGATCGCAAAGAACTACGGGAAGTGGAAGTACCATGAATATATCAACAAGGGCGCGATGAAACACGTCTCTGAGACCGGCGACGAGGTCTACACCGTGCGTATGGCGACGCCCCGTCTTGTGAGTACGGACTATATCCGCGAGATGTGCGACCTTGCCGAGAAGTTCAGCGGTGGGTATCTCCGCTGGACGACCCGCCACAACGTCGAATTCTTCCCCGAGAAGGGGCAGGTCGACGCGCTCCAGGCCGAGCTCAAGAAGCGCGGCCATCTGGTCGGCGGCATCGGTTACGGCATCAGCAACGTGGTCCATACCCAGGGTTGGGTGCACTGCCATACCCCGGCAACGGACGCATCGGGCGTGGTGAAGGCGGTCATGGATGAACTCCATGAGTACTTCACCAACAAAAGCCTCCCCGCACGCGTCAGAATCGCCCTGGCCTGCTGCCTGAACATGTGCGGTGCGGTGCACTGTTCCGACATCGCTATCCTCGGCATTCACCGCAAGCCGCCGAAGGTAAATGACGCTACCCTCGGGAACCAGTGCGAGATCCCGACGACCATCGCATCCTGCCCCACCGGCGCCATCAGCCCGAACCCGGCTGCCAAGTCCGTGAAGATCAAGGATGAACGCTGCATGTATTGCGGCAACTGTTACACGATGTGCCCCTCGCTTCCGATCGCCGACGGAACCGGCGATGGCATAGCCATCTACGTCGGCGGTAAGGTGTCCAACGCCCGCGGTCCGGCACGTATGTCCAAGCTGGCCATTCCGTTCCTCCCGAACAATCCTCCGCGCTGGCCCGAGGTCGTACAGGCGGTCAAGCACCTGGTAGAGGTCTATGCCAAGGACGCGCATAAGCACGAACGCTATGGTGAGTGGATCGAGCGGATCGGCTGGGAGCGGTTCTTCAAGCTTACTGGCATTCCGTTCACGTATCAGCATATCGATGACTTCACCTTTGCACGCGAATCATTCAGAATGACGCCGACCTTCAAGTGGGAATAGGAGTGTCGCACTGACTACACGCCGGCCCCGGCATTCATCCGGGGCCGGTTTTCTGATGCTGTGAACAATCTATCCGGAGGGGAGCGACTATGGACGCTGCTGAACTGACAAAAAAAGTATATGAGCTGGTGGAAAAGAACCAGGGCAAGAAAAAAATGAAGGCCGGAGACATCACCAAGGCCATGGAAGCGGAAGGCGCGACGCGGGATGAGGTGAAGGCCGCAATCCGCGAGCTGGTTGACGGTGGCAAATTGGTGTATTCCTACTTCGGTGGTAGCTTTATTGAGATCCCCCACAAGGAAGGTTCGGCAAATCCGTAATGCCTGCTGTCCCGAGGCTGGCAATTTCTGCGACGCGCGGAGGGCTGGGAAAGACCACTCTCTCGCTCGGCATAATCGCTGCCTGGCATAAGAAAGGCAGACGGGTTGCGGTCTTTAAGAAGGGACCTGATTTTATAGATGCCGGATGGCTTGGAGTGGCAGCAGGCAGGCCCTGCTATAATCTGGATCTCTTCATCATGGAAAAAGAAAGTATCCTGCAGTCATTCACCGACCACACGATAGGTGTGGATGCGGCGGTGATCGAGGGGAACCGGGGACTCTATGATGGAGTTGACGAGTCCGGCACCTATAGTACAGCGCGTTTGACAAAACTGCTCAAATCACCCGTTCTGCTTATCGTCGACTGCACCAAGGCCTCAAGCACGGTCGGGGCAGTTGTCCTCGGGTGTCAGAAATACGACCCTGAAGTTGATATCAGGGGGGTCATTTTAAATAACGTATCACCGGGCCGGCATGAATCGGTCGTAAGGAAGGCTATTGAACAGGTGAGCGGCCTGTTGGTCGTGGGAGCGGTGCCGAGGCAGAGGAAAGGTGAGTTCCCCGAACGCCACATGGGGCTGACACCGTTCCATGAGCATCCCGAGGTGGACCAGGCAATAAGCGCTTCAGCTGTCTTAGCAGAAAAATATCTTGACCTTGACGCAGTGTGGAATATTGCGTGTCGTGCTTCCGAGCTGGCGATGCCTGAGAAGCCAGCGGCAGTATTCCTTGATCACGGGGAAGATCAGGTTACTGTAGGAGTCATAAAAGATACTGCTTTTCAGTTCTATTATCCCGATAATTTGGAAGCCCTCGAACAGCAGGGAGCTCGAATATGTGAGATCAATGCCCTAAGGGACAGGACGCTTCCTGAGATAGATGCTCTTTATATCGGCGGAGGTTTTCCCGAGACGCAGGCGGCAGAGCTTGCAGCGAATGAGGGATTCTGCAGGGCCTTGAAGGCTGCTGCCGAGAACGGATTGCCAATCTATGCGGAGTGCGGCGGTCTGATCTATCTCGGGCGTAGTCTGAAAGTTGATGAACGCACATATCCCATGACGTCGGTGTTGCCAATTGATTTCGTTCTTGAAAAAAGACCACAGGCGCATGGCTATACAATATTGGAAGTCAGGGGTCCAAATCCGTTCTTTGAAAAGGGCGTCATTATCCGGGGGCATGAATTTCATTACTCACGGATTGTGAATCTTGACGATTTACCTCCAATGGCGTATTATATGAAACGCGGGGCCGGGATAAACAGTACGGAAGACGGGATCGTGTATAAGAATGTGCTGGCATGTTATACGCATCTCCATGCACTGGGGACGCCCCAGTGGGCCGGGGCCATGGTCGGGAAGGCACGCGAGTACAGAAAACGGAAGCAGGAAGCGTAGAAAGCAGGCATTATCTTGAGGGCAGGGACAAGGGAAGGAGTCGAGCCGGTCTGTCCGTTTTGCAGAAGCAGGCTTCAGCGGCCGACTACGATGCGCATCAGTTCAGCGGAAAACGTGCTCGGCGGGACGTGTGCTCAATGTGGTGCCCTGTTTATCGTTGACCCAACGAGTAAGAATGTTGGGGAAGTGATGATGCAAGCTCTCGACATGGCAGCGGCCCAACTCTCGAAAGACAGCTCCCAGATGGTTGCCGGCGAGGATTACGATGATGCAGTGTTGAGCTATGATTGGCGGACGCACCGGTCTTCGGGCGCTCCAAAAGGTTTTATGGATGGATGCGGTCGACTTTATATCATCAAAACAAAAAAATAAAATCATTCTCTGACCGCGGTGATGGCAGAGTGATCTGAATACGGCAAAGAGGCAACCAAGAGTGGGATGCTCACGAAGCTCCCAAAAATTATTCATGAAAGGGGAATGAACAATGGCAACAATTGACGTAAAAGGCAAGACGATTGAAGTGGATGAGGATGGGTTTTTGGCGAATCTGGACGATTGGAATATGGATGTCGCGAATTACTTCGCGCAGGTCGAAGGAATCGATATGACCGATCAGCACTGGGAAGTCGTGAATTTCCTGCGCGACTACTATAAACAATACCAGATCGCGCCCATGATTAAGATCCTCGTAAAGGAAATCGGTAAGAAGCTCGGTCCCGACAAGGGCAATACCAAATATCTCTACGAGCTCTATCCGGGTGGTCCTGCAAAGCAGGCATGCAAAATCGCAGGCCTTCCGAAGCCGACCGGCTGCGTATAGAACCTGCTGCTGCGACAGCATCAAACACCGATCCCGTCCGTAACGGTGAGGGTGCAGGGCCGCAATATGCTCGTCGAAAGTTGATAATCCCTGTACGCATTCAGGCCTATAGCGGCCGCAGCCGGGACCGGATGGTCTTCTGTAAAGGGGAACATCAATGGGCATGGTGAGTCGTGTTCCTGCAGGAGCACCAAGGCGGCAATCGATATGAACTGTTGGGGCGGGCGAGAAGATCTATTTTCCTGAAGGAGGAATGCTATACGATGTATATGGTAACAATAGACAAGAACAAGTGTGATGGCGACGGCACCTGCGTGAATGTCTGCCCCCAGTCGGTATTCAAACTGGAAGGCGGCAAGGCCGATCCCGTGAATATGTCCGAGTGTATCAATTGTCTGACCTGCGTGGAAAACTGCCCGCAGCAGGCGATCACGGTTACCGAGATTTAATGAGATAATAGACGATCATACCAACGGGGATAGTTGAAAAATTATCCCCTGTTTTTTTATTAAAAATACGCTGCGGGGAGGTGAACATTTTATGAAGCTAGCGGTATTTTTGAGCGATTGGAGAAGGACTGAAGAAACCCTTGAGAGAATGAAGGCCGAAAAGCTGGGCGTCATCCTTGTTGAAAACGGCATTTACCATGCTGTGGTGAAGGAAAAAGGCAAAGATTCGCCGGTGCTGTCAAAAGCAGGCGCGAACTTTTACGTATTGTCCGATGATCTCGAGACGAGAGGGTTTACAGCGGCGAACGTCAACTCCAAGGTGAAGGTCATCGGCTACGGCGATATCGTCGATCTCATCATGAACGACTACGAGAAGATGGCTTGGCTATAGCATAAAAAAAACGAAGGATGAGGGCGAGGAGCGAGGGACGTATTCATCCTTCATCCAACCGAGCGCAAGCGAAGGTCGTTCTTCGCCTGTCAGAAACTATTAAGGAGGATAGCATGGGAGAATTAACGTTGGGGGTATTCCCTTCCCTGGTTGGCTCGATGTCGCTCGATTTTGCGTTCAAGCTTGCCGAGGCTGGGATCGCCAAAGGACACAAGGTAAACATGTGGCTCTCCGGCAATGCCGTGATGATGGCCAAAAAGGGCCAAAAGCCATTCAAAGACTATTCTCATCTTGAAAAGCGCATGAAGGAACTCATGGGCAAGGGTATGGAGGTCACGGTATGCGAGGCGTGCGCCGAGGCCAGGGGATACCACAAGGAAGATACGCCCGAGGGCATGAAGCGGGCGAGCATGGACTGGTACCTGGCAAAGACCGTCAAGACCGACCGACTTTTGCATATAGGAGGTGAGTAAATGGGTGCCGTAAAATTATTGTTTATTGTACAGAGGCCGCCGTACAAGAGCGAGAACCCCCGTCTCGCGCTCACCCATGCAATCGCGAGCCAGACCGCGGAGATCTATATGGACGAAGGAGACTCCGTTGTCCCGACTATGGTGTTCGTCGGCGACGGTGTGCTGAACGCCGTGAAGAACCAGCAGGCCATGAAGCTCTACGGAGTGACAACCACCGAAAGCCACATCAAGAGCTGTCTGCTCATAGACCTGCCTGTCTGGGTGTGCAAGGAAGACATGGAGAGGCTCGGACTCAAGGAAAATCAGATGATCACCGATGCAGAGGACATGGGCGCCGAACTCAAGACGAAATTCGTATCCTATGCTGATATTCAAAAAGAGATGGAGACGGTCAAACACCTGCTGTTCTTTTAGCGGACAGCTACTCTGTAGCGGTTGCTGCAGGGTTATTGTTGACAGATTGTGATTGGATATGGATCTGAAAAGACTTCTGCAGGAAAGAAAAACTACTATCGTTAAAAAGTGGTTCGATACGGTAGCGGAGACATATCCTGACGATACGTCCCGTTTTCTCAAAAAGCAGAAGGCCCAGTTCGCGAATCCTGTCGGCTACACAATCTCCGAGGGCATCGAGCGCCTCTTTGACGCACTGCAGCAAGGGATGCTGCCGGACACGGTCTCAACGTTTCTTGACGGCATTGTCAGGATCCGGGCTGTTCAGAACTTTGCCCCGTCCGAGGCCGTTGCGTTCATCTTTCATTTGAAGAAGGTGATCCGGCAGGAGCTCGGAAACGAGATCCTGAAACAGCAGGGCATGACCGACCAACTTTCAGCATTTGATTCCACCATTGATGACCTGGCTCTCTACGCATTTGACATCTACATGAAGTGTCGGGAAAAAATTTACGAGCTCAAGGCAAATGAAGTGAAAAACGCGACCTTCCGGCTCCTGCAGCGGGCAAAGCTGATGGAAGGCGGGGGCGAAGAACAGAAATAGGATTTTCAAAATCAGCGGCATTGTCAATCTCACAGAAAAGAGGTAACGATATGAAAGCCTTAGTTTCCCTTATCGCAGTTCTCCTGCTTGTCCTGATTGCCTATGCAGGAGTGGCGGCGGCGAATCTGCGGTTCCTCTTTGGCGTCGTCATCCCCTATGCGGCGTTCCTCTTGTTCGTCGGCGGGATGATCGTCCGTGTTCTCAAATGGGGGAGTTCGCCGGTCCCGTTTCGCATTCCCTCGACCTGCGGGCAGCAGAAATCACTTCCATGGATCAAGCACAGCAAACTGGAAAATCCGTCCGGCGCGTTGGGCGTGATCGGGCGTATGGCGCTGGAAGTGCTCTTTTTCCGTTCCCTGTTCCGGAACCTCAAGACGCAATTGAACGGTGAGGGCAAAATCTCTTACGGAGAGGCCAAGTGGCTCTGGCTTGCCGGCATGGCGTTTCATTGGTCATTCCTCATCATTTTGTTCCGACATATGCGGTTCTTCATCGAGAGGGTACCCGCAGCAGTACAGCTCGCGGAAGGCCTCGACAGCTTCCTCCAGATCGGCGCCCCGCTCCTCTATATGACCGATGTGGTTCTCCTACTGGCTGTGACCTATCTCTTCATCAGGAGAATCGGGATTCCCCAGATGCGGTATATCTCGCTGATTGCCGACTACTTCCCGCTCTTCCTTATCCTGGGGATCGCGATCTCCGGCGTCCTGATGCGGTACTTCTACAAAACGGACATCGTGAGCGTCAAGATGCTTGCTATGGGTCTCATCAGCTTCAAGCCTGTGATGCCAGCAGAGACTATCGGTGTGATTTTCTATATCCATCTTTTCCTCCTGAGCGTCCTGTTCGCCTACTTCCCGATGAGCAAGCTTGTGCATCTGGGCGGAGTGTTCCTGAGCCCCACGCGGAACATGGCAAACAGCAACGGGATGAAGAGGCATGTCAATCCCTGGAACTACCCGGTCCATGTTCACACCTACGAAGAGTATGAGAATGATTTCAGGGATAAAATGAAAAACGCCGGGATCCCGGTAGAAAAGGAGTAGTCATGGCGAAACTTCCGAAACCAGAAGAACTGTCGAAGATAGATTTCACGCCGCCAAAGTCGGGATGGATGGATACGCCCGTCGTGTTCAAGGAAGGCATGTTCTGTCACGGATCCAAGCCTAAGAGCCTCGAGATCCTCGGTTTTCCCAACCCCCGCGACTGGCGGCCGGCAGACGCGGACTGGAAGCTGCCCGAGAACTGGAAAGAGATTATCCTTGAGGGGATCGCTGACCGCCTTAAAAAATACCGGTCATTCCGGCTCTTCATGGACATCTGCGTGCGCTGCGGGGCCTGCGCGGACAAGTGCCACTTTTTCATCGGGACCGGCGATCCCAAGAACATGCCGGTCCTCCGCGCCGAGCTGATCCGCTCGGTCTATCGAAAAGAGTTCACCACGGCCGGCAAGATTCTGGGCAATATGGCCGGCGCCCGTGAGCTTAACCTCGACGTGTTGAAGGAATGGTGGTACTACTTTTTCCAGTGCACCGAGTGCCGCCGCTGCTCGATCTTCTGTCCCTACGGCATCGACCAGGCCGAGATCACGATCATCGGCCGGGAGTTGCTCAATCTTCTCGGCCTCAACATTGAATGGATCGCCGGTCCTGCTGCCAACTGCTATATGAAAGGGAACCACTTAGGACTCGAGCCCCATACCATCGTCGGCAACCTCGAATACATGCTCGACGACATTGAGACCGTTACAGGCAAGAGAATCAAACCGACCTTTAACCGGAAGGGCGCCGAGATTCTCTTCGTGACGCCATCGGGCGACCTCTTTGCCGATCCGGGCACGTACACGGCCATGGGCTACCTCATGCTCTTCGAAGAGCTCGGGCTTGACTATACCTGGAGCACGTACGCCTCGGAGGGCGGCAACTTCGGGTTTTTTACCACGAACGAGCTGGCAAAGCGGCTCAACTCGAAAATCTATGCCGAGGCCAAGCGGCTCGGGGTCAAATTTGTCATCGGCGGCGAGTGCGGCCATATGTGGAGGGTGCTCCACCAGTACATGGACACCTGGAACGGCCCCGCCGATTTCCTCGAGGTCCCCAAGTCCCCAATCACAGGCACGGTCTTTGAGAATGCGAAATCGAGAAAGATGATCCATGTTGTCGAGTTCACCGCGGACCTGATCAAAAACGGCAAGCTTAAGCTCGATCCGCGGAGGAACGACCACCTCAAGGTGACGTGGCACGATTCCTGTAACACTGCACGCGGCATGGGCTTCTTCGACGAGCCCCGCTACGTGCTCAAGAGCGTGGTGAACAACTTCTACGAAATGCCCGAGGATACCATCCGCGAGAAGACCTTCTGCTGCGGCAGCGGGTCCGGCCTCAATGCCTCCGAAGATATGGACCTCAGGATGAAGGGCGGGTTCCCGAGGGCGAACGCGGTCAAGTTCGTTCGGGAGCACTACGGCGTGAACATGCTCGCCAACATCTGCGCCATCGACCGGGCATCCCTTCCGCCGCTCATGGATTACTGGGTCCCGGGCGTGAAGGTCACCGGCCTCCATGAGCTGGTAGCGAACGCCCTGGTGATGAAGGGTGAGAAGGAGAGAACCACCGACCTGCGCGGTGAGCCCCTTCCAGGAATTCAAGCGAAGGAGGAAAAAGCCTAATGAAACTTTATGACGGCGGGAAAATAATCATTGGCCTCCTGATTTTCGTCGGTATTGCAACTTTTCCTTTTTACTACAATATCGGAAAGGTGAACGCCAAGCCCGAGCCGAAGGTGGATACCCCGGCGATCCAGGAATGGGAAAAGCAGTACGGAAAGAAGGAATGTGTTGAGTCCAAGGAATTCATGCGGACCAACCACATGCAGCTCATCAACCTCTGGCGCGACTCCGTGGTACGCAACATGAACCGTGTGTACATCAGCACGTCGAACCATAAGAAATTCAATATGAGCCTGCAGAACGGCTGCATGCAGTGCCACTCCAATAAGAAGAAGTTTTGTGACGAGTGTCATAATTACATGGCTATAAAGCCTTTCTGCTGGGACTGCCACATTCAGCCGCAGGAAAAGGAGGAGAATAAATCATGAGCATGGACAGGAGACAATTTCTGAAAATTGCCGGCATCTCCTCCATTCTGGGGTTTGGCGCTTCCGTTGCAAACGCGACGCATCCGATCTGGGTCAAAGGCTTGGATCCCTCGCAAGTAGAGCCGAACAAGGACGCCCTGACGGCAAAAAGATGGGCCATGGTCGTGGACATGAGCAAGTTCAAGACCGATGAGGATTTCAAGAAGACCATTGATGCATGCCACCTAACGCATAACGTCCCTGACTTCCGGAATCCCGACGGCAGCGTCGATACGAGGCATGAGATCAAGTGGATATGGAAGACCGCATACGAGAATGCGTTTCCGGGCGAGCCGAACAAGTTCATGGACGAACATCTCAAGGAAATGCCCTTTCTGGTGCTGTGCAACCACTGTGACAATCCTCCGTGCGTTCGGGTATGTCCCACCAAGGCAACGTTCAAGCTCCCGAACGGGATCACGATGCAGGACATGCACCGCTGCATTGGCTGCCGGTTCTGCATGGCTGGCTGCCCCTACGGGGCACGGAGTTTCAACTGGCTTGACCCACGGAAGGCCATCAATCCTGAAAGAGAGAACAAGCAATACCCCACGAGGACCAAGGGCGTTGTGGAGAAGTGCACCTTCTGCTCGGAACGGCTCGAGATGGGAAAGATGCCGGCTTGCGTGGAGGCTGCGCCCAAGGGCGGCCTGCTATTCGGCGACATCGAAGACCCCAATTCAGATGTCAGAAAGATCGTTTCGACCAAGTATACCATCAGGAGAAAATCTGATTTGGGTACTGGGCCCGCCATTTATTATCTCATAGGAGGGAGCGACCATGCTTGAGAAAGCATTCGAAGGAAGTAAAAAATACTGGGCATGGATATTTTTTCTCGGTGCCCTTGTGCTGATAGGGTTCTACTACTACCTGCAGCAGTTCATGTACGGATTGGGTATTACCGGTTTGGGCCGTGACGTGTCGTGGGGCCTGTACATCGGCCAGTTCACGTTCCTTGTCGGCGTTGCTGCTTCGGCAGTGATGCTGGTGATCCCGTACTATTTACACGATTATAAGACGTTCAGCAAGATCGTGATCCTTGGCGAGTTCCTCGCCATCTCCGCCGTGACCATGTGCATTTTGTTCATCATGGCTGACATGGGCCAGCCGATGAGGGTAATGAACGTCGTCCTCCATCCGACGCCGAATTCCGTCATGTTCTGGGATTTCCTTGTGCTCTCGGGTTATCTGGTCCTGAATATTTTGATCGGCTGGGTCACATTGAGCTCGGACCGAAAAGGCGTTCCGCCGCCGAAATGGATCAAGCCCTTTATCATTCTGTCGGTCCCCTGGGCGATCAGCATCCATACGGTGACGGCGTTCCTGTATGCCGGTCTTCCGGGACGGCACTTCTGGCTCAGCGCCATAATGGCGGCCCGGTTTCTGGCATCGGCATTCGCCGGCGGTCCTGCGCTTCTCATTATCCTTGCCCTCATCGTGAGGAAGGTCAGCAAGTTCGATCCCGGCAAGGAGCCGATCCAGGCGCTTGGGAAGATCGTGGCTTATGCCATGTTCGCCAACGTCTTTTTCCTGGGCCTCGAGTTCTTTACGGCCTTCTACAGCAGCATCCCGGCCCATACCGATTCGTTCAAGTATCTCTACATCGGGCTTGATGGCCACCGCGAACTGGTGCCCCTCATGTGGACGTCATCGGTCTTTGCGGTCATCGCGCTCACCATGCTGTTAATCCCCGCTGCCCGCAAGAACGAGAGATCACTCGTCCTTGCCTGCATCATGCTCTTCATCTCCCTCTGGATCGACAAGGGATTCGGTCTGATCATCGGTGGTTTCGTGCCGAACCCCCTGGATCAGGTGCGTACGTACTGGCCGACGATGCCTGAGACCTGGATCACCATCGGCGTCTGGTCCATCGGGTTCCTGATCCTGAGCATGCTGTACAAGGTCGCTATTTCGGTTCGAGAGCAGACTGCTGGCGTAGAAATAGAGCATTAATAAAACCGGAGTTATGGCCTCTCTGTCAAGGGCTCGTCCCGCTCCACGGACGGGCCCTTTTTTGATCCGCTTTTCTCTCTTGATTTTATCCGCCTCGACGGGTAATATAGGGTGCTTTTGGAATTTTACTTTTACTGAAGGAGGGAACTGGGCTCATGTATATGGTAACTATCGACAAGGGCAAATGCGACGGCGACGGGACCTGCGTGAATATGTGCCCGCAGTCCGTATTCAAAGTGGACGGCGGCAAGGCCGATCCGGTGAACATGTCCGAGTGCATCAGCTGTCTGACCTGCGTTGAGAACTGCCCGCAGCAGGCCATTACGGTCAGCGAAATATAAGGAAGAACAACAGCTCACGAACAAGGGGATAGGTGAAGAACCTATCCCCCTTCTTTTGGCCAGACGACTTCCGGCAGACGATGAAATTCTCCCCCAACACTTTAGCGCTACTCTTTCTTTTCCACAAGTTTTTGGAACGCCGATAAGAGATCGATGGGCAGCGGAAAAACAATGGTCGTATTTTTTTCCGTACCGATCTCGGTAAGGGTCTGGAGATATCTGAGCTGAAGTGCCATGGGGTTCTTGCTGATGACCCCTGCCGCCTCGGACAGCTTCGCCGATGCCTGCAGTTCGCCTTCCGCATGGATGATTTTGGCCCGCCGTTCACGTTCTGCCTGTGCCTGGATGGCGATAGCTCGCTGCATCTCGGCCGGGAGGTCAACATTCTTCACTTCGACCGTGGTGACCTTCACGCCCCAGGGCTCTGTCTGGAGATCAATGACCTTTTGGAGTTCAGCGTTGATGGCCTCGCGGTTCGAGAGCAGGTCGTCGAGCATGTTCTGTCCGAGGATGCTCCTGAGCGTTGTCTGCGCGATGAGCGACGTGGCGTAGTAAAAATCCTCGACCTCGATGATTGCCTTGCGCGGATCGATAACCCGGAAGTAGGCTACGGCGCTCACCTTGACGGTAACGTTGTCCTTGGTGATCACGTCCTGCGAGGGGACGTCCATGGTGACCGTCCGCATACTCACCCGCACCATCTTCTGGATCCCGGGCAGGAGGATGATAAGACCCGGGCCCTTGACGCCACCGTCAAGGGGCACCTTCCCAAGGGTGAAGATCACGCCCCGTTCGTACTGCTTCAGAATCTTGATCGTGTTGAAGAGAAACCAGATAATAATAATTACCGCAACCAGCAAACCAAGTCCAATCGCTTGCATATCAGAACCTCCTTCGTGAATTCTGTCGTATGTACCTGACTCATACTAGCCGGAACCACATGCTTTGAACACGAATGGAACGAATTATACGAATTGCACGAATGAGACTAAGGATTCACTCGCGTAATTTGCCCCTTCAGTGACATTCGAGGTACAGTTTTAGAATATTCTTTTCCATTTTGGTAAAAAATCAATTTGTAAGTCACGAGATAAACGTGATGAGTATCTGCTCTCTAAACCGCCCTTTTTACCTTCAGCTTGAGCCCTTCTACGGCCTCTACCTTCACCCGTTCACCCTTCTGAATGGGTGCTTCGCTCCAGGCATACCAATACTCCCCGCGCACGAAGATCTGGCCGCCCGCGTGGATGTCGGTCTTTGCCTGTCCTTCGAGCCCGAGCATTCCTTCCATGCCAGTATCGGCTTTCTCACGGTGTACGCGCACCGCCAGGGTTACGGTGATGATGAACAGGAGCGCGGAGAGCGCCACGACCGGCACGATAACGGCCCAGGAGATCCGGAGGTAAGGTGACGGAGATTCGATGAGCATGACCGAGCCGATCGCCATAGCAATGGCACCGCCGACGCCGAGGACCCCGTGGCTCGTGATGAACGCCTCGGCGATGAAGAGCCCGACGCCGAGGATGATAAGCATGAGCCCCGCGTAGTTGATCGGCAGGGTATGGAGCGCGTAAAAGGCAAGGATCAAGCTGATGGCGCCAGCCACGCCTGGGAATACGGCACCCGGATTAGCGAGTTCGAAGTAAAGGCCGTAGAAGCCGAGGATCATGAGAATGTAAGCGATATTGGGATTACTGATGATCTCGAGTATCCTATACCGGAAACCCATGTTGATCTCTTCCACCTGCGCGTTCGACGTATCAAGGATCTTTTTGCCGACAACGAGATCGACGCTCCTGCCGTTTATGTCCTTTAAGAGGGAGGGGACATCAGGGGCGACCAGGTCGATTACTCGTTCTTTGAGCGCCTCGGTCTCAGTTATGGAAACGCTTTTGCGCACCGCATCTTCAGCCCATTTTGCGTTCCTTCCCCGTTTCTCCGCGATGCTCCGGGCCATGGCCGCCAGATCGTTCACCACCTTAGCCTCCATGGTCTTGTCCATTTTCCCTTCCATGGTAACCGGATGGGCGGCCCCGATGTGCGTGCTCGGGGCCATTGCCGCTACATTGGCGGCGATGGTTAGGAACACACCGGCCGATGCTGCCCGCGCGCCTGCCGGGGCAACGTATACCACAACAGGGATGTCGGCCGACAACATTCTCTTCACGATCTCGCGCATAGAGTCCACAAGTCCGCCAGGGGTATCGAGTTCTATAATGATAGCCTCTGCGCTGTTGCGCGATGCCGTATCGATCGACCTGATGATGTATTCCGAGACCACGGGCGTGATCGGAGCGTCAACATTTATAAGGTAGATTTTCTTGGCGGGCGCTGCCGGCGCGGTTGATTTTTTATCCTTCGGCGCATCGGCGGACAGGGGAATCACATAAGAAAATGCGATGATTTGCAGCAGTAAGAAAAGGATCAACCATGGAAACTTATTGCGCATTGTGCATCTCCCCGAATGTGAAAAGTATATACGCAATGCAGGTAGGTGTCAAGAATCGCTTGACTTAAAAGGGGTTTTTCTGTAGCATCGAAAAATCGAAGCGCATGAGAGTGACGGGAGGCATAGGCAAAGGCAGAAAGCTGAAAGTGCCTGCAGGGTCGCGTGTCAGGCCGACATCCGACAAAGTAAAGCAGGCGCTGTTCAATATTCTCGGGCAGAAAGTGGAGGGAGCGCTTTTCCTCGACCTGTTCGCAGGTATCGGCGGAATCGGCATCGAGGCGCTCAGCAGGGGAGCAGGGAGAGTCGTGTTCGTCGACGATTCGCGGGACTCCCTGAAAATCATCAAAAAGAATGTGGAACAGACCGGCTTTGCCGAGCGAGCACAGGTCGTCGCATCGAAGGCTGAGACCTTTCTCAAAAAAACGTCCGAGCAGTTTGATATCGTTTTTCTCGACCCGCCCTATTCGCTTGCGCTGGCGCCGCTGCTCAAGGTCCTTGGGGAGTCAGGAATTTTGAAGCCTGATTCGATCTTGATTGCGGAGCATTTCAAAAAACAGCCGTCGATCCTGCATACAGGCAACCTTTCACTCTACCGTCAAGCACAATACGGGGATACGGTGCTGACGTTTTATAGATTAAATATATAGTTTCACCGCGGAGAACGCCGGGATGGAAAGAGGCGGTGCAGAAAAAGAAGTCCAAGAAATAAGATGAAGGCGAGGAGATTTTTAACCGCGCAATACCTTGATTTTAAATATATTTATCTATGTGCGCAGCGAGCCAGTGGAAAATAAAAAGGAGATAAGATGAAACACGTCGGCGTCTATCCAGGAACTTTTGATCCTGTGACCAGCGGACATATCGATCTCGTTGAGCGCAGCCTTAGGATTTTCGACGAACTGATCGTTGCTATAGCAGCGAACCCGAAAAAGACACCGCTTTTTTCACTCGAAGAGCGCATCGCCATGTTCAGGGAGGTGACGGTGAAGTATAGGAACGTGGTGATCGAGGGATTCGACGGGTTGCTCGTTGATTACGTCAAACAGAAAAATGCAGTTGGGATCATACGTGGATTACGCGCCGTCTCGGACTTTGAATACGAAATGCAGATGGCTTTGATGAACCGGAGGCTTGACAGCACAATCGAGACGGTGTTCCTGATGCCGAATGAGGAATATTCTTTCATCACCTCGACGATCGTGAAAGAAGCGGCGAGCTATGGGGGCGATGTGTCAAGCCTTGTGCCTCAGGTGGTGGTGGAGAAGCTGAGGAAAAAGTTTGGCAAGTAAGGTCTATGTTTTTTCTATTCTTTGTCTAAGCGCCTCGTAGAGGATCACCGCCGCTGCAGTGGCCACATTCAGCGAATCAATCGTCTCCGCCATGGGAATGCGGACGTGAAGGTCTATGTCAGGCATAATTTCCTGCGGCAGTCCGGCGCCTTCCTGCCCTAACATCACTGTAGTCGGTTTCTTGAGATCGATATCGAAGTGCGTTATTTCACCGCCCAGCACGGTTGCCACAGTCTGGTAGCCCTTCTTTTTGCAGGCCTTAATGAATGCTCTCACATCCGCAATGTTCACGATCGGCAGGCGCAGAATGCTGCCCATGGAAGCCCGGATGGCTTTTGGGTTGAAGGGGTCTACTGTGTTCGTTGAAATGGCTACACCCGACGCACCCACGGCCTCTGCGGTGCGGATGATAGTGCCGAGGTTGCCGGGGTCCTGAAGCTGATGGGCGACCACTATGAGCCCCGAGCTATGGGCCAAGAGCTCTTCTTCGCTGTGCTCCGTTGTATTCACAACCGCCATCACCGGCTGAGGAGTTTTGCTCTCGGATATCATGTCCATCATCCGCTCGGATACCCAGAGGATTTCCACGGAGCGGCTTTCCGCCAGTTTGAGCACGCCCTTGCCATGGTGCTGGACAAGTGACGGGGAGGCCACGACCATCTTGACCCCCAGCTTGTCCCGGAGCGCCTCTTCGACCATCTTGACGCCTTCAATCAGAAAGGACTTTTCCTTTTTTCGGGATTTCGGATCAGCAAGAGAGCGGAGATGTTTTATTGAACTGTTGTCTTTGCTTGCGATTGGATTGTGAGGGGAGGATTGATGCATGAGCGGGAGTATAGCACAAATCAAAAAGAGCGAGAATAGAAAATGCAAAGGGCTTGGTATCTTATAAAAAACACGGGCAGAGCCATTCTAAGGGGAGAATCCTTCCTAGGGACGATTAAGCCCTTTCGTGAAGGCTGTCTTACCCAAAGAACGAGACCCTTCTCTTGACCCAGGGAGACAATCGGCGACAGTATCAGAATACCATGGCAGTTTTAACCTTTTATCATGTGAAATACATCCTGATGCTGTTTCTCCAGCCCCCCTCATCTCTTAAGAGAGTCGTAACCACTCCGCCAGGCCTCGTAATCATCCTCAAATTCGAGATATTGAGCTAATTTCCCGCTCTTATATTCTTCAACAAGAGCTTCCATGGCCTTGTTGTATTTTCGCTCCAGGATGCCGATGGACTTTTTTATTCGCAGAACAGTATTTTCAAGCACAGCCAGCTCCCTATAAAGCGATATCCCGTATCCATCAGTATGCACAATCAACCTCCATATTATGAATTGAGCGGAGTACAGCTGAGTGAGAAAAAACATGGCAAACAATATACTTGACAAAAATGGTCAAGTTTGTTATTGTTATTTTACGGCTAGTAGGGACTTAAATAGTCCTGTTTTGTGTGCAGTCGGACACCCGTAAGAAAAAAGTATGAAGCTGTCTACCAAAGGAAAATACGGCGTTCGCGCAGTGTTTGAGATCGTCAAACATTCCGGCAAGGGGCCAATTACAATCAAGGAGATTGCCGAACGTCAGGGGATCTCGTTCTCATACCTCGAGCAGATCCTGCACCGGCTCGGAAAGGCAGGTCTTATTGAAAGCGTCCGAGGACCGGCAGGAGGATACCTGCTTGCCCGGAACCCGTCGGAATTGACGATCGGTGATATTGTGCGCACTCTCGAAGGACCGATAGCCCTGTCGCACTGCCTGGAACCCGGTGAGTCCGCTGAATGCTATCAGGCCGATGACTGTGTTGCGAGAATGGTCTGGGCAAAGGTCGGCGCAAAGATCGAGGAGGCACTCGACAGCATAACCTTCGAAAATCTTCTCCACCAGCAGCTGGATCAAGGGAAGGAAGCGGGACTGGGAAAACCCAGGAAGAAACCGGCATTAGCAGGAAAGGGGGCATGTTGACATGAGAAAAGTTTACCTTGACCATGCGGCCACGACGCCAGTCCATCCGAAAGTGCTCGAAGCCATGCTGCCTTATTTTTCGGACAGGTTCGGCAATCCCTCGAACCTGCACGACGTGGGTCGTGAGGCCAAGAACGCCATTGAAGAGGCGAGGGCAAAGACCGCAGCGCTCATTGGAGCAAAATCGGAAGAGATTTATTTTACGTCCAGCGGAGCGGAGTCGAACAACTTTGCGCTCAAGGGGCTTGCTCAGGCGAACAGCCAGAAGGGCAATCATATCATCGTATCGCAGATCGAGCATTTTTCAGTTCTCCATCCGGCCAAGACGCTCGAAAAATCGGGCTTCACCGTCACGTATCTTGAGACGGACAAAACCGGAATGGTAGATCCTGCCGACGTGGAGAAAGCGATTACCAGAGACACGAGTCTCGTCTCGATTATGCACGCGAATAACGAGATCGGCACGATCCAGCCGATCGAGGAAATCGGAAAAATCACCAAGGAGAAGGGAGTTCTTTTCCATACCGACGCGGTCGCGTCCGTCGGATGGGTCCCCGTGGACGTCGGGACGCTTGGTGTGGACGCGATGTCTTTATCGGGGCATCAGTTCTACGGCCCGAAGGGCGCTGCGGCGCTATTTGTACGCAAGGGTGTTCGGATCAAACCGCAGATAGAGGGTGGCATTCAGGAAGAGGGAAGGCGCGCGGGTACTGAGAACGTACCGGCAATCGTAGGTCTGGGCAAGGCCGCCGAGCTTGCGGTAGCAGAGATCCCGCACAGGATGAAGTATGTCTCGGCACTTAGGGACCGCCTTCAAAAGGGTCTTGTGGAGAAGATAGACCACATAGTTATCAACGGTCATCCAACGCGGAGGCTGCCGAATAACCTGAACATTTCCATGTGGTACGTGGAAGGCGAGTCCATGCTCCTGTTCCTGAACATGGAAGGCGTATCGGTATCGAGCGGATCGGCATGCACCTCGCGTTCGCTCAAGGCGTCGCACGTGCTGGTTTGTATCGGAACGGACGCTGCTGTGGCAAACGGGACCCTGCTCATGACTCTCGGTATGGGAAACACCGCGGACGATATCGATTATGTGATAGAAAAGCTGCCCCCCATCGTGCAGCGGCTGCGAGAGATGTCGCCTCTCTATGAAGATATGATCAAGAAAGAAAAAGTTGGGTGAGGAGGAAAATATGGAACAGTACAGTTCAAAGGTGATGGAACATTTTGCTCATCCGCACAACGTGGGCGAGATCGAAAACGCGGACGGCGTGGGAACGGTCGGGAATCCTGTCTGCGGTGATGTAATGCGCCTCTATATTAAAGTTGAAAAGGACGTCATCACTGAAGCGAAATTCAAGACCTTTGGTTGCGGCGCGGCCATTGCCACGAGCAGCATGGTAACGGACCTCGTGAAGGGCAAGACCATCGGCGAAGCGCTCAAGCTTTCGAATGCTGCTGTTGCAGAGGCGCTGGGCGGCCTCCCCAAGGTAAAAATGCACTGTTCGGTCCTGGCGGAAGAAGCGCTTAAATCAGCGCTCGACGACTATTATAAGAAAAAAGGCATTCCATCTCCGGTTAAGATGCCTGCCGATTCCGGGCATGAGCACGAGATGGAGTGATTACCATCCCACTGGGGCTTCAAGGGGACTTATAATCCAGCGGCCACACATGAACATGTGTAAAGTCGGATCGGTAAATTTCAATCTTTTTATCTATGGGAGTCGAGGTTCGACATGCATCCAATGCCTTCAAGCGATCTGTGGGAAGCACGATAGCTGGTCCTTCTCGAGGTTCTCATATGGACATTAAAGAGATCAAACCGGACGAGGTTCTGGACTGTGTAGGATTGGCCTGTCCCATGCCGATTTTCAAGACCTCGAACAAGCTCAAGGAAATGAAGCCCGGGCAGGTTCTTGAAGTGCAGTCTGATGACGACGGCATAGAAAAGGATATGCCCGCCTGGTGCATAATGACGGGAAACGAGTATCTAGGCCTTATCAAGGATAATGGCGAATATCACGTATACGTACGGAAGACGTAGCGCGGGGCTCCATAATTCGGAGCCAAGACCATGGATATGCTCCCGGATATGTGAATGCGCCTGTGGCCAGCGAGAAAGCGCAGCGTCATGCCGCCAGCTCATACCGAGCAGTAAATTTCCCCACAAGTTATAGAGAGAGAGTCGACAAAATATATTTATTAGTCTTTTGTTTTTTTGCCGAAGTTCGCCGAGCGGTGTGCTATAATCAACGTCATGAAGCCGCCCGTAGTGATCCTCTCCGATAACGACGCGGACCGGCGTGCGATTGCCGATGCTGCATTGTCACAGGGATGCAGGGCGCTTCTTGCCGGTTCCGTGGCAGAAGCGTCTGAACATCTTAAGAAAGTGACCTCATGTCTTCTTTTCTGCGACGCAGCGCTCACCAGCGGTGGCGGCGCATTCAGCTCGCTGGCCAGTGACTGCGGCCGGTCCGGCATTCACATCATCCTTATTGCTGCTGCGGATATAAAACCCGGTCTTCTTAAGGCCCTCAAACCGTGGGTTCATGATTATCTCGGCACTCCGGTGCTGCGGGAGTCGGCAGCTGCCAGGATCAAGAATGCAATCCGGATGAAAAATCTCGAACAGGCGGCGGGCAAGGCGGGCTGTGATTTACAGGATTGGCTGTCCCAGCTCGAAACCGTCGTTAACTGTTTCGACCCACTCGCGTTCGATGCAGCCAAATCGCAGGGCAATCTTGCGAGCCGGCTTATCCGCATGTTACCGAACGACCGGGACAAGCCTGCATACCTCATGGTCGCGGTGCCCGACGGATGCATGAAGTTGGATTGCGACCTGTATGCTGCCGGAGATGAGGGAGCGGAGAAGATCGTTGAACGCATCAAGATCCCGGAGTCTGCCCTCTTTCTGCGGATTAAGGCCGCCGAAAGTCTGTCCTATGCGAACTATTCCGATCGGGGTGGTCGCCTTGAAGATCTGCACGCATTTCTTCCGCCGGAGTTGCTCGAGGCGGTCGGCACTGTCCATAACCTTGCCGGCTTCGTATATTTAGATACCTACGTGATAGCATTCAATTACGGCAGACCGGTAACAGCCGAGGATGCACTGTTCCTGAAGGGGCTTGCGCTTCCCGGCACCTTTCTCGGCGTCGTGGCCGGTGAGTTCCGTGGTGTATCAGAATCGTTCCTCGTGATGGCAAGGGCGCTTGCAGTCGCTACGGACTCGCACCGTGATAACGGCGCACACGTGCAGCGCATGAACGAGTACGCAAGGGCCATCGCCGAGCGGATGTCACTGCCTGATTCATTTATCAGAACGATCTCCTATTCCGCTCAGCTTCACGATGTGGGCAAGATATACATCCACCCCGACCTTCTTGATAAGCCGCTCAGACTCACGCCGCACGAGTTCGAACTGGTGAAAAAACACGCCTCGCTTGGTGCAAGGATCCTTGGCGACGCGCCTATGCTGCGCGTTGCCAGAAATATCGCCCTTACCCATCACGAGTGCTGGGACGGAAGCGGGTATCCCGTGGGTTTGGCAGGAAATGCGATCCCCCTCGAGGGCGCAATCATAAAGGTGGCAGACGTCTACGATGCGCTCCGCACCATGTACCCATACAAGTCGCCGTATTCCCATGACGATGCGTGCCAGCTCATCCTCGCCGGCGGCGGTGACGGATGTCACGAAATCCTGCCCTCACATTTCCATCCCGATGCCCTCAGGGCTTTCCGGGCGACCGCAGGCAGGTTTGAAGAAATCTATCATAGTGCAGGACAGCAAATTCCCGTTCAGATAAAATAATCTTCCATGATATTGAATTATCAATATCCACTTACGATCCTCATTGTCTCGGCCGTCACGGCCGTGCTCCTCATTTTAAGGAAAATGCTCTTTAGCTTTTTCCGGCGCCTTGCAAAAAGGACCTCCAGCGAAATATCTGATCTCCTGCTCGACGGATTGGAAGGTCCTTCTGCGCTCCTCATCATCGCCCTTGCCTTCTATGTCAGCATACGGCTGTCGGAGCTCCCCGAGGCTTACCTCGGGTATGTCGAGAAGGGCCTGTATCTGTCGCTTATCCTCACGGTTACCATCGGTCTCGCAAACACAAGCGGCAGGATAATTGCGTTCGTCCTGAAAAAGGCGGATCTCCCGATCTCGGTGACGAGCCTGCTCCATGCGGTGACCAAGGCGCTGGTCTATGCCATAGGCGCCCTCACCATACTGAACTTCCTTGGCGTGTCAATTACGCCGATCATCACCGCCCTTGGCGTCGGCGGTCTTGCCATGGCCCTTGCTCTCCAGGACACCCTCTCCAATCTCTTTGCCGGAATCCATATTCTCGCCGAACATACCATACGGGTAGGCGATTTCATCAAGCTCGAAACGGGGCAAGAGGGGTATGTGGAGGATATCAGCTGGCGCACGACGAGAATACGCATGCTGCCGAATAATATGGTCATCGTGCCGAACAGCAAACTCTCTCAGAGCGTGGTCACGAATTACAACCTGCCCGAGCGCCGCATGGCAATCCTGGTCCCCGTGAGCGTGAGCTATGATTCGGACCCCGATGCAGTCGAGCAGGCACTGGTCGATGTGGCGAAGAAGACAGCAGCAGAGGTCCCGGGTCTCCTGAGCGAACCGGAGCCATCGGTGCGTTTTGTCCCCGGCTTCGGCGCTTCGTCCCTTGATTTTACCCTGATCTGTCATGTACGAGAGATCACGGATCAGCAGCCTGTTCTCCATGAACTGCACCGGAGGATACTCAAGCGCTTCAAGAACGACGGCATCCAGATCCCTTTCCCCACCCGCGTCATATATGTGAAGACCGATCCGTCAGAGACTCGCCGCCCATCATAACCCTGACAGAAGAATGGATATGCTCAAATTACAGCCCGTACGAAGCACTGTTCCACCACGCACATGAAGGACCTTCCTGCTTTCCGTTTGACAACGCCAGGGCGATAGTTTATTATCACATCACACATTGAGAGGAGCATGATGCAGGCTATTGGGTCCTTAAAGGAAGGCGACTGGGTAGAGGAGATATACCTCGTTACGGCAAAACAGGTGTCTACGGCCAAGAACGGTGTGACCTACCTATCCCTGAAGCTCGCGGATAAAACCGGTGAGATCGACGGAAAACTATGGGACAATGCCGATGAGGTTGCCGGCAGATTCGAGCGCGAAGATTTCGTCCGGATCAAGGGGATCGCGGCCAACTATCAGGGAACGATGCAGATTAAGATGAAAACGCTCGAAAAAGTCGACGATGCGAAGGTAGACATCGCCAACTTCATCCAGACGTCTCCCCGCAACCCCGAAGAGATGGTCACGGAGCTAAGGGCCATGACAGCGAGTATGGCGAATGTGCATCTCAGCCAGTTATTAAACGCCTTTCTGAACGACACCGCGTTCATGGAGCTGTTCAAGCGCACACCCGCAGCCAAGACTCTCCACCATAACTATGTCGGCGGCCTACTGGAACATGTGGTCGAGCTTGTATCCCTCGCAAAGGATGTGGCCAGACATTTCCCGTCGATCGACGTGGACCTGCTTACGGTGGGAGCCTTTCTGCACGACATCGGCAAAGTACGAGAGCTTGGAGTAAGAAAATCCATCGAATATACCACCGAGGGAAGGCTCATCGGCCATATTTCCCTCGGTTATGAAATGATCGTTGAAAAAATGAATATGATTCCCGGCTTCCCCGCTGAGCTCGCAATGCTGCTCAAGCATATCATGCTATCGCACCATGGCGAGTATGAGTTTGGATCTCCCAAGAGGCCCAAGATCCAGGAAGCAATCATTATAAACTATCTTGACGACCTCTCTGCAAAGATCAATAACTTCCAGGCCACCTTGAAGAAAGAGAACGTGGGTGAAGGAGAGTGGACGGCCTACAGCAAGATGCACGATCGATATCTCTACCGGCAGACGGGATATTCCGGCTCCAGGCCTACTCCCGGTGGTCGCGAAGACTCGGAAGAGACGAAGCACGCGGGCAAGAAGAGCGTAAGAGACGAACGGCGAGGGCTTAAGGGCAATGACGCTCCCGAGTCTTCCGGCAAGCTGCCGCTGGATATATAAATGCAAGCGCGAAGGCCTAATCTCTTGATTCTAAATGTTAATCTGCAACTTCCTTAGGATTTAGAGGTTCGAATTTAGAATTTGCATTATATGAGGTATTCATGTTCGGCGTACTCCGTAGTTTGAGCGATGGGCTTGCAAAAACCAGGAAGGGCTTTGCCGACAGGATCGGAGCCATGGTCCTCGGTGAAAAGATCAATGAGTCGTTCCTCGATGAGCTCGAGGAAGCGCTCATCGCATCGGATGTCGGTATGGAGACGACGTCGCTGGTTCTGCAAGACCTCCATGAGCGATTCAAACGCAAGGAACTTTCCACCCCTGCACAGGTCAAGGAAAGACTCAAGCAGATCCTTTTTGAAATACTAGAATCGCGTTCTTCGGCTTTTTCCATCACCATGTCGCCGTCCGTTGTGCTCGTGGTCGGCGTTAACGGTACGGGCAAGACGACCACGATCGGCAAGCTTGCGTATCGGATTCAATCTCAAGGGAAAAAAGTGATGCTGGCCGCGGGAGACACGTTCCGTGCTGCGGCATCGGAACAGCTCTCGATCTGGGGAGAACGGGCTGGCATCCCCGTTATCAAGCATCGGGAAGGGGCGGACCCCGGGGCAGTGGTGTTCGATGCTGTTTCCGCCGCCAAGGCCAGAACAATCGACGTCCTTATCGTGGACACCGCCGGCAGGCTCCATACAAAATCGAACCTCATGGAAGAGCTGAAGAAGGTGCGGCGCATCCTGGCGCGTGAGCTCCCTGGGGCGCCCCATGAAACCTTGCTCGTCCTCGACGGAAGCACGGGCCAGAACGCCCTCGTTCAGGCGAAGATGTTCCATGAGGCAGTGGGCGTAACCGGTATCGTGATTACCAAGCTGGATGGAACATCCAAGGGTGGCATCGTATTTGCCATTAACAAGGAACTCTCCATCCCGGTCAAGTTTATCGGCATCGGAGAGGCGATTGAAGACCTGCGGGAATTTAATTCGAAAGAGTTCGTAGATGCGCTGTTGTGAGAGCAGATCGCATAGGGCAAAAAGGATAGGGATAGGGAACACTCTGTTGTGCTCCACCCGATGCTCTCTGCAAGTCGGCGGAGGATCATGGAGAGCGTAAAGGTCGAGATATTTGGTCAAGTGTACAGCATCAAGGGCAAGGATGACCAAGACTATATCCGAGAACTTGCGGCGTTTGTTGATGCAAAGATGAAGGATGTACAGAAGGGCACAGGCACCGCTGATCCTCACCGGGTTGCCATCCTTACGGCACTCACGATTTCCGACGAACTCTTCCGCTTACGCCGGCAGCACGGCACCCTAGAAAAGACGGCAGAGGCTGCAGCTCAACGGTTGCTTTCCATGACAGAAACCAAAAGCGGGGAAGAAAAAAAATAGCAGACGGCCCGGTGCCTTTTTTTCAGGACAGAGAAAGATAAGATTGGCATAACCTGTTGAAATTAAATGTGTTTTATCTGTGGCACTAAGACAGCGTATTATTTTTCCCCTTGCCATTTTTTGATGATTCTGGTATATAATATGTAGCTGATAAAGGAACTTGAAAACAGTCCCCTGCTTTGCGCGTGATTGATATAACTTGTTCCTCGTGAAAAAAAATTAAAGGGAGCTGTCCCCGCGAAAGGGTGTGCATGCCCAGACAAGACTGGGAAGCCTAAACTTTCCGATATGGCGCCCACCTGGTAACTACCAGGAATCAAGTTTATCTACACGGCAAAAGCGGGGGATTTTTATATTTCGGTTAAAAGGCATCATAACTAGTTATTAATTAATGAAAACGTGCAATCAGCGCATATTGAAGGGGCGGTAAGTAGGGAAGGCCCGGCGCTTGTGATAGTATCAATGTATCAGCGGTTTACTGAGAAAGAAAGATACCAACCGTGAATTCTCAGGTTTCTGGTCTATTCTCGGTTCCGCACAAAGATTGTATTTGCCAGCAGGGTAACAAACTTATTGAACATGGGGATATTCGTTCATACATATACACATCGAGAGGCAGAATCGACGATGAACTTTCCGGGAAGTATGCATGGTATAAACGCACAGAACAGATATGATGCATTTTCCCGCAGAGAGGATGTCTCTTGACGCATACCCGGTATATCCCCTGTAAGCTGCTATCCTGATCCGGCCAATCTGGTTTTCTCGCTATCACTTGCCCGTGTAGGCTCTCCTGAAGCATTTCGTTGGGTCTCAAGAATCTCAAAAAACAGGCGCATTCTTTGCCCTTGACCACAGAGCCGTTCGAACCACCTCTGGCGTGGCGGATGCGTCCCCGCGACCTGTCCGAATTCGTAGGCCAACAGCATATCCTCGGCGAGGGAAAACTCCTTCGAAGGGCCATCGAGACCGACCGGTTCATGTCGCTCATACTCTTCGGTCCACCCGGTGTGGGCAAGACCGCTCTTGCGCACCTGATCGCCGAGCGCAGCAAGGCGCACTTTGTCTCTCTGAATGCCGTTACCGCAGGCGTGGCGGACATCAGGAAGGTGACGCAAGAGGCTGCGCTGGAACGGGATCAAAGCGGCAAGAGGACCATCCTCTTCATCGACGAGATCCACCGGTTTACACGCGTGCAGCAGGACGCGCTGCTGCCAGACGTTGAACGGGGGAATATCACCCTCATCGGCGCTTCGACGCAGAACCCGTTTTTCGCGATTATCCCCGCGCTCTCATCCCGCTCGCAGATCTTCGAATTCAAACCGCTCAGGAACGAGGATATCAGGGCACTTATCATGCGCGCGCTTTCGGATAAGGAACGGGGGCTCGGAAATCTATCCTTGACCCTGACCCCGGATGCCCTCGAACTCATCATCGTGAAATCCAATGGAGACGCGAGGCGCGCATTGAATGCGCTCGAGCTCGGAGTGCTCTCGACTCCTCCCGGCCCGCTGGGAGCCATCGTTTATGACCTCCACACGGCCGAGGAATCGATCCAGAAGAAAGCGCTGGCCTATGATGAAGATGAGCATTACGATACGATCTCCGCGTTCATTAAGAGCATGCGCGGGAGCGATCCCGATGCCGCACTCTATTGGATGGCCAAGATGATCTACGCAGGTGAAGACCCCTTGTTCATCGCGCGCAGGATCGTTATCGCGGCGAGCGAAGATGTGGGAAACGCCGATCCCCGGGCGCTTGTCCTCGCGACTGCGGCATATCAGGCCGTGGAGCGGATCGGCATGCCCGAAGGCGGGATCCCGTTGGCGCAGGCGGCTGTATACGTGGCCTCGGCGCCCAAGAGCAATGCTTCCTACCTTGGCATCAAGGAAGCGATCAAAGATATTGAGGAAGGAAATCTCCTGCCCGTGCCCGACCATCTCAGAGACGCTCATTACAAAGGCGCCACGCGGCTCGGCAGGGGCAAAGGATACAAGTATCCACACGATTACCCGGGCCATTATACGGCCCAGGAATACCTCCCGCAGAAGCGGGAATATTACCGGCCCACGGAGCAGGGCGAAGAGAAAAGGATCAAGGAGCGCCTTGCCGGGCTGAAGAAGAGATATCAGGAGGAAAAGAATGACTGATTATATCGTTTTGTTGATTGCAGGGCTTGCCGGAGGATTCGGCCTCGGTCTGCTGATCAAGGGCAGGGTCGCGGCAGGCAAGATCAAGGAGGCCCAAACTGAGGCTGCACGGATCATCGCGAGCGCTGAGCGCGAGGCAGAGACCAAACGCAAGGAAGCCGTCCTCGAGGTCAAGGACAAGCTGTATCAGGCCCGCGCTGATTTCGAAAAGGAAAATCGCGATAAGCGCCAGGAACTCCAGAACCAGGAGCGGAGGCTCACCCAGAAGGAAGAAAGTCTTGAGAAGAAGATCGACCTCATCGAGAAGCGGGAAGCGGATGCGGTGCGGCGCGAGCGCGAGCTCACGGCGCGGGAGAAGGTCACGATCGAGAAAGAAGAACGTTTTGAGAAGGGCCTTCGGGAACAACGGCAGATGCTCGAGAAGATCGCGAATATGACCGCCGAAGAGGCGAAGCGTCAGCTCATGCTCTCGATGGAAGACGAGGCCAAGTACGAGGCGGCGAAGACCATCAAGAGGATAGAGGACGAGGCCAAAGAGGAGGCCGACAAGAAGGCCAAGAACATCATCAGTCTGGCTATCCAGCGGTACGCAAGCGACTATGTGGCCGAGGCAACCGTCTCGGTGGTGAACCTGCCGAACGATGAGATGAAGGGCAGGATCATCGGCCGTGAAGGTAGAAACATACGTGCGCTCGAGGCCGCAACCGGCATCGATCTCATCATCGATGATACACCGGAGGCTGTGATCCTTTCTTGTTATGATCCGCTCCGGAGAGAGATCGCCCGCCTGACCATCGAGCGTCTGATCCAGGATGGCCGTATCCATCCGGCAAGGATCGAAGAGATCGCGGAGAAGGTCAAAAAGGACCTGGATCTCGCCATGAAGGAAGAGGGTGAGAAGGCGGCCTTTGACCTTGGCATCCACAACATGCACCCCGAGATCATCAAGCTCATCGGCAGGCTCAAGTACCGCACGAGCTACGGACAGAACGTGCTCATGCATTCACGCGAGGTGGCATATTTCGCGGGCATCATGGCCGCGGAGTGCGGTGTTGACCAGAAGCTCGCACGGCGTGCGGGACTGCTGCACGACCTGGGCAAGTCCATCGACCATGAGGTGGAGGGAACGCATCCCCAGATCGGCGGAGACCTGGCTAAGAAGTACGGTGAGAATCCCAAAGTGATCAATGCGATCCTGACCCACCACGGAGACGGTGAGCCGAACTGTGTCGAGTCTGTTCTCGTGGCGGCCGCGGACGCGCTCTCTGCGGGTAGGCCCGGTGTGCGGCGGGAGACCCTCGAGAGCTACCTCAAGCGGCTCGAACAGCTAGAAACGGCAGCCAATTCCTTCAAGGGCGTGGAGAAGTCCTATGCCATCCAGGCAGGGCGCGAGATCAGGATCATCGTGAAACCTGAAGACCTCTCGGACGCGCATTCTGCCCAGCTTTCGCGCGATATAGCCAAGAAGATCGAGCAGGAGTTGTCTTACCCCGGTCAGATCAAGGTGACGGTCGTGCGCGAGAGCAGATACGTGGAGTACGCGAAGTAGTGACGGCAAAGGGCAAAGAGTTTAAATCCATGCTCCATGCCGCATACGCTAAACCGGGAGAGCAAATCGTTCAAAGGAGTACTGATTGAGGGCTCTTTTCATCGGAGACATCATCGGCGAGCCAGGCAGGAAGATGGTGCGGGCGAACATGCGCGGTCTCGCCGAGAACCATCGCCCGGACCTCGTGATTGCCAACGGGGAGAACGCAGCCGGAGGGTTTGGCATTACGTCCGAGATCGCGGAAGAGCTTTTTTCCCTCGGCATCCACGTCCTGACCTCGGGCAACCACGTCTGGGATAAAAAGGAAATAGAGCCCTATCTTACCAAACAGGACCGGCTCATCAGGCCGGCCAACTACCCCGCTGGCAATCCCGGATATGGCAGCGTGGTCATCTCTACCGGAGCGGGCAAGGCAGCGGTCCTGAACCTCGAGGGAAGGGTCTTCATGTCCAACCTGGATGACCCCTTCCGTGTCGCTGAGCGCGAGATAGAAAAACTAAAAAAGGAAACGCCGGTAGTGATTATTGATTTTCATGCCGAGGCCACGTCAGAAAAGATGGCACTTGCCTGGCATCTGGACGGCAAGGCGAGTGCCGTTATAGGGACCCATACGCATGTGCAGACCGCTGACGAACGTATCCTGACCTCGGGAACAGCCTTCATCACCGATGCGGGCATGACCGGGCCCACGGATTCTGTCATCGGTGTGAAGAAGGAGCAGGCCATCGCCCGTTTCCTATACCAAACACCACACCGGTTCGAGATACCCAAAGGGCCGGTCCACCTGAGTGCAGTGCTTCTCGATATTGACGGCAAGACGGGGAAGGCCAACGCCATAGAGAGAATCCACATTAAATCCTGATGCAGATTTTTCTGCCGCAGAGGACGCAGAGGGTAAATTCTAAATTCGAAGCTTTAAACTCTCAACAATATCGAATTTTCAAAATATTAACGTGAGGTATTTGAACTCCGCGCTTATTCAGGTTTTCATGATCGGGATTTAGTGCTTGTCTTATGAAGACCCATATCTTAACCGTCACTCAGCTCACCATTCAGATCAAGAACCTGCTTGAAGGGAACTTTCCCGATATCTGGGTAGAAGGAGAGATCTCGAACCTCAGCATTCCCCAATCCGGCCATGCCTATTTTACATTAAAGGACGAACAGAGCCAGATCCGCTCCGTCCTGTTCCGTTCGTCCCAGCGGTTCCTCAAGTTCACGCTTCAGCACGGCATGCAGGTAATCTGTCGCGGGAGGGTCAGCGTGTACGAGCCGCGCGGCGAATACCAGCTTATCGTCGATTACATCGAGCCCAAGGGAATCGGTGCCCTTCAGTTGGCGTTCGAGCAGCTTAAGGCAAAGCTCGAAAAAGAAGGTCTGTTCGACCTCAATCACAAGAAGCCGCTCCCCCTCCTGCCGCAGAGGATCGGCATTATCACCTCACCCACGGGAGCTGCTATCCGCGATATGCTGCGGGTAATAAAGCGCCGCCACCCCAGGATGCATATCCTCATTTACCCTGTACCGGTACAAGGAATCGAAGCGGCACCGGGCATCATTGAGGCCATCCAGTATTTCAACCAGGACAGGAACGTGGACGTGATGATCGTCGGCCGCGGCGGCGGTTCTCTCGAAGACCTGTGGGCCTTCAACGAAGAAGCCGTCGCGCGGGCCATCTATGCGTCGAAGATCCCGGTCATCTCCGCCGTAGGGCACGAGACGGACTATACGATAGCGGATTTTGTGGCCGATCTCCGCGCTCCGACCCCGTCAGCGGCCGCCGAAATGGTGGTCAAGAGCGAAGAAAGTTTCCGTGAGTTCATCAGCTCTCTCGAATCAGGCCTCATTAAAAACATCCGGCAGCAAATCGACCTCACGCGCGCATCTCTCCGTGAATTCACGAGAATGCTTGGAGATCCAAGGAGATTGTTGGAGCAGTACGTGCAGCGTGTCGATGAACTCACCGGCAGGCTTGCCACGGGGCTCAGGCATCATGTGCGAAGGGACCGGGCGCTTCTCACAGCACTGACCGCCGGACTCGACCATCTGAATCCACTTGGCATCCTTTCACGGGGGTACAGCGTCACCAGGAAACTGCCCGAAGGGGTGATTCTGAAGGACGCATCGGACGTCAGGCCGGGTGACCTGCTCAATACGAAGCTTCATAATGGCGAAATTGTCTCCCGGGTGGAGAAGAGCGACACAGAGGCTGGCAGTTGAATGTACCCATACCGTCTTCGGCTTTGACACCATGATGTTCTTGTGATACCCTCTAACGTATGCAGGAAGAAGCAAAGCACATCGAATCACTTTCCCCTGAAGTCCAAGACGTAATGCGGAACCTGGTCTCGGCGATCCGGGCCGTGAAACTCTATCCGCCGAACAACCCTGTCTACTCCCAGTCTGTCAAAAAGTCATATGAAGCGCTTGGCCATTTTCTGGAGACCACGCCAGAATACCATGTCGGCGTGCAAAAAACCTATTTTTCCTACCTGGATACTCCGGTTGGTAAAGACGCACAGCTAAATAGGGCCATTGCCCAGGACCTATTCGCGAAGGGGATACGGGAGATCGTCATCAGCGGCGGCGTGACCGAGGATGAACTGCTGGAATTCTATCGAGCCCTTGCCCTGTCGGTGGAGGAAATGGCGATGAAGAGCGGGATTGCCTCGATCCTCTGGGAAAAGAGCACATCGCATATCAGGGTCGTCGAAGCCGGTCTCGACGATATCATCACGGCGAAATCCACAGGTGGGCGCGAGGACGATGACCGTGCCAGAACTTCTTCCGGAGCACCGGCACCGGACGCGGTTAAGAAAGACGCGCAGTTTTCGCGCCGCACCCTGGTCCTTGGCGATCTCATGACAGATCCCGCAGGGTTCGGCGCCGGCATGGTTGAACGCGCGATACAGACCTGCGCCGAGAACGAAAGCGTGGAAGACCGCCTCTTTACGCTGTATCAGGACGCGGGGCGCAAGATCCAGAAGGATCACCCGGGCCAGAGCGACGCCCTGTTCGAAGGACTTGCAAAGTCCATCATGTCACTGGAACTTCCATACCGCGACAGCCTTGTTGCCGGCAGGCTGTACGTTGGGCTGGATTCGGAAACCGTGAGCGAACAGAAGGACGAACTTGAGAAACAGGTGCCCGATGAGATTCATGAAATCCTCGCCGGACGTTTTTCCAATGCTTGGAACGTGAAGCAGGTGGCCGAGCTCCTGAAAAAATCATCGTCAAAAAAAACCACGTCGCAACCTCCCCAGCCAAAGGCTCTTACCGATCTCGAAGTCGTTCCGATTTCCCAGGACACCCTCGAGATCGCACGGAACATGGCGGAATACACAGCGGAAGAGATGGAAGCCATCAAGATCATGGGCCAGGTTGGCATGGAGTCGGATATCACCGAGGCTGCGGTTCGGACCCTCATCTTCCTGCTCACCCTGATAAAGAATCCCCGCCGCTCCGCGATGGAGGAAAAGGATTTCAATTATTTTTCAGGAGTCGTACGCCAGCTTGAAGACATGCTGAGCTATGTCCTGGTGAAAAAGGATTATGACCTTGCTACGCTCATTGTCCGCGCATTCCATATGCCTCTGGACCCCGCATTCAAACCGCGGATGGCGGAAGCCCTCAAGAAGACCTCATCAAAAACCATCATAGCCGCGACGATATCCGACCTGAAGGGCTACAGCAAGGGATCTTCTGAATACCGGTCGGCCTATGGCTATTTATCAAGTCTGGAACAAGAGGCGACGGGAGTCCTTCTGGAACTCATGGCAGAAGAGAACGACCGGTCGACAAGGATATTCTTCCTTGATCTCGTGAAAGACCTGGGGAAAAACCAGCTCACGTTGCTCGGCGAATACCTTTCGGACGGACGATGGTACGTGGTGCGCAACATTGTGAGCATCCTTGGAGAAAGCCATGCCGACCAGGCCCTCACGTACCTCTATAAGGTGATGAACCATAAAGATGCGAGGATACGGCAGGAGGTTATCAAGGGACTGATCACCATCGGCGGGAAGAAGTCGGCCAGCCTCCTGACAAAGTTCCTGAAAGACAAGGACGCTGACACCCAGATGATGGCGGTTCGCGGCTTGGCCGAAATCAAGGGCATCGATTTGGAGGAGGCCAAACCTCTGGTGTCATTCTTGCGGGAGCGCTCCCTCAACAAGAAGGAACAGGCAATCACATTGGAGGCGATCAGGGCCCTGGGGGTGATCGGAGGCCCCTGGGATGCAGAATTTCTGAAGGGATATACCCGCATACGGTGGTGGAGATCGAGGAAGCTACAGAAGGAGCTCCGTAACGCAGCTATCGGGGCGATGGAAAAGATCGCGAGGAGACAGGACGATGGCGGAACTGGAAAGAGATAGCCAGGGTGAGGCGAAACAATCCTTTTTCGCGAAGCAGCAGCTGATCGGTTCGGCTAAAACCGCGTTCCAGCAACTGTCTGCCGTCTTGAAGAACTCGACACTCTACCCCGCAGCACATCCGTTCCTGCTATCATCCTCCGAAAAGCTCTTGAGCACGATCGAGGCGCTTTTGACGGACCGGAAGGAAGTGGCTTTCTATCTTGTCGCGGGAGAGCTGTTTTTCGAGACCCTTTCCGTTCCCATCGACCAGAGCCTTGCATTGCTCATGGAGCACTTCACCAGCCGGGATGTGGGCGGAGTCATCTTCAGGCCCGGCCTCACGGCTCACGAGCTCATTGGGTTTGCGAGTCTGATGAGCAAAGAGCCAGCGTTTTTTTCCGCCCAGAAAGACATCGCGGAAGTGATCGCGAAGGAAAACATCACGCATATCGAACTTCACCGGGTCCTTATATTTGACAAGAAGGGTTCCGTCAAGGATGAAAAGAAAAAGGCCTCGGTGGTCTTCATGGACTCAGTCGGGGCCCTGAAAGAAATGGCCCATGGGGCGCATGTTGACAAAGCAACCAGCATGCGCAAAATGAACACGGTCGTCCAGACCTTAGTCGATAACATCATAGACAATCGGGATGCACTGTTGGGCCTGACCAACCTTAAGATGTATGACGAATATACCTTTACCCACTCGGTGAACACGTCTATTCTCGCCGTAAGTCTCGGAACATTCCTGTCCTTCACGAAGCCCCAGCTCGCCGCGCTGGGTGTAGCCGGGCTCATGCACGACATCGGTAAGATAGGCGTCCCGATCGAGATCATCAATAAACCCGGCAAACTCAGCGATGACGAATGGGAAGAAGTCAAGCGGCATCCTATCGAAGGTGCGCTGATCCTTGCTGACACCCCGGGGGTGTCCAAGATGGCCATGGTGGCGGCATTCGAACATCATCAGCACGGCGATGTCCGGGGGTATCCGCGGATCGATGAGTCCCTGCAGCGGCATCCATTCTCGCAGATCGTCTCCATCGCCGACGCGTACGAAGCCCTTACGGCAGCGCGGGTGTACTATAGCGTCCAGATGCCGGCTGAAAAGGCCATAAAGATCCTGTTAAGCAAACGCGGGACTGCCTTCAACCCGATCCTCGTCAAGGCTTTCGTCAACATGATCGGCATCTTTCCCATCGGGACGATCCTCAAGCTGGACACAGGGGAGGCCGGGCTGGTCGTACATCAGACACGGGACCTGATGCGCCCACGGGTCCTGCTTCTCAGCAAGTTTGACGGCTCGGAAAAAGAATCAGGGACCGAGGCCAGCCTCCTCGAGACCGCTGGGGGACGCTATAAGCGCACGGCCGTCGGGACCATCGATCCCTATGTCGCCAACATCGATATTAAGAAGTATCTGGCTTAGCGATCATCGCGATGCATCCCCGCGATCTGTCCGGCATGAAATGTTTCATCAATCGATCTCCATATACCGCATGAAACACCTCTCACCGGGAGACAAAAATCCATGACCGAGATGGTCGCTTACTGTGGTTTAACCTGCCAAACCTGTCCGATCTATTTGGCAGCAAGGCAGGAGGACAAAGCAGAACAGGCAAGAATGAAGGCGGAGATCGTCAAACTATGTGAAGACCATTATGGGATAATTTATAAGCTGGAAGACATCTCTGGCTGTGACGGTTGTAAGGCAGAAGGAGAGAGACTATTTGGAGCAAGCAGGAACTGCCCTATTCGGAAGTGCGCGAGGGAGAAGGAGCTTGAAAACTGTGCATATTGCACTGAATATGCCTGTGGCAGGCTTGCAGCGTTCTTCAAAACGGATCAAGCCGCCAAAGCACGCCTGGACGCGGTGAGGGAAAGCGTTCTGCGGAAGGATGAAAAGAACTTGTAATATTTGCTGTTGCTGCCATACCACCGCATGACGGCTGACGGGTGCCTCGGACCAGAGGATATGCGGGCCGCGTAAGGAAGTCACAGGCAGGCCTTATCTCCAGCCCCCGTACCTGCTGCTCGTGCGGAGTGTCCTTCCGTCTTTTTTCATCCCGTCAGGCCATCAACTCCTTGATGTGTTTGATCACGTCGCTGACGACCTGCTGCGCATTGCCATAGAGCATGCGCGTGTTGTCGGCGTAGAAGAGGGTGTTCTCGATGCCTGAATAGCCGGTGCCTTTGCCGCGTTTGATCACGATCACGTTATGTGCGCGGTCAGCATTTAGGATAGGCATGCCGTAGATGGGGCTCGCTTTTTCAGTTCTCGCGGCCGGGTTTACCACGTCGTTGGCTCCGATGACCAGCGCCACGTCGGTCTGAGCAAACTCTTCATTGATCTCCTCCAGATCAAAGATCCTGTTGTACGGCACGCCGGCCTCGGCGAGCAGTACATTCATATGTCCAGGCATCCGCCCCGCGACGGGGTGAATGGCGAACTTGACGCTGACGTCTGCCTCCTCCAACAGCTCGCTCATCTCCTTGACCTTGTGCTGGGCCTGGCCTACGGCCATGCCGTAGCCCGGCACGATGATCACCTTCTGCGCATAGCGAAGCATAGACGCTGCGTCCAGGGCCGAGACTTCCTTCAGCGTCCCGGCGATGCCTGGACCACCTGTTTGGGCCTCGCCGGTTATCGGCTTGAACAGGATGTTGGTCAGCGGCCGGTTCATGGCCCTGGCCATCAGCTGGGTGAGAAGCGTACCTGCCGAGCCGACCACGATGCCGGCGATGATAAGCGCCGGATTGTTCAGTACGTAGCCCTCGAAGCCCACAGCGAGGCCCGTTAACGCGTTAAAGAGCGATATTACCACGGGCATGTCTGCGCCGCCGATCGGCATGGTGATGACCGCCCCGAGCACCAGTGCGAGTGCGAAGAATATGAAAATCTGCAGCGTCGTGGCAGGGCTCGCAGCGACGACTACGATGCCGCTGAGGATCGTCAGTGCGGCCAAAATCATATTCATGGCGTTCTGGGCAGGCAAACGGAAGGCCTTCCGCATGATGCTCTGCAGCTTGGCAAAAGCGACAAGGGAGCCTGAGAACGATATCGTCCCGATCAAGCCGCCCAGGGTCGCGAACGCCACAGCCAGGGGAACGTGAGTTTCTCCTTTGGCGAGCTCGATTGCAGCAATCGCAGCTGCAGCTCCCCCGCCCATTCCGTTGTAAAGGGCGACCATCTGGGGCATGTCGGTCATCTTGACAACCTTGCCCGACCACCAGGAAAGGCTTCCGCCTAGAGCGAGGGCGATCACCATGAGCGCATAGTTGCCCATGCCGGGCGAGGCGAAGGTGACCAGGGCCGCCAGCACCATGCCTACGCCCGACCAGGTGATGCCGCGTCTGGCCGTCACGGGTGACGACATGCCTTTGAGACCCAGGATGAATAAGAGCGCCACGACGAAGTAGCTCGCGCTGATAATGATTTTCGCGTTCATTTGGCGTCCTTCTTGCTCTTGAACATGGCGAGCATGCGTTCCGTGACCACGTAGCCGCCGGCGGCGTTGGCCGCGCCGAGCAGCACGGCGATGAAGCCAATCGCCTGCTCGAGGGGGGTCTGCGCCTGGCCCAGAGCGACCATGGCTCCCACCAGAACTACACCGTGCACGAAGTTCGAGCCGGACATGAGCGGCGTGTGCAGGATCACGGGCACGCGCGAGATCACTTCGTAGCCGGTA
>DATJAO010000073.1:0-10882 GCA_035516175.1 Nitrospirota bacterium
TTCAGTCTTTTTGTCTCTCTCCGGCTCATAGTGATCATGTCCATTTCCGTCACAATACCCTCCCATTAAGTCCGGGTATTGTAACTTAGAATAGGACATTTCTACTTTGGTAGAATAGGACATTATCATTTTGGTATTACACATAAAATTGCCTCGCAATGAATACACATTAAGGGATATTTTCCGGGTGCGCTGTTATACCCTAATATGCATATTGTGTTGCCAACGCCTTTAAGACTCGGGCGAATGATACACGACAACCCACACGGAGCTTGTGGGTGTTCCGCTTTCTATTGACGAATAACCACTATTGTGGTATTTTAATCAAGTGATAAAACATCTGGTTGATGGAGGTTGATACATAAATGAACACAGTAAAAACTATTGGTTTGATGGTATTCATGACCCTGCTACTGATTTTCGTAGGGGCTGCCATCGGAGGCAGGAGCGGTATGATCTTCGCTTTTGCAATGGCTACGATCATGAACTTCGGTTCCTATTGGTTCAGCGATAAGATCGTGCTCAGGATGTATCGTGCGCAGCCCGTGAGCGAGGCTGAAGCACCAGAACTATATGCCATCGTTCGTACCCTGGTGCAGAAGGCGGGATTGCCCATGCCTAAGGTATATATCATCCCGGAGGAGACGCCGAACGCATTTGCTACGGGCAGAAATCCCGAACACGCTGTTGTGGCTGTAACCCAGGGGATCATGAGGCTTCTGTCGCGCGAGGAGCTTAGCGGCGTACTTGCTCACGAACTGGCACATATCAGGCATCGCGACATGCTCACGGGAACGATCGTGGCGACTATCGCCGGCGCAATCAGCATGCTCGCCCAGATGGCGCAGTGGGCGATGATCTTCGGCGGGGGCAGCAGGAGAAATGATGATGAAGGCGGTAGCCCGATCGCGGCTCTCGTGATGATGATCGTGGCTCCCATCGCAGCCATGCTCGTGCAGATGGCCATTTCCCGTACCCGGGAGTACGATGCTGATGCAGGCGGCGCGAAGATTGCCGGGAGCCCTTCAGGGTTGGCCAATGCGCTCCTGAAACTGGAAAAGGGCAATCAGCTCATCCCGATGGCAGACGCCAAGCCCGCCACCGCACACATGTTCATCGTAAACCCGCTTCATGGCGGCGGACTGATGAACCTGTTCAGCACCCATCCTCCGATCGCGGAGAGGGTGAAGCGGCTGAACGAGATGGCACGAGGTAGATAAACGAATTTCAGATTGTAAAATTCTGATCTCAGAATGAAAAGGCCCGCTTTCGCTATATCTCGAAAGCGGGCCTTGATTTTTTAGAAGCACCCGCACACCGACTCTTTCTTGAGTCGGCAGGCAGGGCGACTCTATAGCTTCCCGATTTCCTTCATCCATTTGGGATATCTTTTCTTGGCGACCTCAAGCGGCACCATGCCACTGATCATGATCTGCAGTAGTCCCGGGTTCGCTAGCGTGCCGAGATAGATGTGTGCAGGAACGGCAACCACAAAAAGGACAAAGCAAAGATTGTGTATCAGGTGCGATAGGAGCGTGAGCGTCCTCATGCCCTGTACGAGCCAGATAGCGAACCCTGATGCGATGATCCCTAATCCACCGATCAGGATCGCGAGGTAGTAGAGCTTCTGACCCGTGTTGATTTTCCCCATGGGCGGAACGTCCACATGGCCCTTGGTCAGATACCCACCACCCATCTTGATCCAGTTCCAATCGTCACTGCTCAGATCGAGCGCCTCATGAAGATAGTTGAACATGGTGCCGAACAGGGAGAGCGTAAAAACAAGACCGGTCCAGTTATGCACCACCTTCATGGTGTAGTTGCTGCCGAAGAGGGCATATACCGGCTTGAGTTGGAACAGGAACCCGTAGCCCGTGATGATCAGGAGTATGCAGCTCACGGCCAGTATCCAATGATTGACGATCTCAGCGATAGTCGCTTTTCTCACCATCTCACTCATGATTTTTTCACCTCCTCGTCTTTATGGGGCCCGATCACGGCGAAGTGGATCAGGGCGCCGGCAACAGCCCCGCCGAGACCGATCACGGCAAGGGGTTTGAGCACGTTATGCCAGAAGATGACGCTCTCGGGGATGTTCGGCTTTTCCGCGTATCCATAGAGCTTTGGCGCATCCTTGAAGGCGAAGATCGAGCCGAGCCCGCCCAGATCGGCCTCTCCGTAGATCTTGCCGTAGCCCGCCTGTTTGGCCGATTCGATAAGCTTGTCCCGGTCGCCGAACCGGAGGGCGCCCGTGGGGCAGGTTTTGGCGCATGCGGGTTGCAATCCTTCGGCGATGCGGTCATAGCAGAGGTGGCATTTGGAGATCTTGTTGTCCTTGTCATATCGCGGTACATCAAAGGGGCAGCCGGCTACGCAGAGCCTGCAGCCGATGCATTTCTCCTTGTCAAATGCGACCGCTCCTTCCTTCGTTCTGTAGATCGCTCCCGGCGCGGGGCAGATCTTCATGCATCCTGCGTCGGCGCAGTGCATGCACCGCCTGCTTACGAAGAGCCATCGAACAGGATTTGTTTCCGATGGCACCTCGCTATATCGTATGATGTTGAACGCCGATGATGCCAGGTCCGGCGGGTTTTGATATGTCCCCAGATTTTTTGTTTTCTGGCCGGGCAGCTGGTTCCAGCTCTTGCACGCCGTCTGGCAGCCCCGGCAGCCGATGCAGACCTCAGGCGTGACGAGGATCGCCTTCCGATTGTTCTTGTTCGGTGTGTTCGCCATGGTTCTCCTCCTTACGCTTTCTTGACGTTCACCATGAACGCCTTGGATTCGGGGATCATCGTGTTCGCGTCACCGATGAACGGGGTTAATATGTTGGCTGAGTCGCCACCGCTGCCGTCTTCAGGATACTGCCACCCAAAGTGCCAGGGCAGGCCAACCTGGTGCACCGTAGAACCCGCAATTTTAAAGGGTCTGAAGCGGTCAGTGACCATCGCGATGGCCCAGATATCACCGCGTGCCGAGGATACCGTTACCTTGTCACCGTTCTGAATGCCCTTTTCCGCTGCGAGTTCCTTGCTCATCTCCAAGAATACCTGAGGCTGCATTTCGAGTTGCCATGGCAAATGGCGGGTCATGACTCCCGTCTGCCAGTGTTCGGACACCCGGTATGTGGTTGCAACGAGGGGATAACGCACATCGCAGGAGTAGTACTTGGCAAGGTCCACGCCGAGTTCCTCCTGGATCTTGAGGCTCACAGCCGGATTGATGCGCTGCTTTGAAAGGAGATTCTCCTCCAGCGGGCATTCCAGCGACTCATAGTGTTCGGGGAAGGGGCCATCCGCAAGCCCCGGGCCGAAAATGGCTCCTACTCCGTCAGCGCGCATGATAAAGGGATATTTGCCTTTTTCCGAGGCCATGGGTGGTGCCGGTCCGTCAGGCACATCACCTACCCACACTCCCGGCTTTTTTGTGTTCGGATCCGGCTTAACGGGGTCCCATTTGATGACTGCGCGTTTAGGATCCCACGGCTTTCCCTGTGGGTCCACAGAAGCACGGTTGTAGATGATTCTCCGATTGACCGGCCACGCCCAAGTCCATTCGGGATACAGGCCAAGACCCGTGGGGTCGTTCTTACCCCTCCGAGCCATCATGTTGATGATCTTGCCTTCCTTCTGCGTGTAGCTCTGAGAGTAGATCCAGTTGCCGCTCGAAGTAGTGCCGTCCGCCTGCAGGTGTACAAAGGAAGCGCAGAGATCGCCCTTTTTGCCGAGGAGTTTCGGCGGCGTCGCAGTCTTGTCGTATACGTCTTCGAGGTAGTAGCCGTTGATCTCTTTGGCCACATTATGGATATTGACTTCCTTAACCTTACCGTTGGCATCCTTTTCCCCATAGTTCCAGGTCAATTTCACGATGGGCTCGGGGAACTTGCCGCCCTGCTTCTGGTAAAGACTCTTTACCCGGAAATAAAGCTCGTTCATGATGTCTGAGTCGGACTTCGACTGACCAATCGGCTCGATTGCTTTGTACCGCCACTGCGCCCACCTCCCAGAGTTAGACAGGCTTCCTTCTTTTTCCACAGACGAGCAGACCGGTAGGAAGAACACCTCGGTTTGAATATCCTTCGGGTTCATACCCGGGCCCCTCCAGAAGGACGCGGTCTCATTGTCGAAGAGGTTCGCGGTCACCATCCACTTTAGCTTTCCGAGTGCATCCCGGACGTACTTGGCCGCCGGTGTCGAACAGGCAGGATTCTGGCCCCAAGCGAAGAACCCCTCGGTCTTGCCCTGCCACATCTTATAAAACAGGTTTAGCCATGATGCGTTCATGCCCTCATCTAGCTTCGGGAGATAGGCGTAGCCGAAGTCGTTCTCCTTCGTGGCGCTGGATCCATAGATGGCCTTGAGATAGCTCGTGATGTACTTTCCTCGATTGGACCACCAGTTCACGCTCTTCGGATCCTTGGTCTTGGGCGTGTATTTCTCGATATAAGCCGGCAGGGAAGCAAGAGACGCTGTCGGTGTTGGAAGATAGCCGGGGAGGATGTGAAACAGAAGCCCATGGTCCGTTGAACCCTGAACGTTACTTTCTCCACGAAGAGCGTTGATGCCGCCACCTGCCATGCCCATGTTGCCGAGAAGGAGCTGGATGATACACATGGCGCGGATGTTCTGGGTACCGATGGTGTGCTGGGTCCAGCCCATGGCGTAGAGCTCAGTACCTACCTTATTCGGCTTGCCCGTAGAGGCATAGAGCTTGTAGACCTCTTCGAGCTTCTCCTTGGGTGTGCCGGTGATGCCCGAAACCTTGTTAATGGTATACCGTGCGTAGTTTTTTTTCAGGAGTTGGAACACGCAGTTCGGGTCCTTCAAAGCGGGGTCTTTCTTCGGGACCCCCTTTTCATCCATCTGGAATGACCAGGTTTTCTTATCGTATTTCCTGGTCTTCACGTCATAGCCTGAGAAAAGGCCATCGAGTTCGCTCGGCCCCTTGAAATCAGGGTTCACGAGGAACGATGCATTGGTATAGTCCAATACATAGTCTTTGAAGTATAGGTTGTTATCGAGTATGTACTTGATCATGCCGCCCAGGAACGCGATGTCAGAACCCGAGCGCATTGCCGCGTAGACGTCCGCCTTGGCAGCAGTTTGTGTGAACCGGGGGTCCACGACGATGAGCTTGGCTCCTCGCTCTTTGGCCCTCATGATCCATTTCATTGAGATAGGGTGGTTGGAAGCAGGATTGCTCCCCATGACGAGAACAACATCTGCATTGCGAATATCTATCCAGTGATTTGTCATTGCACCGCGTCCGAACGACTCTCCCAGAGCCGCTACAGTGGCGGAGTGTCAAATGCGCGCCTGGTGTTCTATATATACCAGGCCCCAGGACCTCATCATTTTTTGGAGCATGTAGCACTCTTCGTTGTCCAGGGCGGCGCTCCCCACGTGGGCGATGCTATCGGTCCTGTTCACGACAAAGTCTTTCTCAACGTCTTTTTCCGTACCGTCGGCTGCCTTTTCTTTTACCTTGGATTTGGACGTGATCTTGAAGGTTCTGTCTCGGGTGTCTTTCACTCTTTTTGCTATTTCGTCGAGTGCCCAGTCCCATTCAACTTCTTTCCATTCCGATGCGCCTGCGGCACGATAAAGGGGCTTGACCACCCGCTTCTCGTTGTTGATGACCTCATACAGCGACGCGCCTTTGGAGCAGAGCGTGCCTTCATTGATCGGATGGTCCGGGTCGCCTTCAGTATTCACGACCTTTCCGTCCTTCGTGTGGACAATGAGACCGCAACCCACGGAGCAGTACGGGCAGACCGTGTAGGTCTGCTTGGCGTCCTTGATCCTGAGTCCCTGTGCGTAGGCCTTGGCGGGACCAAGGTTGATGCCGAGAGAGCCAAGAACCACAGAACTACCGGATATCTTGAGAAAGTCTCTTCTCGATACAGCCATAGGAATCCTCCTTTTATAATTTTCTATGGAAACGCAGTGGATCTAGACCTTACCCTGATTGGGAAAGATCATATATTCAATCGGATTTATACTGCGCGAATGATACTCATCAAGAATTGATCTCATCTATGAGGGGAATTGATACTACAATTACTTTCTTAATATAGCAGAAATAATCATGCCTGTCGAGAAAGGAATAATTTTATTCATACTATTTGCGTATTTATTGGCTTTGCAAACATATCAACCACAACATCGTCAAACCGGATAGCGGTAAGGTGCAATAGCATTTTGACATTCTGCCCGGCATCTGTTATTCTGCTTTTATCCTTAGACGAGCATCCCTTTATTATATTATTTGTTATTGTAAACATTATAATGATATGATAATAATGTAGTCCCGTTTACTGAAAGGAGACATGCAACGTGCGCTACAGGTACATTGCCTATAAATACACACGAAAGGCACGCCCGGAAGCTACGTTCCAGAATATGTGGGAATCATTCGGCTCATGGCCGATGATGGCGACGATTGTCTGGCGCCCGCCTACTGATGTCTATGAAACTCCCGATGAGATCATGGTCGTAATTGAGCTTGCCGGTGTTGCTGAAGATGCCATGACGGTCACCCTCTTCAGCGACCTTCTGGTCGTGGAGGGAAGGAGAGAACAGCCTGTGCTTGCAGATATGAACGCCTGTTTACAGTTAGGCATCAAATATGGAGATTTCAGATCAGAAGTCCAATTGTCCGGCCCAGTTGACAAAGACAAGGTAACTGCTGAATATAAAAACGGATTGCTCAAGATCACTTTCAAGAAGCTTGATTAATACTCATACATGGCAAACAAATCCAAATATTCAAATCTTTTGACAAAACTCTTTAAAAAACAAACCGGGAGTACATCCATGGAAACAGTAGACGTAAATACCGACACGGAAAAAATACCACCGGTACCCGCGGAACTTCCGCTCTTGCCTCTCAAAGATACGGTCGTATATCCACTGACGGTGTATCCGCTCGTAATCGGAAAAGAAAAGTCCATCAAGCTCATAAATGATGTGACAATGGGTGACAAGATCCTTGGACTCACAGCCCAAAAAAAGATCGACATCGAGGTCTCCGGACTCAAGGACATCAATCTTGTCGGGACCATGGCGAGGATACTGCAAATGGTGAAAGTCCCAGACGGGACGCTAAGGGTGCTTGTTCAGGGGATCGAGCGCATCAGCATCGCCGAGTTTTTGCAGACTGAACCTTACATTAGGGCTAGGGTCAAGGCTCTGCCGGACACTACCGAGAAGTCTGTGGAACTCGAGGCGCTCATGCGCGGGGCGTCCGAAGTCTTCCAGAAGATGGTGTCACTCACGCCGAACATGCCGGAAGAGCTTTCCGCCGCAGCTCTCAACATCGAAGACCCGCGCCAGCTCGCTTACCTTATTGCGACAAACATCCGGCTCGATCTGACACAGCGTCAGGAGATACTCGAAACCGACTCGGTCCATGATAAGCTTGTCAAGATCATGCAGTACATGAACCGCGAGGTAGAAGTACTCGAGCTCGGCAGGAAGATCCAGGGCCAGGCACGCGACCAAATGCAGAAGGCCGAACGGGAATATCTGCTCAGACAACAGCTTTCTGCCATACGCAAGGAACTCGGCGAAGAAACCGACGAAGGATCAGAGATTAAAAACCTGCGTGAAAAGATCGAGCAGGCCAAGATGACGCCTGAGGCCGAGAAGGAGGCCAAACGAGAACTCGGGCGTATGGAAAAGCTTTCTGCTGCGTCACCTGAATATTCGGTCATAAGGACCTACCTCGAATGGATGACGAGCCTCCCGTGGAATAAAACTTCGGCAACGGCCATCGATATCGCGAACGCCAAGATCATACTCGATGAAGACCATTATGACCTTGAAAAGGTCAAGACCCGCATTCTGGAATATTTGTCCGTGAAAAAGCTGGGCGAAGAACGCGGCGCTCAGGAGGGAATAAAGACGCGCGAACCCATCCTATGCTTTGTAGGCCCTCCAGGAGTGGGCAAGACCTCTCTGGGACAGTCCATTGCCCGGGCTCTGGGCAGGAAGTTCATGCGTCAGTCATTCGGCGGAATGCACGACGAGGCCGAAATCCGCGGTCACCGGCGAACCTATATCGGCGCCATGCCAGGCCGCATCATCCAGGCACTCAAGCGCGTAGAGACGAGGGACCCGGTCATCATGCTCGATGAGGTAGACAAGATCGGCGCGGACTGGCGCGGTGACCCGTCTTCCGCGCTCCTCGAGGTGCTGGATCCCGAGCAGAACAAGGACTTCCGGGACAACTATCTCGATGTGCCCTTCGATCTCTCAAAGGTCATGTTCATTACCACGGCGAACCAGCTCGAAACCATACCGCCGCCGCTCCTCGACCGTATGGAAGTGCTCCAATTGCCGGGTTACACCGAGCACGAGAAGCTGAACATCGCCCAAAAGTATCTCATACCCAAAGAGATCAAGGCGAACGCACTCAGACCTGAAGAAATCGTGATCCAGGAAGAAGCTCTAAGAAGCATCATCAAGGACTACACGCGCGAGGCAGGCGTCAGGAACCTTGAGCGCGAGATCGCAAACGTCTGCCGCAAGGTGGCTAAATCCATCGCTGAAGGGAAATCGACACCTATTACGATAAGGGCTGAGGACCTGCACGATTATCTAGGGAATCCCAGATTTTTCGCAGAAACGGCCATCATGATCGATCGGCCGGGCGTGGTAACGGGACTGGCTTGGACGCCGACGGGAGGTGACATCCTCTTCGTTGAGGCAACAAAGATGCCGGGGAACAAGCAGCTAACGCTCACCGGACAGCTCGGCGACGTAATGAAGGAATCGGCACAGGCCGCGCTTTCATACGTTCGTTCGCAGGCGGAAACCCTTGGGATCAACAAGGATTTCTTCGAGAAGACCGACATCCACATCCACGTGCCGGCAGGGGCGATCCCCAAGGACGGGCCGTCAGCTGGCGTAACCATGGCTACTGCCATCGTGTCAATGCTGACGGGGAAGATTGCCAAACACGACTTGGCCATGACCGGAGAGATCACGCTCCGCGGGAAGGTCATGCCGATCGGTGGAGTGAAGGAGAAAGTGCTCGCGGCAAAACGGGCGGGGATCAAGACCGTGATCCTGCCGGAAAAAAACAAGAACGACCTGGAGGACGTGCCCGAGGACGCGCGCAAGGAGATGAACTTCATCTTTGTCGATACTATCGACCAGGTGATCAAGAATGCGCTCAAAGAGAACCATGATGCTGGCACATGAGAGATCCATGAGGTTGCCGCCGTGGTTCAAGGTCCGCCTGACAACAAGCGGCCAGTTCAAGCGTGTAAACAGCCTGATCAGGGCAAACAGGCTTCACACTGTATGCAGGAGCGCAGCCTGTCCGAACCTGACAGAGTGCTGGAATGCGGGAACAGCCACATTCATGCTCCTCGGTAATGTCTGCACCAGAGCATGCAGGTTTTGCAATGTCCCGAAGGGGAGGCCGCAGGGGCTTGATACGGAAGAACCTACCCGTGTTGCCGAAACCGTGTCGGCCCTCAAACTTAAGTACGCCGTACTAACCTCGGTTACGAGGGACGACCTCGAAGACGGAGGCTCTGGGGTCTTCGCGGAAACTGTGAGAGCGATACGCGCCAAATCTCCCGGTTGCAGGGTCGAAGTTCTGGTCCCCGACTTCCAGGGTGCTGAGGCATCTCTTCTGATCGTTCTCGACTCAAACCCCGATATCCTCAATCACAATCTCGAGACTGTACCATCTCTTTATGCGAAGGTACGACCTCAGGCCGACTACCTTCGTTCTCTTGATTTGCTAGCGAAATCGGCAAAATACGGTGCTATTACGAAAACAGGGCTTATGCTCGGGCTTGGAGAGCGTATGGACGAGGTACGCAAGGTGATGGGGGACATCCAAAGTATAGGATGCTCCATCTTGACGCTCGGTCAATATCTCCAACCCGGGAAGAACCATCTGCCGGTAGAAAAATACTACCATCCCGATGAATTCGCAATGCTCAGAGATGAAGCCATGGCCATGGGGTTTAAGCACGTAGCTTCTGGACCGCTCGTCAGGAGTTCGTATCACGCGGATAGATATGGAAAAGACGATGATCTGATGAGTAACGGCTCTGCTGCAGTCTTTCCTAAACCAATGTAACTCGTTCTATAATCTATTTCAAAGAGTGTTGTTATATGAAAATATCTGTAATCGTTCCAACCTATAACCGACCTAAGGCCCTCAAACTCTGCCTATTGAGCCTTGCCTCGCAGAGTATTATGCCATACGATATTTTGATAGCCGATGACGGCAGCACTGCGGAAACACGCGACACGGTGCTCGAAATGCAGGAGAAGCTCAAGCATGTATTCCCGGTCAAGCATGTCTGGCACGAGGACATCGGCTTCAGAAAGCCGAAAATATTGAATGAAACGGTGCGCCAGTCTACCGCAGACTATCTGATTTTCATTGACGGCGACTGCATGGCACACAGGCATTTTATCCGGTCTCACGTGGAAAACAGTAGCCCTGATGCAATCCTGAGCGGCAAACGCGTTGAGATTGGGAAGGAACTGACCAAGCGGCTCATCGATAGCGGCACAATCTTAAACTCATTCAACCTGAGACTACTCTGGGATGCTGCCATGAGCAGATCCCGCAAAGTGGAAGAAGCGATTATTATCAGGAACCGGTATCTGAGGCACATAACACATCGGGACAGGATCACAAATGATGGCGTTTGGGGATGCAACTTTAGTCTCTATAAGGACCTGTTTATGGCAATCAATGGATGCGATGAGGACTTTCTCGATGGTTCAATTGAGGACAACGACCTGGGCATCCGTGTACTCAATCAGGGTAAACAGATCAGATCGGTACGGGGACTCGCCATTATATTCCATCTCTGGCATGAATCATCGTGGAGTTTCGAGAATGATAA